>NZ_JBHVPX010000036.1:28932-54109 GCF_042887155.1 Streptomyces sp. NPDC057963
CTAACCCACCCCCGGGGGGGGTCCGCGGTGGGCATTTGGTGGGCCCCCCGCCCCCCGGGGCCCCCGCCCCCCCCACCCCCCCCCCGCCGGGGGGGGGCCGGACTTCTCCGGCCCGCCCGGCCGTCGGGCGTCTACGGGACACCCTTATCGGGTCCTTCGTTTGGATCAGGCCGCCTCAGGACCCGCGCAGCTCCGCCCGCGCGTCCATCAGCGCGAACCCCAGCAGATTCAGCCCCCGCCAGGTCGCCGGATTCTCCGCCCGCGGGTCGTCCGCGGCCAGTCCGATGCCCCAGATCCGGTCCATGGGGCTGGCCTCGACCAGGATCCGGTCCCCGGTGTTCAGCAGGAATTCCCGCAGCTGAGGGTGGTGGCGGAACTTGTGGACGCTGCCGGCCACCACCAGCGCGTACCGCTCGCGCACCCACACCGCCTCGTCGAACCCGCGGACCAGCCGGCCCGCCTTCTTCGCCTGGGCCGGACTCTTCGCCGACACCGCCCGGACCTCCGCGTCCGTGTCGCCGAACAGCCGCGCCTTCGCGGCCATCATCCAGTGCTCGGCCGACGCGTAGGTCACGCCGTCGACCGTGAAGGGCGACGGCCACCACTGGCTGAGACAGCTCGCACCGATGCGGCCGTCGGGCCGGGGGCGGTGCCCCCAGAAGTGCAGGTACTTCACTTTCTCGCCGCGCGCGGACCGCGCCAGGAGGTCGTCCATGTGTTCCATGACACGCGAGTCTGGCATCCGCCACTGACACTCCGTACGGGGATTTCCGCACTGACGCGACACATGGTCGAAGGATTCCGTCGCGTAACCAAAAGGCAACAACGGAATCACTTGTTGGGGTCGATCCCCTCTGTCAGGATCGGCACTCAAATCGAGCAGAGACTACGCCGCTCCCGTATTCCCGGGAACGTGGCGGAGGAGAGCGTCATGGGCAACGGCATCCAGGTGCGGGACCGCTTCGCGGACGGCGCACAGTACATCGGCGGAAAGCTGCGGTCCGGTACATCGGGACGTCACCACGAGGTGGTGAATCCGGCCACGGGCGAGACCGTCCACCGCTACGAACTGGCGGGCACCGCCGACGTCGACGCGGCTGTCGCCGCCGCACGCGAGGCGTTCCCCGGCTGGTCGGGGGCGACTCCGGCCGAGCGGGCCGAGGCGATGCACCGCTTCGCCGCCGTCCTCGCCGAGCAGGCCGACGACTTCGCGTACGTCGAGTCCCTCCAGTGCGGAAAGCCGATCAAGCTCTCCACCGAGTTCGACGTGCCCGGCACCGTCGACAACACCTCCTTCTTCGCGGGTGCCGCCCGCCATCTGGAGGGCAAGTCGGCGGCCGAGTACGACGGCGACCACACCTCCTACGTACGCCGGGAGGCGATCGGCGTCGTCGGCTCCATCGCGCCCTGGAACTACCCGCTCCAGATGGCCGCCTGGAAGATCCTCCCGGCCGTCGCCGCGGGCAACACGATCGTGCTCAAGCCCGCCGAGATCACCCCGCTGACCTCGTTGATGTTCGCCCAGGCGGCCACGGAGGCGGGCATCCCGGACGGTGTGATCAACATTGTCACCGGCGCGGGCAAGGACGCCGGCGAGCACCTCGTCGGCCACCCGGACGTCGTCATGACCTCCTTCACCGGCTCCACCGCCGTCGGCAAGCGGGTCGCGGAGATCGCCACCTCCACCGTCAAGCGCCTCCACCTCGAACTCGGCGGCAAGGCACCCTTCGTCGTCTTCGACGACGCCGACCTCGAAGCCGCGGTCCACGGCGCGGTCGCCGGAGCGCTCATCAACACCGGCCAGGACTGCACCGCCGCCACCCGCGCCTACGTCCAGCGCCCCCTCTACGACGCCTTCGTGCAGGGCGTCGCCGAACTCATGGAAACCGTCCGGCTCGGCGACCCCTTCGACCCGGCGACCGACCTCGGCCCGCTGATCAGCCATGCCCAGCGGGACCGGGTCGCCGGATTCGTCGAGCGCGCCCGCGCGTACGCCACCGTGGTCACCGGGGGCGAGGCGCCCGGCGGCGAACTGGCGGCCGGGGCCTACTACCGGCCGACCCTGGTCGCCGGTGCCGCCCAGGACAGCGAGATCGTCCAGTCGGAGATCTTCGGCCCGGTCCTCGTCGTGCTGCCCTTCGACACCGACGACGAGGGCATCCGCCTCGCCAACGACACCCCGTACGGGCTCGCCGCCTCCGCCTGGAGCCGCGACCTGTACCGGGCGAACCGCGCCACCCGCGAGATCAAGGCGGGCTGCGTCTGGGTCAACGACCACATTCCGATCATCAGCGAGATGCCGCACGGCGGATACAAGGCCAGCGGCTTCGGCAAGGACATGTCCTCGTACTCCTTCGAGGAGTACACGCAGGTCAAGCACGTCATGTACGACAACACCGCGGTCGCCCGCAAGGACTGGCACCGCACGATCTTCGGGGACCGATAACCCGGCCGCCCCCGGCCACACACACCCGAAAGGGCAACGCGCATGGAGCAGTACGAGCCCGAGCGCCTCTCCGCGGCCCAGCTGGCCGCGATGCGACGCAGTCTGACCAGCGGCCGGGGCGCCCTGACCCGCCGTTCGCTACTCCGCGCCTCCGGCCTGGGGGCGCTCGCGATCGGCGGGCTGGGGACGCTGAGCGCATGCGGCATCCCGCCGGCGAAGCGGGAAGGGGATGCCGCGGCGGCCTCGGACGACCACTCGGCCCAGGAGAAGCAGGTCAACTTCTCCAACTGGACCGAGTACATGGACGTCACCGACGACGGCAAGCACCGGCCGACGCTGGAGGCGTTCACGAAGCGCACCGGGATCAAGGTCAAGTACACCGAGGACATCAACGACAACGTCGAGTTCTTCGGCAAGATCAAGCCGCAGCTCGCGGCCGGCCAGGACACCGGCCGCGACCTCATCTGCGTCACCGACTGGCTGGCCGCCCGCATCGTTCGCCTCGGCTGGGCGCAGAAGCTCGACCCGTCGCATCTGCCGCACGCCTACGCCAACCTCTCGGCCCAGTTCCGCACCCCGGACTGGGACCCGGGCCGCGCCCACTCGTACCCGTGGGCGGGCATCCCCGCCGTCATCGCCTACAACTCCAAGGCGACCGGCGGCCGCAAGGTCGATTCCGTCAGCCAGCTGCTCGACGACCCGAAGCTCAAGGGGCGGGTCAGTTTCCTCTCGGAGATGCGCGACACCGTCGGTATGACCCTGCTGGACATGGGCAAGAACCCCGGCACCTTCACCGACGCCGACTACGATGCCGCGATCGGACGGCTCCAGAAGGGCGTCGACAGGAACCAGATCCGGCGCTTCACCGGCAACGACTACACCGCCGACCTCGACAAGGGCGACATCGCCGCCTGCGTCGCCTGGGCCGGCGACATCATCCAGCTCCAGGCCGGAAACCCGGACATCAAGTACGCCATCCCGGCCGCCGGCTACCTCATTTCCAGCGACAACCTGCTCGTCCCGGTGAAGGCGCGGCACAAGACCAACGCCGAGAAGCTCATCGACCACTACTACGAGCCGGCGGTCGCCGCCGAACTCGCCGCGTACATCAACTTCGTCTGTCCGGTCGACGGAGTCCGCGACGAGCTGGCCAAGATCGACCAGGCGATGGCCGACAACGTCCTGATCCTTCCGGACGAGGAGATGGCGGCCCGGTCGCACGCCTTCCGCTCCCTGACGCCCGAGGAAGAAACGGCGTACGAGGAGAAGTTCGCCAAGCTCATCGGCGCCTGACCGCCGCGCGTTCCCCTTCCCCGATCTCCCCCTGACACCACTGGGACTTCGATCCATGACACAGCAGCAGACAGGCGGCGATGTCCGCCTCACCGGGATCAGCAAGACGTACGGCTCCTTCGCCGCCGTCAAGCCGCTCGACCTGACCGTCCCGCAGGGCTCGTTCTTCGCGCTGCTCGGCGCGTCCGGCTGCGGCAAGACCACCACCCTGCGGATGATCGCGGGGCTGGAGGAGGCGACCACCGGCACCGTCTTCCTCGGCGGCCGCGACATCACCGACCTGCCCCCGTACAAGCGGCCCGTCAACACGGTCTTCCAGAGCTACGCGCTCTTCCCGCACCTCGACATCTCCGAGAACGTCGCCTTCGGTCTGCGCCGGCGCGGCATCAAGTCGGTGAAGAAGCAGGTCGACGAGATGCTGGAGCTCGTCCAGCTCGGCGACTTCGCCAAGCGCAAACCGCACCAGCTCTCCGGCGGCCAGCAGCAGCGCGTCGCCGTCGCCCGCGCCCTGATCAACCACCCGCAGGTGCTTCTCCTCGACGAGCCGCTCGGCGCCCTCGACCTCAAGCTGCGCCGCCAGATGCAGCTGGAGCTCAAGCGCATCCAGACCGAGGTCGGCATCACCTTCATCCACGTCACCCACGACCAGGAGGAGGCCATGACCATGGCCGACACCGTCGCGGTGATGAACGGGGGCCGGGTCGAACAGCTCGGCGCCCCCGCCGATCTGTACGAGAACCCGAAGACGACCTTCGTCGCCAACTTCCTCGGCACCTCCAACCTCATCGAGGGCGAGATCGTCTCCGCGGGCACCGACGTCGTCGTCGCGGCCGGCGACGGGAAGCTGCGGCTGCCCGCCGACCGATGTACGGCCCCGACCGTGAACGGCGGCAAGCTGCTGCTCGGCGTACGCCCGGAGAAGATCTCGCTCGCGCACGCCGACGACGCGGACGCGATAGCCGACGGCCGCAACCGGGCCACCGGACGGATCGTCGACTCCAGCTTCATCGGAGTGTCCACGCAGTACGTGGTGGAGAGCCCGGCGGGCAAGGCCCTCCAGGTCTACGAGCAGAACATCGAGCGCGACGGCCGGCTCGTCCCCGGTGCCGAGGTCGTGCTGCACTGGAACCCGGCGCACACCTTCGGTCTGGACGCGACGCAAGACATCGACGCCGGTGTGGAGACGGTGGAGGACGCGGCGTGACCGTCACCGAGGCGCCGCCCACCGCGCCCACCGCCGAACCGCAGGTACGCAAGGCCTCCGCCCGCAAGCGCCTCGTCCCCTACTGGCTGCTGCTCCCCGGCATTCTGTGGCTCGTCGTCTTCTTCGCGCTGCCGCTGGTCTACCAGGCGTCGACCTCCGTACAGACCGGCTCCCTGGAGAAGGGCTTCGAGGTCACCTGGCACTTCCAGACGTACTGGGACGCGCTGACGGACTACTACCCGCAGTTCATCCGGTCCCTGCTGTACGCGGGCACCGCCACGATCCTGTGCCTGCTGCTCGGCTACCCGCTCGCGTACCTCATCGCCTTCAAGGCCGGCCGCTGGCGCAACGTCGTCCTCGTGCTGGTCATCGCGCCCTTCTTCACCAGCTTCCTGATCCGTACGCTCGCCTGGAAGACGATCCTCGCGGACGGCGGCGCGGTCGTCGACGTACTGAACACACTGCACGTCCTGGACGTCACCAGCTGGCTCGGCTGGACCGAGTCGAACCGGGTGCTGGCCACGCCGATGGCGGTGGTCTGCGGTCTCACGTACAACTTCCTGCCGTTCATGATCCTGCCGCTCTACACCTCGCTGGAGCGGATCGACGGCAGGCTGCACGAGGCGGCCGGCGACCTGTACGCCACCCCCGCCACCACCTTCCGCAAGGTGACCTTCCCGCTCTCCATGCCGGGTGTCGTCTCCGGAACGCTGCTGACCTTCATCCCGGCCAGCGGTGACTACGTCAACGCGGAACTGCTGGGCTCCACCGACACCAAGATGGTCGGCAGCGTCATCCAGACCCAGTTCCTGCGCGTCCTCGACTATCCGACGGCGGCCGCGCTCTCCTTCATCCTCATGGCGGTCGTCCTGATCATGGTCACCGTCTACATCCGCCGCTCCGGGACGGAGGACCTGGTCTGATGCCCGTACTGCGCTGGATCCGCCGGAATCTGATCGTCATCGCGGGTCTGCTGACCCTCGCCTACCTGATCCTTCCGAACATCGTCGTGATGGTGTTCTCGTTCAACAAGCCGAAGGGGCGCTTCAACTACGCCTGGCAGCACTTCTCCCTGGACGCCTGGAAGGACCCCTGCGGCGTCGCCGACATGTGCGGCTCGCTCTCCCTGTCCCTGCAGATCGCCACCTGGGCCACCGTCGGCGCGACCGTCCTCGGCACGATGATCTCCTTCGCGCTGGTCCGCTACCGTTTCCGGGCGCGCGGCGCGATCAGCTCACTGATCTTCCTGCCGATGGCGATGCCCGAGGTCGTCATGGCCGCCTCGCTGCTCACGCTCTTCCTCAACATGGGGGCGCAGCTCGGCTTCTGGACGATCCTCATCGCGCACATCATGTTCTGCCTGAGCTTCGTCGTGACCGCGGTCAAGGCCCGTGTGATGTCGATGGACCCGCGACTGGAGGAGGCGGCCCGCGATCTGTACGCGGGGCCCGTGCAGACCTTCCTGCGCGTGACGCTGCCGATCGCCGCCCCCGGAATCGCGGCGGGAGCGCTGCTCGCCTTCGCGCTCTCCTTCGACGATTTCATCATCACCAATTTCAACGCGGGCTCCACCGTGACCTTCCCCATGTTCGTCTGGGGTTCGGCACAGCGCGGCACGCCCGTGCAGATCAACGTCATCGGTACGGCGATGTTCGTCATCGCGGTGCTGGTGGTTGTCGTCGGCCAGCTCATCGCGAACCGGCGGAAGAACACCGCACGATAGAAAGCCCCGAAGGAGTTGGAAACCATGGCCCCAGCCGCCATGCGTACTGCTGCACAATCACTCTCCGACGCCAAGCCGGTCTCGTTCTGGCTGGACGACCCGGGCAGGCCCGACGCGCTGCCCGCGCTCACCGGTGACGAACACTGCGATCTCCTCGTCGTCGGCGGCGGATACAGCGGACTGTGGACCGCGCTGATCGCCAAGGAACGCGATCCGGAGCGGGACGTCGTCCTGATCGAGGGGCACGAGGTGGGCTGGGCCGCCTCGGGCCGCAACGGCGGATTCTGCGCCGCCTCCCTCACCCATGGCCTGCCCAACGGCCTGGAGCGCTGGCCGGACGAGATCAAGAAGCTGGAGGAGCTGGGCGAGCGGAACCTCGACGCCATCGAGGCCGCCGTCGCCCGCTATTCCATCGACTGCGAATTCGAGCGCACCGGCGAAATCGACGTCGCCACCGAACCCCACCAGCTCGAAGAGCTTCACGAATGGCACCAGGAGGCCGAAAAGCTCGGATTCACCGGGCTGGAATTCCTGGACCGGGACGCGCTGCGCGCCGAGGTCGACTCGCCCACGTTCCTCGGCGGACTCTGGGACCGGCGCGGGGTCGCCATGCTGCACCCCGCCAAGCTGGCCTGGGGACTGAAGCGGGCCTGCATCGGCCTGGGGGTCCGGGTGTACGAGCACACCCGAGGACTCGAACTGGCCAGGACCAGCGCCGGAATGGCGGTCCGCACGCCGTACGGAAGGGTCTTCGCGCGCCGCGTCGCCCTCGGTACGAACATCTTCCCGTCCCTGGTCAAGCGGGTCCGCCCGTACACCGTGCCGGTCTACGACTACGCGCTGATGACGGAACCCCTCACCGCCGACCAGCTCGCCTCCATCGGCTGGAAGAACCGGCAGGGGCTGGGCGACAGCGCCAACCAGTTCCACTACTTCCGGATGTCGGCCGACCACCGGATCCTGTGGGGCGGCTATGACGCGATCTATCCCTACGGCGGCCGGCTGAGCGCCGATCTCGACCAGCGCCCGGAGACCTTCCTCAAGCTCGCGGGGCAGTTCTTCGACTGTTTCCCGCAATTGGCCGGAATCCGGTTCAGCCACGCCTGGGGCGGGGCGATCGACACCTGTTCCCGCTTTTCCGCATTCTTCGGTACGGCCCATCAGGGCCGGGTCGCCTATGCCGCCGGATATACCGGACTCGGCGTCGGAGCGACCCGTTTCGGGGCCGATGTGATGCTCGATCTGCTGGCGGGCGAACGGAATGAAAGGACCGCTCTGGAAATGGTCCGCAAGAAGCCGATGCCGTTCCCGCCGGAGCCCTTCGCCTGGGGCGGGATCGAACTCACCAAGAGGTCCCTGGCCAGGGCGGACAGCAACGGCGGGCACCGCAATCTGTGGCTGCGGACGATGGACCGGCTGGGGCTCGGTTTCGACAGTTGAGCGCGGTCCGGCGCGACGTGACCCAGTTCACTGCCCATTGGTGGCCCGAAGTCGCGTCATGGTTCGGCGCCACCCCTCTCTCCCGTGTGGACACACCGGCAACGCATGGCCGGTGCACACGGAATGGAGGCCGGTCATGGCTGGCGCGGGGGCCAAAGCAGCAGTCGAGTGGCTCGTATCGGTGGCGCCGGATCCGGACGCCTGCCGGTGGGAATGGGAGCGCAATCCCGAGGGGATCGCGCTCCTGCCCGCCGGCCGGCGCTGGGACGTACTGATTCTTCCGGGTGAGCTGGGCTGTCCGGCGCTCGATGTGCTCACCCGGCTCATCGACCGGCCCGGACCGGTCCTCTCCGATTCCGGCGATGCCCGCACGGGTTTCTTCGTGCCGCCGGGCACCGCCGGCCGCTGGCTCGGCACCGGCGTACGGGGGGCGGGGCAGGGGACCTGGATCGTCGTGCCGCACCCGGGGCGGGAGGCCCTGGGCGGGATGCACTGGCTGATCCCGCCGGACGGCTCGGGAACGCTCGTCGACGCGGCGCTTCTGGAGCTCGCGATGCATGAGGCGGCCGCCGGGAGGGCCGGGAGCGGCGGGAACTGACGGGGAGCGGAGCGGGCCGGCCGGGGGAACGAGGGACGCGGACGGCCGCACACCGGAGCAGCCCGGGTGCGGCCGCCGCCGCGCAGGAGTGCTGCCAGAGGTCTTGACAACCTGATTGGTCTGGACCATGTTGTGGCCGCCGCACTCAATTCCCCCATGCACGGAGGCCGTTGTGGAACGCACGGGACCCCCCGCCCGATTGACCGGACTTCTGGCCGCCTTCTCGGCGGCCCTGCTCGCCGCCGGTGGTCTCGCCGCCGCCCCGTCCGCCGCCGCGGCCGACTCCGATCTGGCGCGCAACGGCGGCTTCGAGGCCGGACTGGACGGCTGGAGCTGTACCGCCGGCAGCGGAGCCGCCGTCAGCACCCCTGTCCACACCGGCATTTCGGCGCTGAAGGCGACACCCGCGGGCGGCGACAACGCCAGATGCTCCCAGTCCGTGACGGTCGAGCCGGACTCCACGTACACGCTGAGCGCCTGGGTGCAGGGCAGTTACGTCTACCTCGGCGCGGACGGCACGGGCACGACCGACGTGTCCACCTGGACCCAGTCGGCGGCCGACTGGAAGCAGCTCACCACCACCTTCAGGACCGGGCCCGCCACCACCTCGGTGACCGTCTACACCCACGGCTGGTACGGCACCCCCGCCTACTACGCCGACGACCTCACCCTGATCGGCCCCGGCGGCGACCCGGTCGCGCTCCCGGCCACCCCCACCGGACTGAAGGCCGGCACGGCCACCGCCTCCTCGGTCGACCTCACCTGGACCGGCTCCTCGGGCGCCACCGGCTACAACGTCTACCGGGGCGGCGCGAAGGTCCTCTCGGTCACCGGCACCTCCGCCACCGTGACGGGCCTGGCCGCGTCGACCGCGTACAGCTTCCAGGTCGCCGCGACCAACTCCGCCGGTGAGTCCGCCAGGTCCGCCGCCGTCTCCGCCACCACCACGGCGGGCGGCGGAGGCGGCGGCTCCCTGCCCGCCCACGCGCTCGTCGGCTATCTGCACTCCAGCTTCGCCAACGGCTCCGGCTACACGCGGATGGCGGACGTACCCGACTCCTGGGACGTCATCGACCTGGCCTTCGGCGAGCCGACCTCGGTCACCTCCGGCGACATCCGCTTCTCGCTCTGCCCGGTCACCGAGTGCCCGAACGTCGAGTCGGCGGCCGAGTTCAAGGCGGCCATCAAGGCCAAGCGGGCCGCGGGGAAGAAGGTGCTGATCTCCATCGGCGGTCAGAACGGCCAGGTGCAGCTCGCCACCACCGCCGCCCGTGACACCTTCGTCTCCTCGGTCAGCAAGATCATCGACGAGTACGGTCTGGACGGCCTCGACATCGACTTCGAGGGCCACTCGCTCTCGCTGAACACCGGGGACACCGACTTCCGCAACCCCACCACCCCGGTCATCGTCAACCTGATCTCCGCGGTGAAGACCCTCAAGGCCAAGTACGGCGACACGTTCGTCCTCACCATGGCCCCCGAGACCTTCTTCGTGCAGCTCGGCCACCAGTACTACGGCTCGGGCCCCTGGGGCGGCCAGGACCCCCGCGCCGGTGCCTACCTCCCGGTCATCCACGCGCTGCGCGACGACCTGACCCTGCTGCACGTCCAGGACTACAACTCGGGCTCGGTCATGGGCCTGGACAACCAGTACCACTCGATGGGCGGCGCGGACTTCCACATCGCCATGACCGACATGCTGCTCGCCGGCTTCCCGGTGGCGGGCGACCAGACCAAGGTCTTCCCGGGGCTCCGACCCGACCAGGTCTCCATCGGCCTGCCCGCCTCCACCCAGGCAGGCAACGGTTACACCTCGCCCGCCGAGGTCACCAAGGCGCTGAACTGCCTGACGAAGAAGACCGACTGCGGCTCGTACGCCACGCACGGCACGTGGCCGGGGCTGCGCGGACTGATGACGTGGTCGATCAACTGGGACCGCTTCAACAACGGGGAGTTCTCCAAGAACTTCGACGCCTATTTCGGCAGCTGACGCCTGCGGCTACGGCCGGCGGAACCGGTGCCCGGTCCGGCGGCCGAGCCCCAGGGGAAGAAGCAGCAGCCCGCACAGGAACCAACTGCCCAGCACGTCCAGCGGCCAGTGGTAGCCGCGCAGCACCAGACCGATGCCCGTCGCCGTGGTCAGCAGGACAGCGGCGACGGGCATCATCCACGCCCGCCCCGTGTACGGCGCGGTCAGCAGCGCCGCCGCCCCGTACGCCACCGCGGCCGTCGCCGCGTGGCCGGACGGGTAGTAGCCGATGGCGTCGGTCAGCGGTCCGGGCCGGGCGATCCAGTCCTTCAGCGGGACGACGAGGAGGGGCACCGCCGCCATGGTGAGCGCCGCGTACAGCGGCTCCCGGCGTGCGCCGCGCACCAGTGCCCGGACGATCGCGCAGCCCAGCACGGGAAGCGCGATCTGCAGGGTGCCGAGATCGGCGAGGAATTCGGTCAGGGGAGCGGGGCCGTGTCCGACGACGGCCCGCGCGGTCCGCTCGTCCGCCCCGCGCAGCGGGCCGCCGGCCGCGACCTGCCAGGTGGTGAGCGCGAAGAGCGCCAGGAGGCAGGACGCCGCGGAAACGAGAAGAGCCGGCCGCCCGGGAACAGGGGGGGTGGTTCCGGGGCGGCCGGTCGGACCGGTTTGCCGCGCGCCCCGGGGGGTTTGGGGCGGGCGGCCATCCGATCGGTGAGGAGTTCCGGAGCCAGAGGCTCCAGTGGTGTGCGCGAAGGCACGGCCAGGACGGTGCTGGGGAAGCTCCGGCCCGGCGTCGCCGGCAGTCCCCTGCGGGCGGGGTGTTTCTCTCATCTGCGGAAACCGTACGTCAGCGGACGGGGGACCGACAGACGGAAACAGATCCCGCCATCGGCCCCCCACACCTTCTTCACAGGCCCTCACGCGGGCCCTGCATCCCCGGCGGAAACGCCGTCCGTCACCGCCGGGGGATTCGCACAGATCAGATCTGGCCGAAAGCCTGCTCGATGACGCCGAGGGCCTCGTTCAGCAGGTCCTCGCCGATCACCAGCGGCGGGAGGAAGCGCAGGACGTTGCCGTAGGTGCCGCAGGTGAGGACCAGCACGCCCTCCGCGTGGCAGGCCTTGGCGAGCTTCGCGGCGGCCTCCGGGTGGGGGTCCTTCGTGCCGGACTTCACCAGCTCGATCGCGATCATCGCGCCGCGGCCGCGGATGTCACCGATGACATCGCCGTTCGGCAGCTTCGCCTGCATCTCGGCGAGGCGGCCCTTCATGACCTCCTCGATGCGCTTCGCCTTCCCGTTCAGGTCCAGCTCGCGCATCGTCTCGATGGCGCCGAGCGCACCCGCGCAGGCCACCGGGTTTCCGCCGTAGGTG
Source organism: Streptomyces sp. NPDC057963 (assembly GCF_042887155.1). Classification (NCBI taxonomy): domain Bacteria; kingdom Bacillati; phylum Actinomycetota; class Actinomycetes; order Kitasatosporales; family Streptomycetaceae; genus Streptomyces; species Streptomyces sp. NPDC057963. The sequence continues at coordinate 40,982 of NZ_JBHVPX010000036.1, forward strand.
CCACCGAGGCCACCGGCGTGGGCGGCGTCCATGATCTCGGCGCGGCCGGTCACGGCGGAGAGCGGAAGCCCGCCCGCGATGCCCTTGGCGGTGGTGATCAGGTCGGGGACGATGCCCTCGTCCTCGCAGGCGAACCACTGGCCGGTACGGCAGAAGCCGGACTGGATCTCGTCCGCGACGAAGACGATGCCGTTGTCCTTGGCGAACTGGGCGATCGCCGGGAGGAAGCCCTTGGCCGGCTCGATGAAGCCGCCCTCACCGAGCACCGGCTCGATGATGATCGCGGCGACGTTGTCCGCCCCGATCTGCTTGGTGATCTGGTCGATGGCCTGGGCGGACGCCTCCGCACCGGCGTTCTCGGCACCGGTCGGCCAGCGGTAGCCGTACGCCACCGGCACCCGGTAGACCTCGGGCGCGAACGGGCCGAAGCCCTGCTTGTACGGCATGTTCTTCGCGGTCAGCGCCATCGTGAGGTTGGTGCGGCCGTGGTAGCCGTGGTCGAAGACGACGACCGCGGTGCGCTTGGTGTAGGCGCGGGCGATCTTCACCGCGTTCTCGACGGCCTCGGCCCCCGAGTTGAACAGCGCGGACTTCTTCGCGTGGTCACCCGGCGTCAGCTCGGCGAGCTGCTCGCAGACCTCGACGTACCCCTCGTACGGCGTGACCATGAAACAGGTGTGGGTGAAGTCGGCGAGCTGCGCGGACGCGCGGCGCACGACGGCCTCGGCGGAGGCGCCGACCGACGTCACGGCGATACCGGAACCGAGGTCGATCAGACGGTTGCCGTCCACGTCCTCGATGATCCCGCCACCGGCGCGGGCGGTGAACACCGGCAGGGTGGAGCCCACACCTGCGGCCACCGTCGCGAGCCGGCGGGCCTGCAGCTCCACCGACTTCGGGCCGGGAATGGCAGTGACGACGCGGCGCTCCTGCGGAATTGCGGTCATGAGGGGCTCCTGTGGGGTGTTTCGGACGCTTCTCTTCCTGCAGGCTATGGGCGGGCCCGGGGGTGTGGCATGTTCCGTTCGGGAGTGGTGGCCGGACGCCGTTGTCCGCCACGGACATAGCGAGGGGTGCGGGGCCGGGCCGCGGCGGCGCGCGGACGGGTCCGGGGGCTCCCGGGGCACGGGCGGAGACTTCCCGCCGGACCGCGTCCGACGGGGTGGCCCGGGGCACTAGATTGATGACTTCGGGCGCGTGCGCCCGGAGTTACCGGTCGGCGCTGGTCAGGGGACGAGGGACAGCACATGGACACCGAGGGCACGTACGACTCACGCGGTACCCGCTCGGGTCCACCGGTGCCGCGTCCGGCGGATCCGCCGCCTCCCGAACTGCCGCCGAGGCCGGGATACGCCCCCGCCACGGGCCCCTCCCTGGGGGACTGGCTCCGCACCCCGAGGCCCGCCGCGGAACCCGGTGTCTGGCGGCTCGGCCATGCCCCCCGGCCCGCCGAGGAGAAGGAGCGCACCCCGGACCGCACGCTGGTGAGCGGCGCGGTGATCTCGCTGCTGGCCTGCGTCCTCGTCTGGTCGCTCTGGCGCAACAACTACATCCCGTACTGGCGGGTCCCGCTGAAGCTGTTCACCCCCGGCGACTGGTGGGGGCCCTTCGGCGACGCACCGCAGACCCGGGGCGCGGTCCGCGCCCTCGACATCTACCGGCTGCTGATCATCGGGGGCCTCGTCTACGGATTCGGCCGACTGGGCAACTGGCCGGCCGCCTTCGAGCGCTGCGTCGCCGCCCGGGGCGCAGCGGCACGGGCGGTCGGTGCGGCGGTCGGCGCGCTGCTGGTCTGGACCCTCGTCTGGAACGGGACCGTGCCGGGGATGGTACTGGCCTTCGGCCTGGTTCCCGGCTCCTGGCTGGGCCCCGACCAGCCGATGTCCCCGGTGATCAGCTACGGGTTGTACACCTTGCTGACCCTGGTGATCGTGTGGCCGTTCGCCAGGCTGGGTCGCTGGGCCGAGGCATGGCGCCGCAACCGGTCCCCGCAGCCGGCACCCGGCCGGGACACCCGCGACACGGCGAAACCGGAGATGCCCGCCGGTGCGGACGCCGTCGTCGAGGGCGGCGAGGACGACCCGGCCGAATGGCCCGACCTGCGCGCCGCCGGACAGCACCAGGCCGCCGCCAAACTCGCCGGGGAGACCAGGTCCGGGCGGATGAACGACGTCGACTACGCCCGCATCCGCCGTGCCTGGACGTCCGTACGCGCCGACCACTCCCGCCTCTCCGCCTTCACCGACACCGTGCTCCGCGACGGCTCCGCCGCCTGCACCCACCCCTCGGGCGCGCGTGACCTCCCGGTCCGCGCCGCCCGGCACGATCTGCTGGTCCAGCAGGTCAGGCTCGGCACCGTCGAGGACGGCGAGCGCAACCCGTACGCCCGTCGGGGCAGCGGCATCGCCCTCGACCCCGGGCTGCTGGGCACGTCCCTGCTCGCCGTCGGACCGCCCGGAGCGGGCAAGAGCCGGGCTCTGATCCGGCCCGTCGTCGAATCCCTCGCTCTGCAGGCGCTCGCCGGACAGGCCGCCGTCGTCGCCGTGTGCGCCGCCGGTACCCAGCTCGGCGGCGACCAGGGATTCGACGTCGTCATCAAGATCGGCGACCCGTCCTCGGTGCACGACCTCGACCTGTACGGCGGCACCACCGACCCCGACGAGGCCGCGACCGTTCTCGCCGACGGCCTCGTCGGTGACCTCCCCGAGGTGGACAGCCGGCGCGCCGCCACGGCCCTCGCCCAGCTCCTCGGCCCCTTCCGGGCCGCCCACGGCCGCTTCCCCTCCGTACCGGAACTGCGCGAACTCCTGGACGGCGTACCCGAGGCACTCACCGCGCTGCGGAAGGTGCTCCACGCGGCGGGGCACCCCGGAATGCGGCGCGAACTCGACGGCCGCGCCCGCCAGGCCGGGGCGCCCGGCGACCCGGGCCCGGCGCTCGCCGACCGGGTGGCACTGCTCGACCGGCCCGCCTTCACCGAGTTCTTCGACACCACGGGCAGGACCCGCTCCTTCTCGCCGCGCGCACTGGAGCACCCGCTCCGGGTCCGGATCGACCTGCCCGAACGCGGCCACGCCGAGGCCTCCCGGGTGCTGGCCCGTCTGGTCCTCGCCCAGTTCACCGCCGGCGCCGCCGCCCGTGCCGACCGCTCCCTCTTCGCCTGCCTGGTCCTCGACGACGCGACCCGCACCCTCACCCCCGACACCGTCCGCGGAGTCCAGCGGCTGCGCTCCGCGCACGCCGGCGCCGTACTCACCCTGCGCACCCTCGACGACGTGCCCGAGCAGTTGCACACGGCGCTGCTCGGCGCGGTCGGCTGCCGGATGGCGTTCTCCGGGATCACCACGTGGGACGGGAAGAAGTTCGCCGAGGCCTGGGGAACGGAGTGGGTCGAGACCCGCGACGTCACCCAGCGCACCGTCTTCGCCGACCAGCCGATGACCCGCGCCATCCACGCCTTCCGCAAGCTGGTCACCGGCAAGGCCGTCACCACGGACGCGGTGACCGTGCGGCAGGTCGAGCGGGAGCGCTGGTCGGCCTCCGAACTGGCCCACCGGGTGCCGGCCGGACACGCGGTGCTGTCCCTGACGACCGTACGGGGGGAGCACGCGCCGCCGCTGCTGGTGGACCTGAGCGGCTGAGCGGTACGGGGGCGGGGTCCGGGGCGTGAGAGCGGCTACCCCGGACCCTGCCGCCCTGGCAGAATCGAGGGGAGCCGTTCATACGGGACGGCGAAAATCGACTCCCTGAGGTCCCACGGTCCCCATGCCCCCCACTCTCGCCTCGCTCGTCCAGCATTCGGCGCTCAAACTCACGGTGCGCGCGGGGGCGGACCGGCTCGACGCGCCCGTCCGCTGGGCGCATGCCAGCGAGCTGACCGACCCCGTCCCCTACATGGAGGGCGGCGAACTCCTGCTCGTCACCGCCACCAACCTCGACGCCGAGAATCCCGAGGCGATGCGGCGCTACGTGCGGCGGCTGGCCGGAGCCGGAGTCGTCGGACTGGGCTTCGCCGTCGGCGTCCACTACGACGACGTACCGCAGGCCCTGGTCGACGCCGCCGAGGAAGCCGGACTGCCGCTCCTCGAAGTGCCGCGTCGCACCCCGTTCCTGGCCATCGCCAAGGCCGTGTCGTCGGCGATCGCCGCCGATCAGTACCGGGCCGTGACCGCGGGGTTCGAGGCCCAGCGGGAGCTGACGAAGGCCGCACTCTCGGGCGACGGCCCCGGTGAGCTCCTCACCCGGCTCGCGGCCCATGTCGACGGCTGGGCCGCGCTGTACGACGCCTCCGGCGCGGTCGTCGCCGCGGCCCCCGACTGGGCCGCCCGCCGCGCCGCCCGGCTCACCCCCGATGTGGAACGGCTGCGGGAGCGGCTCGCCCCGGCCAGCATGGTCGTCGGCGGCACCGAGGACCGGGTCGAGCTCCAGTCCCTGGGCACCGGCCGCCGGGTCCGCGGCGCACTCGCCGTCGGCACGGGTGCGGCACCCGGCACCGCCGAGCGGTACGCCATGCACTCGGCGGTCGCCCTGCTGACCCTGACCACGGCCCGCTCCCGGTCCCTCCAGGGCGCGGAGCAACGGCTGGGCGCGGCGGTGCTGCGCATGCTGCTCGCCGGCCAGCCGGACCACGCGCGGGCCGTCGCCGGGGATCTGTACGGGGGGCTGCTCGACGCCCCGTTCCGGCTGCTCATCGCCGAGGCGTCCGCCCCCGCGACACCGGCGGCGCTGGGCGAGGCGATGGAGGCGGCGGCCTTCCGGACCGGCGAGGCGCTGCTGGCCGTGCCCGAGGGCGAACGGCTCGTCGTCCTGGCCGCGGACGGCGGAGCCGCGGTCGCCGCCTGCACGGCGTTCGCGGAGGCGCAGGAGGCCCATGCGGAACGGCCCCCGCGCGAACCGGCGGCGACGGAGGAGGGCCGGGTGGTCGTGGGCCTCTCCGCACCGGCGGGCCCCATCGCCGTCTCCGCCGCGTACAAGCAGGCCGAACAGGCCCTGTCGGTGGCCCGCCGCCGGGGCAGGGCGCTGGTCGAGCACGAGGAACTGGCGACCGGCTCGGTGCTGCCGCTCCTCGCGGACGACGCCGTACGGGCCTTCGCCGACGGGATGCTCCGCGCCCTGCACGAGCACGACGCCAAGGGCCGCGGCGACCTGGTCGCCTCACTGCGGGCCTGGCTCTCCCACCACGGCCAGTGGGACGCGGCGGCGGCCGACCTGGGCGTGCACCGCCACACCCTGCGCTACCGGATGCGCCGGGTGGAGGAGATCCTGGGCCGCTCCCTGGACGATCCGGATGTCCGGATGGAGCTGTGGCTGGCCCTGAAGGCGACGAGCTCTCCGACGACGCCCCAGGGACAGACGCCCCAGGGACAGACGCCCCAGGGATAGCGGCGCCCGCAGGGCCGGGCACTCGCCGTCGCCGCCGTACCCGCCGCCGCAGGACCGGACGCCTTCCCCCGGAGGCGAGATGGGAGACGGCGTGGCAGCTGCCGCCGGAAGGCCGTGCGGTCCCGGTCGCCGCCCGGCGCCGCACCCCTGCCGGAAGGCGCCGCACCCCCGTCGGCGCATCCGACAAACCGGAGTGTCCCCGCCGGGTTCTGCTCCATGCCGGACAAACGCCAAGACGGCCGTGCGGCTCTACGGTGGGGGCACCACACCCCACGTCTTCGAAGGGCCGGAACCTCCATGACCTCCACCCACGCCTTCTGGCTCGCCGGCCGCCAGGCCACCGGCGAGGACAGCTTCGACGTCACCAACCCCTGGGACGGCCGTCTCGTCGGCACCGTCAGCGTGCCGACCGACGCCCAGATCGAGGAGGCCGTCGCGGCCGCGCACGCCGTGCGCGAGGAGTTCGCCGCGACCCCGGCCCACGTCCGGGCCGCCGCGCTCGACCACGTCGTACGGCGCCTGGTGGAGCGCACCGAGGAGATCGCCCAGCTGATCTCCGCCGAGAACGGCAAGCCCATCAAGTGGGCCCGCGGCGAGGTCGGCCGTGCCGTCTCCGTGTTCCGGTTCGCCTCCGAGGAGGCCCGCCGCTTCAACGGCGGCGACGCCCAGCGCCTCGACACCGACGCGGGCGGCACCGGCCGGCTCGGCCTGACCCGGCGCTTCCCGCGCGGCACGGTCCTCGGTATCGCGCCCTTCAACTTCCCGCTGAACCTGAGCGCCCACAAGGTGGCCCCGGCCATCGCCGTCGGTGCCCCGATCATCCTGAAGCCCGCCCCGGCCACCCCGATCTCGTCGCTGATCCTGGGCGAGCTGCTGGCCGAGACCGACCTGCCGGCCGGTTCGTGGTCCGTGCTGACGGTCCCCAACGACCGGATGCCGGCCCTGGTGCAGGACGAGCGCCTGCCGGTCATCTCCTTCACCGGTTCCGGCCCCGTCGGCTACTCGATCCTGGAGTCCGTGCCGCGCAAGCACTGCACCCTGGAGCTCGGCGGCAACGGCGCGGCGGTCGTCCTCGGCGACTACGCCTCCGACGAGGACCTGGACTGGGCCGCGAACCGTATCGCGACCTTCTCCAACTACCAGGGCGGCCAGTCCTGCATCTCGGTGCAGCGCGTCATCGCGGACGCCTCGGTCTACGACCGGCTCGTCCCGAAGATCGTCGCGGCCGTCGAGGCCCAGGTCACCGGCGACCCGTCCGACGCCGCCACCGACGTCGGCCCGCTGGTCAGCGAGGACGCCGCCAAGCGCGTCGAGTCCTGGGTCGACGAGGCCGTACAGGCCGGTGCCCAGCTCCTCACCGGTGGCAAGCGGGACGGCGCCACCTACGCGCCGACCGTGCTCGCCGAGCTCCCGGACGGCGTCACCCTCTCCGGCGAGGAGGTCTTCGGACCGGTGCTGTCCGTGCAGAAGGTGGACGGCGAGGCCGAGGCGTTCGCAGCGGTCAACTCCTCCAAGTACGGCCTCCAGGCAGGCGTGTTCACGCACGACCTGCAGACCGCCTTCCGCGCCCACCGCGCCCTTGAGGTCGGCGGCGTGATCATCGGCGACGTCCCGTCCTACCGCGCGGACCAGATGCCCTACGGCGGCGCCAAGCAGTCCGGCGTCGGCCGCGAGGGCGTCCGCTACGCCATGGACGACTACACCTACGAGCGCGTGCTGGTCCTCACCGGCCTCGCCCTCTGATCCGCGCGGATCCATGTAGTCCACGAACCGGATCGAAACGATCCACCAGCGCCGCCTGCGATCCGCCTGGACAGCACGAAGCAGGCGGCAGGGAGACGGCTGGAGCCCACTGTGCGGGGGCTCCAGCCGTTCCTGCTTTCCCCGCCCCGCGCACGCCCCGCGCACGGTCCGGCCGCCGTGTCACCGCGGGGCTGTCCAGTGGAGTGGCTCCCGACCCGATCGGCGTCCGGGAGATGGTGGGAGTGCCGGGAATCGGGTACATCAGGACACGTAGCACCGGTTGGTACGGCTCGGCGGCGCCATGCGCTCCGCGCGGACCGGCCGCGTCCGCCCACCCCACAACGCGGCGAGGTGAGCTCCTCATGTCCGCACCATCCGCACCGAAGAACACGCCCAAGGTCACCGAGCGTGAAGCGCGTCAAGTGGCCGAGGCCGCGCGCGAACAGGACTGGCACAAGCCCAGTTTCGCGAAGGAACTCTTCCTTGGGCGCTTCCGTCTCGACCTGATCCATCCGCATCCGCTGCCGCCCGCGGACGACGTCCGGCGCGGCGAGGCGTTCCTCGCCCGGCTGCGCGACTTCTGCGAGACCAGGATCGACAGCGCCCTGATCGAGCGTGAGGCCAGGATCCCCGACGAGGTGATCAACGGCCTCAAGGAGCTCGGCGCGCTCGGGATGAAGATCGAGCCGAAGTACGGCGGCCTCGGTCTGACCCAGGTCTACTACAACAAGGCCCTCTCCCTCGTCGGCTCCGCCAGCCCCGCGATCGGTGCGCTGCTCTCCGCCCACCAGTCCATCGGCGTACCGCAGCCGCTGAAGCTCTTCGGCAGCCAGGAGCAGAAGGACGCCTTCCTGCCCCGGCTGGCCGCCACCGCCATCTCGGCGTTCCTGCTCACCGAACCGGACGTCGGCTCCGACCCGGCCCGGCTCGCCACCTCGGCGGTCCCCGAGGGATCGGACTACATCCTCGACGGCGTGAAGCTGTGGACCACCAACGGGGTCGTCGCCGACCTGCTCGTCGTGATGGCCCGGGTCCCGAAGTCGGACGGCCACAAGGGCGGCATCACGGCGTTCGTCGTCGAGGCGGACTCCCCGGGCATCACCGTCGAGAACCGCAACGCCTTCATGGGCCTGCGCGGCATCGAGAACGGCGTCACCCGCTTCCACCGGGTCCGGGTCCCGGCCGCGAACCGCATCGGCCCCGAAGGGGCAGGGCTCAAGATCGCCCTCACCACGCTCAACACGGGACGGCTCTCGCTGCCCGCCATGTGCGTCGGCGCCGGGAAATGGTGCCTGAAGATCGCCCGTGAGTGGTCGGCGGTGCGCGAGCAGTGGGGCAGGCCGGTCGCCCGGCACGAGGCCGTCGGTGCCAAGATCTCCTTCATCGCCGCCACCACCTTCGCGCTCGAAGCGGTGGTCGACCTCTCCTCCCAGATGGCCGACGAGAACCGCAACGACATCCGGATCGAAGCGGCACTCGCCAAGCTGTACGGCTCCGAGATGGGCTGTCTGATGGCCGACGAGCTGGTCCAGATCCGGGGCGGCCGGGGCTTCGAGACGGCGGCGTCCCTCGCCGCCCGCGGCGAACGGGCCGTCCCCGCCGAACAGCTCCTGCGCGATCTGCGGATCAACCGGATCTTCGAGGGCTCCACCGAGATCATGCACCTGCTGATCGCCCGTGAGGCCGTCGACGCCCACCTGAAGGTCGCCGGGGACATCATCGACCCCGACAAACCCCTCTCCGCCAAGGCGAAAGCGGGCGTGAACGCGGCCGGCTTCTACGCCCGCTGGCTCCCCAAGCTCGCCGCGGGTCCGGGACAACTCCCGTGTACGTACGGGGAGTTCCACCCCTCCGGTCATCCGGATCTGTCCGCCCATCTGCGCTACGTCGAACGCTCCGCCCGCAAACTGGCCCGCTCCACCTTCTACGCCATGTCGCGCTGGCAGGGCCGGATGGAGACCAAGCAGGGCTTCCTCGGCCGGATCGTCGACATCGGCGCGGAGCTCTTCGCGATGAGCGCCGCCTGCGTCCGCGCCGAACTGCTGCGCTCCTGCGACGACCACGGCCGCGAGGCCTACCAGCTCGCCGACGCGTTCTGCCGCCAGTCGCGTGTCCGGGTCGAGGAACTCTTCACCCGTCTGTGGTCCAACACCGACGACCTGGACCGGCGTGTGGTCGACGGCGTCCTGTCCGGTACGTACACCTGGCTGGAGGACGGCATCGTCGATCCGAGCGGCGACGGTCCGTGGATCGCCGACGCCACCCCGGGCGCCTCCGTCCGGGACGACGTCCACCGGCCCGTTCGCTGACCCGCGGGCCCACCGGGCGGGCGGGCGTCCACGCGTCGGCCGCCTGCCCGTCCGGGCGGGGTACAGCAGGATGACGACCCCGTGACCGTCATCCACATCCCCGGCTCGAAGTCCGTCACCGCGCGCCCTGTTCCTCGCCGCCGCCGCGAACGGCACCAGCACCCTCGTACGGCCCCTGCGCACGGACGGCACCGAGGGCTTCGCCGAGGGGCTCGCACGCCTCGGCTACCGGGTCGGGCAGGAAGCGGACCGCCGGCACATCGAGGGCCGCCCCGGGGCCCCGCCGTCACCGACGCCGACGTCCACTGCCGAGACGGCGCCACCACGGCCAGGTTCCTGCCGGCCCTCGCCGCGGCCGCCCCCTTCGCCTCGGGCCCCGTGCGCATCGAGGACCGGTCTGCGGGTACCGGGCATCACCTTCGACGACCCCGGCTGCGTACGGAAGACGTTCCCCGGATTCCACGAGTCCTTCGCGGAGTTCGCCGAACCCACGAGCCGCCAGGTGTCTTGACCCGCAGCGTTGTCCACGCGGCTGGTCGGGGGCCGCCTCCGAGTGCGGCGCAGCAGCGGTGGCGGTTGCAGATGTGCGGGAAGTCTGCCGGGGCCGCGGTGCGCGGCCACCGCGGGCTCGCCGTCGGAAGCGGCCGGCCCCGGGCCGGATCCGCCGGCGACCGGGACGCACTGTCCACACCCACAGCCGATGCGGCCACAATGGGGGGCATGAGCGACAGCCCTGCCCCCCTCGCCGACCCGCACCTCGTCTTCGACGCCGCGGAAGGCCGCCGGGATCTCGTCATCCTCGGCTCCACCGGTTCCATCGGCACCCAGGCCATAGACCTGGTGCTGCGCAACCCCGACCGCTTCCGCGTCACCGGCCTCTCCGCCGCGGGCGGACGGGTCGCCCTCCTCGCCGAGCAGGCGCGGCAGCTGCGGGTGCGCACCGTGGCCGTCGCCGCACCGGACGCCGTACCGGCCCTCCGGGAGGCCCTGCGCGCGCAGTACGGGACGGGCGAGCCGCTCCCCGAGATCCTGGCCGGGCCCGAAGCCGCCACCCAGCTCGCCGCCGGCGAGTGCCACACCGTGCTCAACGGAATCACCGGCTCGATCGGTCTCGCCCCCACGCTCGCCGCGCTCAAGGCGGGCCGCACGCTCGCCCTGGCCAACAAGGAGTCGCTGATCGTCGGCGGCCCGCTGGTGAAGGCGCTGGCCGAGCCGGGCCAGATCATCCCGGTCGACTCCGAGCACGCCGCCCTCTTCCAGGCACTCGCCGCGGGCACCCGCGCCGACGTACGCAGGCTCGTCGTCACCGCGTCCGGCGGCCCCTTCCGGGGACGCACCAGGAGCGAGCTCGTGGACGTCACCCGGGAGGAGGCCCTCGCGCACCCCACCTGGGCCATGGGACCGGTCATCACGATCAACTCCGCCACCCTGGTCAACAAGGGACTGGAGGTCATCGAGGCGCATCTCCTCTACGACATCCCGTTCGACCGGATCGAGGTCGTGGTCCACCCCCAGTCGTACGTCCACTCCATGGTCGAGTTCACCGACGGCTCCACCCTCGCCCAGGCCACACCCCCGGACATGAGAGGCCCGATCGCCATCGGTCTCGGCTGGCCCCAGCGCGTGCCGGACGCCGCCCCCGCCTTCGACTGGTCGAAGGCGTCCACCTGGGAGTTCCTCCCTCTCGACGACGAGGCCTTCCCGTCCGTGGGACTGGCCCGGCACGTCGGTACGCTCGGCGCCACGGCCCCGGCCGTGTTCAACGCCGCGAACGAGGAATGCGTCGACGCTTTTCTGGCGGGACAGCTGCCGTTCAACGGAATCATGGATACGGTCACGGCGGTGGTGGCCGAACACGGCACCCCCGCCACGGGAACTTCGCTCACGGTCGCAGACGTCCTCGAAGCGGAGACCTGGGCACGCGCCCGGGCCCGTGAACTCTCGGCGAAAGCGACAGCGGAGGCGCGCGCATGAGTATTTCGACGGTCCTGTTGACGATTCTGGGCATCGTCGTCTTCGTCATCGGGCTGCTGTTCTCGATCGCCTGGCACGAACTGGGGCATCTGTCGACCGCGAAGCTCTTCGGCATCCGCGTCCCCCAGTACATGGTCGGCTTCGGGCCGACGATCTGGTCGCGGAAGAAGGGCGACACCGAGTACGGGATCAAGGCCATCCCGGCCGGCGGCTACATCCGCATGATCGGCATGTTCCCGCCGGGACCGGACGGGCGCCTGGAGGCGCGGTCCACATCGCCGTGGCGCGGCATGATCGAGGACGCCAGGTCCGCGGCCTTCGAAGAGATCGAACCCGGTGACGAGAAGCGCCTCTTCTACACACGCAAGCCGTGGAAGCGCGTCATCGTGATGTTCGCCGGACCGTTCATGAACCTGGTCCTCGCCGTCGCGATCTTCCTCGGTGTGGCGATGTCCTTCGGGTTCCAGACCCAGACGACCGAGGTCGCGGGCGTCCAGAAGTGCGTGATCCCGCAGAGCGAGAACCGCGACGCCTGCAAGAAGTCCGACGCGGTCTCGCCCGCGCAGGCGGCGGGACTCGAGAAGGGCGACAGGATCGTCGCCTTCGACGGCCAGAAGGTCGACGACTGGGCCACGCTCTCCGACAGGATCCGCGACACCACCGGTCCCGCCACCCTCACCGTCCGGCGCGACGGCCAGGAGAAGACCCTCCACGCCGTGCTGAAGGAGAACGCGGTGGCGAAGAAGGACTCCAACGGCAACGTGGTCGAGGGCGAGTACGTGAAGGCCGGCTACCTCGGCTTCGCCGCTCAGACCGAGATCGTGCCGCTCTCCTTCGGCGACTCGGTCGTCCGCATGGGAGACATGATCGAGAACGGTGTCGACTCGATCATCGCCCTCCCGTCCAAGATCCCCGACCTGTGGGACGCCGCCTTCGGCGACGGCCCGCGAGCGGCCGACTCCCCGGTGGGCGTCGTCGGCGCGGCGAGGATCGGCGGCGAGGTGATGGCGCTGGACGTACCGGCGCAGAACCAGATCGCGATGATGCTGTTCCTGCTGGCAGGCTTCAACCTCTCGCTGTTCCTCTTCAACATGCTGCCCCTGCTCCCGCTCGACGGCGGACACATCGCCGGAGCGCTCTGGGAGGCGCTGCGCCGCAATGTGGCGCGGGTCTTCAAGCGCCCCGACCCGGGCCCCTTCGACGTGGCCAAGCTGATGCCGGTCGCGTATGTCGTCGCGGGCGTCTTCATCTGCTTCACCCTGCTGGTGCTGGTGGCCGACATCGTCAATCCGGTCAAGATCTCCTGATCTCCGGCAGGTCCGGCGCACGGAGGGTGACCGACCGGAGCACAGCGCGTGTCCGGGGCGGCGCCTGCGCGCGGCACTCCCGCGTGCGGTGTGCTCGGGGCCGCCGCCGGTGCCGTAACCTCGAAACCCGGAGCCCGCCGATCTCGGGACCTTGATCCACACCTTGGGGATGCTCAGCGCATGACTGCGATTTCTCTCGGAATTCCGTCCGTTCCGACCAAGCTCGCCGACCGGCGGGTCAGCCGCAAGATCCAGGTCGGGTCGGTTGCGGTGGGCGGGGATGCGCCGGTGTCGGTGCAGTCGATGACGACGACGCGGACGTCGGACGTCGGTGCGACGTTGCAGCAGATCGCGGAGCTGACGGCGTCGGGCTGTCAGATCGTGCGGGTGGCGTGTCCGACGCAGGACGATGC
>NZ_JBHVPX010000037.1:0-44310 GCF_042887155.1 Streptomyces sp. NPDC057963
GGGAGACCCTGCCCGTCACCTACCGGGCCATCGCTGGCCTCGTCTCCGACCGCAACACCACCGGCTGACACAAACCCCCAGCTCAGGCCCTCACGCCTCCAATGCAATCACGCACCAGCTCGTTAGAGAGCTTTGCCGCCCTCTCCTCTTCGGAGGGTTGACGCATGCCCGACAAGTGGCGCACTGCGGGATCGAGGCGGCAGCGGTCCTCGGAGAGCTCGGTGAGGAAGCCCTTCCGCAGGAGGTCGGGCAAGGCGGCCCGGCAGGCGTCGGGAAGGTCGGGCGGAATCTCGCCGAGGAGCTTGGAGGTGCTGTGCGCGGCGAGAAACAGGCCGGCCAGCCGTCCGGCGGGAGGGAGCTTCTTGACCGGCTTGGCGGACAAGGCCCGCGTGGTCCATCCGGACACCCGCGAACGCGTGTTCTTCCCGAAAGGCAGAGGGTGGCCCGCCTCCTGGGCCAGATCCGGCACCGTGACGGGAACCGGTGCTGTCGGATCGCCGCCGAGGAGCTCATCATCCACCTGCCAGCCCAGGCAACGAAGGGCATCAACAGCCCCTTCCCGGCAGGGGCGGCGCTGACATTGCTTGAGCTGGACGCGGTCTTCGACACGGTCGGTCCAACGTCCACCGGCGTCCGGAGTCACCGCCCCTGCTCCGTCTGGAGTAGACAGCCTCCGAAAGGTCTCGCCCAACTGGCCGCAAGCACCTGTAGCAGCACCGGTGCTCCGTTCGCAGCCTTCAGCAGATCCGCCGGAACCGTCGAGCCGCGGCCCTGCCATTCCGGACCGCCAGGCGGTTCACGCAGCCGGGACCCGTTCCTCCTCCAGCGTGCTGAAGTCGATGTCGAGGCGGGTGTCGTAGTCCTCCGGGGGGATGCCGAGCTCGTGTGTGGAGTACACGCCGAACCGGTTGATGTGCTCGGTCAGGGGCGTTGTCAGGTTGAGTGGTGGCCTTCTCAGGCGGCATGATCATCCGTCTGGTCGAATCGCTGGAGGGGCTGTCCGTGGTGACGCCGTCGTACCGGGGTTTCCGCTTCCCTCCGGAGGTCATCTCCCACTGCGTGTGGCTGTATCACCGCTTCAACCTGAGCCTGCGCGACATCGAGGAGCTGATGCTCGAGCGCGGCATTGAGGTCAGCCACGAGACAGTCCACCAGTGGACGCGCCGGTTCGGCCCGGCTTATGCCGCTGCTCTACGTTGGCGCCGTCCGGGGCCTGGTGACAAGTGGCACTTGGACGAGGTGTTCGTCAAAATCAACGGCGTGCAGCGGTACCTGTGGCGGGCCGTGGACCAGTACGGGAACGTGCTCGACATCCTGCTGCAGAACCGGCGGGACGTGGCCGCGGCCAGGCGTTTCTTCCGGAAGCTGATGAAGAAGACCCGGTCGGTGCCCCGGGTGATCGTCACCGACAAGCTCCCCTCCTACCGCGCCGCCCACCGCCACGAGATGCCGTCGGTCGAACACCGCTCGCACAAGGGCCTGAACAACCAGGCCGAGAACTCCCATCAGCCGACGAGGCAACGCGAGCGCGCGATGAAAGGCTTCCGATCGGTGGGTGCCGCACAACGGTTCCTGGCCGCGTTCAGCGGCATCTCACCCCACTTCCGACCCCGCCGTCACCTCCTCACCGCCCCGAACTACCGCGCCGAGATGATCAACCGCTTCGCGATCTGGGACCAGATCACCGGCGCGTCGCCAGCCTGCCCGCCGTAGCCTGAGCCGCTGTCACCACCGAAGCCGAAACGCGTCGAACCGGCTCACACCCTCAAGCACTCGGTCAACCTGACAAAGCCCTATGGCCTTCGCGTTCCGGCACCTGAAGGTCGTCGCCGAACCGAGTGGCGCCTGTGCCCTGGCCGCCGTCCTTGGCAGCCTTATCCCCCACGAGTCGGGGATGATCGGGGTGGTGATCTCCGGCGGCGGCGTGGACCTGCCCACCTTCCACCGGCTGATCAACCAGGCCACCCGCCGGAAGGAACCCGCCCGTGTCTGACGACCACCCGTTCCCCACGATCACGCAGTACGCCAGCCCGGAGCTCATCGCCGCCTTCGCCTACGAGGGACGCGCCCACGACGACGATCCCCGGTGGGAGGAGTCCGGCGCCCCCGACATCGAGACCTACGGCCGGTGGTCCGGCCACATGTGCGGCATCGCCTGCCTGCGCATGGCGCTCCTGGCCCGTACCGGCGAGGCGCCCACCATGTTCGAGCTCCTCGACGGCGCCCGGAAGTACGGGGCGTACACCGAGGACCCGGACACCGCAGCGATCCGCGGCCTGATCTACGCCCCCTTCGTCCAGTACGTGGTGGACGTCCACCCGCTGGGCGCCGAGGTCCACCCAACCCTGACCGTGCCCGGCCTCCTTTGCCTCCTCGACGCCGGCCGGCTGGTGATGGCCTCCGTGCACAAGGAGATCCGCTGCCCGGAGAACCCCGCCCCCGGCAAGGGCGGCCACCTCGTCCTCGTCACCGGCCGCGACGGGGACACGGTGCACTTCCGCAACCCGTCCGGACACACCGGGCAGGCCCGTACCGCGAGTCTGCCCGCAGCCGAGTTCGCCGAGTTCTTCGGTGGCCGAGGCGTGTCCCTGACCTGACACTGCCGACGCCGCTGCCCCATGCCCCGGGCCGGGGACAGGATGTGACGGACCCGGACCGGTTCAACACGCCCCCGGCCGGGGATCGGTGCGGTGAACCAGCCCCGGCCTACGACTGATGACCTGGAACCGCCCGTGATTTATGACGCTGAGTACCGTGCGAAGGGCGCTACCGTGCTCGGGGTCCCCCATGGCACCTCGGGCCCGTTCGGCATTCACCGCCCCGAGGCGGAGACGGACGATCTGCCGCAGGACGCGTACGCGGCTGCTGTTCCCGCCCCACGCGACGGGCGCGGCCGGTGAGCGGGATCTGGCGGCAGGTCCTGGCCGCGTACACCACCGACCAGCATGACGAGCGCGACCGCGAGCAGCTGCTCGCCCTGGGCGCCGCCGAACTCGCGCACGCCCGCAGCGGCGAGGGCAGTCCCGCCACCGCCGAGGGCAGTCCCGCCACCGCCGAGGACGTCCAGCACATCGCTCTCCAGGAATTCGGGCTCCTGATCAGCATCACGCAGGCCCGTACCGCGTTGCGCAAACGCCGTACTCGCCACGGGTGACCGGCGCGGCGGTCGGGCGTTAGAACTGTGTGACCACGACGACGCGGCCCGCCGCTCCGGTCAGCGACCGCGTCGCGCCGGTCCCAGCCCAGCAAGGTGAGCCGATCTCCGCGGCGCTGGCCGCCCACTGGATGGCGGCGGGGCGTGTCGTGCCCGGTCAGGTGGACCGGGAGTGGGCCATGCTGGCAGGCAGTTGCCCGTGGCCCCTGCGATAGAGACCAGCGTGGTGCGGTGTTCGCCCCACGGCCCGCACCCGCTGCACCCGGCCGGCAGCCTCGAAGCCTGCCCGGCCACCGAGGCTGCCGGACCGGCCGGTCTTGTTGGGCCCCCTTCCGGCCCGGCAGCCTCGCTCCCTTGCGAACCCGACCGGAACCGCCCAGACCTAGCGGTGGTTTGTTGACGGCGGGTCAGGGCTGTAGTAGGCCGGTAGCAGAGGAACGTCGCCTCGCCGCCTAGGGGCTTGTGATGACCCGTCGTCTGCCGCGTCCGCCCGCACCGGGCCCACTGGAAGCCTACGCCGTACGCTTCGATGACCTGTTCTCCACACTGGCACAGCGCCGTGGGTTCCGCGAGTACCTGACCGGGCTGCTGCTGCCGCGGGACCGCAACAAGACGCTGACCTGCCTGGCCGGCACCGAACCCGTCGTCGGGGCCCAGCACCCCTCGGTGCAGCGGCTGCAGTTCTTCTTGTCCGAGTCGACGTGGGACCACGAGCGGGTCAACGCCCGCCGGGTCGAACTGCTGCTGGCCGACCCCGCGACCGCGCCGCACCCGGGCGGGGTACTGGTGATCGACGACTCGGGCGACCGCAAGGACGGCAAGGCGACTGCGCACATCGGACGGCAGTGGCTGGGCCGACTGGGCAAGACCGACAACGGCATCGTCACCGTGACTACCTGCTGGGCCGATGAGAACCTCTACTACCCGCTGCACTCCGTGCCCTACAGCCCCGCCCATCACTTCCCCAAGGGCAAGAGCGACCCCGGCTTCCGCACCAAGCTGCAGATCGCCGCAGAGCTGGCCCGCACCGCGAAGGCTGCCGGGGGTGGTCTTCCGGGCGGTGGCCGCCGACTGCGCCTACGGCGACCAGGACGGCTTCCGCAGACAACTCGCCTCGGCAGGACTGCCGTTCGTCATGGCCCTCAAACCGAGCCACGGCACCTGGGCCCACGGCAAGGACGCCTACACCCCCGCCGACGCCGCCCGCGCCCTGACCTGGACGGACCCCGAGCATCCGGGTGACTGGACCGCCATCGAGCGAACCTTCCGTGACGGGCACACCGAGACCTGGTGGGCCGCCGACGCCCGCCTCGGCTGGTGGGGACCCGACGGGAACGTCCGCCTGATCGTGGCCACCACCGACCCGGCCACGCTGCCCCCGCAAGCCACCTGGTACCTGGCCACCGACCTGCCCCGCCCCGGCGGTCCCCGCGAGGCCGACAGCCCCGAACCGGCCGCCGGGCTGCACGAAGTGGTCCGGATCTACGGCATCCGACACTGGATCGAGCAGAGCTACAAACAGGTCAAGGGCGAACTCGGGTGGGCCGACTTCCAAGTCCGTTCCGATACTGCCATCCGCCGCCACCAGACCCTGGTCACCTGCGCGTTCTCGTTCTGCTGGGACACCTGGTTCACTCAGCCTCCGGACCCGGAACCCATCGTCGCCCCAGCGGCCCTGCCGGCTGCCACACCGGCCGAACCGGCTGAGAGGGGGCCCAAGCAAACCCCACCAGCCCCAACCAGCAAGCTGGCCAAAGGCGATTCGCGCCGTCCGGGCCTGGCTCGACCCCTGGACCACCCTCCAACGCTGCTGGCGAGCCTGGAGCAACGCACCCCCGCAACCCGAACTCCAAGCCCTGATCAACGCCGTCGGAGCAGGCCACCCACTTGATCTCTACTCCCCGGTCTAACAAACCACCGCTAGCCCCAACGACATCGACGACCTGGAAGGGTGGACGCTCCACCGCCTCCGCAGTGCGCTGACACACGACGCGGAAGACGGCACCTCAACACCGATGCTGTTGGCCCGCTCCCGCCACGCCTCTGTACGGTCCCTGGAAAGGTACGCACGGCCCGGCGTCGACGCCGTCGCCCAGCATGTCGCCAAGCGCGCCCCTGAGGCCCGCCACCAAAGGTGACTCCGGGAGCTGAGGGCTCTGGTCACCTGCTTTCTGGTATCCGAACCGGGACTACTGGCCATCACTACACGAGTGTTGTGGGCCGTGGGCCGGCAGATGATTCCGTCGGTCGCCTCGTCTTGCCCGCACCCCTCAGCCATGTGAACGAGAAGAGACTGGCACTGGCCATGACGACGGCCGCGCCGGCGGCCGCGATGCTCATCCCGTGTGTGAAGGCGTCTCGCGCGGCCGCCAGTACGACATCTGCAGTCCCGTTCGGCAGCTGGGCCGCGGCGGCCGTGGCGCCGCCCAGCGTTTCGCGCGCGGCTCCGGCCTGCAGTACTCCAGAGGGCAGCGCGCCGGCCATGTCCCGGCTGTACGCCGCTGCCCCGATGGATCCGAGGATCGCCATGCCCAACGCCCCTCCGAACTCCTGACCTGACTCCAGCACGGCCGCGGCTGATCCTGCACGCTCCGGCGGGGCCGCGCCGAGGGCGAGTTCGTTGGCGAGAGTCATGGCGGCGACCAGGCCGCCCGCGTACAGGGAGGCGCCGGCGAGGGTGAACCAGAGTGCCGAGTCGGTTCGTACCTGGGCCAGCCAAAGAAACCCGCAAGCAGAGAGGAGGAAGCCGCCGCCCATGACGTACGCACGGTCCATGCGCTGTGCGAGCGCAGCTCCGGCCGGGGCCATGATAGCCACTCCGGCGGCAGGTACCAGGCTCCACAGCGCGGCGTTGAAGGGGCTCAGGCCGAGGACGGACTGCAGATATTGGGTGAGGAAGACAGCCATCCCGACCGTGGCGAACATCGCGAGGAGATTGGCGAACACCGGGCCGCCGAAGGCGCGCCGGCCAAGCAGGCCGAGGTCGATCATCGGATGCGCGAGGTGCTTTTGTCGGCGTACGAAGACGAAGCCGAGCACGAGCCCCGCGCTGATGGCGAGGGCGGGCAGCGGCTCGTACCCGTGCCGGGCCCATTCCTTGATTCCGTAGATGACCAGGAGCACAGCGCCGAGTGACAGCACCGCGCTCAGCAGGTCGAAGCGCTCGCGCTTCGCTGACTTGAACTCAGGCACCAGGAACGGCACCAACACGAGCAGCAGCAGCATCGCGGGCAGGTTGATCAGGAAGACCGCACCCCACCAGAAGTGCTCCAGCAGCAGGCCGCTGACCACGGGCCCCAGTGAAATGCCCGTCGTCATGACAGCGGTCCACAGGGTCACCGCCTTGCCGCGCTGTTTGTCATCGTGGAAGAGGTTGCGAATCAGGCCGAGAGTCGAGGGCATCAAGGCAGCGCCACCGAGACCCAGCAGCGCGCGTATGGCGATGAGCAGTTCAGGCGTATGTGCGTACGCGGCGGCGACCGAGGCCGCTCCGAAGAGGGCCGCTCCCCCGAGCACCAGCGTGCGTCGGCCGATCCGGTCACCGAACGCACCCATCGGGACGAGTAGCCCGGCGAGGACGAAGCCGTACATGTCGAGGATCCACAACTGCTGCGTGGCGCTGGGTTTCAGGTCCTGACTGATGTAGGGAATCGCGAAGTACAGGACCGAGACGTCCATCGAGACGAGTGCCAGGGGCAGCATCAGGACGCCGAGGGCGGTCCATTCCTTGTGCCCCGCGCGGGGGCCGGGTGTGTTCTCCATGAACGGCAGGGAACCGAGAGGATCGCGTACACCGCAAGCAGATACCTAGTGCACCTCGCATTCCTCGGCTTTGACCAGCCTGAATGTCCTATGAGGGCACTAGTACAGTTCGGTCATGGCTATGGAACCGCCCTATCTCCGTATCGCCGGTGACATCCGTCGGCGTATCGCTTCCGGGGAGCTTGCGCCCGGTGCCCGCGTCCCTTCCACCCGGCGCATCACCCAGGAGTGGGGCGTCGCTATGGCGACCGCAACGAAGGCGCTCGCCACCCTGAACCAGGAGGGTCTCGTGCGGGCCGTGCCCGGTGTCGGCACCGTGGTAGCGGAGTCAGGACGAGAACGGCCGCGGACTCCCCACCATGGACTCACCCGGGATCGCATCATCAGTGCCGCGATCGCTCTCGCCGACATCGAAGGGATCGCCGCACTCTCCATGCGCCGAGTTGCGACCGATTTCGGCGTGTCAACCATGGCGCTCTACCGCCATGTCCCGAGCAAGGGCGAACTCGTACGGCTAATGTCAGAGTCGGTGTTCAACGGCGAACCGCTGGGGCCGCGACTGCCCGGCTGGCGAGCGCAACTGGAACGGGAAGCATGGTGGTTGTGGGGCCTGTACCAACGCCACCCCTGGCTGGCGCGAGCCATGTCTGCTCTCACCCGGCCGATGGCCTCGCCCCACGCGATGCGCTACACCGAGCGGGTCCTCAGCGCCCTGAAGGGCCTGGGGCTGACACCGACCCAGATCATCCACGTCCACCTCGCTCTTCTCGGGTACGCCCAGGGTGTCGCGGCGGCCGTGGAGCTGGAGTCGCAAGCGTGGCAGGAGACCGGCATGACACCTGAAGAGTGGATGGCCTCCAACGAACCGCGGATGGAGACGATCCAGGCCGCTGGATCCTTTCCGACCCTGTCCACTCTCTTCGGCCGGGAGGAGTTCGACCTCGAACTCGACACACTCTTCGAATTCGGACTCGCACGGATGCTGGACGGAGTCGAATCGCTCATCGAGCAATCCAGAGGCTAGAGCTAACAGGACCTACATCTGGAGTTCGAGCTCGGACGCTCGGTTGCATGAACACCTGTGCGAAGATCGCGACGTGAACGCTCTACGCTTCCGTCTCGCTGACGACGCCGAACTTGCCTCTGTCGTGCGTCTACGCGACGACGCTGCTCGCTGGATGCTTGCCCAAGGCGTCACCGGTCAGTGGCGTCCTGGTGAGCTGGGCGTGGATCACTTCCGCCGGGTCATGGAGCACGGGGAGGTATGGCTCGCGGAGGCTGCCGATCGTGTGGTCGGGGCCTGGGAGCTGTGGTGGGAGGACGAGGAGGCATGGGGGCCACAGCCGTCGACAGCCGGCTATGTGCACCGGCTGATGGTGGACCGCAGCAGTGTCCTGCCCGGGACGGGGCGGCAGCTTCTGCGAGTCGCGGAGCGCCGTGTGGCTGAGGCGGGCCGACCGTTGGTACGTCTGGACTGCCTGGCCGACAGCGCACCCCTGCACGCGTACTACCTCAACGCCGGCTATCGGGTTGTCGGACGTAAAAAGGGCAAGCCGCAGCCGGGCGGTACGCCCAAGTCGTTCACGCTCTTCGAAAAGTCCATATGGGACGGAGAAGAATAGGAATCACCTGCGCTCGTCGTGGTCGGACGGGAGCGGCAGGGTGCCCTGGGTGCCTCGGTGCGTGGTCAGCGTCGTCCGGCGAGTAGCGCAGGTGCGCCGTCACATGGTCGGGCTCGCAGCCCAGGTCAGCGATGCCGGGTGTCGACGACCTGAGTGAGTTCAGCGAACGTGCTTCATCACGCGGTTGCCGACCGTGCCTCGAACGTACGCCCAGCCACGATCACAGGGAGCCGCAGTTTCACTATGGGGTGCGCGGGCCAGGCACTGCAACTGCCCGGGCGGTCGGGTCCAGGTCGAGGCGGCTGTTCATGTCCAGCTCGAATCGGCCGTAGATCTACGGCACCTTCCGGCTCGACATGGACAAGCGGCTCGACCTCGGCCTGTCAGCTTCTGTGCCGCGCCCGCGCGGGGCGACGGATGCCGCCGCCCCGGCGACGGGATGAGTTAGTGCCGGGCTGTGGTGGCCGGGGCGGCACCTGCCGGGCGTGTGTCAACCCGGCCGCGGATGGCGGACAGGAGTGCGGCGAGGGCCATGATGCCCGTCATGGCGTAGAAGGCCGCGCTCAAACCGTTGGTGAAGGCGGCGGCGTCCCGCCCGTGCAGGCTGGTGGTGCCGACGAAGATGGCGAAGGCCGTGCTGCGGGGGATGGAGTGTGCTGCGATCAGGATGGCGGTGGTGAAGGAGAACACCATGCCGATACTGGCGGACGTCCTGAGCACGCCGGAAGCGATCCCTAGGCGCTCAGGCGGGGCCGCCTTCATCACCGCGGAGCTGTTGGCCGCATAGAAGAAGCCGCCACCGATCATGATTACCGCGTTGCCGATTGCGGGCAGCCAGAGCGAGCTGGTCGTGGTCATCTGGGCGAAGATGACGAGCGCAATGACCGAGATGCCCAGCCCGGCTGTCGCCGGAATCACTGGCCCCAGCCGGTCGGCGAAGCGCCCCGCGTACGGGCCCACGGCCGCGCCGAGCACGTAGCCCGGGACCATCAGCATGGACGCGGTGATCGGGCTCAGCCCCCGTGGCCCCTGCAAATACATGATCACCAGGAAGAGCACTGCGAAGCTCCCCAGGCCCTGCAAGAGTGAGGCCAGCAGTGAGGGCGACACCTTCGGAATGCGGAACAGCGACAGGTCCAGGGTCGGTTCCTTGTGCCGCAGCTCGATGAGCACGAACGCCACCAGCAGCACCAGGCCCCCTGCCAGGTATGCCAGGTGAGTTGCGTTCAGAGGCTCGGCGGCCAGGCCGGTCATTGCCCACAGCACGCCGAACAGGCCTAGCCCCAGGGTGATCATGCCCAGGGGGTCGAACCGGCGGCGGATCTGCTTGCTGTGGTCTTGCAGCACCCGCGCGGCCAGGACCAGCGCGGTCAGCCCGATCGGCAGGTTGATCCAGAAGATCCAGCGCCAGGAGACGTAGGTCACGATGACGCCGCCGAGCAGGACGCCGAGCACGGAGCCCAGCGAGAAGCCGAGGGCGTTGAAGCCGTAGGCGCGGCCGCGTTCCTCGGGCGGGTAGAGCTCGGAGATGATCGCGCCGCTGTTGGCGGCGATCAGCGCGGCGCCGAGCCCCTGGATGACGCGGAATCCGATGATGGCAGGCGCGTTCCAGGCCAGCGCGCACAGCACCGAACCGAGCACGAAGATGACGAACCCCGCCTCGTACATGCGCACCCGGCCGAACATGTCGCCGAGCCGGCCCAGCTGAGTGGCCAGCACGGTGACGACCAGGAGGTAGCTCACGACCACCCATGTGACCGAGGCCAGCGAGACGTTCAGGTCCTCTTGGATGGCGGGCAGTGCAAGGACCACGATCGTGCTGTCGACCGCCGAGATGAGCACGCCGATCATCACCACGAGCATGCCGAGCCCGCGCCGTGGAGGGCTGGGCGCCGCTAAGACGCGGCCCGGCGCCGTCGCGTCACTCACCACCGCTGTTCGCGCGCTCATCGGTGAGGCCGGTTCGTCACTCATGCGCTTCCTCCTTCCCCGGCTGGTCCTTGGGGGCCTGAAGACTCCACAGCCGCCCGTCCGGGTCGCGCACGGTCATCAACCGAGTCCCGAAGTGCGTGTCCTCAAACGGAGTGACCACCTCGACGGCAGAGTCAAGGCGAAACGCGTCCGCGTCGGCCACCTTCAGCACCAGCTGCATCTGCGGCTGCCGATCTGCGGGCACCTCGGCGATGAACAGCGAGGGGCCATCGCCATTGCGCAACTGGCCGGAGCTGTGGTCCGTCTCGAACTCCAGCTCATAACCCAGCGCCTGGAAGAACCGCGCCGCCTTGCCCCAGTTGTGGGTCTCCATGAACACGGCCTCAATGCCTTCGGTCGTCATCTCAGACCTCCTCCTCATCCGATCGCTCTCGTTCTTCCTTGATGTCGTCGAGGTAGGCACGCAGCGCCTCGGCAACCAACGCCGACAGTGACAGCTCCTTCTCGATGGCACGGTGCTTGACCTGCTTGATCAGCCCGATCGGCAGGTACACGTTGAACTGCTTCACATCCTCGTCGCCCACGGCAAGCATGCTAGCAAACTAAATCACTAGGATGTCGAACGCAATCCCGGCCCGCACAGCGGCCGGCTCGACCCCCTTCACCGAATGACGGCAGGCGCGATGGGCGTCCAATGGACCCTGATATTTCGGGGTGTCGGAGCGGCGTCGATCCTCACTGACCGTGATGTGGGCCGACGTTCCCTGGCGGTGGACGTACCCGCACGATGACATGACGGACACCGATGCCCCGTGCGGCGTGGGCGCCACGGCATCCGCCGCTGCGGTTGTGTCCAAACATGCACCAGCGGCCGTCGAGGTCGAACTTGGCCAGTGGGTCGGCGTAGACGTAGTCGTAGGCGTTGGCGTTGCCTCCCGGGACGGGGTCGATATACAGGAAACGTCCGGTGGCGGGGTTGTAGAGGCGCACGCCCATGAGGGTGAGGTCGGTCGGGGTCTCGCTGGAACGCTGCTTGCCGCCGAGCCACCCGTAGCGGGTGGCGGGCTGGTCGGCGCGCGGGTTGCCGTACTCGTCGTAGTCGAGGACGGTCGGCGCGACGCTGATGTCGGGCGGCTGCTGACTTCCAGCACACGCTATGGGGACGACCGGACGTACGGAAGCGGTGGATCCTGCGCCAGCGCGAGACGTCCGTCCGCGAGGTGTCCGACGCGCTCGCCTGGAACGTCGCGGTCAGCCTGGACCGGATCCTGCCCACCGAGATCCTGGGCCCGGTCGTCGAGGGCGCGGTGCTCAACAACTTCGCCGAGGCCGTCGAGGTGGACGGGGACGTTGCCGAGCCGTGCGAGGAGAAGAAAGAGGGGAAGGACTGGTGGCACCGCACCTCTACCTGCCCCCCCGGTGGCGAAGATGCTCGACTGGTACATCCGCCACCACCCCAGCTCCGCCCACTGGTGCATCGTGGTCAGGCGCGAGGCGCACACCCGGTGAAACGTCCCGCTCCGCACGCTCCGGCAGGCCCTCGCCCTCCCCTCGCTGTCAGCCTTGGGTGAGACGTCCCCGTTCTGCGGGGTTAGCCTGAGAGGGCACGACAGGAGAACCGTCCCTTACGTACGCGTCGGCACGACGGCGCGACGCCGGCGCCTTCCGAGAGCAAGTTCGCAGCCTCTTCCCCAACAGTCGCTATCTGATCTACGACCGCGCCCAAGCAGATGCCTACCTCGCCAGCGAGCCCATCCCCTCCCTGCCTACAGACGAGCACCCGGACGACCTCCTCACCGACAAGGAGGCAAGCGTCATCCTCGGGATCAATCCGACCACCGTGCGCGCCTACGCCACCCAGGGCTATCTCTCGCGCGGCAAGAACATCTATGGCGCTCGCGTCTGGCCACGCCATGAAATCCAGCACCGCCGCGACAATCCGCACGGGCAAGGAAAAGGTGGCGGTCGCCGCGCCGGCGAGCCGCAAGGCCCACGCAAGGCTCACGCTTACGAGGGCGACCCACGCCTGCAAACAGCCGCCGACGCCTTGGCCACCGCGGGCGGTACTCCCATCAGTCGAATCGCCGCCGGCCTGGCCCATCAACATGGCGGCTCGGCCCGCACCTGGGAACGCCTCCTCGCTCGGACACGCCATCTGCATTGACTCGCTGCGCCCTGCTGGCACCGCCAGGTGGACTGCACCTGGATGACCAACTCCGAACTCCGGTTCGGTGCCAGCCCGTACGGGGAGCGTCTTTGGCCGGCGGTCCGCTGTATCCGGACGTGTGGAGCGTCCCGGTGACGTTGACCGGTGTCGACTATCTGTCCAACGGAGCCGTTGTGTGGCGCGGGCAGGAGGAGGGCGCGCCCGCGTGGTCCGGAATGGGTGTCCTCCTGTCCACGCCAGAGTTCGCTGAAGTTGGGATCGTGGTGCCAGCGGCGGCCCCGGCGGAAGGCTCGGCGAGGGCGGGCACCGCCGCACAGTGGGCCGGCGCCCAGGCCGGGGGAGGAAGAAGGGTGCTCTTCCCCTTCGGGGAAAGAGGTGTCGGCGTCTGCGTCGCGCTGACCCACGCTGCTGACCTGCGGGAACAGCGGTTAAGCGAATCCACCTTTGGCAACCCGTTGAGCAACCTGTTGAGCAACTTGTTGTGCAACTTGTTGTGCAACTTGTTGTGCAACCGGCAGGCCCGCTAGGCCTTTACGGTCGGAACGGTGGCGACGACGGGTCCGTGGTCTGGTGGGAGGTCCAGCAGCATGGAGTGGAAAAGTGGCGCGTTCGGGACGCGTGGGCGTAGGTCGCCCAGTGTCTGCCAGCCCCATGATTCATACAGTGCCCGGACCTTGGGATGGTCCTTCAGGACCAGGAGCGTGGCGCGTTTCTCGGGCCGGGCGGCGAGCAGCTCGTCGTGGAGCCGGCGGGCGGTGCCGGTCTTGCGCCAGGGGGTGCGGACCATCAGCTCACTGAGTGCGTAGGTGCGTGTGCCGGTCTCGGTGATGGTGCCAGCGGGTACGTCGGTGAGCAGTCCGCCCCACCAGCGGCTGGCGGGATACAGCGGAGCTCCGTAGGCGTAGCCGACGGGCTGTCCGTGGTCGTAGCCGACGGTGCAGGTCCAGTCGGGATGGGTCATCCAGCTGTTGAGTCCTTCGGCGAACCGGTCGACGGCGCAGAACGGGTCGGTCTGCGCTTCCTTCGCGTACACCTCGGCGTAGACGTCCAGCAGGAGCGTGCGCAGCTGGGCGGTGCGGTGGTGGGTGGTGTAGTGGCGGAGTTCTATGTCAGCGGTCACTGTAGGCGGTTCTCCTATGCGGTGGCGAGGGTGCGGTGGACGGTGGCGAGCCGGCTGGTGATGGCGCGGCTGCCGATGTGCGCGGCGTCGATGGTGGCTGCGGTGGTTCGGGCGCCGGCGGTGTTTCCCCGCGCGAGTTGGAGTTCTGCGAGCTGGACTGCGTAGTACGTGCGGCTGCGGCGCAGGCGGGGTTCGAGGAGGGTGAGGGCCTGGGTGGTGGCGGTCTCGGCGTCGGCGAGGCGTCCCATTGCCTGGTGGGTGATGGCTGCGAGTCCGCTGATCTCTGCGGCGGTGAGGAAGTTGAGCCACCTTGGTGCGGGTTCGGTGGGGTCGATGCGGTCGTAGGAGGCCTGGGCGGCGAGCAGGGCGCGGGCTGCTGCTGGGCGGTTTCCGGTGCGGGCGTGGCTGATGGCCAGGCGGGATTGGATCAGGGCGGCGTAGCGCGGGTCTTGGCGGGCTTCGCGGCTGGTAAGGGCGGTCTGGCTGATGCGCAGGGCTTCGCGGTCGTGTCCGCCGCGGCGGGCGTGGATGGCGAGGTCGGACCAGGCCCGTGCCTGGGCTTGGTGGCTGGTGCCGAGGATGGCCCTTTGCAGTGCGGTGGTGCGCCACAGGTGCGCGGCGTCCAGGTCCCCGGCGTCGTCTGCGGCCCATCCGGCCGAGCTGCACAGTGATGCGATCACGGTGTGGAGTGCCTGCTCGACGCGGGGCCCATAGGTGCAGCGGTCGGCCGCGGTGGTCAGGCGGTCGAGGTAGGCACTGGCGACGGTCAGGAGGGGTTCGCCCCCGATGGCGCTGAAATGGGCGTCAAGGCGGTCGATCCGCTGGCGGGCACGGTCGACGTCGCTCATCGACAGGCGGCCGTCGACGGGGGTTTCGTCGATGTTGAGGGCAAGGGCGACCGTCGCGGCGGCGGTCGCGGTGATGAAGCGGCGGCGGCGCACGGGCGCCTCCTTCGTCGGTGCGGCAGACCGAGGCGGGGCTGGCAGGTTCGCGCTGTTCCTGCCTCTCGGCACGGCCCGCAGCGCCAGAACCGCCAGGTCACCACACCGCGCTGGTTCCAACTATCGCGTCCCGGCTCAGTAGCAACGATGCCGGACGGAAGAGACGATGCGCAGGCGAGTCGTCGGTTTGGCCACCAGACTCCACACGTTGAACCGCTCTCTTGGCCAGAGGATGTCGGATCTCAACCAGGCTTGCGTGTGGGGGGGTTGTGTCGCAAACGATGGCTCCCGTACGGCAGCCAAGCGTTGGAAGTTCGGCGCATCTGGTGCCGGGTCAGACCCCCGCGGACGTCCGGGCGTCCTTGGCGGGTGTCACGGGCGCCGCCGCAGGGCCGCTGCCGTGCCCTTTCGGGGACCCGAACCAGGCTACTGCCACCGCGCCCGATACGGCGAGCACGAACCCGGTGATCGCCGCCCAGGCGAAGCCGGGACGGGAGGCATCGCCGAGCCACAGCACGCCGATGATGCCCGGCAGGACGGTCTCGCCGACGACCAGCGCGGCGGTGGCGCCGTTGACCGAGCCGATCTGCAGGGCGACCGTGTGCAGGTACATGCCGCCGATGCCTGCCACCAGGATCGCGTAGAGCGCCGGGTCGCAGAGCAGCGCTCCCGGGTCGAAAGGGTCGATGCCGTTCAGCACACGGACCCCGACACCGAGGGCGCCGAAGCCCAGTCCGGACAGCAGGCCGGCCAGGATCGCGGCGCGCGCCCCCAGTAGGCGTACGACCACGGTGCCGCCCACGATCAGGAGCAGCGAGATCCCCAGCAGCCACCAGTGTGTGGAGATCGGGGTGTCGCCGCTCCCTTCCGGGCCCGCCGCCGTCGCCAGAAGCACCAGCGCGGAGCAGACCACAGCAATCGAGGTCCGCTCGGCGCGGTTGAGCCGGATACCGAGGAGCTTGATGCTCAACACCGCCGTGATCACCAAGTTGGCGCTGATCACGGTCTGCGACAGGAACAGCGGCAGGAGGCGCGCCGCCAGTGCGCCGAGCCCGAAGCCGACGAAGTCCAGGATGGTCCCGACGATGAACTCCCAGGTCATCGCCGCCTTCGCAGTGGACGACAGGCTCGGGCCACCGTGCTGGGTCACGCTGCCCTCGGCGGCCTCCCTGCGGGCTGACTTCTGTGATCCGACGGCCTGAAGGACGGAGCCCGTGCCGTAACAGATCGATGCTGCCACGGCGGTGAGCAGTCCTATGAGCACCGAAAGCTCCGTTCATGTATGGGTCGGTGGGGTTCGATCCCGTTCCCACTGGCAGACGTGGATTTCGGCGCGAAAGTTGCTTCCGGCGAGTCAGTTATCTCCCTCCACGGGCCAACTACGGTCAGCCACATTGCCCATAGCACACTGCAACAGGTCTTAGCGCAGCGTCACGAAGTGTCCCCTTTCGCGCGTATCTCCTCCGCGCCCCAAAAAGGAGCCCGCCCCCAAAAGCCGCATCACGGAGATCACCGTCGCAGCCCCGGTCCAGCGAAGTTGGTGACAACTAGAGCGAAAAACCCCAGGTGGTGACAACTGGAATGCCCAAACAGTGACAGGTACCGCGCTCAAGTCCACGCTCGGTGCCAGCTCACCGACCCACCTTGGTGTCACCTAGCTCGCCCAGTCACAGGAGCCCGTCGCTGTGTGGCTACCGGGTCTGGAGGGCGCCGTGGTCGATGAGGCCCTGGATATAGGGAGGCCAGTCCCGCTCCAGGCTGGTGGTGATGGCGGCGTGAACGTCGGCGCGCACCTGCGGGGTGACGTGTTCGACGTCGCCGCCCGGGTAGTACAGGCGCACCCCGTCGCGGCTGGCGTCGCACAGGATGGCGTGGGCCTTCCGCACGAGCGTCATGTAGAGCTGCGGGACCGGTGCCTTGACGAGTTCGTC
Source organism: Streptomyces sp. NPDC057963 (assembly GCF_042887155.1). Lineage (NCBI taxonomy): Bacteria > Bacillati > Actinomycetota > Actinomycetes > Kitasatosporales > Streptomycetaceae > Streptomyces > Streptomyces sp. NPDC057963. Next base: position 16,630 of record NZ_JBHVPX010000037.1, read on the forward strand.
GATGACGGCTTCGTAGTCGACTCCGAAGTCCGCCCAGTCCTTGCCCTGCTTGTCGAGCCAGAGGGTGACGTCGGAGAAGAAGACCGCTTTGCCCGGCCCCTCGTTCGGGTCGCGGGCCAGGCCGGTCGCGAGATCGAGCGCGATGCCGGCGCCCTTGCTGACGAGGTGGCGGGGGATCATCGTCGGGGCGACGGCCACCGCGCACTCGCCCCAGCCATCTTGGGTCTGCTCCGGCCAGGGCAGTCCCAGTACGAGCCAGCCGTCCGGTGCCAGCAGCTTGTTGCTCACCGTGTTCTTCCCCCTCGGTAGTGAATGGTCCGCATCCGATCTTTCCGCCCCGGCCCGGCAGCGGACAAGACGTCCTCCGGCCGCCGGCCCGCGCACCGGCTACCGACGGCGTCCGAACAGGCCGCGGTTCTTCTTCGCCTCCGCTTCGGCCGCCTCCCGGGCTGCGGCTTCCTGTGCCTGGAGCCGTGCGGTTTTCTCCGCCCTCACCTGTTCATGGTGTTCGTCCAAGCACGGCTCGCACAGCTCATCCCCCCTCGCTGTGCCAAGAGGACTGCCGGATCGACTGCCAGCGGTCGTCGGTGAACTTCGCTCCACAGCGGGTGCAAGCTGGCCGCTGCGCCTCCCGCTGCGCGGCCTCACGCTCTTCCTTGCGGCGGTGGGCCTCCTTCCGCTGCACCGTGTACAGCCGATCGCCGTCGGGGTTGTCCAGTGCCTCGCGCAGCGTCTGCCACTCATCGCGCCCGAGCCTTCGCCACACCTTCCCCGCCGCCCCATCCGGATCGGCCGTGATCCGCTCCAGCTCGGTGACGACCACGGGCACCGCCTGGTGGTTCTCGAGTCAGGTCGCCGAATGTGACGATCGCGCCTCGGACATGAGATGGGGAGTCGAGCGAATACTGACCGATGGACCTGTGGGCCGAGGCCGGAAACGGCCTCCGCCGGATCATTCCGTTGCTTGGCCCGGACGCACCATAAGCTTGAGGACTGCCTGCTGTGCCCCGGCTGCTACCAGCCCGTCTACGAGAGCGCTTCATGCCGGTCCGCTCCCGGTGATCGGGCTGTGCAGGCTGTGCCGAAAGCACCATGTTTCGCTCGCGGCGCCAGGCAGACGTACCCGTCGGCCCACAGCAGCGCGCCGTCCTTGAGACCGTGGCCGCCGCCATGGCATAGCGGGGCCGCCCCCCTTACAAACGGTGGCTGGCCGGCACCCACATCCCCCGCGGAGACCTGCGCACCATCCTCGAGGCCTATTTCGGCAAGAAGGTCGAGGCCCTCTTCCAGCTCGTCCCCGTACGCGACATCGTCCGCCCCCGACCGCTGGACCGAAGGACGCGCGCCGCGATACGAACCCTGGACTACGCTTGGCCCACGTCCCGGCATGTCCCCGGCGAACCGGACGCTGGAATCTTCGGCAGCTGGGAGCTCGCCGGCGGACGGCACTTCGACGGCACCTCGATCGGCGTGCAGATCTATGAAGCTGAGCCCCGCGGCGACGTCATGGAGATCAGCTCCGCAGACCTCCCCCACCTGGAGACCTTCGTCCGCTCCTCGCGCAGGGGCGTGACTCTGGCCTCCCCCGGTGCCGCCGGCCGGTCCGGCCTGTACGTGATGGACGCCGCGCTCGCGCGCCAGAACCTCAACTCGCGGCTCAGCACGACGAGATCACGCGACTGCGGGAACAAACGGTCGCCCTCGGCAACATCCGCCACCTGCCGGCTGCTCGGTGACCGGGGCTTCGATCTCGTCGTCTCCTGCGGGACTCCGAGTGATATTCGAACGCGATCGCTACCGCCCCGGCTCAGGCTGGCTGATGGCTGCCCTGCGCGCCCGAACCAACGGAGCCGGTCCTGCGATACCGGAGGACGGGGACATTGCCGTGCCGAGCTTGCTCGACAAACTGCTTCCGCTCGAAAACAGCGCTAGTCCGGCTCGTTGTCCCAGCCGAATCCGTATCCCGTCTCGCGTCCCGTGCCACGCCGCGGGGCCCTGCGCCCTTCGTCGCCTTGTGAGCAGGCGACGAAGGGCGTGCACTGCCTGGGTGCCCCGGAGGTGGCGACAGCGTGGTTCCTGCACACCACCGGCCTGTACTGCGCGGCGTACGGCACCGACCACTCCATCACGCTCACCGCGGCCCGACGCACTGTCCACGCCTGGAGCGCAATCAACAACCCCGACCAGGCCCGCTCAGTGGCGAACGAGGTCCTGACCATGCTCGCCTACCTCAACACCGAGGAGAGCACCGCCCTCGCTCAGCAGGTCACGACTCACCTGCCGGGCGTGTCCAGGTCGGCGACACGAGCGATGACAGGATCAGCCGCCGGAAGAGTCCTGCCCACTGCGCCCGCAGCTCGCTCAACGTCTGATGGTCGTCGGCCACTCCAGCCGCGAGGACATCCTGGTGAGAGACGTCGAGTTGGGCCGCTGCCGCGTCCGCCCGTCCGGGTTGGACGCGCCGCCACAGCTCAAGGACGCCGTCGCGGGCGGCCTGCCAGGCTTCGGTCGCCATCGTCCCGTCGGGCCGCGGCTCTGGCATCGACGTACGACTGGCCGACGGCACCCGCCTCTCCCTCAAGAGCGCAGCCCCCGGTCGGCTCAACCGTGGTGGTGACCCGCGACCCCCGCGGCCAGGCCCCGCCCCGCCTCGACCCACCCCCGGGAGCACCCCACCAGACCCCGACCCCCTTCCTGTTCGCCTTCGCCGCCTGCGGCACCCTCCTGGCCTTCCTCTGCGTCGGCTGGGGTGAGACTCATGCGCTTCCGCTCCGGCCTTGTGACGGGGTGCTCGGCGGCGCGGTGGCGGTGGGCGAGGGCGGGTTCGGGGCCTGGTTGAGGTGCAGGGTGCCGCCCGGGTCGGTACAGGCGTGGACTCCGGCGGTGAGTTGAACGCAGGCCCTGGCCGTCGAGGGGCTGGGCGCGGACACCATGGCGCTGAACACGTCGGTGTCGTAGTGGACCTTGTTCTGGTACGTCCGGCCCCCCGCACCGACGACCCGGGCTATGTCGCCGGGGCGCCCCCAACTGATACGGGCCCAGGCGGCCTTGCAGGCGTCGCTGTAGCGGAGCTCCACATAAACCCCTGCGACCCTGGAGAGGGCGGCCGTCCACGCGTCGCCGCCGCAGCCGGCCCCCCCTGGGAACTTGCCAGTGCAACTGTCCGCGAAGCAGTTGACGTCGAGCTGCCTGGTCTCTGTGTCCGTTGCCGTCGCGCCGGCACGGTCGGCGTGCGAATGCCCAGCGTCTCCGTACGCGCCGAACAGGCCGGCGCAAGCGGCCCCGACAGCGGCCAGGCCGGCGGCGGACCAGATCAGCCGCTGCCTGCCGGGGCGACGGCCGACCGGCGGCTTCTGCGCGGGCTCGCCTTCGGCCCCTTTCCCCGGGGCCGTCTCCCCCGTGGGTGGCCCTCCGCCAGGTCGCTCTCCGGCCGCCGCCGCTGGAGGGCGCTCCGTCTCGGGATCGGGTCCCGTGGGCCGCCCATCGCGGGCGTCGTCGACGTCGTCGGCATCACCGACATCACGGGCGCCGGGTTCGTGCCAGGCGGCGTTTGCCAGTTCCCACAGCGCCGAGAGGCGGGCGGGGTCGGCGTCGACGAGTTTGCCGAGGGCGGCCACAGCGTGCTGCGGCGGCAGCGCCTTGCCGTTGAAATAACGCTCCCAACTGGACTTGCTGTACGGGGTGCGGCCGGCGAGCGCGGCCAGGCTCAAGCCGGTGCGGTCCTTCAACGCCCGCAGTTCGACGACCAGATGCCGGACGTCCGAGGCGAGAGCGGCGCCCGGTATCGGCTTCCAGTCGGTCACCGACGCCCTCCGTAGTTCCAGTACATTCCCGTTCGTCCCTCCCCTCCCACCGTACCCACCGCGTAGCTTCCGGAGATGGTGAATTTGCTCAACCTGGCTTGTTTTTAAGGTAGTTGACGCTATGAAAAGTGACATGGGCGGAGTGACGGCGGCGCGCGCAGCACTGTGGGTACTGGTTCTGGGCATGATGTGCGCCGGGGCCGGGGCCCCTCGCCAGCATCGGACAGGCGACGATCGCCGTGCCGGAGCGCTGGTCGTCGGCAGCCTGCCCGCCGCCGAACAGTTGGCAGTCGGCCGTACACCGCGCAGCGACCTCATCGGTCTGTGGCAGGGGATGCTGTGGGCAGACGGGTACTCCGCACCATCCGGGGTCACCTGCACGTACGACGAGGCGACGGCGGGCGCCACCCGCGTCTGGCAGAGCAACCACCATCTGTCGCCGGACGGGATCGTCGGCCCGGCCACCTGGTCAGCGGCGGAGGAACGCGTCGCGTCCTACGGCCGCTGGACGGCCTACCAGGGAGAGATCTTCGACCTTCCGCTCCGCATGGACCAGGACCGCTGTTACGAGGTCTACGACTCCGGGCGGTTCCACCGGCTGCGTACCGACGCCGTCACGCTCACCCTCTGCCGCTGACCGGATCGATCCAGCTGTCGTGGAGCCCTACGCCGAGTTGGTGGGCGGCGACGACGACCGTGGCACGCGCCGTACCCGGTCCGCTCCCCACCATCAGCGTGTACGCCCCGCCCACGGCGGCCAGTTGCTGGTCGCCGCCGGTCGTGGCGATCCGTAGTCCCGACGTGGCCGCGGGAGCCTCGACCTCCGCCCAGCTCGCCCGGCAGGCCGGGCTGTACTGCAGCGTCAGCACGCGATCGTACGCCCGCAGCCGGTGGACGACGGTGCTGTCGCGGTCGCAGCCCTCACGGTACGGGTCCAAGCCCCGGCAGCCGTTTGACCGGCACGCGGCGGCCGTCTGGCGCGCCGCACTGTGCAACGGCCACGGCCAGGCCGGTGCTCCGGGAGGAGCGCCGTCCGGCGGGCGGCCCCGGTCAGTTCCGGTGTCCCAGGGCTGGGCGAGCAGGACCGCTGCCAGCAGCGCGCAGGCCGCGGCGGCAGCGGTGAGCACACCCGAGCGCGCCACCGGGAGTCCGCGCCGTGGCGTACCGTCCGCGGCCGGTGCCGGGACGGTCTCCGGGGTGACCGGGGCATCCGCGCGCTCGGCCGGGCCCCTCGTGGCGGGTGCCGGATCAGTCTCGTCGGCCGGGCTCTGGCGTGCCCATGCGTGAGCGGCCGATTCCCACAGGACGCGCAGATGCCCGACGTCGACCTGCGCCAGCCGGCCCAGCGCCGCGACGGCCGGCCAGGGGGGCAGCCTGCGGCCGTTGAGGTAGCGCAGCCAGGAACTGCGGCTGTAGCCGGTCTTCGCGGCGACGGTCGCGGCGTTCATCTCGCCCCGGTCCACGTACTGGCGCAGTTCACGCACCAGCCGGACCACCTCGTCCGGCAGGTCGCCCCGCAGCGGCCGCCAGCGTCCCACTACGGCATCCCCCTTCTCCCGCCCGGCCACTATCTCACGGGCGTCCCGCCCCGCGGCCTGTCCACGAGGCGTCCCCGCAGGTCAGGCGCCGGGCCGTCCCAGGCTTGCGGCACCTGGCGGGCAGCACTGGCCGCACGTCGTGCGGCCGAACCAGACTCAGGGACAGCACACCAGCGGGAACGGCCCCCGGATCGGCCGCCGGTCGATGCGCAACACGCGGGTGCGCACGGCGCTTCATGCACGCTGCGGGGGAAAAGGAACATGACACCACAGGGCAGCTCGCCCGGCCAGGACGAGCTGGAGAACGCGAACGCTTCGGCGCCCGCCACCACTGGTCGGCGCCGCAGGGCGCCCGCCGGCAGAGTTCCGCGCGGGCGGGCGAGGCGGCGGTACCGGGCCGTCGACCGCCCGGCGGTCCCGGAGACCACACCGGCCGGCGATGTTCCAGCCCTGCCGAGGACCGGCGGACGCGGACTGAAAGGCCGTCATCGCGTCGAACTGGGGCCGGTGAGCCTGTCACTGCTCAGGCCGCCCATGCCGCCGGCCGCGGTGGAGATGGAGGGGCGGCACGCCGACGGCCTCCCCCGGATCTGGCACCTCGTCTTCGCGACCTCCGGACCACTGAATGTGGCCCGCGACCAGCGGCTGGTCCGGCTGGAGTCCGGCAGCGTGGTGCTGTGGGAGCCCTCCGAGCGCTTCCGGCTGTCCGCCGGCGCGGCCGGTCTCCCGGTCCGGGCACTGGTCCTGCACATACCCGAAGCCGCCTTGCCGCTGCCCGGCGAGGTGCTGCGCGACGTGTCCGGGCGCCCCGCGCCGACCGGGTCGGGTCCGGGGGCGCTGCTCGCGTCCTTCCTGTACGGGCTCGCCGCACACGCGCCGTCCGCCCAAGCCCGGCACACCGAGTGGCTGGGCGCCGCCGCGGTCAGCCTCGCGACGGCCTTCCTCGACAGTGAGACCGTCTCCCCTCAGGGCGAGCCACTGCCTGCCCACCCCCGACCCGCCCTCTCCGCCACCGATCTGCTGTTACGCGACATCAAGGCGTACATCGAACACCACCTGTGCGACACCGACCTGTCGCCAACCTCCATCGCCGCCGCCAACCACATCTCACTGCGCTACGTGCACCACCTCTTCCAGCGCGATGGCCGCACGGTCAGCGCCTTCCTGCGCGAACGCCGCCTGGAACACTGCCGCGCGGACCTGTCCGATCCGGCCCAGTCCCAACGGAGTGTGTGCGAGATCGCCCGGCGCTGGGGCTTCCGCGACCCCGCGGTCTTCAACCGCACCTTCAAGTCGGCCTTCGGGGTCACGCCGGGCGCGTACCGCGACCAGCGAGTGCGGTAGGGAAGGCAGTCACGGCAGCGCCCTGTGATCGCGGCGGCCGCACCCACTCAGCGGACGGTGAGGGGTTCGCCGCCCGTCCGGGACAGTCTCATGGCCAGTTGCTGGTGGGTCGGCGGGTCGGCTCCCGAAGGGCCCTCACTCGTACGGCGGCTTGTAGTCCGGACTGGTGATGCCTCTGAACGCCGTTTCCAGTTCCTGGGACTTGTAGGCGTCCAGGAGCTCCTGGACGCTGGCGCCGTTCCTGCCGCCAACCGTGTACTTGGTGAGATCGCCGGTGAGCAAGTCGCGGATGGTCTTCTGGTCCGTCGTCGCATCACCGGTGAGGTGGACCAGGTGGTGGGAGGGGTCGCGGATCTGGTTCCGTGTGGCCAGCAGCGCCAGGGTCTGTACGAAGCCCCCGACGAAGAGCTTCTCGTTCATCTGGTCGGCATCGGGAAACTTGCCGGTCGGGATGCCGAGGTTGTCGATGATCGGGTCGTGTGCCGAGGCCACGCTCTGCATGGCGCCCACTGCCGCCGAGAACGCGATCTTGGCAAGCCACCCTTCGGGCTCCAGGGGACTGAGGAACAGGAAGGCCGCGTTCATGTAGCCGCCCTGGAGCATGCTCTTGAGCATGGCGTTGTCGGGCTGCGAATCGTGCAGTGCTTTGAGGAACAGTGCCACGTCCTCGCCGTTCTGCCTGCCCGTGACGTGTTCCCACTCCTCCATGCCGTCGCCCGAGAAGTCGGTCGGCGCCGAGATGCTGTTCAGCAGGCCGGTTCCGTAGAAGTCGCGGACCGGGTCGATCAGCGTTTTCCAGTCGCTGTTCGACAGCTTCGGCGCCCCGCTCCCGAACAGCCCGAGCGACACCTTGTGCATGAGTTCGCGGGCGGCCTCCGGGTCGTGTTCCGAGTTCATCGCCGTCTGGAGAATGGCGATCATCTTGAGGCGGTACTGCCGGTCCCCGTAGAACATCTCGCGGACCTCGGCCGGGGTGAGGGCCTTGGCGAACTGGTAGGCGGCCGACGGGTTGGCCGAGAAGGCGTCGAGCAACTGGGCCTTCTGCTCGGTGGTCATCCGGTACAAGGGACTGGTCGGGCTTTCGGGGCCGCCGACCACGGCCGGGATGCCGATCCGCGCCGTGACCATCGCGGTGGTGCGCGCGCTGACGGCACCGCTGGAGTACGCACTGATCAGGGCCGGGATGCCGCCGAGGGCCAGGACGGTCGTGAGATGCGGCTGAAGGGTCAGCGCGTTGAAGAACCCGGCGCAGAAATAAGGGTCGTTGGCGTGCTTGGCGAGTTCCTCGACGATCGGCCGGGCGGTGTCGGGATGCTCGCGGTCACCGACATCCTGCAGCGGCGTGAGCTTGGCGGCCAGCGCGGCGCCCGCCTTCATCCTCGCCTGGTTCTGCTGCATCAGTCGGGCGTACGCCGAGTCGAGGTCCGACTCCTGAGCCCTGACCAGCCCGCCGTGCCCCAGCGCGCCGCCGTGCTGCGTTGCCTGGAACGCCCGCGCCACATCATGAACGTCCCGGTCGGTGTAGTAGGCCCGGGAGATCGCCACCGCGACATCGGCGTCCAGTTCGACGCAGGGATGACCGGTGTTCTGGTAATCCAGCAGGGCGGGAGTCAGCACGCTCTTGACCCAGTTCTGGAACTCCTGGGCAGCCGCGGTGCAGGTCGCGGAGTATTTGATGAGGTTCTCGGGAATCGCCGACACCATGGACAGGGCACTTTCTCGTCAGTGGCGGGGTTTCTGGGCTTCGGTCAGGACCTGGGCGACCGCGGCCTGGAGCGAGGCCGCGGCCTCCTTGAGTCCGATCAGCGCCTTGTTCTGGTCCGTGAAATCGGTGTCGAAATTCCGTCGCTTCGCCCCCTGCCAGTTGTCGCTCTGCGGATGGCCCAGCAGCGCCTTGCTCTGATCGGTACGCAGCCGGACAAGCTTGTCGAGCCTCGCGATGAGCTGGGTCAACTGCTGATCGAGCCAGTGGGCCGCTCGGGCTTCCGTGGTGTCGGGCATGTCGCCTCATCCCTCTGTGAAGGTCGGTGATCGGTCATCGGTCGCGTCCCGCGCGATGGTTCACGACCGCAGCGCGGCCCACGTCCTGACGCCGACCTTGCCGTCCACCGTGAGGTGGTGCCTGGTCTGGAACCTTTTGACCTCGGTCAGCGTGTCGGAGCCGAAGTCGCCGTCGACGCCAGCGGGGCCGATGTTGTAGCCGCGGGCCTTGAGGATGCACTGGACCTCCTTCACGCGGGAGTTCTTCTGGCCGTAGACCGTGAGGGTGGTGCCGGAGTAGTACGTGCAGGACTTCCACGGCGCGGCGGGGGTGGTCGCCGGCGGCGGGGCCGGCTTGGTGGTCGGGGCGGACGTGGTGTGCGGCGGGGCCGTCCGGGAAACCGGCGGCTGCTGCGGCTGGACCGGCACACCCCCGTCTCCGCCGGAGGAGTTCCCCTGCGCGGCGGGGACGGTCACCGTGACGACGGCCGTCGGTACGCCCTTGTGACCCGACCGCGGCTGCGTGGCCGCCGGGGAGACGTGCGGGGACGCCGTGCCCGTGGAGTGCGACACGGCTCTCGGGCTCGTCGTGGCTGCCTCCTGGTGGGAACCGCCGCCGCCCGACGCCCCGAGGGCGACGGCCGCTCCCGCGACGGCGATCACCACCGCCGCGACCACGGCCAGTGGCCACCGGCGGCGCCCGGTCTTCTCCTCCCGTGGGTCCTCCGGCTTGGTGCGGCGCAGAATCGTCAACTGGTCCATCGGCTGGACCGCCAGCGCCGTCCCCGCCCAGTCCGCGCGTACCGCGATGGTGTCGCCGACCGCGGCCGGCCAGCCCCCGTCGGCGGCGTGCGCGCGTGCGGTCTCGACGACGTCCTGCGGGCTCGGGCGCTGCCCGGGGTCCTTGTCCAGACAGCGGCCGATCAGTGCGGCGAGTTCCTGGTCGCGGCGGGCTACCTCGGTGAGCACCTGCTCGCTGGGCGGGGAATAGATGATCCGGTGGATGACATCGCTGGTGGTGCCCTCGCCGAACGGTGCCGAACCGGTCACGGCCACGGCGAGGACCGAGCCGAGTGAGAACACGTCCGAGGCCGTGCCCACGTCGCGGCCGTCGGCCTGTTCGGGCGACATGAAGGCCGGGGTTCCCAGGTGCTGGCCGGTCATGGTGAGTGAACTGGCGTCCGTGGTGTGCGCGACCCCGAAGTCGATGATGCGCGCACCATCCGGCCCCAGCAGGACGTTGGACGGCTTGAGGTCGCGGTGCACGATGCCCGCGGCGGCAATCGCGGTGAGCGCCTGCCCGATCTGGTGCGCCAGCCGCCACACGACCGGCGCGGGCAGTGACCCGCACCCCAGGACGGCGTCGGCCAGGCTCAGCCCGGGCACGTAGGCCGTCGCCATCCACAGCAGCTCGTCGCGGTCGTAGCCGGAGCCCAGCAGTTCGGCGGTGTAAGTGCCGTGGACCCGGCGCACGGCTTCGACCTCGCGCTCGAAGCGGCGGCGGAACCGCTCGTCCTCGGCGTACTCCGAGCGGATCACCTTGACCGCGACGAGCGACCCGGCCCCGTACGCCCCTTCGGTGTCGGCGTCCCGACCGAGGTACAGCCGTCCCATGCCCCCGCCGCCGAGCCGGGCGAGCACCCGGTAGGGGCCGATGGCCTCCGGGTCGGACCGGCGTGGCGGTTCGGCACCCAACAGTGCCAGGTCGTCCGCGGACAGCTCGCCGGCACCGGTGGCGGCGGGATTCGTCTCGGGCATGCGGCGTCCTCGGTCCTCGTCGGGTCCTCTTCGACCTCTTCGGGTGCCGTCGGCGGCTCTTACGCACCGCCCGCGTGCGAGATGTTGGTGAGGATCTTCTGGACCTGCTGCTGCAGGTGCTCCAGCGACGCCTTCATCTTGTCCAGGTCACCCTTGGCCTGCGGCCACACCTCGCCCCTGAACCGCTGTGCCAGAGGCCCGTCCCAGTGGCCGGGGTCGCTCAGCGTCTGCCCGTGCCCGTTCAACTGGCTGATGAGCCCGGGAAGCTGGTTGGTGATGAGGCTCAGCATCTTCGCTGCTTCCTGGTGAGCCAGGTCGGTCGACTTGACGGTCGCCATTCCTCTTCCTTTCACGGACCATTGCTGTCATCGACATCCTCCGACGCCGCATTCGACTTGTCGTTGACGTCCAGCGCAGACCCGTTGACGCAGCGCGCAGCGTCAACGCGCAGGGAACGTCAGCGCGCCACCTGGACTCCGGTCGCGATGCCGTCGGTGACCAGGTAGCCGCGGCCCGGAATCGGTGCGAGGCGGTCGTGGCGGGGGAGGGTGGCGCCGAGGAGGTCGCCGTCGAGGTCGTGGTCCGGGGCGAGGAGGATGCCGCAGCGGCTGTCGCGCGCCCGCTGCGTCCAGTGGCCGTAGGTGCGGCGCAACGCGTCGGCGCGGCCTGCGGCCACGAGGTGGTGTCCGGGGCCGGCCACGGACAGCCAGCGCTCCAACGCCCCGAGATCGTCCTCGACCGTGTCGGCGTCGTCGATGAGGAGGAGGGTGGGGCCGGAATGCGCAGTGAGGGCCGCTTCAAGGCGGTCGTACTCGGTGACGAGGGCGGTCAGCCCGGGCAGTTCGCGCAGCGGCGAGCGGCGGGGGGCGAACGCGACGACGGCCGGCGGGTCCGCCGCGCCGGTCACCTGGCGGGCGATCACGCACAGGGCGGTGGAACGGCCGGACCGCTGCGGCCCGGCGATCAGCGCGTGCTCCTGCTCGTACAACCGCAGGGCCGAGCCTCCGAGGGTGTCCGCGTCCAGGCCGACCGGGATGTGCCAGGGCTCGGCGGTCACCGCTGCCGGTGCGGCCAGGGCGACCAGGCCGATCTCGGAGGGCAGCAGGCCGATGGCGGGTGCTGTCCGCACAGCGCCGGGCCGACGGGCGGCGCAGGCGGCGACCGCGGCGGCGAGGTCCTCGCCGGGCAGGCCGATCTGGATCACCTGGCGGGTAGCCGCCACGAGCGCGCGCCCGGGAACATAGGTGGGGACGGCGGCGCGCGGCACGTCGAAGTAGCCGTACTCCCCTGGGTCGGCCATGCGCATCAGTAACTTCTGCTGCGTCAGTGCCGCCCACGCGGACGGCACCGCGCCGGAGCGGTCAGCGGTGACGGCGAAGCGGATGCCGACGGCCGGGCCGTCGGCGTAGACGCGGGCGAGTTCGTCGATGAGGTTCATCCCGGCGACGTCCTTGTCGAAGTCCGGCAGCAGCGCCCCGAGGTTGTCCAGGAGCACCAGCCAGTCCGGTGCCGACGGCATCCCGGGCGCGGCGCCGCCGCGTGCCTTGCGCTCGTCCAGTTCCCGGCGCAGCAGCCGGATCAGGCGGATCTGCCGCTCGCGTTCGGCCGGCCCGATGTGGGCGCCGGTGTGGGGCAGTCCGGTCAGCGGCGCCAGATCGCCCGCGCCCATGTCGAGGGCGAAAAGGTGGCATCGCTCGGGCGGCCGGGCGTCGGCGACAGCCAGGGCGAGGGCGGCCAGGGCGGTCGATGTGCCCGATCGGCCGCCGCCGTAGATCAGGACGTTGCCCGCTGCGGGATCCCAGCCGACCGCATACTGCCGCTGCTGCTCGGGGTCGTCGGCCAGAGCGTACGCAGGCAGACCACCCCCTTCGGTCTGCAGCCCGCGTTCCGCGACGGGCGGCAGGTCGGCGGCGGGTACGACGGCGGGCAGGGGGTCCGGCCAGGGCCGGCGCGGCTCGGCGAAGTCAGCCAGTCCCGCTGCGTCCCTGGCGGCCATGACCAGGCGCCGCAGGTCGGTCTCGCCGTCCGGGTCGGCCCCGCCGGGACCGGTGGCGGGCAGGCCCAGCAGGAAGGGGTACGCGCTCACCGGGGCGGTGACGGCCGTCTCCGGGGTGATTCCGGTGGACAGCGCGGTCTGCACGGGTACGACCTCGCGGGCGCTGAGCCGGTAGAAGGCGCGGCCCCACTGCCGACTGCCGATCGCCGCGGCGGCCGGATTGTCGATGACGTCCTGCGAGTCGCCAGCGGACTCCAGCCGCAGGGCGATGCGGAGTTTGACGTTGTTCTTGATCGCGTCGTTGACGGAGCCGGCGGGCCGCTGGGTCGCCATGATCAGGTGTACGCCCAGACTGCGGCCGCGCTGCGCGATGCCCACGAGGGCGTCCACGAAGTCCGGCAGGGCCTTGACCAAGGTGGCGAACTCGTCGATCACCACGGCAAGTCGGGGCATGGGCTCCAGTTCGGCCCGCCCGGTGTCCCGCAGTCGCTGGTAGTCACGTACGTGGCTCAGGCCCGTCTCGCGCAGCAGCCGTTCGCGATGGTGCAGTTCGGCCTCCAGGCAGCGCAGGGCGCGTTCGCTGAGCTGCTCGTCGAGGTCGGTGACCAGGCCGACGGTGTGCGGCAGGGCGGCGCACTCGTCCAGCGCGCCGCCGCCCTTGTAGTCCACCAGCGCGAAGGTGAGGTGCTCCGGGTCGGCGTCGACCGCCATGCTCGCGATGAGCGTGCGCAGCAGCTCGCTCTTGCCGGACCCGGTCGTGCCGGCGATGAGCGCGTGCGGGCCGTCGTCGTCGAGGTCCACGGTGAACAGGTCCCGTTCGGTGACGCCCAGCACCGCTCGGACCCGCAACTCGGGCACCCGCCTCTTCCAGTGGCCGGCCACCGCGGTGCCGTCCACCCGCTCAAGGTCCAGCAGGGGAATCAGCGAGATCCGGTCCGGCAGTCCGGCGCCCTCGATGCGCAGCTCGGGGTCCTCGAACCGGGCCAGCGCCCGCGCGGTCTCCCGCGCTTCGGTCACGGGCACCCCGTCGAGCAGCACCCGCCCCACAGTGGTGCCCAGGGCCACGTCGCGGACCTGCCCGATGCCCTCGGGCGAGGCGATGACCACGGAGGTGCACAGTGCGGGCAGACGCTTGGTCAGCACCAGCGCCCCACAGCGTACGGAGGTGCCCGCGATCAGGTCCCGCAGCAGGTTGGGCCGGCCCTCCAGCAATGTGGCGCCGTCCACCACAACGAGCAGGATCGGACCGGCAGCCGGGCCCGCGGCGGAGGACTCGCGGGGCGGCGCTGCGGCGAGCAGATGTCGGGCAAGCGTCTCGGCCTGCTCCTGGCCGACCGCCACCAGCCGCGTCGTCCCGGACCGTATGTCGGCCCCGTGCGGCAGCCACTTCGTCCAGTCCCATTCGGCGAGCCGGTCGGCGTCGGTGAACACCGCCACCGTGACGTCCGCGGGCCCGCTGCCCACCACGGCCTGGCACAGCAGGGAGCGGGCGACAGCCACGCACGCCTTTCGGTTGCCCTCGAAGCCGACCGCCTCACCCGCCGAGACGCCCACCACCACGGGCACCTGCGGCAGTGCGGACCTGCGCACGAGTACGGCCGCCGATTCCGGCGCCGGCTCGATGGAATCCCGTTCCAGCGGCGGGTCCCAGGGAAGATCGCCCGTGCCGACGACGACTTGGAGGAAGTCCTCCGCGCCCGGACGACGCTCCCAGAGCGCGGTCCCGGGGGCCGCCGCCCGGTACGCCATCTCGGCCGGGTCGGGATGCGCAGCGCGGCGCGCACGCACCTCTTCACCGTGCCTGCGCTCCACCACCGTCTCGAACTCCCCTAGCTGGGAAGCGTATTCACGGCTCCCCCGGCGCAGCGCGGACCTGCCGCGCAGGCGTTCCTCGGCAAAGTTCGCCAGAAACATCAGCGGCGTGAGCGCCGCGATGGCCGCGTAGCGCGGGTCGCCGGTGAACGCGACGATCGCAGCGGCCATGGCCAGCGGGCCGAGTAGAGCCGCGACGCTGAAGGGCGCCTTGTGGGCACGGGTCGGCGGCGCCGGGACCGCGATCGGCAGCGTGTCAGCCGGACGCCCGCCCCGCGGCGGGCGGTTGAACGGCAGCGTCCCACCGGGCCCGGCCTCACGGACGGCGTTGACCCGCTGCACCGGACCGAGCAGGGCCGCGGGCAGCACGCGGAGCTGCAGTTCACCGCCGAGCGAGACCAGGTCGTCGGCGTGGACGGAGACGGCCTCGCGAATCCTGACGCCGTTGACGTCCGTGCCGTTCGCCGAGCCGAGGTCGGTGACGGTGACCCGGCCGTCGGGCAGGACGTCAAATGCGGCATGGCGCCGTGACGCGCCTGAGGCGACGACACGGACGTCCGCTTCCGCTCCGCGACCGACGACAGTGCGCCCCGCCGCCAGCGGGACGCCCCGGCCCGCCTCCAGCCCTCCCGCCAACCGCAGCACGACCGCCGGTTTCCGTAACCCGCCGGCGACCGGCCCGCCGGCACCGGCCACCCGCGAACCGTTCACCAGACCGGACTCGCTCAGCACGGTCTCAGGTGGCAGCACCCGACCGTCCACAGTCAGCACGTGGCCTTGCATACCCACGGCCGCGGCCAGATCGGCGAGGGTGGCGTCCGGCCGACCGAGGCGCACCTCCGCGTCCCGCTCACGCCCACCGTCGACACAGATGATCCGCACCATGCCGCCTCTCCATCAGTCCAGATGACGGGGCGCCAGTCTTCCGCGGCCCGTTCCGGGAGGTCATCGGCACCGCGCGCACAATGATTGACCGAGAGCGCAAGGCGGATCGAGCAGCGGGACGACGTCGACCGTGCGTCGTCGTGGTCAGCCGTCGACGCTCGTCACGGTCCGGGAGCCGCAGGCGAACGGAGTGCCGCCGGAACCGTTCTGTGCGCACACCTTGATGCCCACGCGATCGCCCGGCTTC
This sequence comes from Streptomyces sp. NPDC057963, assembly GCF_042887155.1. Classification (NCBI taxonomy): domain Bacteria; kingdom Bacillati; phylum Actinomycetota; class Actinomycetes; order Kitasatosporales; family Streptomycetaceae; genus Streptomyces; species Streptomyces sp. NPDC057963. The sequence continues at coordinate 31,993 of NZ_JBHVPX010000037.1, forward strand.
ACGTTGGGGATGTCGAAGTACACCTCTGTGTTGTAACCGCTGCCGTTGCGCTGGGCTCCGACCAGCGTGCCGTTGATCCACACCCACGCCTTGACGCCGACGCCGTCCGAGCACGCGTCGTAGACCCCGACGTAGTCGTCACCGTATTCGCCGTAGTCGATGTACGCCGCCGACCCGTAGCGATAGCACGACGGCGAGGAACCGGCGTCGACGCTGAAGCTGTCGTCCGTCGACGCCGACGCGGGCACTGCCGCCGCCAGCGCGGCTGTGGCGCTGGTGAGGAGTACGGCGCTCACGACCGCGGTGTTCCTGAACAAGTTACGCATACCAACCTCCCACTGTTGACAATCGGACGCGGGGCGGTGCCCCGTCCGTGGCAATGGTGGGAGAGCGGTGACCGAACCACCACGTTGTTCTGGCAAAGCAGACGGATACGGGATACCCCGGCCCTTGACCTGCGGGGACGCAGCGCTCGCGGAGTCCGCTCCGGGACACCGAGGCCAGCGCCCCCGTCGCCCCCACCCCCTGCGGGCGGACCCCGGCCGCAATCTACGCACCTCATTGCGCGAGCCACAAGTGGCGATCCGGCCCCTCGGACCGAGCCGGCCACGGCACCCGGCCCGGGCGTTGTTCCGCCTGGCCGCAGCGGGCTGAACCGTTCACCGTCCGGCGTCGCGGTTCCGGGCGTGATCTCCACCGAGCCGATGTGACCCTCAGACGCGTAGCTGGCGATGGCCGCGGTCGCGGCCTGGACTCGCGGGGCCGGTGGCTCGCCCCCACACGGAAAGGGTCCCGTCAAGGGCACGGCTGGCCAGCACGGGACTAAGACGGCACAGTCGTCCTGGCGGACGCCACCACCGGTGCGGCCACGTCTCCGCGGCAGCGATCGTCCACGACGCCGGCCATGGCAGCACCTCCACCGGCCCCATCGTCGCCGCCGTCCTGAGTGCCTCCTGAACCAGGAGGCACCGAAACAGAGAGCCGGCACTTCACAAGGCCCGTGCTCGGGTTCCGCAGCCGATCCTCTGCGCGGTCCCAGGCCGTGAGTGCCCGGGACCGCCCCCCATCCCAGCACACCTCCTCAAGAGCCGACGTGGTTTTGACACCGGATGGACATCGTTCGTGGCCCGCGAGAGCACGCACCGGGACCCGACTTTCATGTCGTCCCGCCCTCGAAACCCCGCCTTCCACCGCGCCAGTCTGCCGAGCGGAACAACACGCACGCCACGACCAGTCGGTGATCACACGAGTAGGAACTCAGTCATGCCGGCAAGCGCCGGGTAGCAGCCCTTGGTCTGCACGGCGAACGGGGACTGCCCACCGATACCGGCCCGGTTGGGGCTGAAAGCCGCCGCCGAGACCAACCGCCTGGGCGCCACCGCCCGTAGAGTCCTCCTCGGCCGCCGAGTTCGGCGAGACCTGATGTCCGCCACAGGCAGAAGTGTGGAAAGGGACGCGATGCTCCGCCGTAGCGCGACACACACCAGAAGATCGGCCCTGATGGAAAGCGACACGACCTGCGGGGGACACGATCTCTGCTGACACAAAGCGCAGTGAGCCCGGACCGGCCGTACGGGATCTGGTCCGTCTGTCCGACGCCTGGGCCGGCCGCCCGGATCTGTTCGAGGCGTTTCTGGGCGGGTACGGCAGGTCCCTGACCGTCGCCGAGGAGGCCCGCCTCGTCATCGACGCAGCGCTCGATTCCGTGAGCGGGATCTCGTACGGCGCCGCCCACGGCGACCCCGAGCTGGTCGAACGCGGCCGGCGGACCCTGGCCCGCCTACGCGCCGAGCACCGTGCCGCCCTCGCACCGACAGGAGATGCCCCGTGAACGCCGGCACGGCCCCCACCACCGCGGCCGAGCCGCGCGAAGCCGCCGGGCTGCCGCCGGTCCGCGCGGCAACCCCCGCTGACGCCGAAGCCATCACCCGGATGCGCTCCGAACATGTCCTGTCCGCACCGTTCACCGAGGACTGGGTCCAGCAGTGCGCGGACGAGCTGGCACCACGGCTCACGCCGGAGGGAGACGCCCGGGCCTTCGTCGCCGACGCCCCGGACAGCACCATGGCCGCCTGCGCCCTCGGCCTGATCCACCCCGTGCTCCCGGCCCCGGCCTACCCCCGGGGCCGGGCCGCCCGCGTGCAGCTGGTCGCCACGCACCCGGACCACCGGCGAAGCGGTTACGCCCGGGCCGTCGTGTCCGCACTCCTGGACCACCTCGCCGCCGTTGAGGACGTCACGCTGTTCGAGCTGCACACCAGCCCGGAGGCCGCGCCCCTGTACCGGGAACTCGGCTTCAGCGGCAGCCCGGCGCTGATGCGGATGACCCGCCACCGCCAACTAGATGGTGCCGCGCCCGGTGCGCAGCCGGAATCGACGTGGGTGCCGCCGCAGCAGTACGCCGACTCACTGCCCCGGGCGGCCGCGTACGCGTGCCTCTACGTAACGGACGAGGACGACCGGCCCCTGCAATTGCATTCCGTCTACTCCCCCGGCCACCCCTGGCACATGATCGGCGGCGCGATGGATCTGGGCGAGCGGCCCTGGGACGCGGTGGTGCGCGAGTGCCGGGAAGAGACCGGCATGACCGCCGCGGGCCCGCCCCGGCTGCTGGCCACCGTGTACGGGCAGCCCCGGGAGAGACGTCCGTACAGCACTCTGCAGCTGATCTCCGACGGCGGTCGCCTGACCGCTGAACAGATCCGGGGCATCACCCTCAACCCGCGCGAGCACGACGAGGCCCGCGTCCTGCCCCTGACCGAGTGGGAGGCCTTGATGCCGGCCCGCGATTTCGTGCGGCTGCGCGCCGTGGAGGAGGCCCGCCGCACCGGCGTGGCCGCATACGTCGACACCTGGGGGAACGCATGACCGCCGGCAGCATCGTCTTGATGTCCGACCGGCGGGTCGCCGCGATCCCTGTCCAGGAGCGCGGCGAGGTCCTCCTCGACGCCCGCGTGCACGGCCTGATGGTCGACGACCGCAAGGAGGACGCTGCGGGCGCCTGGGCCCACGTCCGCCAGGGCGTGCTCCAGCGGCTCCAGCAGGCGCAATCGCTGCTCCCCGGCGGTGTGCGGTTGCTGTTCATCGAGGGCTACTGACCCCCGTCCCTGCAGCGCCGGTACTTCGAGGAGTACTCCGACGAGCTCGCGCGCGCCCATCCGGACTGGCAGGCCGCCGCGATCCGGGAGGCCGCCAGCCGCTTCGTATCGCCTCCGGAGATCGCGCCGCACTCCGCCGGCGCAGCCGTCGACGTGACACTCGTCGACCATCGGGGCCGCGAACTGGACATGGGTACCCGGGTCAATGCGTCGCCGGAGGAGTCTTCCGGCGCCTGCTACACCGACGCCCCCAACCTGAGCGCCCGGGCCCGCACGAACCGGGCCACCCTGGGCGGCGCGCTGTCCACCGCCGGGTTGATCAACTACGGCACGGAGTGGTGGCACTGGTCGTTCGGCGACCGGTACTGGGCGCTGCAGACCCAGCAGTCGGCCGCCCTCTACGGCCCCGTCGAACTGCCCTGACACCGCCTTTCACGAACGAGGAGCGACCTGTGGGATACACCCGGACTAACTGGTCCGAGCACTACAACACCGGGCAGGGCTTCCGGCGTCTCGGGGACGAGGAGAAGGGCCTGCTCGTCGAGCACGCCCCGGCACCCGAGGGCGGCCGCGCGCTCGACATCGGCTGCGGAACCGGCGAGCTGTCCGTCTACCTCACCTCCCTCGGTTACACCGTCGACGGCGTCGACTTCGCCGAAGGCGCCCTGGAGCGGGCCCGCGCCGAGCACGCGGAAACGCCCGGGGTGCGGTGGCTGTGCCTGGACGTAGGGAACGACGACTTGGAGCCGCTGGCTGGGGAGGGCTACGACCTGATCACCCTGCGCCTGGCCGTCGCCTTCTTCCCCAACCCCACCGCCACCCTGCTGCGCCTTGCAGAGTTGCTGACCGAGGACGGCCGGCTCGTCGTCATCACGCCGACCACCGAGCACACGCCCGCCGAGCGGCGCTACATCGCGCTCGATGAGGACCAGATCGCGGTCCTCACAGACCCGTTCAGCGACACTGCGCGGTACACCGCAGACCAGTTCGCCGTCCTGGTGCTGGGCAAGAAGGCCCGTCCCGGACAGGCTGTCGAGCGCACCCACCCTCCCGAGCCGCACGCGGTCTTCGGCGCGGCTGCGGTCGTGGTCGACGACCAGGGTCGCGTGCTGCTCGGCCGCCGCCTGGGTCGCACACCCGCATGGGAGCTGCGCTGCCCGCGATCGGCGACCTGTTCGCCCCAACAGCGCAGGCTCTGAACGCTGTATGGCCCGGCATCCTCCCCGAGGCGCCGCCAGCCATCGCCTATCGCGTTGCCGCCGATGAGCCGGCCGTGCCCGGAGAGCCCGCAGAGGCCGGCCGGCTGCGCGATGCGATGGCCCAGACCGTCATCGACGGCGGCTGGGCCACGTCCCCCGCAGTGCAGCAGGCGCTGCGGTCCGTGCCCCGCCACCGGTTCGCGCCGGAGGCACCGCTGTCCACGGCGTACGACGGCAGCGACCGGGCCGTGGTCACCCCCGCGACGGGACGGGAACGGCGATCGGCTCGATCTCGGCGGCGTGGCTCCAGGCCGACATGATCGAGCACCTCGGCCTGCCCCCGGGAGCGGCCGTGTTCGAGGCGGGATCGGGCGGCTACAACGCCGCGCTCCTCGCGCACGTCGCCGGGCCCGACGGGCGGGTCGTGACGGTCGACATCGACCGGTGGGTCATCGACCGCACGCGCCGATTCCTCGCCGAGACCGGCACCGGCCGCGTCGATGTCGTGGAGACGGACGGATCCCTCGGCGCGCCGGCGCGGCTCGTGCCCCGTGGCGGCTTCGACGCGAGCGTCATCACCTACAACTGCTGGGACATCGCACCAGCCTGGCGCGAGCAGCTGGCGGAGGGCGGCCGACTGGTCCTGCCACCGGAGCTCGGGGGCTATACCCGGGCCATCACCTTCGAGCGGCGCGGCCAGGTCCTGTACGCCCGTCACTTCACTTACTGCGGCTTCGTCCGCAACCAGAGCCAGCAGGCCCGCACCATTCCCGTCGCCCCCTTTCTCGACGGCGAGCTGACGCTGCGCTTCGAGCACGGCACGGACACCGACACGGACGGCCTGGAGGAGGCGCTGCGCGGCCCGCGGCGCGAGGTCGCCACCGGCGTGCTGATGGGCCCGAACGTCTTCTTCGGCTCGCTGCAGCTGTACGCCGCCACCACCGTCCCGCAAGGTGTCACGTTCGGCAGTCTGGTCGCCCACACGGATGCGGGCGTCACCAACATCGCCAAGGACCGAGACGCACCTGCGATCGTCGACGGTCCCTCCCTGGCCTACCTCAAAGCCGTGCAGATCCGGGACGGTAAGCAGCCCGAGGACAAGCAGTGGGAATGGTTCGCGTACAGCTTCGGCAGCGGAGGAACGCAGCTGGCCGAGCACCTGGTAGCCACGCTCCGGGCCTGGGACCGCCACGTGCGCACCGAGGACAACGACCAGCACGTCGACCCGGTCCTGACGGTGCACCCCGCGGGCACGCCCGACGATCAGCTGCCCACTGGCAACGTCCTGGACAAGGAGCATTGCCGCCTGGTTGTCCGGTGGCCCGGACGTGACGCACCGCCGGAACGCCCTGTTGAGCAGCGCGCGACCGACGCAGCGCCGGAAGCGGTGTGACGTGGAGCCATCACTGCGTGAACCGGTTGCGCAGGAGCAGATCATGGCGGTCACCGGCACGCTGGCGCTCGCGTACGGACTGCACCCGACAGAAGTAACGCGAATCCCGCAGAGCACCTCGACGGACAACTACGCCATCGTGGACCAGACGGGCCGTCGGTACTTCGCCAAGGTCTATCGCGCTCGGGATCGCTTGGATCTGGAGCGGGCGTCGGTGGAGCTGTCCGAGTACGCCGCCGACGCAGGAGTCGCGACCGCACGGGCAACCCGCACTCGCGAGCACAAACTCCTCGAGACTCGCGGTCGCCTTCCGATGTCCCTGTGGTCGTACGTGCCGCACACGGAGACTGCCGAGGGCAACCTGATTGGTGCACGGTGGGCAGCGGTCGACACAGCGATGGGCCGCCTCCACAACCGACTCGCCGCTCACCCCGCCGCCGCACCCACCCTGCAACCTGGTACCGCGGTGTGCGACGTGGCCGCCGCGCGTGACCGCTTTGAGAGTCTGATTCCCGCGTTCCAGCACACGCCCAGGCTTGGGGAGTTCGAGACGTGGGCGCTGCAGGCGGCGCGTGAGCGACAAGCCCTCCGGGGGGACATCGAGCGCACCCTCGCTTCGCTTCCACAGCTGACGGTCCAGGTCCTGCACGGCGACCTGGCCGGTCCCAACGTCCTGCTGAAGAACGACGAGGTAGCCGCGTTCGTGGACTTCCGACCTCGCACACCCCGGTACCTCAGCTGGGAAATCGCGCGTCTTGGCTGTGACCCCAAGAGCGTGCTGGCCAACAGTGTGGAGAGCTGGCTCACCGGATACACCGATCTCGCCCTGGCCTACCGAGACGCCAACCCCAAGGTGTCCGCAGACGACCTCTTGTCCACGCTTCGTGTCGGCTGCGCCGCCATGCTCTGCTCGACCTCTCCGTTGGCGGCACCAGTGGAACGGCCGCACATCGTCGACGCCGCACTTGAGTCCTACGGGCACGCGCGGCACGAGGCAGCTCTGCTGCTGCTGGGCCGGCTACCTGTCCTGGAGGAGGCCCTGCGTGACGCTCTTCTCTGACTTCATGACCCCCATGGCCGGCGCAGCTCTGAACATGCGCACATCGGATCTCCGTGCCAGGCAAGCAGGTGGGCGATCTGTAGAGCGCGTACCGCACACACGGATCCTGTCGACCGCCGGGAGACAAAGTGTCTGACTCTGACGAATTGATGCCAGAGAACGCCGTGTCGTCCACGAAGCCGTCCCTGCTCGGCGTGTTCGCTCATCCCGATGACGAGAGCCTCCTGGCCGGTGGTGTCCTCGCCCAGCACACCGCCGCGCACGCGCGCACCGCCGTCGTCACCATGACGTGGGCGCCCGACAGCCCGCGGGCTCCCGAACTCGCCGACGCCTTGCGGGCGCTCGGCGCGGGCGCCCCTCGCATGCTCGGATACGGCGATGCCCGCAACCCGCAGGGGGCCCCCGGCCGTCCCCGGCTCGTCGACGCACCGCTCGACGAGGTGGTCGCCGTCCTGGTCCAACAGATCCGCTCGTTCCGCCCCGACATCGTCGTCACGCACGACGCCCTGGGCCAGCTGACCGGTCACCCTGACCACCGGCGCACCCACCAAGCCGCTCTCCTCGCCGCTCAGGACGCGGGGCTCCCGCACCTTCACCCCGAGGCCGGTGCGCCCTGGCAACCGCGCGCCGTGTACTGCGCCACGCATCCCGAGTCCGGTGTCGGCGAGCTCAGGCCGCTTCTGGAGGCCGTCGGCAAAGCCGTGCTCGCGGTGCCGGACGCGTACGCCACCACCAGCGTTGACGTCACCCCGTGGCTGGAACAGAAGTGGGCAGCGGTCCTCGCGCACCGAGGGGAAGTCGCCCGCGAACGGCCACTGCCCGGCATCCTCGCCCGCCTGCCCGAGGAGACCCGGCGCGACATCATCGCGACCGAGTACTTCACCCGGCTCTCGACCGGACCCGCCCCCGACAGCCCGCACCGGCTCACCACCTGACGGCGGCCAACCACCTCTCCCCTTCCCCGGGCCCGACCGGACCCTTTCCTGATCGGAGAGTCATGACCACCACATCAGTTCCCAGCGAGCTGCCAGGCACCCGCATGAGCGACGAGGCGTACGGCGCCCTGCGGGCCTCGGCCGCATTGTGGGCCGGGACGTCCGTGCTGATCACCAACCAGCTCGGGCAGGTCCTGGTCCAGCACGTCGACTACCGCGACACATGCCTCCGGCCGGGCGGTGCCATCGACAAGGGCGAGTCCCCCGCAAACTCGGCGGCCCGTGAGCTCATGGAGGAGCTCGGGGTCACCGCCCCCGTCGACCGGTGCCTGGCCATCGACTGGATCTCCCCCGAAAGCGTCAGCGTGCCTGCCGTCATGCGGTTTCCCGGCGAGATCCTGCACGTCTTCGACGGCGGCACCTGGGACAACACCCAGATCGGCGAAATCCGGCTGCCCCCGAGCGAGATCACCGCGATCGACTTCGTAGAACCCGCGCAACTCCCCGACCTGCTCTCCCCGCCCGACGCCCGGCGCGCCCTGTCCGCGCTGCGGGCCCGGATCAACTCCGCCGGCACGGTACTCCTGGAGAACGGCCAACCCATCGCCCCCCACGGTCCTGGACCGCCTCGGCGTTCTGAAGACCGCCCGCCCGACCTACCACTACCCCTGGCACCCTGGACCGGCCCCACACGACCTCCCCGTCGCACAGGTGTGGGCCTGTCTGTTCACGCCGGACGGACGCGTCCTGGTTCTCCTCGCCCCCCACACAGGAGTCGCCATCCTGCCTGGCGGCACGCCCGAGAAGCAGGACCAGGACGACCCCGTAGGTACCCTGCGCCGCGAAGCCGAAGAGGAGGCAGCAGCCCGCTTCGGGATCCCGCTGCACCTTGGACACGTCAGCGACCCCGCCGAGCGGCGCGGGTATCTGCGTTACGCCGCAGCGCTCACAAGCGTCGACCCTGCCAGGCCCGACCCGGCCACCGGCCACACCTACACCCGCATTTTGGCCACGCCTGAACAAGCCAAGGACCTCTTCGACTGGGGCCCGGCGGCCGCCGACCAGCTTGCCGCAGTCCATCAGGCTCGCCGGCAGCTCGGACTCCCGCAGGCCGCCCCCCAACCCGTTACCCAGTTCTCCGGCCCCGCTGCCTGGTAGCTGCCCGCCCCCGTCCTCGGCGCCTCGGCATCCGGTGGTGGCACGGAATCACGTCGGCCCCGATCCGGCTCCACGCCTGGGTGCAGCCCATGGACGGCGCCGACTTCGCCGAGCCGTCCTCGACCCACGTCTACACTCCCGTGCTCACCGCCGGAGACCGCCATCGCCCGGCCGAACACGAGGAACTGACCCGCCAGCCTGGCTTCATGGTTGTCCGGCTCCGCAAACGGCACCCTGGAATTGAAGGGACTCGCTGAGGCAACTGCCGCAGACGCGCATCCGGTGCGTGGAGGCGCGGTTCGGCGGCCGTGAAGTCTGCTACTGGTCGTAGGCCCACCTGTGGCCGGTCTGGCGGTATTGCTCGACGGGGATGGGAGCGACGCCGGTTCGCATCCGTGCGGTGTAGAGCATGCCGTTCAGGTGGTCGATCTCGTGGTCTTCAGGGTGCGGTCCAGGCGCGGGGCCGGCGCGGCGAGCAGGGCGATCATCTCGTCGCGCCAGCGGCGGACGGTGGACTCGGGCACGTTGTTGCCGCCGGCCATGTCGGCCAGACGCTGGTCGTGGCGCAGCACGGCCAGGACGATCACCGCGATCTTCCCCGGCGGCAGGACCCGCCACCTGGACCGAATCGCCTTCAGATGGCGTCGAGCAGCTCGGCGAGATGGCTGACGGTGCGCGTAGACAGCGTCAGACGGCACTGGTAGACAAGCGAGCAGGTGTCCTCGGCGCGATCATCTGCATTCGTCACACAATTCCAACGGACGCCGGGGGCACCCCGGTTACGCCCGTGCCGAGCCGTTCCGAGTGATGGCGTTCCAGGTCACAGGCGGGTAGTGAACCGGCCGTCGGGTAGTTTCCGCAGCCAGCCGCGATCGACAAGTCTGACCAGCTTGCTGCGCAGCGGTTCCAGCTTGGCCCGCACGCTGACATCCACTCCCAGCATCTCGCCGACCTGCCGGGCCATGACCGGTCCGGCGGCCGCGCCGGGCCGGACGGTCCCTTATCCCGCCCCGATCAGCGGGTCCTGTGTGCGCCCCCGTTTACGTGCAGCACCTGGCCCGTGATGTGACGGGCCCCGGGGGAGGCAAGGAAGGCAACCGTGGTGGCGACGTCCGCGGGGGTACCGGCGCGGCCCGTCGCCGTGGCGGCGACGAGGGTGGTGCGGCGGGCTTCCGGGAGGCAGTCGCGGAAGAACTCCGTGTCGGCGATGTAGCCGGGCGAGACAACGTTCGCGGTGATGCCGCGTGGGCCGAGCTCGCGGGCCAGGTCCAGGTTCCAGGTGGCGAGCCCCGCCTTGGCGGCCCCGTAGGAGCCGGCACCCTGGTCGGCGGCGATCGAGCCGATGTGGACGACCGCGCCGCCGGGGGCGAGCCGGTCGTCCAGCGCCCGCGTGGTCAGTGCGGCACTCACCAGGTTCGCGTCGAGGTTGGCGCGGAAGTCCCGGGCGTATGCGGCCAGGTCCGTGGCTCCATCGCTGTCGAAGTCGGTGTTACCGCCCGCGTTGTTCACGAGGACGTCGATCCGGTCCGGCAGCTCCGACAGGAGGGTGGTGAGCGCCCGGGGGTCGGTGTGGTCGCACACCAGCGCGCGTACGCCGGACTCCGCCGCCAGTTCATGGAGCGGACCGGGGCGGCGACCGGTGACGATCACCGTCTCACCCTGCTCCGCGAAGAGCCGGGCAGTCGCCCGGCCGATGCCTGTTCCGCCACCGGTGACCACGATGGTGCGTGTCATATGCTGACTCCGATTCTTCTTCATTGAGGTCTAAATTTAGATCTAAAAATACAGGACGGAGTGGGACTGTGGCAAAGGAACCCCAGACGGCGAACGGCGAGGACGGTGCGGGGCGCGCTTCCGCAGGGGATATCGCCGCCGCATGGGAACGCGAACGCCCTGGCACTCCGGCCGACTCAATCGGGATCGTCACGCCCATCTGGCAGCTCGCCAAGCTCTTCGGCGACGACCGGCGCCGGGTGCTGGCACGCGCCGGGGTGGACTCCGCGACTCTCGACCTGCTCAGCGTGCTGCGCCGCAGCGGACCTCCGTACACCCTGAGTACCCGCGAACTTGGGCGGCGCGCCCTGGTCACGGCAGGAGCCATTTCTCAACGAGTGGCCCGTGCCGAGCGGGAGGGCCTGGTGACCCGGCAGCCCGGCACCGGGCGCCCCCGTACCGTCCAGGTCGCCCTGACCGCGGCCGGGCACGATCTTGTCGAGGCCACTGTGGACCAAGTGCTCCTGCGCGAGGTTGAATTGATCAGAGGGCTGACTCCCGACCAGCGGCACAGATTGACGGAACTGCTCCATCTCCTGCTGACGGATGTGCAGCAGCGCATCGGCGACGACCGCATCACCCAGGTGGGCGGCGAGGAGTGACGAGCGCCCGAGCCATCGGGAAAAGGTACCCGCGCAGTTCCTCCATGTGGCCGCACCTGTTGGAGCCTGCCTCCGAGGCGCGGAAGGGGACGTTGGGCCTTGCCCCCTGATGTTGGACACACGAGACACTGGATCCTGAGGATCTGAGAACAGACATCTCGTGGTCATGAAGAACTATCCGTCGGAGTTCAAGGCGAACGCGGTCGCGCTGTACGAGTGGCGGGCGGGTGCGGGGCGGCGGGGCTCTTGAAGGTGGCGGCTTCCAGGGCCCGAGGGGCCAGGCGTCCGCGCGCTCTGCCCGCCGGTTATCCGCCGTCCGTGATCCGGATGACGGTCTTGCCACGGGCGTGGCGGCCGGGGGCGAACGCGGCGGGTGCCTCGGCCAGCGCCCTGACCTCGCCGACGATCGGCTCGAGCCGTCCGTCCCTGAGCCGCTGGACCAGGTCTGCAAGCCGGGCGCGGTCGGGCTCGACAACGAAGAAGACGGCCCGGCCGTCCCGCGGACGGACCTCGGGCGGCGAGACGATGGTGACCAGCGTGCCCCCAGCCCGCACCAGCACGGCCGAGCGCTCCTGGACCTCGCCGCCGATCACGTCGAGGACCAGATCGACCTCCCCGACGCCCTCCAGCCGATCGGCCTGCAGATCCACGAAGGCATCCACGCCCAGCCCGACAGCGGTGTCCCGGTCGCCGGCCCGGCCCGTGCCGATCACCCGCGCCCCCGCCTCACACGCGAGCTGCACCGCGATCGACCCCACACCGCCCGCGACCCCGTGGACCAGGACGGTCTGCCCTGCGGTAAGCCGGCCGTGGTCGAACAGGGCCTGCCAGGCGGTCAGCCCCGAGATCGGCAGTGCGGCGGCCGCCGTGTGGTCGACGTCCGCCGGAAGCGGGGCCAGATTGCGAGCCTCCACCGCGGTGTACTCGGCCAGCGAGCCGTCCCGGGTCCAGTCGGCCAGCCCGAACACCCGCTGGCCCACCGAGAGACCGGTGGTGCCGTACCCGAGTTCGGCAACGACGCCCGACAGCTCGTGTCCAGGCACGCTCGGCGTCCGGTCGCGCCCGGCGCGATCCGTCCACGTTCCCGGCCAGGCGAGTTC
>NZ_JBHVPX010000038.1:0-29148 GCF_042887155.1 Streptomyces sp. NPDC057963
CCCGGACATGAGTGAAGGCCCCGACCGGAGTCGGGGCCTTCACTCATGTCCGGGGCAGGGCCGCAGGGATCCTCAGCCCACCCAGCAGCGGATGACGACGGCCTCGTCGACCTCGAAGTTGATCCGTCCGGCCCGGAACTCCATGGTGATGATCGCGCCCGGCGGCAGGGATCTGACGGTCGTCCAGCCCTGCCTGCGGGCCCGCTGCTCGGCTGCGTCGGCGGCGAGGCCGACGTACGCACCGGGTGTGTCGTCAGGCTGGGCGGGAGGGCTCGGTAGAGGTGCCATGCCTCCCACCGTAGGCGGCCGCGGACCGCGGCGGAAGCCGGGGCACCGACCGCCGCACGGCATCCCGGCATCCCCTGCCGGTCACACTTGTGTCACAGGATCACGACACTCGTTCCGCTCGAATCACGCCCCCCGGAGTGGGGTCCCGGACCCGACACACAGTAATCACACAGCCCCTGAAACGATCATGTGGAAGGCCTGAAAACAAAACAGAATACCCATTGCCGAGCCACTGGGATTTCCGCACCGAATAACCCGCGTAAATGAGCATGCCACCGAGAATTCACGCTTCCTTATGGCAGCCTTATCTTCTGGTCACAAAATCCGCATCACGGACCGGGGAGGCCCCCCGCTCCCCCGCACCGCCGCCCGTATAACGGACAACCCGAACCGTCCGTGACGCGTCCGCGAACCGCCCCACTGGCCCGCCGTATCGGAACGGCGGCGGTGGCGGCGCTCAGCCCAGGGCCCGGGACAGCCGGTCCCTGGCCACCCTGATCGCGTCCGTGAGTTCCGGCGGTTCGACGACCTCGAAGTCGATCCCCAGCATCATGACGTGGATGACCAGCACGTCGAGGCTCGGGGCCCCGGTGCGCAGCAGGCAGCTGTCGGCGCCCTCCGCCGCCAGCACCCCGGAGGACGGCGAGATCCGTTCGGCCGCGCGCTCGATCCCGGTCTTCAACCGGATCACCGCACGGCTCGCGTACACGGTGGTGGAGATCCCCTTCGAGACATAGGCGGCCAGATCCTCGGCCGGTGCGTCGCGGGGGACGAATCGGGGGCCGTGCGGTGGCGTGGGGGTGATCCGGTCCGCGCGGAAGGTACGCCAGTCCGCCCGGTCCAGGTCCCAGGCGACGAGATACCAGCGGCGCTCGGTGCACACCAGCCGGTGCGGCTCGACGGTCCGGCGCGACACGGAGCCGGAGTGGTCCCGGTACGCGAAGCGCAGCCGTTCGCTGTCCCGGCAGGCTCCGGCCAGTGCGGTGAGCACACCCGGATCGGCGGTGGACGCAACGGGTCCGCGGAGCAGCGGGACGGTGAAGGTGTTCAGCGCGCTCACCCGGCGCCGGAGCCGGTCCGGCAGTACCTGTTCGAGCTTGGCCAGGGCACGTACGGAGGTCTCGCCGATGCCTTCGACGCCGTTGCCCGCCGCGGTGCGCAGCCCCACGGCTACGGCGACGGCCTCCTCGTCGTCGAGGAGCAGCGGCGGCAGCCGGGCACCGGCGCCGAGCTGGTATCCGCCGCCGGTGCCGGGGCTGGCGTTGACCGGGTAGCCCAGTTCGCGCAGCTTGTCGACGTCGCGCCGGACGGTCCGCGGGGTGACTCCGAGCCGGTCGGCGAGATCGGCGCCCGACCAGTCCCGGTGCGCCTGGAGCAGTGAGAGCAGACGGAGCAGCCGTGCCGAGGTCTCCAACATGCAGCGAGTCTGCCAGGAGTTGCGGACAGCTTCTGTCCGCGATCGGCCGCCGCCGCCTACCGGGCCGGTGCAGGGGCCGGTTCGATCCGTACGCAGAGGTCGTTGTCGCCCGAGTAGCAGGGGGTGGCCCGAGCCCCCTCTCCGGCACTGCGGCCCGGGTAGACGAAGCTGTTCCTGCGGTCCCAGACGTCGTCCAGGATGCGGGAGATCCGTACGCCCTCCGCGGACTTCCCGCCCGGCCCCTTCCCGCCCGCCGTCCCGGGCACCAGCCAGAGCGTCCACAGCTGCTTGCCCGTGACCGGCCCGGTGGCCAGCCGGTCCAGGGGCAGCGTGAAGGAGAACGCGCCCTCCGTGCCGGTGGCCGGAACGGAGCACGTCCGGTCGGGGGCGCCGGCCAGTCGCGCCTCGACGCGGGCGCCGTCGCCGAGGGAGGTCCCGTACAGTGCGCCCTCCACGGTCATTCCGTCCCGGTCGAAGGTGACCGGCCCGGCCTCGGCGTGCGGCGCGCGGATCCAGCAGCGCACGGCGAGCCGGCCGTCCCCGGTCGGGTACGGAATGCGGACCGCGATCCGCCCGGTGTCCGGCGTGCGGTCCATGAGCAGCCGCACGTCCCTGATCCCGGCCTCGACGGCCACCGCTCCGTCGTCGGCCGCGTCCGGCTCACGCACCTGGACGTCCCAGCGGCCCTCGGCGGGCTCCACGGTGCTCGGCAGCACCGCGCGCAGCCGTCCGCCGCGCGGGCTCGTGGGCAGCCGTACGGTCGTGCCGTCGCCGCCGTCGCCGCCGCACAGCCGGAGCAGCAGTTCGGGCGCCTCCCCGTCGGGGTACCGGTCGAGGCCGGGGCCGAGATCGAGGTCGAGGACGATCCCGCCGTCGGCACCCACCGTGCAGTCGGCTCGCGGTGTCGGTCGCTCTGCGGAGACGGTCATGCGGGCTTCCCCTTGCGGATGGCATCGGCGGCCTTGTAGCGCAGGGCGTACGCCCCGTCCAGCACCCTGCCTCGGGTGCGGTGCAGTGTGGTGCGCAGAGCGCCGTGCGCGCGGTCGCGCGTGGTCCGGGTGGCGAGTTCGGTGAAGAGCCGCTCGTGGCGTTCGGCGATCCGCGACGGGTCGAACCGCTGTGCCGCGGCCAGTGCGGCGCGTCCCGCGCGGTGCCGTGCCTCGTCGTCGTCGATCAGGCCGAGCAGGGCACCCGTCACCGCCGCCGCGTCGCCCACCGGCACCAGGCGTCCGTCGGCGCCGTCCTCGATGATCTCGCGGGGCCCGTGCGGGCAGTCGGTGGCGACGACGGGCAGTCCGCAGCGCATCGCCTCGACGATGGTCATGCCGAAGGACTCGCGGTCCGAGGTGACCGCGGCGATCGCTCCCTTGGGCCACTCGGCTTCCAGCGGGTTGACCGGCCCCATCAGGAACACATGGTTGTGCAGGCCGAGTTCACCGATGAGCGCGAGCAGCGCCTGGCGCTCGTTCCCGGTCGCGTCGCCGCCGCCGTAGATGCGCAGCCGCCAGTCCGGACGGACGGCGACGACGTCGGCGAACGCCCGGACGAGGAGGTCGTACCGCTTGACCCTGTGCAGCCGGCCCGCGGCGATCACCCACTTGCTGGTGCCGTCGGCGGGCGCGATGCCCGGCGCGGGCACGCTGTTGGGAATGGACTCGATCCGCACGCCGGGCAGCTTGAGCCCCTTCCGGTAGGCACGTGCGTCGGCCTCGGTGACGGTGGTGATCGCGTCGAGCAGGGCGTAGCGGTGCCCGATCTCGCGGCGCAACCGGTAGCTGTGGCTGTCGAGGGTGAGGTGCTCCTGCCCGATCAGGACCGGACCGCGCCGGGTCTGCCTGCTGATCTGCACATTGAGTCCGGGCCGGGTTCCGACCACCACATCCGCGTCGAGGGAGCGCAGATGATCCGCCACCCGCGCGTCGGTCAGCCTGCTGTACTGCCGGTACCTGCTGTCGCCGCGCGGGAACACGGTTGCGGGGAGGGTGTGTTCGGCGGCGTCGCCGTCGTACGTCGGACTCTTCTTCCGCAGGTCGACGAGGTGGTTCAGGCGCACGCCCGCGGGGGCGCCGAGTGCGGGGACGTCCCGGTGCCGGAAGACCGACACGATCTCGATGTCGTGGTGCTCGGCCAGCGCTCCGGCGAGATTGAACGCGGTACGGATCGTGCCCCCGACTCCGTAGGCGTTGTGGAGCAGGAAAGAAATGTGCATGAAACGCCATATCTCCCAGGTCGACTGGTCAGCGACGTACGCCACTTGCCATGACGGCAAAGGCTGACTTGCGGTTCACTCGGGACACGAGCCGGTTTCGGCCACTCTCATGGTCACCCGATCTCCCGACTTATCGATGTATCGGTGAACCCGTTCATGGTCGAGTGGACCACACCACCGCGTGACCAATCGGGATGAATGGGTGGCAAACGACCCCTCGGATCCTGAGATTCACCCTCTGCGTCGGATGGTTCGATTACGTTCCCTTTCTCGCGTGACCCCGGCCACGGATCGCCCGTTGTCTTCTTCATGAGCCGGGAACCGCCCGGCGCACGCACCGAGTTCGAGGAGCCAACCGTGTCGCGCATGCTCGACGTCAGCGAGGACGTACGCGCCGAGATCGGCGATGCCGAAGCCGACCGGCTGCTCGTCGGCGACAACACCCCAGGCAGTTACGACTGCACCTCCTGCCGCACCCCCGGCGACTCCGAACAGGAGCGCACCAGCACGGTGCTCTTCGTCGGTGACGAGACCGCCGTCCTCGCCTTCGCGCACGCGACCTGCATCCCCTCGCAGGTCGTGCAGGTCGCCGAGGAGCAGTTGCAGGGCGCGGTACGCAGCATCACCGGCGGCGACGCGGAGGGCCTCAGCACCGAACAGGCCGTCCTCGGAGTCACCAGCGGCCTCGTCCTGATCGACGACGAGCTCCACCCGGCCCTCGTCGTCGAGCCGACCGGCGCGATCGCCCGTCCGGGCACGGACGGCAGCCGGGGCGACGAATTCCTCCAACTGCTGCTGGAGCAGGGCTTCCAGCCGGTCCACCGGATGGAAGCGATGCCTGCGGTGCTGCACGGCTGGTCGATCCTGCTCGCCATGGGCCAGCTGCATGCCGTGCTCCAGCCGGGCACCGACGGCGGCGCCCCGGTCGCCTGGTGGCAGGCGCATGCCCCGCTCCAGGTCACCGAGGGCTGGCGGTCCGCCGCCAACAAGTCGCAGACGGTGCTCGTCTTCGCCGCCCCGGCGGGGGTGATCGGACAGCAGCCCCGCGAGGACCTGCTGCGCGACGCTCTGGACAAGGCCGCCGTCGGCGGCCTCCTGGTCGCCGCCGCGATGCCGCTGGCCGGGACCTGATCGTGGCCGTACGTTCTTCGCACCTGCGGCGAACAGCTATTTCTCCGCCGGGCCCGCATCCGACGGCCGGTGGGGTCGTTGGCACATACGTGCACTCATACGACTCCTCCCACCAGCGCCAGAGCCCGATCCCTGCCATGCGCCCCGCGCAGGACCCCTCGGGCGGTCAGTCCCACACCCCGATCTACGACGCGCTGTACTCCGAGTACCGCCGGTCGTTCCGGGCGCTTCCGGGTGATCGTAGCGGCGAGGAGAATCTCGGCTTCGTGGCCTTCGGCAGTGGGTTCTTCGGCAGCCGCGTTCCGCTGAGCGGCCACTCCGGTCACTCCGCCGCCCTCTCGGTCGGTCTCTCCGTACACGGCGGGGCCTCGGGACACGGCAGCGGCCCGAGCGCGCACACCAGCGCTCTCGGTTCCTGGCAGCGGGTGGGGCGGCACTCCGGGCGGCCCCAGCCCGCGGCTCTGCCCCCGGGATCGGGATCGCGCGGGGCCTGACCCATGACGGAGCCCCGGACCGTTTCGTAACCGAAACGGTCCGGGGCTCCGTCATGGGGTCTGCGTGCTACTTGTTGCGACCGCGCTTCTCGCGGACCCGCACCGAGATGTGGATCGGGGTGCCGTCGAAGCCGAACTCCTCGCGCAGCCGGCGTTCGACGAAGCGCCGGTAGCCGTGCTCCAGGAAGCCCGAGGAGAACAGCACGAAGCGCGGCGGCTTGGTGCCCGCCTGGGTGCCGAAGAGGATCCGGGGCTGCTTTCCGCCGCGGACGGGGTGCGGGTGGGACGCGACGATCTCGCCGAGGAAGGCGTTCAGCCGGCCGGTGGGGACGCGGGTCTCCCAGCCGGCGAGGGCGGTCTCGATCGCCGGGACCAGCTTCTCCATGTGCCGGCCGGTGGTGGCGGAGACGTTGACCCGCGGGGCCCACGCGACCTGCGCGAGCTCCGTCTCGATCTCGCGCTCCAGGTAGTAGCGGCGCTCCTCGTCGAGGGTGTCCCACTTGTTGTACGCGAGGACCAGCGCGCGCCCGGCCTCGACGGCCATGGTGATGATGCGCTGGTCCTGGACGCTGATGGACTCGCCGGCGTCGATCAGGACGACGGCGACCTCGGCCTTCTCCACGGCGGCGGCGGTACGCAGCGAGGCGTAGTAGTCCGCGCCCTCCTGGAGGTGGACGCGGCGGCGGATGCCGGCCGTGTCGATGAACTTCCAGGTGATGCCGCCGAGCTCGATCAGCTCGTCGACCGGGTCACGGGTGGTGCCCGCGAGCTCGTTGACGACGACGCGGTCCTCGTTCGCCACCTTGTTCAGCAGCGAGGACTTGCCGACGTTCGGACGACCGATGAGCGCGATCCGGCGCGGTCCGCCGATCGCCGTGCCGAAGCGCTGCGCCGGGGCCTCGGGAAGGGCTTCGAGCACCGCGTCGAGCAGGTCACCGGTGCCGCGGCCGTGGAGCGAGGAGACCGGGTACGGCTCGCCGAGGCCGAGCGACCAGAGCGCGGTGGCGTCCGCCTCGCCGCTCTGCCCGTCGACCTTGTTGGCGCACAGCACGACGGGCTTGCCCGCCCGGCGCAGCAGCTTGACGACGGCCTCGTCGGTGTCGGTCGCGCCGACCGTCGAGTCGACCACGAAGACGACCGCATCGGCCGCATCGATCGCGTACTCGGCCTGGGCGGCGACGGAGGCGTCGATGCCGAGCACATCCTGCTCCCAGCCGCCGGTGTCGACGACCTTGAAGCGGCGGCCCGCCCACTCGGCCTCGTAGGTGACGCGGTCGCGGGTGACGCCGGGCTTGTCCTCGACGACCGCCTCACGGCGGCCGATGATCCGGTTCACCAGTGTCGACTTGCCGACGTTGGGGCGGCCGACGACGGCGAGCACGGGAAGCGGTCCGTGACCGGCCTCACCGATCGCACCCTCGACCTCTTCGGCGTCGAAGCCCTCCTCCGCGGCGAGCTCCATGAACTCCGCGTACTCGGCGTCGCCAAGTGCTCCGTGCTCGTGGTCCGAGCCGCCGGAGTGAATCTGGTCGTTCATGAAGTCCGTTCCTCTTTGCATCATCATCGATGGGCCACGACCACGCGGCCCACTACTCAAGTCTTACCCGGCGCCCGGTGAAACGCCTGGCCTCGTCCAGGTGGGCGGTCAGCCGCCCCTGGATCCGTACCGTCGCCTCGTCCAGCGCCTTCCGGGTCCGCCGACCGCTTCCGTCCCCCGCGTCGAAGGCATCGCCGAACACGACATCGACCCGGCTGCGCAGCGGCGGCAGTACCGATATCAACCGTCCGCGGCGCTCGGTGCTTCCCAGTACCGCCACGGGCACGATCGGCGCCCCGCTGCGTACCGCAAAGTATGCGAGCCCGGCACGCAAGGAGGCGAAGTCGCCCTCGCCCCTGGTGCCCTCGGGGAAGATCCCGAGCACCCCGCCGTTCTCCAGCACGCCGAAGGCGTGGGTGATGGCGGTGCGGTCGGCGGTCGTACGGTCCACCTTCAGCTGCCCGATTCCGCGCAGGAACGGGTCGAGCGGGCCGACGAACGCTTCTTTCTTGATCAGGAAGTGGACGGGCCGGGGCGCGGTGCCCATCAGCATCGGACCGTCGATGTTGTGTGAGTGGTTCACCGCGAGTATGACGGGTCCGGAGGCGGGAACCCGCCACGCACCGAGGACGCGGGGCTTCCACAGCCCGTACATCAGCCCGATGCCGATCCCGCGCCCGACCGCCGCACCGCGCGGCGCGGGCGTGCCCGTGGTTCGGGTCACTTCGCGGCCCGCTTCTCCTCGACGAGGGTGACGACGCACTCGACGACCTGCTGAAGGGTCAGCTCGGTGGTGTCCACCTCGACGGCGTCGTCCGCCTTGGCCAGCGGGGAGGTCTTGCGGCCGGAGTCGGCCGCGTCCCGCTTGATCAGCGCCTCCTTCGTGGCGGAGAGGTCGGAGCCCTTGATCTCCCCGCTGCGGCGGGCGGCACGCGCCTCCGGTGACGCGGTGAGGAAGACCTTCAGGTCGGCGTCGGGCAGCACCGTGGTGCCGATGTCACGGCCCTCGACCACTATGCCCCGGTCGGCCGCGGCGGCGATGGTGCGCTGCAGTTCGGTGATCCGGGTGCGCACCTCGGGGACCGCGCTGACGGCGCTGACGCTGGAGGTGACCTCCTGGGTGCGGATCGGGCCCGAGGCGTCCTCGCCGTCGACGGTGATCGTCGGGGCGGCCGGGTCCGTGCCGGAGACGATGACCGGCTTGTCGGCGGCGGTCGCCACCTCCATCGCGTCCCGCACGTCGATGCCGTTGTTCAGCATCCACCAGGTGATCGCCCGGTACTGGGCGCCGGTGTCCAGGTAGCTCAGGCCGAGCTGAGCGGCGACGGCCTTGGACGTGCTCGACTTGCCGGTGCCGGAGGGGCCGTCGATGGCGACGATCACTGCGGCCGGGGCCGTCCGGGCGGCGGCGCTTGCGGTTTCCACGGTGGTGGACACCTTCCTGGTTTCACGGGGCGGGCGGGACGGGGGCGCGCGAACCCGCCCCGCACAAGGTTACCGAGTGTCGGAGCGGTCCTCTGCACCCCTGTGGACAACCGCCTCCCGGGGCCGCCCCCGGCCTACTGGCGCAGCGACCAGCCCCGCTCGCGCAGCGCCGCGCCCAGTTCGGCGGCCGCGCTCGGTTCGACCATCAGCTGGACCAGGCCCGCCTGCTGCCCGGTGGCGTGCTCGATACGGACGTCCTCGACGTTCACCCCGGCCCGGCCGGCGTCGGCGAAGATCCCGGCCAGTTCGCCCGGCCGGTCGCTGATGAGCACGGAGACGATCTCGTACGAGGCGGGGGCCGTCCCGTGCTTGCCGGGCACCCGGACGCGGCCCGCGTTGCCGCGGCGCAGTACGTCCTCGATGCCCTCGGTGCCCTCGCGGCGCTTGTCGTCGTCACCGGACTCCAGACCGCGCAGCGCCCGTACCGTCTCGTCCAGGTCGGCGGCGACACCGGCCAGCACGTCGGCGACCGGGCCCGGGTTGGCGGAGAGGATCTCCACCCACATCCGGGGGTCGGAGGCGGCGATCCGGGTGACGTCCCTGATGCCCTGGCCGCAGAGGCGTACGGCGGTCTCGTCGGCCTCCTCCAGCCGGGCGGCGACCATCGACGAGATCAGCTGCGGGGTGTGGGAGACCAGGGCGACGGCCCGGTCGTGGGCGTCGGCGTCCATGACGACCGGGACGGCGCGGCAGAGCGCGACCAGTTCCAGGGCGAGGTTGAGGACCTCGGTGTCGGTGTCGCGGGTCGGGGTGAGGACCCAGGGGCGGCCCTCGAAGAGGTCCGCGGTGGCGGCGAGGGGGCCGGATCGCTCCTTGCCGGCCATCGGGTGCGTACCGATGTACGGGGTGAGATCGACGCCGCGGGCCTCCAGCTCGCGGCGCGGGCCGCCCTTGACGCTGGCGACGTCGAGGTAGCCGCGGGCGATGCCGTCCCGCATGGCGGTCGCCAGCACCGTGGCGACATGGGCGGGCGGCACGGCGATGATCGCCAGGTCGACGCGGCCCACCGGCTCCTCGTCCGTGCCGGCGCCGAGCGCGGCGGCGGTGCGGGCCGATTCGGGATCGTGGTCGACGAGGTGGACATGGATGCCGCGCCCGGCCAGGGCGAGGGCTGCGGACGTGCCGACGAGGCCCGTTCCGATGACGAGGGCGGTTCTCACTGGGCGATGTCCTTGCGGAGGGCGGCGGTGGCGCCGAGGTACACGTGCGCGATCTCGGACTTGGGAAGGTACGTCTCGATGTGCGCGAGGATCCGCACCACGCGGGGCATGGCGCCCACGATGTCCAGTTCCTGGGCGCAGATCAGCGGTACGTCGACGATACCGATCCCGCGCGCCGCGGCGGCCGGGAAGTCGCTGTGCAGATCGGGGGTGGCCGTGAACCAGATGCTGATCAGGTCGTCCGCGACGAGGCTGTTGCGCTCCAGGACGGCGGTGAGCAGGGCGCTGACCCGTTCGCCCATGTGTCCGGCCTCGTCCTGTTCCAGTTGGACGGCTCCACGGACCGCTCGTACCGCCACGTCGTGCTCCTCGCTTCTTCGTACGTGTCGCGCCTGCTGTCCGCCTGCGTGATCTCGCTGCGTGATCAGCCTAGAGGGCGGTGCGGCCGGCGGTCCGGGGTGCTCTGTCCGTGAGACGGGGCGGGCACGGCCCGGGACCTGCCGCCCCGGCCGCCCGGGACGCTCCCGGCCGGGAGGCCGTTCCCCGCGCCGCCCGAGGCGCCACCCGAAGCGCCGCTCCCGCCGCCGCCCAGCAAGCCGCCCAGCAGGCTGCCGAGATCGTTTCCCGCCATGGTGCTGCCTCTCCAGAGGGGATGATTTATCGACAATGTCGATCAGAAGCCGGGCTTCTGCCACTTGAGCGGGGCACCTGGGCACTGTCCCGGCTGCGGCACGCGAATCCCCCGGTGCAACCCGTTTCCGCTCACGTACTCTCGCCGGCATGATCACCCCGGATCCCGAGGCTCTCGTACGCGACCACACGGTCTACTCCTGCGTGATGGGCTCACGCGCCTTCGGGCTCGCCACCGAGGGGAGCGACACCGACCGGCGCGGCGTGTTCCTCGCGCCGACCCCGCTGTTCTGGCGGTTCGAGAAGCCGCCGACCCATGTCGAGGGCCCGGCGCGGGAGCAGTTCTCCTGGGAGCTGGAACGCTTCTGCGAGCTGGCGCTGCGCGCCAACCCCAATGTGCTGGAGTGCCTGCACTCACCGCTGGTGGACCGCGTCGACGCCGTAGGGCGGGAACTGCTCTCCCTGCGCGGCGCGTTCCTCTCCCGGCTGGCCCACCAGACCTTCGTCCGCTATGCGTCGGGCCAGCACAAGAAGCTGGAGGCGGACGTGCGGCAGCACGGAGCGCCGCGCTGGAAGCACGCCATGCATCTGCTGCGGCTGCTGGCCTCCGGCCGGGACCTGCTGCGCACGGGCGAGCTCACGATCGGGGTGGGCGCGGCCCGGGAGGAGCTGCTGGCGGTGAAGCGGGGCGAGGTGCCGTGGGCGGAGGTCGAACGCCGCATGAACCGCCTCGCCGCGGAGAACGACGAGGCCGTGAAGGACTCCCCGCTCCCCGCGGAGCCGGACCGGTCCCGGGTGGAGGACTTCCTGATCCGCACCCGCCGGGCATCCGCGTCCTGGTCCTAGGACACCCGCCCCGTCAACCGCGCCCGCACCACGAGGTCGTGCAGCCCCTCGAACCCCCCGGCCGCCTCGGGCAGCCCCGATTCCGCCTGGGCCCGGTCCAGCACCCCGTGCAGCGCCGCGACGTCCCGGGGCGCCGCACCGGCCGCGTCCCCCGCTCCCCCGTGCTCGGCCCCGGCCTTCGCGTCGGTCGGCTCGGGCAGATACGCGGGCGCCGCCACCTCCCCGAGGAGGGTCGGCAGATGCGCCCGCACCTCGCCACTGCGCATCAGGTGGATCCCGGTGAGCAGCGCCCGGAACGTGTACAGCAGCGGCTTCAGCCCACCGGTCCTCTCGAAGAGCCGCCACTGGGTGCGGGCGAATCCCCGGTAGTGGTGGGCGTGGTTGCGGGTGACCACGCCCGGCGCCAGGTCCACCAGTTCCGCGTGCGTCTCGCCGGTGTGCACGACCAGCGGCGAGAGCAGCTGCTCCAGCACACAGCCGTTCGGCTTCAGCATCAGCCGGACGAACTTCCGCAGGTCGTGCGTGACGAGATCCATCTCGACCCCGTCCCGGTCCCACATCCGCGAGCGCGTCTCCTCGGCCTCGCGCAGCCCCACGAGGTCCTCCGCGGGCAGGAGATGGACCCCCCGAAGGTCCACATCCGAGTCCTTGGAGGGAACCCGTACAGATGAGCCCCGGAGACCGTGGCGAACAGCAGCGGGTGGCGCTCTTCGGCGAGGACCGGGCCGAGGTCCATGACCGGCAGCCCGGCGTCCTTGAGGTGCTCGGTGTCCGTACGCATGGGTCAGGAATCCCAGAGCGCCCCCAATGCCAGCAGGTCGCTCCGGTACTCGATCCGCTCCGACCACTCCTTGGGCCAGGCTCCCGCCCCCAGGTGCGCACCGGCGAGCGCGCCGGTCAGGCAGCCGAGGGAGTCCGAGTCGCCCCGGGTGCAGGCGGCCCGGCGCAGCGCGGTGACGGGTTCCTCGGGGAAGAGCAGGAAGCAGTGCAGGGCCGTGGCCAGGGACTCCTCGGCGATCCAGCCGTCACCGGTCGCCTCGCAGGGGTCGGTCTCCGGGGACGGGTCGCGCAGGGCGTCCTGGACGCGGGCCAGGGCCGTGAGGCATTCGTCCCAGCCTCGCTGGATGTACTGCTCGGGCGAGGAGTCGCCCGCGTACCGCCAGAGGTCGCCGAGCCAGCGCGTGAGGTAGCGCCCGCTGTTCTCGTAGGCGTAGCTGCGCAGTTGCCCGATCAGGCCCGTCGGCTCCGCACCCTGCGCCAGCAGGTACACCGCGCGGGCCATCAGGTCGGACGCGGCGAGCGCGGTCGGGTGCCCGTGGGTGAGGGCGGCCTGCAACTGGGCGGCGCCGGAGCGCTGTTCCTCGCTCAGTCCCGGAACGAGCCCGACCGGGGCGACCCGCATGGTGGCGCCGCAGCCCTTGGAGCCGGTCTGGCCGGCCTCCTGCCAGAGCCGGTCGCTGTCGAGCAGGCGGCAGGCGGTCATGCAGGTGCGGCCGGGGGCGCGGTTGTTGTCGGGCGAGTGGTACCAGTCGACGAACTCCTCGCGCACCGGGCGGACCAGTCGCAGCGGGGTGAGCAGCCCGCTGTCCATGGCGGTGCGGATGCCCCGCCCCAGGGCCAGCGTCATCTGGGTGTCGTCGCTGACGATCGCGGGCTTCGGCAGCCGCATCTGGCGCCACGGCCCGCACTTGGCGAGGATCGACGGAACGTTGTTGAACTCGGTCGGGAAGCCCAGTGCGTCGCCGAGCGCGAGCCCGGTCAGTGCGCCGGTGGCGGCCTGCTTGGTGATGGTCCTGGTCACGATCACGTGGTTCTTCCTTCCGGTCTCAGGAGTGGAGGGTGCAGGGCGGTAGCGGCACCCGCCCGGTAGAGAGCGGCCGGCTTTCCCCGTCCGCCGGTGCGGCGCGGTGATCCCTCCGCGGCCTGGACGAAGCCGGGCGTGGTGAGGACCTTGCGCCGGAAGTTGGGCCGGTCCAGCTCGACGCCCCAGACCGTCTCGTACACCTGCTGGAGTTCCCCCAGGGTGAATTCGGGCGGGCAGAAGGCGGTGGCCAGGCAGCTGTACTCGAGTTTGGCGCCGACGCGGTCGTGGGCGTCGGCGAGGATGCGGTCGTGGTCGAAGGCGAGCGGGCCGAGGGTTCCGGCGTCCCACCACCGGGCGTTGGCGGCGTCGCCGCCGCCGCGGGGTTCGGGAAGGTCGGGGACGAGTGCGGCGTAGGCGACGGAGACGACCCGCATCCTCGGGTCGCGGTCCGGTTCGCTGTAGGTGCGCAGCTGTTCCAGGTGGAAGGCGGAGACGGTGCCCTCGGTCAGGCCGGTCTCCTCGGCGAGCTCCCGGCGGGCGGCGTTCTCCGCGGACTCGCGGGGCCGGACGAAGCCGCCGGGCAGTGCCCAGTGGCCCTTGTAGGGGTCCTCGCCCCGTTCGACGAGCAGGACGTTCAACCGGGTGTCGCGGACCGTGAAGACGGCGAGGTCGACGGTGACCGCGAAGGGTTCGAAGGCGTACGGGTCGTAGCCCGCGGGGGCACCGGTGCTCATCGGTGCTCCGGGAGGGGTGCGGCGAAGTTCCAGCCGGCGGCGAGCAGGGTGTCGACGGCGGCGACGGCGGTGTCCAGGCGTTCCCGGTGGGTTCCGGTGAGTTCGATGAACCTCCTTCCCGTACGGGTGAGTTCGGCCCGGAACCGGTCGGTCATCCAGGGCCGCAGCTCCTCGCCGTCGCGCAGTCCGTCGTCCTCGAAGGCGACGCCCTCGTGGTCGGTGAGCAGCCACAGGTGGTGGGCGACGCGGTCGGCGGCCTCCTCGACGAGCGGGTTGCGGCCGCCGATGTACCGCTCGTGCCAGACGGTGGTGGCGAAGGAGTCGGTGTCGCAGAAGAGCACCGGCGACCCGGTGCGCGCGGCCGCCTCCTCCTCGGCGTTCTGCGCCTCGGCGATCAGCGGGAAGTCCTCGGTGGCGAAGGCGACGTCCTCCCACTGGGCCCCGGGCCACCGGGCGCGCAGCGCGGCCAGCTTCCGGGCGCTGAACTCCCGTCCGTACTCGGCGACGCAACGGGTCTGCGCCCAGGCTCCGCCGCGCCGGCGGTAGTGGTCGGTGAGGGCACGGGCCATGGTCGTGGTGCCGGTGGATTCCGCGCCGAGGACGACGATCCGGCGGGTGAGCGCGGCCCGTACCGGAGGTTCGAGGTAGTCCCAGCAGCCGACCGGGTCCTTGCGGACCGCGGTGCCGGACACCGGGAAGACCGTGCGTTCGAGGTCGACGCAGACGGATTCGGCACCGAACCTGCGGGCCAGTTCGTCCCCGTACCACTCCGATGTGAAGACGGCGTCCACCGGATCGGGCACGGCCCCGGTGAAGACGGCCATGTGCGCGTCCCAGATCACCGGGTCGTGGAGATCCATGCGGATGTCGTCGACCGCGCCCACGACCCGTACGTCCGGGTGCACCTCCCGCATCCAGGCCACCCGGTCGGCGAGCGGTATGGACTCGACGGAGGCGGCGCACACCAGGACGGTCAGCCGCTCGCAGCGGTCCTGCGCGGTGCGGACGAGGTGGTGGTGGCCGGCGTGCGGCGGGTAGAACTTGCCGAGGACGAGCCCGTGCCCGAAGCGCTTCATGCCGCCACCGCCACAGGCCGGTGCTGCTGTACGGCGGCGTCGCGGCGCCAGTTGCGCAGGCCGATCAGGCACAGCGTGAGGAAGCCGGCGTACAGCAGGGAGGTCAGGTAGAGCTCCTTGTACGCGTACAGCGGGATGTACACCACGTCGGCGGCGATCCAGAGCCACCACGACTCGACGAGCTTCCTGCACTGCCCGTACGTGGCCGCCAGGGACAACGTGGTCGTCAGAGCGTCCCAGAAGGGCACGGTCGAGTCGGTGGCGCGGCCCAGCAGGACGGTGAGGGCGGCGGTCCCCACCGCCCCTGCCGCGAGCAGCCAGACCCATTCGGTGCGTGTGGTGCGCCGCACCGGCAGGTCCCGTGCACCTGGTCCACCCCCGTGGGTCCAGGTCCACCAGCCGTACGCGGCAAGGGCGATGAAGACGATCTGGAGGCCGGCGTCGGCGTACAGGCCGGACTGGGTGAACAGCGCGATGAAGAAGAGGTTGTTGGCGATGCCGATCGGCCAGTTGGCGAGGTGCTGGCGGGCCACGAGCCAGACACACAGCGCCCCACTGCCGAAGCCGAGCACCTCGGTCCAGCCGACCGGGGTGTCCAGCACCGTCACCAGGGGTTGCTGCAAGGGATCGAGGACATCCGCGAGACTCACTCCCGCCTCCTTAATAGTCACTCTGACTATAAAGGCGAAGCGGTGGCAGCAAAAGACCCGCGGCCGATTCCTGTTCGAAAATCGAAAACAGGAACCGGCCGCGGGCCGTGGAACGGACGGAGCCGGACGCCCCTACAGGCCGACCTCGTGCATCAGCATGCCGACCTCGGTGTTGGTGAGGCGGCGCAGCCAGCCGGACTTCTGGTCGCCGAGCGGGATCGGGCCGAAGGACGTCCGTACGAGCCGCTCGACCGGGAAGCCGGCCTCGGCCAGCATCCGGCGGACGATGTGCTTGCGGCCCTCGTGGAGGGTCACCTCGACCAGGTAGTTCTTGCCGGTGTTCTCGACGACCCGGAAGTGGTCGGCGCGGGCGTAACCGTCCTCCAGCTGGATGCCGTCCTTGAGCCGCTTGCCGAGGTCGCGCGGCAGCGGTCCCTGGATGGCTGCCAGGTAGGTCTTCTTCACCCCGTACTTGGGGTGGGTCAGACGGTGGGCCAGCTCACCGTGGTTGGTGAGCATGATGATGCCCTCGGTCTCGGTGTCCAGCCGGCCGACGTGGAAGAGCCGCGTCTCACGGTTGGTGACGTAGTCGCCGAGGCACTGGCGGCCGTCCGGGTCCTCCATGGAGGAGACGACACCGGCGGGCTTGTTCAGCGCGAAGAAGAGGTACGACTGGGCGGCGACGGTCAGACCGTCGACCTTGATCTCGTCCTTGTGCACATCGACGCGCATGCCCTGCTCGACGACGATCTCGCCGTTGACCTCGACGCGGGCCTGCTCGATCAGCTCCTCGCACGCGCGGCGCGAGCCCATGCCGGCCCGGGCGAGGACCTTCTGCAGCCGCTCGCCCTCCTGCTCGGCGCCCGGGAAGGTCTTGGGCGTCTTGATGTCGGGCTTGTTCGCGTACCTGTCCCGGTTGCGCTGCTCGATCTTGGCGTCGAGCTCGCGCGGACGGGACGGGGCGCCCTGGCGACGCGGGCCGCCGCTCCGTCCGCCGCCCTGCGCGGGCTTCGGGCCGCCCTTGGCGCCGCCGCGGGCGGCCGCGCCGCGGCCCTTGCGCGGGCCTTCGCCGCCCGGCTTGTCGGCGCCCACGTCGTAGCGGCGCTCCTCGGGCCGGGGCCGGCGGGGACGCTGCTCCTGCTTGTCGTCGCGCCCGGCGCCGGCACCCCGGGGATTCCGGTTGCCGCCGCTCTTGCCGCTGCCGCTTCCGCTGTTCCTGCCACTGCTTCGCATCAAAATTCCGTCTTGTCGTCTGCGTGAGTATCCGGGGTGTCCGGTGCGTCCGGATCGAACGACGGCACACCCTCTAGCGTCTCAGCCTCGATCGCGTCCGCCTCGGGGAGGAAGGGCGCGAGCTCCGGGAGCTCATCCAGGCCACGCAGGCCCATCCGCTCCAGAAAGTAGTTCGTCGTCCTGTACAGGATCGCACCTGTTTCGGGTTCCGCGCCCGCTTCCTCGACGAGGCCCCGCTGCAGGAGGGTCCGCATGACCCCGTCGCAGTTCACACCGCGGACCGCGGAGACCCTCGACCGGCTGACCGGCTGGCGGTACGCGACCACCGCGAGGGTCTCCAGCGCCGCCTGCGTGAGCCGGGCCTGCTGGCCGTCCAGGACGAAGCCCTCCACGGCCGCCGCGTACTCCGGGCGGGTGTAGAAGCGCCAGCCTCCCGCGACCAGCCGCAGATCGAAACCGCGGCGCTGCACGGTGTACTCGTCGGCCAGCTCGCGCAGCGCGTCGGCGACGGCTCTGCGGGGCCGCTCCAGCACCTGGGCGAGGTGTTCCTCGGTGGCGGGCTCGTCGACGACCATGAGGACGGCCTCCAGGGCGGGCTTGAGATCAAGGTCCGCGACGGTGGAGCCGGTGGTGTCCTGCTGACTCATGCCTTCACATCCTCCTGGACGTCCCGCACCTCGGTCACCTCGGCATCGAACTCGTCCGTCACGACGGGCTCGGTCTCCGCTCCCCCGGCCCAGCGCACCAGGAGCTCCCCGAGGGCCTCGTCCTGGTCGAGGGCGACGGCCTTCTCCCGGTACAGCTCCAGCAGCGCGAGAAACCTGGCGACGACGGTGAGGGTGTCCCGGGCGTCCTCCGTGAGCACCCGGAAATTCATCTCCCCCGCCTTCCGCAGCCGCGCCACCACGATCTCCGCCTGTTCCCGCACACTGACCAGCGGGGCGTGGATGTGGTCGACGTACACCTGCGGCTCGGGCTTCGGCTGCATCGCCTTCACGGCCAGCTCGGCGAAGCGTGCGGCCCCGATGCGGATGACGACCTCGGGCAGCAGTTCGGCGTGGTGCGGCTCCAGCCCCACGGTCCGCGGGAAGCGCCGCCCCTCCGACTCCAGCCGGTCGCTGAAGATCTCGGCGACGCGCTTGTACGCGCGGTACTGGAGCAGCCGGGCGAAGAGCAGGTCCCGGGCTTCGAGCAGCGCCAGGTCCGCCTCGTCCTCCACCTCGGCGGCGGGCAGCAGCCGGGCGGCCTTCAGATCGAGCAGGGTCGCGGCGACGACGAGGAACTCGGTGGTCTGGTCCAGGTCCCAGTCCGGCCCCATGGCGCGGATGTGCGCCATGAACTCGTCGGTGACCTTGGACAGTGCGACTTCGGTCACATCCAGCTTGTGCCGGGAGATGAGCTGCAGGAGCAGATCGAAGGGCCCCTCGAAGTTCGCCAGCCGTACGGTGAACCGCCCGTCGTCGGCGGGCTCGGATGACGGACCGGGTGATGGACCGAGTGGTACCAGTACGGCGGGCTCGGCGGGCGCTGCGGATGGTGCCGGTACGGCGGGCTCGGCGGGCGCTGCGGATGGTGCCGGTACGGCGGGCTCGGCGGGCGCTGCGGATGGTGCCGGTGCGGCGGGTTCCGGTACGGGGGAGGCGTCGGCGGCCGCGCCGGCCGCCAATGGGGCCGGGGACGCCTCCCCCGCCCCGTGGAGCTGCGGGGCAGCGGCTTCGCCGCCCCCGCCCCCCGTCGGCGCGGCCCGGCCGCCCGGGCCGCGGCCCAAGGGGCGGCGAGGGGTGCGGGCGGGCTCGTCGGTCGTCGGCATGAGGGTCCAGGGGCAGCGGGATACGGGCGGCGGTCGTCGGCCCGTACGGAAAGGGCCGGACCGCTGGGCCGGCGGCGGCGCTCCGGGCAGGCTAGGGCCTGTCCGGTCAGCGACCGCGCAACCGCCGCACGAGGATGCTCGCGTCGCCCCTCGACTCCAGGTCCGCGAGAACCACCGCGACCGCCTCGCGGACGATCCGCCCGCGGTCGACCGCGAGCCCGTGCTCCCCGCGGAGCACCAGCCGGGCGTGTTCGAGGTCCATCAGTTCCTCGGCCGAGACGTAGACGGTGATCTTCTCGTCGTGCCGTTCCCGGCCGCTGGGCCGCCGGTTCGCCCCGCGCCCGCCTCCGCGGCTGCGCTGCTGCTGGACGCCGGGGGCGGGAGCCGCCTCCTGGGCGGGCGGCTGCGTGGACGGCTGTGCGGACGGCGCGGACTGCTGGGGCCTGCGCCCCGGCTGCCCCGCCACGGCGCCCCGGCCGCCGTCACCGCCGCGGCTGCGCGACTCCCCCGCGTCGGCGTCCGCCGCGGAGTGCTCCTCCCGGGCGGCGGTCTCCGCCGCGGTCCCGTCGGCTCCGGCATCGCTCTCGCCGGCCGGACCGGGCACCCGGGCCTCGCCGTTCGCCTTGCGCCGCCGGTCACCGGGGGACGACGCCTGCAGCCCCATCCCCCCGGTGGTACGGAACAGTTCGTCGGCCCCGGGCAGACTCACTCGGCGTGACACCGGGCGAGCACCTCCCTGGCGAGCTGGCGATAGGCGGCGGCACCGACCGAGTTGGAGGCGTACGTGGTGATGGGTTCACCGGCGACCGTGGTCTCCGGGAAGCGCACGGTGCGCCCGATGACCGTGTGGTAGACGTGATCGTCGAATGCCTCGACGACGCGCGCGAGGACCTCGCGGCTGTGCACCGTACGGGAGTCGTACATGGTGGCGAGGATGCCGTCGAGCTCCAGATCCGGGTTGAGCCGCTCCTGGACCTTCTCGATGGTCTCGGTGAGCAGCGCCACGCCTCGCAGCGCGAAGAACTCGCACTCGAGCGGCACTATGACCTTGTGGGCCGCCGTCAGGGCGTTCACGGTGAGCAGGCCCAGCGAGGGCTGGCAGTCGATCACGATGTAGTCGTAGTCGGCCAGCAGCGGCTTCAGGGCGCGCTGCAGCGTGGACTCCCGGGCCACCTCGCTCACCAGCTGCACCTCGGCGGCCGACAGGTCGATGTTGCTGGGCAGCAGGTCCATGTTCGGGACCGCGGTCTTCAGCAGGACCTCGTCGGCCGACATGCCCCGCTCCATGAGCAGGTTGTAGACCGTGAGGTCGAGCTCCATCGGGTTGACGCCGAGTCCGACCGACAGGGCTCCCTGCGGGTCGAAGTCGACGAGCAGGACGCGGCGCCCGTACTCCGCGAGCGCGGCACCCAGGTTGATGGTCGACGTGGTCTTGCCCACGCCGCCCTTCTGGTTGCACATCGCGATGATCTTCGCGGGACCGTGATCGGTCAGCGGGCCCGGGATCGGGAAGTAGGGCAGGGGCCGACCGGTCGGGCCGATCCGCTCGCGGCGCTGGCGGGCGGCGTCGGGCGCGAGGGTGGCCGCGTACTCCGGATCGGGCTCGTACTCGGCGTCGGGGTCGTAGAAGTGCCCCTGGGGCACCTCGTCGAAGTCGGCGAAGTGGGCGGAATCTCGGCCACTCTCGTTGCCGGCCATGGCGTTCACGTGTAGGCCGTCCATCATCTGGGGGGCTGTCGTCATGTGCTGATTGGTGGCGAAGGTGCGGACAGCGACGGAGCCGACAGCCTCCAGCCCGTTCGGGCTCTGGCCCCGTGCAGGCATCCCTGGTTGAACACCCCCGGGAGTAATTGTCGACTCATTCACAAGTCGTCTTACCTCCTTGGACGTGACCAGGAAACTTTATCGATAGGTCAGCGTGGCACCATGCCGACGATTGGCGACTCTATGGCGTGTCACCGGTCCGCAGCAACACAATCCGCCGGACCCGGCCCGATGTGTCGGCAATCGAACACCCCCCTGTCAAGGGCACGCAGCCACCGGGGCACACTTTTAACGGGTGCACGAATCGGTTAAAGGGTTACGTTCGAGACGAGTTGAACGGCGACCCCGCAGAGGCCCGACACGAGTCCGGCCGGACCTTGCTCGGCAAGGTCCGGCCGGACTCGTGAGGTTGACGGTAAGTGTTGACCCGTCAGCCGAGAAGCGAGCTGAGCTCGACGTGCTCCAGGCCGTGCGCCTCGGCCACCTCGCGGTAAACGACCTGTCCGTCATGGGTGTTGAGACCCTTGGCGAGCGCGGCATCGCGGCGCAGCGCCTCGGCCCAGCCGCGGTTGGCGAGCTCCACGATGTACGGCAGCGTGGCGTTGGTGAGGGCGTACGTGGAGGTGTTCGGCACCGCGCCCGGCATGTTCGCGACGCAGTAGAAGACCGAGTTGTGGACCATGAAGGTCGGCTCGGCGTGCGTCGTCGGGTGGGAGTCCTCGAAGCAGCCGCCCTGGTCGATCGCAATGTCGACAAGTACACTTCCGGGCTTCATCTTGGCGACGAGCTCGTTGGTGACCAGCTTCGGAGCCTTGGCGCCCGGGATGAGCACGGCACCGACGACGAGGTCGGCCTCGATGACGGCCTTCTCCAGCTCGAAGGCGTTGGAGACGACCGTCTGCACCTTGGTGCCGAAGATCTTGTCGGCCTCGCGCAGCTTGTTGATGTCCCTGTCGAGCAGCGTGACGTGGAAGCCGAGGCCGACGGCGATCTGCGTGGCGTTCCAGCCGGAGACACCGCCACCGATGACGACGGCCTTGCCGGCCGCCGTGCCCGGGACGCCGCCCGGCAGCACGCCGCGGCCGCCGGCCGAGCGCATCAGGTGGTAGGCGCCGACCTGCGGGGCCAGCCGGCCCGCGACCTCGGACATCGGGGCGAGCAGCGGCAGCGCGCGGCTCGCGGTCTCGACCGTCTCGTACGCGATGGCCGTGGTGCCCGACTCCAGCAGCGCGTCCGTGCACTCGCGGGAGGCGGCGAGGTGCAGGTAGGTGAAGAGCGTCTGGTCCTTGCGCAGGCGGTGGTACTCCTCGGCGACCGGCTCCTTGACCTTGAGCAGCAGGTCGGCGGTGGCCCAGACCTCGTCGGCGGTGGGAAGGATCTGCGCCCCGGCGGCGACGTACTCCTCGTCCGTGATGGAGGAGCCGGCCCCGGCGTTCTCCTCGACGACGACCTGGTGGCCGTGGCGGACGAGCTCGTTCACACCGGCGGGCGTGATCGCCACGCGGAACTCGTTGTTCTTGACTTCGCGGGGGATGCCGACCTTCACGTCGATCACGGTCCTTGGCTCTGAGGGTTACCCGGACATAGCTACACATACCCGGATAGACACTGCGTAAATGGAGACACCGCGAACGTACGCGGTAGAGCCAGTCTAATGAAGGGCTTCGCGCTGTCTAGCCTTACAAAGCATTAATTTTCAGTCACCACGCTACGGATTTCGCAGGCTGAGCCCTCTTCGCCCAGCAATCTGTCGGCCAGACCCCGGTGCAGCCGGGCCGCAGCCGGGTCGCCGAGCCGGTCGAGCGTGTCGGCCAGCCGCAGCTCCAGCGCCGCCTGCAGCCGCACGTCCCCGGCCCTCCTGGCCCATGTGACGGCCTCCTGGCAGGTGTGCAACGACTCACGCGGCCGTCCCGCGTACTCCTGCACCCGCGCCGCCTCGCTCAGCGCCCGCGCCTGTGCCGGCACGTCGCCGAGCCTGCGGTACCCGGCCGCGGCGGCCCGCCAGTTCCGCAGCGCCTCGCCGTACCGCCCGGCGTAGGTGTGGACGGCGCCGAGCCGCCCGTACAGCCGCGCCTCGTCGGCCCGCTCGCCCTGGGTGAGCCGCTGCGCCAGCGCCCGGCCGTACCAGTCGGAGGCCCGCTGGAAGTCCCCCAGCTCGGCGTATGCGCCGCCTACGGATTCCATCGCGCGGCCGATGGCGTACGGGTCCTTCGCCGCCCGCCCGGCGTCCAGCGCGGACCGGTAGCGGGTCAGCGCCTCCCGCGTACGGCCGGTCCTCGCGTCGAGGTCGGCGAGGTTGAGCAGCGCGGCGGCCCGCTCGCGCGGCAGGTCGCGCCGCTCGGCGACGGCCAGCACCAGACCGTGCAGTCCGTACAGCTCGGGCGCGGCGGCCTCGGTGCCCTGATGCACGGCCAGCGCCCGCACCAGCGAGGCGACCAACCGCCTTGCCAGCGTGTCCAGTTCACCGTCCTCCACGGCGATCCCGGCCGAAGCCAGCAGGGCGGGCCGACGGGTCCGCAGCCACTCGGCGGCCGCGTCGGGGCCGGGGAAGCGCAGCGAGCGCGGCAGCCCGGCGAGCTTGCGGCGGGCCGCGGAGCCCTCGGGGTCGGTGACCGCCCGGCAGGACTGCAGCAGACGTACGGTCCGCTCCAGCATCCGGGCCCTGGCGAGCTGGATCTCGGCCGGCCGGTCCGTGGCCTCCAGCAGAGCCCGCAGCAGCGGGGCGAGGCAGCCGGGCACCTCGTACTGCGGTTGTTCCGCCCCGTTGCTCCGCAGCAGCCCCAGGGCCACGAAGTCGTCGAGGGTCGTCTGGGCGGCGGAGACGGAGCAGCCGGCCAGCGCGGAGGCCGTGTGGGCGTCGGCCAGCCCGGCGGGGGCGAGGGCGAGCAGCCGCAGTATCCGTGCGGCGGTTGACGGCAGGGAGTCATGGACCAGCCGGAAGGCGCGGGCCAGCGGACGGGCGCCGGTGGACTGCTCCGTGTCGTCCGGCAGCTCGCGCAGCTGTTTGGCGGCATCGGCGACGGACGCCATGGGATGGGCGGCGAGCCAGCCGCCGACCATCACCAGGGCGGCCGGCAGCCCACCGCACTCCTCGGTGAGGGCCTCCGCGGTCCGCGGGTCGACGGTGATCCTGACCTGGCCGATGAGGCGGGCGAGCAGCCGGACGGCGGAGGCCGGGTCGAGGCCGCCGATGGTGCAGGGGCGCACGCCGGGGATCCCGGTCAGCGGGCCCGCGGAGGTGGCGACGACCAGGCAGTCGGGGTTGTCCGGCAGCAGTGGGTCGACCTGTTCCGCGTCCACGGCGTCGTCGAGGAGGAGCAGGGCGCCGCGCCCGGCGAGCGCCGCGCGGACCATCTCGGAGAGTTCGTCCCCGTCGGCGCCGGGCGGCCCCGTCACGCCCAGCTGGTCGAGCAGCTCCCGGGCGATGCGTTCGGTGGGGACCGGTGCGCCGCCGGGGTCGGTGAGCCTGGCCCGGAGCAGACCGTCCGGGTGGTCACCGGTGGAGAGCAGCCGGCGGGCGAGCTCACCGGCGAGTGCGGTGCGTCCGGATCCGGGGCGCCCGGCGATCAGCAGGACCCGGGCGCGGGCGGCCTTGCGACCGGCCAGGGTGTCCAGCCCGGCCCGCTCGATGTCGGCTCGCAGCGCTTTCAACTCACGTTCGCGCCCGAAGAATTGGGGTGGTGCGGCGCCGGAGGGCCCCTCGGTTCCCGCCGCCTTGGCCGGGCCGCTGGTGTCCACCGCCTGATCCGTCACGGGCCACGCTCCACTTCGCTGCACGCGTTGCCCGCCGGGACTCCGGTCAGGGCATTCCGAGCGTAGTTCAGGCGTGTGGACGAATTCCGTGGAGCGGGGCGCAGAGGTCCCCCGATCGGATCAGCATCTTTTCCGACCGGAGGGCCTCGGTGACCCGTTCAGCGGCCTCCGGAGGCCGCCGAACGGCGAACGGTCCTCGCGGACCGCCGGGGCGTGGCAGGAAGCGTCAGACCTCGAACGGGCGGGCCGGCCACGGCGCCTCGGCCGGCCGCAGCGACTCGATCCCGTCGCCGGCGAGCACCGTCGCGAGCGAAAGGACGCCCACCACAAGGCAGTTGTTGTGCAGATCCCCGGCCAGCACCCCCCGCACCAGCTCCTGGAGCGGCACCCGGGCCAGCTCCATGTCGGCCTCCTCCTCGGAGACCGCGAAGCGTTCCCCGTCGGCCTCGGAGAGATGCCTGGCCAGGAAGATCCGTACGGCCTCGTCGCAGCCGCCCGGCGTGGTGTAGACGTCGGTCAGCACCCGCCAGTCCTCGGCCTTGGCGTGCGCCTCCTCGTAGAGCTCGCGCTGGGCCGCGTGCAGCGGGTTCTCACCGGGGACGTCGAGCAGTCCGGCAGGGATCTCCCAGAGCTTGTGGCGCACCGGGTGGCGGTACTGCCGCAGCACGAGGACCCGGTTCTCCTCGTCGAGCGCGAGCACGGCGACCGAGCCCGGG
Organism: Streptomyces sp. NPDC057963; assembly: GCF_042887155.1. Classification (NCBI taxonomy): domain Bacteria; kingdom Bacillati; phylum Actinomycetota; class Actinomycetes; order Kitasatosporales; family Streptomycetaceae; genus Streptomyces; species Streptomyces sp. NPDC057963. The sequence continues at coordinate 24,738 of NZ_JBHVPX010000038.1, forward strand.
TGGACCTGGTAGTCGCGGCGTACGACCGTGCCGTCGGGCATCACCACTTCATCGGTGCGGACGCTGGTCTTGTTGCCGGTGAAGGGCGTCTCGGTCGCGGTGACCTGCCACTCCTCGGGCGTGTCCTGGAAACCCATCTACGTCCTCCCACACGAAACAGAAACCGGGGCACGCATCCTCAGCGGATCCGTACCCCGGCCAACGTTAATGCCTGTGTACCGCCGGACTACTTGCCCGACTCGGTGTCCTGCCCTGCGCCGGCCCCGGCACCCGTCTTGCGCGCGACGGCCGCCTTCACCAGGCCCGCGAAGAGCGGGTGCGGGCGGGTCGGGCGGGAGCGGAGCTCCGGGTGCGCCTGGGTGGCGACCAGGTAGGGGTGAATCTCGCGCGGGTACTCGACGTACTCGACGAGCTTGTTGTCCGGGGAGGTGCCGGAGAAGACCAGACCGGCCTTCTTCTCCAGCTCGGCGCGGTAGGTGTTGTTGACCTCGTAGCGGTGGCGGTGGCGCTCCTCCACGTACGGCTGGCCGTCGTACGCCTCACGGACCAGCGAGCCCTCGGCGAGCTTCGCCGGGTACAGGCCGAGCCGCATCGTGCCGCCCAGGTCGCCCGCGCCCTCGACGTACGCGAGCTGCTCCTCCATCGTCGAGATGACGGGGTGCGCGGTGGCGGCGTCGAACTCGGTGGAGTTGGCGTCGGGGATCTCGGCCAGGTTGCGCGCGGCCTCGATCACGATGCACTGGAGGCCGAGGCAGAGGCCGAGCAGCGGCACCTTGTTCTCGCGGGCGTACTGGATGGCGCCGATCTTGCCGTCGACACCGCGGTCGCCGAAGCCGCCGGGGACGCAGATCGCGTCGACGTCGGAGAGCTGCTTGGCGGCGCCGGCCAGGGTCTTGCAGTCGTCGGACGCGACCCACTTGACCTTGACCCTGGCCTTGTTGGCGAAGCCGCCGGCCCGGATGGCCTCCGTGACCGAGAGGTAGGCGTCGGGCAGGTCGATGTACTTGCCGACGAGCGCGACGACGACCTCGTGGTCGGGGTTGTGGACGCGGTCCAGCAGGTCGTCCCACGTGGTCCAGTCGACATCGCGGAACGGCAGGTCGAGCTTGCGCACGACGTAGGCGTCCAGGCCCTCGGTGTGCAGCACCTTGGGGATGTCGTAGATCGACTTGGCGTCCACGCAGGCCACCACGGCGGCCTCGTCGACGTCGCACATCAGCGAGATCTTGCGCTTGATGGCGGTCGGCACGTCGCGGTCGGCGCGCAGCACGATGGCGTCGGGCTGGATGCCGATGTTGCGCAGCGCGGCGACGGAGTGCTGGGTCGGCTTGGTCTTGAGCTCGCCGGACGGGCCGATGTACGGCAGCAGCGAGATGTGCACGACGAACACGTTGTCCCGGCCGACCTCGTGGCGGACCTGTCGGACGGTCTCCAGGAACGGCAGCGACTCGATGTCACCGACCGTGCCGCCGACCTCGGTGATGACGACATCGACGTCGTCGGTGGCCATGCGGCGGATGCGGTGCTTGATCTCGTTGGTGATGTGCGGGATGACCTGCACGGTGTCACCGAGGTACTCGCCGCGCCGCTCCTTGGCGATCACCTGCGAGTAGACCTGCCCGGTGGTGACGTTGGCGGATCCGTCGAGGTCGACGTCGAGGAAGCGCTCGTAGTGGCCGATGTCCAGGTCGGTCTCGGCGCCGTCGTTGGTGACGAACACCTCACCGTGCTGGAAGGGGTTCATCGTGCCCGGGTCGACGTTCAGGTACGGGTCGAGCTTCTGCATGGTGACCCGGAGGCCGCGCGCCTTGAGCAGGGCACCGAGGCTGGAGGCAGTCAGACCCTTGCCGAGGGATGAGGCGACACCCCCGGTGACGAAGATGTGCTTGGTCGTCGTGGATGTGGGCTGCATAGCCAAAGGGGGCTCCCGTGGTCGCGATCGTGAGGTGCGTACCGGCGTTGCCGTCCGGAGACTCCGGAGGTGCCGTCGCTGCGGTTCGGGGGCCTCGTCTGCTGTTGCGAACGACCACCGGTCCACGGGCTACCAGGGTATCAGCGACAAAGGGGGCCTGCTTCCGGCCACACGCCGCACGGGCTTTTGGCCACACGCTGCACAGTCGCAACACATGACCGCCGCAGGTCCCTCACACCGCACCCGTTCGGCTCAGGCGCATCGACGAGCGTTGATGAGACCGTCGCGCAGATCATTCCGGTGCGTCGTATCCTGCACGGACACTCGCTCCGGGCGAGGTACCAAGTTCGCGGGCTCACCCACAACGACGCCTTGCGACGACCTCTTGACCCGCAGTAATGCCCTACGGGGCGACATGGCCGTTCGACTGGAGATGCACGTGGCCGGGCGCATCGAGGATTACGCACTCATCGGAGACATGCAGACCGCCGCCCTGGTCTGCCGGGACGGCACAGTGGACTGGCTGTGCCTTCCCCGCTTCGATTCGCATGCCGTTTTCGCGGGACTTCTGGGTACCGAGGAGCACGGCTTCTGGCGCCTGGGACCGGCGCGGGAGGACGGGGAGGAACCGCAGTCCGCGGACCGCCGCCGCTACCGCGGGGACTCCCTCGTCCTGGAATCGGAATGGGATACACCACGCGGAACGGTCAGGGTGACCGATTTCATGCCGCCGCGTGACGGTGCCCCGCAGGTGATCCGGATCGTGGAGGGGATCAGCGGCCGGGTGCCGATGCGCTCCGAGCTGCGGATGCGGTTCAGCTACGGGCGGGTGACGCCGTGGGTGCACAAGGTCGACGGCCGTACGGTCGCGGTCGCGGGCCCGGACTCCGTCTGGCTGGACACCCCCGCCGACACCTATGGCGAGAACCTGACGACGTACTCCGACTTCACGGTCGCGCCGGGTGACCGGATCGCGTTCACGATCAGCTGGCAGCCCTCGCACCACGAGCCGCCGGCCCTGCCGGACCCGGAGGGTTCGCTGGACGCCACCGCGGACTTCTGGCGTGAATGGGTCGAGCAGTGCACGTACCACGGGCCCTACCGCGAGGCCGTGGTCCGCTCCCTGATCACCCTCAAGGCCCTGACGTACGCGCCGACCGGCGGGATCGTCGCCGCGCCGACCACCTCCCTGCCCGAGGACATCGGCGGCTCCCGGAACTGGGACTACCGCTACACCTGGCTGCGCGACGCCGCGATCACCCTCTCCTCCCTGCTGCGCACCGGCTACCGCGAGGAGGCCCGCGCCTGGCGCGAGTGGCTGCTGCGGGCGGTCGCCGGCGACCCGGAGAACCTGCAGATCATGTACGGCATCGCGGGCGAGCGCGAGCTCGGCGAGGCCGAGCTGGACTGGCTGCCCGGATACGAGAACTCCGGCCCGGTCCGGGTCGGCAACGGCGCCGCGGGCCAGCTCCAGCTGGACGTGTACGGCGAGGTCATCGAGGCACTGCACCTCGCCCACATGACGGGCCTGACCCGCAACGACTACGCGACGGGCCTCCAGCTCAAGCTGATCGAGTACCTGGAGAAGCACTGGGACGAGCCGGACGAGGGCATCTGGGAGGTGCGCGGCCCGCGCCGCCACTTCGTCCACTCGAAGGTGATGGCCTGGGTCGCCGTGGACCGCACCATCAAGCTGATCGAGTCCGGTGACGCGGAAGGGCCGCTGGAGCGCCTCCACGAGCTGCGCGACGACATCCACCGCGACGTCTGCGACCGGGGCTACGACAAGGAACGCAACACCTTCACCCAGTCCTACGGATCGACGGAGCTGGACGCCTCCCTCCTCCTGATCCCCCAGATGGGATTCCTGCCGCCCGACGACAAGCGCGTGATCGGCACGATCGAGGCGATCCAGCGCGAACTCTCCACGGAGGACGGCTTCATACTGCGCTACCCCACCAAGGGCGAGGACGCGGGCGTCGACGGACTGGAGGGCGACGAGGGCGCGTTCCTGGCCTGCTCCTTCTGGCTGGCCGACGACCTGGCGATGATCGGCCGGGTCGACGAGGCACGCGAGCTCTTCGAGCGGCTGCTGTCCCTGCGCAACGATCTGGGCCTGCTCGCGGAGGAGTGGGATCCCCGGCTGCAGCGCCAGGTGGGGAACTTCCCCCAGGCGTTCAGCCATGTGCCGCTGATCGACACGGCACTGCGCCTGACGGCGAGCGGGGCATACGTCGGCTGACCCCGGCGAGCGGGGGAGGGGCGGAGACCGCGTGTACGGCGGCTCCCGCCCCTCCCCCGTTTCTCTGCCCGGACAGGTGGCCCGCCTTCTCCGTTCTCCGTCCGGGACGGCGGGGCGGCGGCACCGGCGGGGCGGCGGGCAGCCCCGGAGGTGGTCGCGCACCGGAGGTGGTCGCGCACCGGAGGTGGTCGCGCACCGGAGGTGGTCGCGCACCGGAGGTGGTCGCGCACCGGAGGTGGTCGCGCACCGGAGGTGGT
>NZ_JBHVPX010000038.1:29246-42448 GCF_042887155.1 Streptomyces sp. NPDC057963
GTCGCGCACGGACCGCGGCGTCAGCGCCGCGGTCCGCCGCTCTCTGCGCCGGTCACGACGGGCAGCTCCGAGGGCAGTCCCCATTCGCTCCAGGAGCCGTCGTACACGGCCAGTTCGCGGTATCCCGCGAGCACGGCCCCCAGCGTCAGGACGCAGGCGGTGACGCCCGATCCACAGCTGAAGAACAGCCGCTCCCGCTCCCCCGCGAGGGCGGCGAACGCGGCGCGCAGCTCGTGCGCCGGGCGCATCCGGCCGTCGCGCTGGAGCTCGCCGAAGGGCAGATTGAGCGCCCCCGGCATATGGCCGGCGCGCAGCCCCGGTCGCGGCTCGGCGACCGCGCCGGAGAACCTCTCCCTCGACCGGGCGTCGAGAACGGCCGCGCGGGGATCGGCCAGGGCCGCGACCACCTCACTGCTGCCGACGACCAGCCCCGCACGCGGCCGGGCGGTGAAGTCGCCGTGTGCCGCGTCGGGCGCGGGACGGCCGTTCTCCAGCGGCAGCCCGGCGCCGGCCCAGGCGGGCAGGCCGCCGTCGAGCACCGCGGCCCGGTCGAAGCCCATCGCGCGCAGCATCCACCAGGCACGCGCGCTGGAGTGGATGCCCACGCGGTCGTAGACGACGACGGTGTCGGCGTCGTGGACCCCGAGGGCGCGCAGCTCGCCGGTGAACCGGCCGGCGTCGGGCATCGTGTGGGGCAGCGGCCCCGAGTAGTCGGACAGCGCCCCGTCGATGTCGAAGGGCCGCGCTCCGGGAATCCGCCGATCCGAGCCCCGGTGCGCGCCCACGGAGGCGTCGAGGACCACCAGGCCGGGCGAACCGAGCCGCACCGCCAGCCAGTCGGCCCCGACCAGAGGGCCGGGAAGCGGGCCGGGAAGCGGGCCGGGAAGCGGGCCGGGAAGCGGGCCGGGAAGGCCCTCCCGGTTCGCGCTCGCCGCTGCGTCGTCGCCCACGTCTGCTCCAGGTCGGTGTCCGGGGAGGAGTGCCGCTCCGCCCTCGTGCCCGGACCGTGCGGCGGTCACAAGATCGCAGCGGCCTCGACCCGTGTCAACAGCGGCCCGATGCCCCGGCAGGTCGACAGCGGCTGTTCGCCGCCGCGGCCCCGGCCGCGGACTCCTCCGACGGCTCCCCGACGACGCCTCCCGCGCCCCGGGCCGGTACCTTCCTGAATCAGGGGTGAATCAGGGCGGCTGCCCGCCCGACCCGAGTGGAAACGCGAGGCCAGAGCCAGTGGAGACCCAAGGCGGAATCACCGTGCAGCGGGCCCTTGAGCTGCCTGGGCTGCGCAGCGGGCTCCCGGAGGTGGTGACCGGCGCGGACCGGCTGAACCGTACGGTGCGCTGGGTGCACGCGGGCGAGGTCCCGAACATCGCCTCGCTGCTCAAGGGCGGCGAACTGCTGCTCACCACCGGCCTGGGGCTCGGTACCCGCCCCGCGGAGCAGCGTGCCTTCGTCCGCAGGCTCGCCGACCGCCAGATCGCCGCCCTGGTGGTGGAGCTCGGACCGCGCTTCAGCAGGCTGCCCGCATCGATCGTGGACGCCGCCCGCGCGGCCGGTCTGCCACTGGTGCAGTTGCACCGCGAGGTGCCGTTCGTGACGGTGACCGAGGAGATCCACACCGAGATCGTCAACGGTCACTACGCGCTGCTGCGGCAGGCCGAGGACGTCCACCGGCGGTGCACGGAGGCGCTCCTCGGCGGTGGTGGGGTTCCCCAGGTGCTGGGCATCCTCGCGGATTTCGCGGCCAATCCGGTCTTCCTGGAGACGGCGGACGGCCAGCTGCTGTATGCCGCGGGGCCCGCCTCCGGCCCGGTCTCCGCCGATCCGCTCCAGGTGTGGGAGGGCATGCGTGGCGACCGGGCGGCCCGCGAGTCGCCGCCCGCCGGTTCGGTGCTGGTGGATGTGCCGGGCGGCGGCCCGGGGACCGGTTCGGTGCGGGCCAGGCTGGTGCTGCTGGCCGTGTCCGGGCCGCTGGTGACCGTGCACCGGATGGCCGCGGAGCGGGCGGCCGGGATTCTCGCCGTCGTACTGATGCAGGCCCGCCAGGAGGAGGAGCTCGCGGCGCGCGGCCGGGGCGACTTCCTGACCGATCTCGCGGAGGGCCGGATCACGCCGGAGGACGCGCCCGCGCAAGCCCGCGTACTGGGCTTCAAGCCGGGTGGGATGCCGCTGCTGCCGGTCGTGATGCGGCTGGCCCCCGAGTTGTCCGTGTCGGGGAACTGGGCGCTGCTGGCGCGGGCGGTGCTGGAGGAGCTCTCCTCGGTGGGTGTGCCGGTGCTGCTCGGTGTGCGGCCCGTGGAGGGCCGGGTTCCGGTGCTGCTGGGGCTGCGGTCCGAGACGGAGCGCACGGCGGTCGCGGACCGGGTCGCGGCGGCGCTGCGCGCCGGTGTGGAGCGGGCCGGTCTGGAGCGTGCCGGATCGCACCCGCCGGTCGTGGTGGTGGGCGTGGCGGGCGGCTGGGCGGCGGCCGGGGCGGGGCTGCGGCACGCCGCGGAGACGGCGACGGCCGCGCACGGCCTCGGCGACCGGCCCTGGTACGACGCCCGCCGCCTGGACATCGATCTGCTGCTGTGGCGGCTGCGGGACCATCCGGATCTGGCGGCGTTCGTGGACCGGGCGATCGGTCCGCTGCGCGATCACGACCGCACCTCGCGCCCCCCGCTGCTGCCGACGCTGGAGACGTATCTCGCCCACGCGGGCCGCAAGGCGGAGACGGCACGCGAACTGCACCTGAACCGCCAGACGTTGTACAACCGGCTGGCCCGCATCGGCGAGCTGCTCGGCACCGACCTGGACGACCCCCAGGCCGTCCTGGCCCTGAGCCTGGCCCTGCGCGCCCGACGTCACACGTCGTAGCTCCGGACCCGTCCGACGGGCAGCCCGCTCACCTCGTCCGGGATGCCGCCAACGGCTGTGTCAACTCGTCGTAGACGCTGAGCACTTGGGCGATCGTGTCGTCCTCCGTCGGCCAGCTCGCGGCCTGTGCGCGCCCTGCGGCCACCAGCTCCGCACGCCGCTCCGGATCGCCGAGCAGTCTGACCACCGCCCGCGCGAGCGCCTCCGCGTTCCCGTACGGGACGAGTTCCGCCGCGCCCCCCACGAGGTCGGGCACTCCTCCGACCGCGGTGGCGACCAGTGGAACGCCGAGCCGCAGCGCCTCCTGGGCCAGCACCGAGCGCGCCTCCCACCGGCTGGACAGCACGGCCAGGTCGGCGACGGCGAGGAGTTCCGCGATGTCGTCGCGGCCGCCGGCGATCCGCACGGGCAGCTCCTCGTCCCTGATCCGGCGCTGCAGAGCGGCCCGCTCCCGCCCCTCCCCCGCGATGATCAGCAGCGGTGCCGGGTCGAGTCCGCGCCATACCCGTGCGGCGTCGAGCAGCATGCCGTATCCGTGATGCGGCACGAGACTCCCGTACGACACGATCAACGACCGCCCCACCGCACCGAGTTCGGCACGCGCCTTGTCCAGGTGGACCGGGGCGGGCGGGTGCGCCACCGGCGCGGAGACCGGCGAGAGCCGGGCATCGCGCGCGCCTCGGTGCCGCGCCCGGTCGACCAGCTCCGAGGTCGTACCGAGCACAACCGCCGCCGCGCGGGCGGCCCTTCGCTCCATCAGGTGGACCAGCCGGCTGCGGGAGCCTTCGGCATGGGCGCGGGCGTGCCAGGTGACGACCAGCGGAACCCGCCGTCCGCCGAGCGCGAGAGCGGCGCGCACGGCGGCGTGCAGACCGTGCGCGTGAACCACGTCCGCCGTCAGGCAGGCGGTGCGCAGCGCGGCGACGGCAGCGGGATCGCTGCGCCGCGGTACGGGGGTGAACCGGGCGCCCGTACCGGAGAAGTCGTAGGCGCGGTCCAGTTCGGCCGGGGCGCAGACGGTGACGTGCACGCCTCTCGCCACCAGCCCCGCGGCCAGCGAGCCGACGTGGGCGCTGCTGCCCGCGCTGCCGCCGCCCAGGACTTGGACCGTACGCAGCTGTGACACGTTGAATGGCTCCCGGGGGTCCCGAGTCGGGGTGATGGCACCGCCAAGGATGCCAGTCCGTACGCACGTTCCGGCACAGTCCGGCCACTGCTCCGGCGAGGACGGCAGCAACCGGCCATCGTGTACCACTCGCACGGGTGATGAGACGGCGCGATGTTGCCGCGTGCGTGCGCCCCGCTTCCTGTCAGCGTCCCGACAGCCGCCGGGCGAAATGGCTGATCCGGTCCCCGTACACCGTCGCCGCGACGAGCACCGCCGCGTGAGCGGCGAGCCCGGTCCGGCCGCGGCCCGCGACGACGGCGACACCTATCGCGGCGCCCAGGGCGTGGGCCCCGGTGTCCCCGATCATGGTGCGCTGCCCCAGGTCGTCGGCGACGAGGGCTGCCACGGCCCCCATCGGTGCGGCGGCGAGCGCGCCGGACGGCAGGCCCGCGGCCCCGAGGGCGAACACGGTGGCGGCGGCCGCGGCGGGCCGTACATCCGTCAGATTGACGAGGTGCGCGGCCCCCGCGATCACCACCCCGGCGAGGATCCGGTCGACGGGCCGCTCCTTGAGCAGGGCACCGGCCACGAGCCCGGCGGCCCCGATCCCGAACAGCTTCACCGCACCGCTGGTCACCTCACCGCCCCGCAGCGCCCCCAGATGGGCACGGAACCCGCGGCGCGGGTCGTCCGCACCGACGAGGTCGTCGTAGGCGCCGCAGCCGCCCGCCGCGAGGACGGCCAGGGCGGCGGCGTACCTCGTGCGGGCCGGCAGGGGAAGGCCGGCCGCTCCGGCCGCCGCGCCGAGGGCGACGGCCGGCCCCGCGTACAGATCGACGGTGCGACCCGCGTAGTTGGTGCGCTGCCAGCGCTCGCGCGGCCGGGTCCGCAGTGCCCGGTACACACACCCCGCGACGGCGGCGGCGACGGCACCGGACACGGCGGCCCTGCTGAATGCTGCTCCCATGCGGGCCAGGCTACGCACCGGCCCGCCCAGCCCGCCCGACCCGTCCGACGGCCGTTCCGCCCGCAGACCACCGGGCGGGCCCGAAGGGCCGGACCCACCCACCGGTCGAGCACACTCACCGGCCGGGCCCACCCGCGATCGAGCACGCGCCCGGGGCGGCCGCGTGGCGCCCGCTACCCGTCCGCCCGCGCCGCGGCCAGCAGCTCCTCCGCATGGGCCCGTGCCGTCTGCGAGTCCTCCTGGCCCGCGAGCATCCGGGACAGCTCCCGTACCCGGTCCTCGCCCTCCAGGACCGTGACCCCGCTGCTGGTCACCGCCCCGTCGACCGTCTTCTCGACCAGCAGCTGCCGGTCGGCGAAGGCCGCCACCTGGGGCAGGTGCGTCACGACGACGACCTGCGCGGACCTGGCCAGCTTCGCGAGCCGCCGGCCGACCTCGACGGCGGCCTTGCCGCCGACCCCGGCGTCGACCTCGTCGAAGAGGTACGTGGGTACGGGATCGGAGCCGGCGAAGACCACCTCGACGGCGAGCATCACCCGGGACAGCTCACCGCCCGACGCCCCCTTGGCGATCGGCCGCGGCTGCGCGCCGGGGTGCGGGGCGAGCAGCAGCTCGACCTCGTCGGCACCGGACGGCCCGTAGACCACGCTCCGCCCGCCGATCTCGATGCCGGACTCCTCGTCGGCCGCCTCGGTCTGCCGGATGTCGAAGGAGACCCGGGCGTGCGGCATGGCCAGGGAGGCCAGCTCCGCGGTCACCGCCCCGGCGAAACGCTCCGCCGCCCCCGTACGCGCGTCGGTCAGCGCCTGCCCGAGACCGGAGAGCTCGGCGCGCAGCGCGTCGCGCTCCACCGTCAGCTCGCCGATGCGGTCGTCGTCGCCCTCCAGCTCGGTGAGCCGGGCGGCCCCTTCCTCGGCCCAGGCGAGCACGGCGGTGATGTCCTCGCCGTACTTGCGGGTGAGTCCGGTGAGGGCGGCGCGCCGCTCCTCCACCGCGGCGAGCCGCAGGGGATCGGCGTCCAGCTGGTCGGCGTACCCGGCCAGTTCGCCCGCCACGTCGGCGAGCAGGATCGAGATCTCACCGATCCGGTCGGCGAGCGCGGCCAGTGCCGGATCGTGGGCGCGTACGGCGTCCAGGGACCGCCCGGCGGCCGCAACCACAGTCGTCGCGTCGACGCCCTCCGGGTCCTCCGGGTTGCCCGCGAGCGCGGTGTGGGCGAGGGCCGCCGCGGAGGCGAGCGCCTCGGCATGGCCGAGCCGCTCGGCCTCGGCGGCCAGGTCGGCGTCCTCGCCCGCCAGTGGTTCGACCGCGGCGATCTCGCCCAGCCCGAAGCGCAGCAGGTCCGCCTCCTGGGCGCGTTCACGGGCGCGTGTCGTCAGCTCGTCGAGCTCCGTGACGACGGCCCGCAGCCGCCGGTAGGCCGCCGCGTACTTCGTGTGCGGCACGGCGACACCGTCGCCCGCGTACCGGTCGAGCGCCTGCCGCTGCCGCGCGGGCTTGAGCAGCCCCTGCTGGTCGGTCTGGCCGTGCACGGCGACGAGTTCGTCGGCGAGCTCGGCGAGCACCCCCACCGGCACGGATCTGCCGCCGAGGTGCGCCCGGGAGCGCCCCTCCGCGGAAACGGTCCGGCTGATCAGCAGCGCGCCGTCGTCGAATTCGGCCCCGGCCTCCTCGGCCCGCAGGGCCACGGCATCGCCCTCCGCCACCGTGATCCGGCCCTCGACGACCGCGGCCTTGGCCCCGATCCGTACCAGGGCGGGATCGGCACGCCCGCCGAGCAGCAGCCCCAGGCTGGTGACGACCATGGTCTTGCCCGCGCCGGTCTCGCCCGTCACCGCGGTGAAACCGGGCGACAGCTCGACCACCGCGTCGTCGATGACCCCGAGCGACCGTATCCGCATCTCCTCCAACACGGACATGACCTTACGAGGTCCGGGCCCCGATGTGCGACGGACCCCGCCCCCCGGGGGTCACTCTCCCGTGTGCTCCTGAAGCACGCGCACCGCGTCCGGGACCATGTCCGCCGGTCAGTGCGGCGCGCCCCGCCACCCCGAGACGGGCAGTGCGAACTTCGCCACCAGCCGGTCCGTGAACGAGGCGTGGTGCAGCCGCGCGAGGCGTACGGGCACCGCGCCGCGCCGCACCTCGACCCGCGCGCCCGCGGGCAGCTCCACGGTCCTGCGCCCGTCGCACCACAGCACTCCGTGCGGGGTGTGCTGCTGGACCTCGACGGCGAGCACCGAGGTGGGCGAGGTCACCAGCGGCTTGGCGAACAGCGCGTGGGCGCTGATCGGCACCATCAGCAGCGCCTCGACCTCGGGCCAGACGACGGGACCGCCCGCCGAGAAGGCGTAGGCGGTCGATCCGGTCGGGGTCGCGCAGACGATCCCGTCGCAGCCGAACCCGGTCACCGGCCGGCCGTCGATCTCCAGGACGACCTCCAGCATCCGCTCGGGCGACACCTTCTGCACGGCCGCTTCGTTGAGCGCCCAGTCGGTGTGGACGACGCCGCCGTTGCTGCGCACGACGACATCCAGGGTCATGCGTTCCTCGACCTGGTACGCCCGGGTGACGACCCGGTCGACGACCTTGTCCAGGTCGTCGCGCTCGGCCTCGGCGAGGAAGCCGACCCGGCCGAGGTTGACGCCGAGCATCGGCACCCCGGAGGCCCGGGACAGCTCGGCGCCGCGCAGCAGCGTCCCGTCCCCGCCGAGCACGACCAGCAGCTCGCAGCCGTCCACGGCCGCCGACGAGGTGTCCGTGACCGTCTCGACGGACGGCGGCAGCGGCAGATCGGCCGCCTCGGTGGCCAGTACGCGTACCCCGAGGCCACTGCGCAGCAGTCCCTGGACGACCAGCTCGGCGCTGCGGATGGCGGCCGGACGGCCCGTATGTGCCAGAAGAAAGACAGTTCGTGCCGCATTCGTCGTCAACGAGGCCCCTCCGCCACTGCACGGTCGACATCCGCGGGATCCAGCTCAGGTGCTCCGGCCCGCAGCCAGAGAAAGTACTCGACATTTCCCGAGGGCCCCGGCAGCGGGCTCGCCGTCACCCCCCGCACTCCGAGACCCAGCGCCCAGGCCCGGCGCGCCACCTCCCGTACCGCTTCGGCCCGCAGTTCGGGGCTGCGCACCACACCGCCGCTGCCGAGCCGTTCCTTGCCCACCTCGAACTGCGGCTTGACCATGAGGACCAGGTCCGCGTCCGGGGCCGCGCAGCGCGCCAGGGCGGGCAGGACGAGACCCAGCGGGATGAACGACAGATCGCCGACCACCAGGTCGACCGGCTCTCCGTCGATGGCCTCCAGAGTCAACTCCCGTACGTTGGTACGGTCCTTGACGGTGACGCGCTCATCGGACTGGAGGGACCAGGCGAGCTGCCCGTAGCCGACGTCGACGGCGACGACATGGCCGGCTCCGGCCCGCAGCAGTACGTCGGTGAAGCCGCCGGTCGAGGCCCCGGCGTCCAGTACCCGCCGCCCCTCGACCGTCAGTCCGAGGGGTACGAAGGCAGCGAGGGCGCCCGCGAGTTTGTGCCCGCCGCGCGAGACGTACTCGGGGTCGCTGTCGTCCTTGATCACGACGACGGCGGCGCTGGTCTCGACCTGGGTGGCGGGTTTGGTCGCGGTGTTGCCGCCGACGGTCACCCGCCCTGCGGCGATCAACTGGCTCGCGTGCTCTCGCGAGCGGGCGAGCTTACGGCGTACCAGCTCGGCGTCGAGGCGGCGTCGTGCCACTCCTGCCACGTTCGGTTCAGCTCCTGTTGTCGTACGAGGGCATCGGTGCGGGTACCGGTGCGGGGGCGGGGGCGGGCCTGGCATCCAGCGCGGTCAGCGCGTCGCGCAGCCCGCCGTGTACATCCTCGTACACCTCGATGTGCCCGTCCGCCGGGAGGTGGTCCGCATCGGCGAGACGCTCCAGCCGCGCATCGACCTCGGCGTTGCCGGTGGGGGTGCGTCCGATGCCGAGGGGCGCGGGTGCGGCGGGGTCGGGAGGGGGCGCGGCGGCCGGAGACGGGGCCGCGCCCTCGCCGGACGGGTCTTCCGCGGACGGGGTCTGCGCCCTCGCCGCGGGCGCTGTTCCGGCCGCCGTCCCGGGCCCCGGCATCGAGTCGCTCATGCGGGAAACGCTACCGCGAAGGGCTGCGGTACCGTCGATCACGATGGCGACCATGGCGGAGTGCCGCAGCGCACTCGACGAACTTTCCGACAACCTCGCGGGGGCCGACGGCGACGTACGCAGCGCCGCCGCGCTCGACCGCTCCCTCAGCTGCCACATCAGGGATCTCGACATCACCTTCACCGGCCGGCTGGCCAATGGCCGGATCCAGGTCCTGGACACGGTCGAGGGCCCGCCCCGGGAGAAGGCCGAGATCCGGCTCGCGATGACCGGCGACGACCTGGTGGCGATGGTGAACGGCGAGCTGAACTTCGCCAAGGCGTGGGGTTCCGGCCGGGTCCGGCTGGAGGCCGGCTTCCGCGATCTGCTGAGACTCCGGACGCTGCTGTAGCCGCGGGACGGGCCTCCTCCCGGCCGTCCTGACCCGAGCCGGCACCCGACTGGCCCGCCCTGGGCCGCCTCGCCCGTCCGTCCGGTGACCGGGGGCAGCCCGGAGGCGGGCAGCGTGGTCAGCCCCTGGCGGAGGCCCCGGCGGACGCCTCGCCCTGCACACCCGCTCCGCCGCTCCGCGGCCGACGCGCGGCCGGCACCACCAGCGGCGTCCCGGTCTCCGGATCGTCGATGACCTGGCAGCTGCGGGCCGGGCTCACGGGGAGCCGCCCGCCCCGCGGCCAAAGTCCGGCGACCGCCCTACAGCCCCAGCCTGGCGACCGCCTTCCCGCTGTCCAGCCCGCACGAGCCCTCTCCGGCGTACGACCACGCCGCCCCGCAGAGCGCTCGCAGCCCGTCGAGCGCGTCCCCGTCCCCTTCCAGCACCAGGCCGTCACCGCGCGCCGACGCCGTCCAGCCGCCACAGCCGTATGCGTCGCCCGTCCGCGTCACCTCGGGCTGCCCGGTCAGCAGCCCCCGCAGATCGGCGTCCACATACGTCGGCCGGTGCTTCGGCTCGGCGGCCACCAACTGCGCCGCGTCCGTCACCCCGGTGAGCACCAGCAGGGAGTCCACACCGCCGTTGAACGCCCCTTCGATGTCCGTGTCCAGGCGGTCCCCCACCACGAGCGGGCGTGCGGCCCCGGTCCGCAGCACCGTCTCCCGGTGCATCGGCGGCAACGGCTTCCCGGCGACCTGCGGCTCGGCCCCGGTCGCGATCCGCACGACCTCCACCGCCGCACCGTTTCCCGGCGCGATCCCTCGGGCGCTCGGAATCGTCAGATCCGTGTTCGACGCGAACCACGGCACCCCCCGCGCGATCGCGTACGCCGCCTCGGCGAACCGCCCCCACGCCATATCGGGCCCGCCGTACCCCTGCGCCACCGCGACCGGCTCGTCGTCCGCCGATTCCACCGGCACCAGGCCGCGCTCCCGCAGCGCAACGCGCAGCCCCTCGCCGCCCACCACCAGCACCCGCGCCCCGGCGGGCAGCTGATCCGCCATCAGCCGGGCCACCGCCTGCGCCGAGGTGATCACGTCGGCGGGCGAGGCCGGGACACCCAGTTCGGTCAGATGCTCGGCCACCGCGGCCGGGGTCCGCAGGGCGTTGTTGGTCACGTACGCCAGGTGCATTCCGCCGTCCCGAGCCGCCCCCAGCGAGTCGACGGCGTGGACGATCGCGTGGCCGCCCGCGTACACCACCCCGTCGAGATCGAGCAGCGCCGTGTCGTACGCCTCGCTCAAAGCGGTGCTGCTGCCGCCCGGCCTGGTCCTGCTCGCCTGACTCATTCTTTGCGCTCCTCATCCCATGCTTCTGTCCCGATCATCGCGCATCCCGCCTGCGCACATACGATGCAGAAATGAACACATCAGGTCCGGCCGGTCAGGGACTGCGTCTGATCCCGTTCCGTGGGCTGCGGTACGTCCCCGAGCGGGTCGGCAGTCTCGCCGCGGTGACCTCACCGCCGTACGACGTCGTGGTGCGCCCCGACGGGCTGCACCACCTGGAATCGGCAGATCCGCACAACATCGTGCGGCTGATCCTGCCGCAGGCCGACACCGCCGCGGCCCGCCACGCGCAGGCCGCCGAGACCTTGAACCGCTGGCTGGCCGAGGGCATCCTCGCCCCCGATTCGGAGCCCGCGCTGTACGTCTACGAGCAGCGCGACGCCGAGATCCTGCAACGCGGCATCGTCGGCGCGCTGGCCCTCTCCGCCCCCGCCGACGGCATAGTCCTCCCGCACGAGGACGTGATGGCCCATGTCGTCGAGGACCGGGCCGACCTGATGCGCACCACGGCCGCCCACCTCGAACCGCTGCTGCTCACCTACCGGAGCGACGGCGACGCCACGGGCGCGACCGCCGTCATCGAGCGGACCGTCGATCGCCCGCCGCTGCTCGCCACCACCACCGAGGACGGCTACAGCCACCGCCTCTGGGCGGTCACCGACGCGGCCGAACGGGCCGAGATCGAGACCGATCTCGCCCACCACCAGGCCCTGATCGCCGACGGCCACCACCGCTGGGCCACCTACCTCCGCCTCCAGCAGGAGCACACCGCGCCCGGCCCCTGGGACTTCGGCCTGGTCCTCCTCGTCGACACGCGCCGCTACCCGCTCCGGGTCCGCGCCATCCACCGACTGCTGCACCGCCTCCCCGTCGACGACGCCCTCGCCACGCTGAACGGCCTCTTCCGCATCCGCGGCATCAAGGGCTCGCTCCCCGAGGCCATGGCGGCACTCGCCGAGGCGGCCGCCGAAGGCAACGCGTTCCTGCTCGCGGGCGACGGCGGCTTCCACCTCATCGACCGCCCCGACTCCGGACTTCTGCACCGTACGATTCCGGCCGACCGTCCGACCGCCTGGCAGACCCTCGACGCGACGGTCCTGCACGCGGCTCTGCTCGACCACGTCTGGCAGATCCCCGACACCCCGGATCACATCGCGTACATCCACGACACCGCGGCCGCCGTCGAACAGGCCGAACGCCACAACGCCACGGCGGTCCTGATGCATCCGGTACGCGAGGAAGTCGTCCGGGACCTCGCCCGACAGGGCGTCACCATGCCCCGCAAGTCGACCTCCTTCGGCCCCAAGCCGGCCACCGGCCTGGTCCTGCGGAGCCTCACCCTCGACTGACGCCCTCCGACAACGAGAAAGAGGGCAGCCCCCTTCCGGGGTGCCGCCCTCTTTCTCATGCCTCACGCCTCGGACGGACCGTCCTCGCCCGTGCGCTCGTCGCCATGCGCGACGTCGTTCGTGCTCTCGTCCTCGTTCTCGTCCTCGTTCTCGGCTTCGTTCTCGGCCTCGTTCTCGTCCTCACCGAGGGCGTCGACGAACTCGACACCGTCCAGCTCGGCGAGACGGTCCGAGGAATCGGTGGCGCCGTCCTTGTCGGCCTCCAGCGCCTTCCCGAACCACTCACGCGCCTCGTCTTCACGCCCCGCCGCCAGCAGCGCGTCCGCGTAGGCGTAACGCAGCCGCGGAGTCCACGGGTGCACGGCGTTGGAGGCGAGCTCGGAGCTCTGCAGAGTGACGATGGCGGCGTCGATCTGCCCCATGTCCCTGCGGGCTCCCGCAGCCACCAGACGCATCTCGACCTGGCCGGCCTTGTCCAGCTTCTGCACCTCGGGCTCACCGGCCATCGCCATCGCCCGCTCGGGCCGCCCGAGTCCACGCTCGCAGTCCGCCATGACGGGCCACAGCTCCACGGAACCGGTCATCCGCTTCGCCGCCCGGAACTCCGCCAGCGCCTCCGAGTACTTCTGCGTCGCATAGGCGGCGAACCCGGCCGCCTCACGCACGGCAGCGACCCGCGAGGCCAGCCGCAGGGCGATCCGCGAGTACGCGTACGCCTGCTCGGGGTCCTCGTCGATCAGCCGCGCCACCATGACGAGGTTCCTGGCAACGTCCTCGGCCAGGGTCTTCGGCAGGCTCATCAGCTCCTGCCGCACGTCCTTGTCGATCTCGTCACCGGTGACGTCGTCCGGAATCGGAAGCCGCTTGATGGGCTCGCGGTCACGGTCTTCGCGCCGCTCGTACCCCCCACGGTCGTCACGCCCTCGGTAACCGCCCCGGCCACCACGGTCGTCACGCTGCCCGCGGTAACCCCCGCCGCGGCTGTCGTCGCGGCGGAATCCGCCGCTTCGGTTGTCGTCGTCGCGGCGCGGTCCACGCGGCCGGTCGTCCCGACGCTCGAACCCTCCACCAGGACGCCCGCCCCGGTC
>NZ_JBHVPX010000039.1:0-41338 GCF_042887155.1 Streptomyces sp. NPDC057963
GGGAGACCCTGCCCGTCACCTACCGGGCCATCGCTGGCCTCGTCTCCGACCGCAACACCACCGGCTGACACAAACCCCCAGCTCAGGCCCTCACGTCTCCAATGCAATCACGCACCAGCTCGTAAGAGCGACGCTGACCGATCGCCAAACACCCCCGGTCACCGTCAAGCGCAGGCAGTTGGTTATCCGGCTCCTGGCTGGGCGGTGCGAGTTGTGCGCGCGGACGGGCGCGATGGAAGTCCATCACGTCTCCAAGCTCGCCGACCTCGAAAAGCCGGGAAGAGATCGCCCCGAATGGGCGGATCTCATGGTGAGGCGGCGCCGCAAGACCCTCGTGGCGTGCAAGCCCTGTCACGAGGGCATCCACAGCCGATCTCGATGATCACGGGGTAGTCACGGGAAAGCGACGTGCGGTGAAAGCCGCATGCGTCGTTTGGGCTGGGGGTCGCCGGAAAAGGACCCGCTCCGCGGGCACCTCGCCGACGGCCCACCAGTACTGATCCGGCGCAGATCGTGCTCAGGTGGTCGGCCGATTTCCAGGCTCTTTCCTCTCCGTTCGGCCCGCCAGGCTGTCAGAGTCGGCTCCAGCAGTTCCCACCGGGCATCGGACAGGTCACTCGGATACGACCGCTGTCGGCGAGGCATGTTTCGGTAGTACCGATGCCAGCGGTCCTGCCACAGGGCGCAAACAGGCATGACCGGGGGCGTGTTGGGATCAGACAGGAGCAAAGGGACCTAAACGGACCCCCGGCTGTCGCCACCAGACGCAGACACCACAGCAATGGCCGGCAACCTCTACGGTTTTAGGCAGGGCGACCGCACAGAACGCATCCAAGCAAGCTCGACAAGGAAGTCCCGGCCGGCCTCGAGGTCCACCTGGTACTGGACAACTACGCCACCCACAAGACCCCGGCCATCAAGACCTGGTCGCTGGCACACCCACGGTTCCACCTGCACTTCACACCCACTGGATCGTCCCGGCTCAACCTGGTGGAGCGATGGTTCGCCGAGCTGACGAACAAGCAGATACGGCGAGGCGTCCACAGATCTGTCCAGGCCCTGGAGAAGGACATCCGGACCTGGATCGCCGCATGGAACACCGACTCCAGGCCCTACGTCTGGACCAAGACCGCAGACGAGATCCTCGAACGCCTCGCCAGCTATCTGAACAGAATTCCTGAGGGCAGGGGCTCGCCGGCGGCGAAGCCCGGAGGCACCAGGGCCGACAATCTCCATCGGAACCGCACACGCCTACACCATCAAGGTCATCGATCTCCAGGCGCCCGCGGCCCGGTCCGCTGCGCGCTCTGCGCGAGGCAGCCCCCGGGCTCGTCCTGCTCGACGGCACCCTGGCCGAATGCGACCGCCTCGGCGAGGGCCGGGCCGACTACGACCGTCAACCGGGCGCTGTCCAGGGCGCAGGCCTCGGTCGAGCGCGGAGTCGCCCGCCTGAAGTCCTGGCGCATCTTCCGTAGGGCGCGGTGCAGCCCGAATCGAATGACGTCAATCGCCGCAGCGGTCCTCGCCCTGGAGCGGCAACGCTGAAAGACCTCAGTGGGTCTGCGGCGTGGGTCTGCACGAAGGTGCCGACCCACGCCGCATCGAGCAGGGCACAGGCCACCCGGCCGAGCAGCATCCGGAGGGCGTACGTGACCAGGTGCGGAGAACGCGGGTCGGGCACGGCACCGACCGCCTCCAGGAGCGAGGGGGGCGCGGGCGTGCAGGACTCCCGAACACGACGCCGAGTTGATCGTGGAATCACGTGATCATGACGGGCCGCACCCTTCGACGTCCCCCTGCCCTCGTCCAAGATCCGAGCACGCATCATGCCCGCCCCAACGACAGAGGGGACATAGCGGGCGAATAGTCGATCCAGCCAACGAGCACGAGCGACTGAAGGATCGAGGCCGAAATCTATCCCCTTTCATCCGCACGAAGCCGAGGACGTAAGTGCATACGCCAACAACAAGAGGTGAGAAAGCGCCAGTAGTTCTCGAAGTCGCCGTTGTTGATGACGGTGCGCAGGAGGAGGATGGCCTCGACGTCGCCCATCCCTCACCTACCCTCTGTGTTCAGACGGCGTCCGTCGTAGCTAGGCACCAAGACTCGTGAGCAGATGCGCTGACAGGACCACCCGCCGGAAATCGTGGCCGGCCTAGTCCGACAATGGCGCCTGACGCAACGTAGCGATTGCAGAGAACCGTGGATCGGAAATTTCAGGTGAGTATAAAGCGACCGCTCGAAGCACTCACGCGCACGGCACCGAAGTTTCAGAGAAAGGCAAATGGGCGTAATGCGTTATAACCGGTGCCAGCTGCACACCCAGCTACCCCAAACACCGTCTGAAGGTCCTACCGCCACCTCGGCCGACGACCAGCGAGACAACCCGCTCGCACGCTCCTTGTCCGCCTGGCTCGCCGGTGAGGTCCGCCGGGCCATCGAACTGGCCGCCACACCCGGCGACGACGAGAACGACCCGAGGCTCGCCAAGATCTGGCACGCCCGGCTCCTGACCCGTGTCCGCGAACTTCCGGAAGCCACGCGGGTGCTCGACGAGTTGAGCACCTCGTACGACGTCACCGACGACGCGGGTGTTTCAGCCGCGTTGACCACCTGCCGCGCCGAGTTCGCGCTCGCGTCGGGTGACGCCGGCAGCGCGTTCGCCGAGGCGAACGTCGGCCTCGGGCTGGCCGAAGGGGCCGGCGCCTACGCCTTGCTGCCGGACCTGCACGTCGTCCTGGCGCTGAGCGCCGTCCGGCAGTCCGCCACATCGACCGGCCTGCGATTCGCGCGCAACCTGGGCGATGACGCTCTGCTCGGCCGCACTGCGCACATGCGCGGGCAGTGCGTGTGGGCCGTCGCTCAGGCGTTCGAGGCCGATGGCGGTCCGGCCTGCGTCAGTCACCTCGTCGAGCGCCTGATCTCCGACGACCAGCTGACGCAGGAACTCCTCGCGTCCCAGCCCGCCGCCGCGGCGTGGCTCGTCCGCCTCGCGCGAAGCATGGGAGACGAGCGACTCGCCTTCAAGTGTGTGGTGCGAGCCGAGTCGTTCATCGTGAAGTCGTGGGGTTTTCGTTCGCCCTACGCGGCGGCATTGCACGCCAAAGGGCTGTTCGAAAAGAATCCTGACAAACTGCGCGCCGCTTGCGAACTGTATCCGGACGGCTGGGCGTCGGCGTCGGCCGCCGAAGACCTGGCCCAGACGTGGTCCTCGCTGCGCCTGGGCCGGGATCGCGCCGCCGAACAGTTGAAACGCGCAGCCGCCGGTTACGAGCGGGCCGGTGCGGCCCGCGACCTCGCTCGGGTCGCGAGCAAGCTTCGTGAGCTCGGCGTGCGATCGGGCCGCGTGCGGCGGCCGATGCGCTGCGACGGACACCGCACCGGCTCCCTCACGGACACCGAGTTCGCGGTGGCCAACCTGGTGAGCCAGGGCCTGACGAACGCGCAGGTCGGCCGCCAGCTCTACATCTCCGCGCACACCGTGGCGTTCCATCTGAAGAAGATCTTCCGCAAGATGGAGGTCTCTTCGCGGGTGGAGCTGGCCCGCACGTGGGTTGACGTCACCTCGGATCAGCGAACCGTCGGCTGACGGCCGCCCAGCAGAGCCCCGAACGCGGGTCCGGCTCAGGCCGTGCCCGCGATCGAGGTCCGGATCAGCCGAGCAACAGCGCGTCCGCTCCGGCCGCCGGGTCGGGGTCGATGCGCAGGGTCGTCATCATCCGGGCCACCATCAGGTAGTGGCCCGCGACGAGCGTGAGTTCCACGACTTCCCGGTCGTCCAGGAACGCGCTGACCGACGAGTAGGTCGCGTCGTCGACCTCGTCGCGCACTACACCCGTCACGAAGTCGACCACGGCGCGCGGCAACGGCTCCAGCGCGTCGAGGTCACCCCGATCCAGCGCGTCGATCTGCTGCTGAGTCGCACCCACCGCCAGTGCGAGGGGCACGTGCTGGTCCCACTCGTAGCGGGCGGTGAGCTGCCCGACCCGCAGAATCGCCAGCTCGCGCAGCACCGGGTCCAGGGCGAGGTGGTTGAGCAGCGCTCCGCTGAAGCGCAGCCACGGCCGGAACACGGTCTCGGCGTGGGCCATCAATCCGAAAATGTGGAGCGACGGCAGTTTCGACAGCGGTTCGGCGATGGTTTCGGAAGCGGTGGAGGAAGTGAGATAGGGAATGCGCGCCATATCTCAAATGGTAAAGGAAATTCGGTCGCGGGTAAAGAAAAACTAGTTCCCCGATTCTTCCCGACCCGCACTCGCCGGCCCCGAAACGCCACCCTTTTCTGCCGCCGGAAATGCGGGCACCCACGGCAACCCCGGCCTACGGATACCCGCGCCGCAGCCGCTTTCACCGCACGTTCCCCAGCCATTCACCGACGGCCCTGGCGGTCGAGCTCACCTGCTCGGCTTCCAGCATGGTGAAGTGGTCACCAGGCACTTCGACGACCGAGTCCGCCGCGGCGGCCACTTCATCACGCCATTCGTCCCCTGCCCCGTGCGCGAGGGCCTGCGTCGAGCGGATGTACAGCGACGGCACCGAAATCCCCGCAGGCCGCCAGCCCCTGAGCAGATCGAGGTTCCACAGCTGAGCGGTGATCCGTTCGGACAGCGTGTCGAAGCCCATCCGGCGCACGTACTCGACCAGCCTGGTGCTCAACGCGTGCTGCAGGTCCTCGTCGTCGAACACGCCCCGCTCGCCCTTGAGATTCAAGGTGTAGGTGTCGAGCAGCACGAGGCCGGCGGGAGCCCGGCCACGAGCGTGCAGTTCCCGGGCGAGCTCGTACGCCACCACCCCACCGGAGGAGTGCCCGGCCAGGGAGAACTGCGTCTCACCCACGAATTCCTCGACCGTGTCGGCCAAACTGGTCACCAACGCGGCCCGGGTCGCGGGCAGGAGCTCGCCGGCGGCGAACCCCGGAGGCACCAGGGCCGACACCTGGTTTCCTCGGCCCGTGAGCTCCGCCGCGAACCGGAGGTAGACCTGTGGCCCGGTGGTCATGACGGTCGGGCACACGCAGATCAGGTGTGGTCCCTCCCCCGCGGGGGAGATGCGGACCACGGCCGGCTTCGCCTTCACCTGCGCCGGGTCGTCAAATTTCTCGCGCAACCGCGCGGCCTTGATCATGAGTTCTTCGCCGAGCTCCGGCCGGCCGTTCTCGATCGCCTGGAGGTAGAGCTCACCGAACAGGTCGTGGTGTTCCAATAGCGGACCACCGCCGTCGCCGGCCCGCGGCAGCTCGGACAACACCGTGTCCAGCTCCGTGGCCAGGCTGCGCAGGTCCGGGTGGTCGAACACCAGGGTCGCGGCCAGCTCCACGCCGGTTTTGGCCTGTAGTGAGTTGCGCAGTTCGACCGCCGTCAACGAGTCGAAACCCAGTTCGCCGAAGAGCCGGTCCGGATCGATCGACACACCCGAGGTGTGGCCCAGCACCGCCGCCACTGCCTCGCGGACCACGTCGATCAGCACCTCCTCGCGGTCCACTTCGGACAGCCCGGCGAGCCGCTGCCTCAGCCCCTCGCGATCGGGCTGGCTGTTGTCGGCCGCCCGCCGGCGTGGACCACCGGCCGGAGACCGCCACACCGCCGGGCTTTCCGGCCGAGCCCGCATCGCCCGCGCATCCAGCCGGGTCGCTGCCAGAACCGCTTCGCCGGTGCCCAGCGCCCGGTCGAAGAGCGCCATCTCCCGCGCCGCGGTCAACTCCGGCTCGCCCGCCCGGTCGTCCCAGGCGATCGACAGGCCCGGCAAGCCTTGATCACGGCGGTGCCGCGCCAGCGCGGCCAGAAACGCGGCGTCGCCGCCGTGCCCGCCGCTGCCCTCAAGGCCGGCGAACGACGAGAACATCACGAACAGTGCCAGATTCTGATCCCGGGTCAGTTCGTGCAGATGCCAAGCCGCGTCGACCGTCGGCCCCGGCACCGGGTCCGAACCCTCCTCGGGCAACGAGCGAGCCTCGGCGGTGTGCACGACGCCGATGAGCGGCTGATCCGCGGGACCCGAGGCCAGCACCTCGGCCAAGGCGCGCCGATCGGTCACGTCGCACGCGGTGACCGTGACTTCGGCGCCCTGCTGAGCCAATTCCGCCACCAGCTCCGCCGTTTCCGGCTCGTCCGGACCGCGTCGACCGAGCAGCAGCAAACGCCGGACACCGTGCTCGGCGACCAGATGCCGCGCGACCACGCGGGCCCGCTCACCATCGGTGATCACGACCGTGCCCGACACCAGTGACGTGACCGGTCCGTCGGTGTCGCCGGTCCGGGTGAGCCGGGCGGCGTGGAGCCGGCCCCGGCGCAGGGCCAGCTGCGGCTCGTCGGCGGCCACGACTCGCCCCAGCGCGTCGGCGTCGAGGTCGGCATCCGTGTCGAGCAGGATGAGCCGGCCCGGGTTCTCGGCCTGCACCGAACGCACCAGACCCCACACGGCGGCCGCGGCCACGTCGCTCACCGGCTCACAGGGCTCGACCGCGACGGCACCCCGCGTGAGCACCACCAGCGGGACGGCGGTGAACCGGTCCTCGTCCAGCCAGTGCCGCAGCTGGCCCCTGACCCGGCCGGTCATGTCGTGGGTGGACACCACGATGGCGTCCGGGTCACCGGACACGTTGAGCACGACCGCCTGCGGTGCCGTCTCTCGCTCGAAAGCGGCTTCGACCGTCAGCCACTCGCTCACCGGAGCCGCGGTGCCGGTGGTCTCGAGCCACTCCATCCGCAGCAGCGCCTCGTCGCCGGCGGTGCGGCTGCCTGCCACCGGGGCCCGCACGGCCAGCGAACCGATCGACAGCACCGGCATGCCGGTGTTGTCCGCGGCGGCCATCGCCACCTGGTCCGGCCCGAGACGCATCAGCGCCACCCGAAGCCGAGCCGCACCCGAGGCTCGCAACACCACGTCGGTGAACCGGAACGGCAACCGGCCGGAACCGACCGAGTCCGCGCCCGCGACAGCGACCGGATGTGAAGCGGCGTCCAGCAAAGCCGGATGGATCCCGAAAGAACCCGCCATCCCGCGGGCGGACTCGGGCAGATCCACCTCGGCGAAGATCCGGTCCCCGCTCTCCCAGGCTTCGGTCAGGCCCCGGAACACCGGCCCATATTCGAGCCCTAGGTCGGCGAGCCGGTCGTAGACCCGCTCGACATCCGCCGGCGTCGCGCCGGGCACCGGCCAGGTCCCGCTGACGGCTTGGAACAACCCGTCCGCCCGAGTCGGCAGCGAAGCCGCGCTCACCACGCCGGTGGCGTGCCGGGTCCAGGTCTCTGCACCGTCCGGGCGAGCGTGGATCGTGACGCTCCGCCGCCCTTCGGGTTCGGGGGCATCGGCACCGCCGACCACGACCTGAAGTTCCATGCCGCCTCGAACGGGCAGCACCAGCGGCGCTTCCAGCACCAGCTCGTCCAGCCGACCGCAGCCCACGCTGTCGCCGGCGCGGATCGCCAGCTCGACGTACGCCGCACCGGGCAACACCACCTCGTCAAGCACCGCGTGATCGGCGAGCCACGGGTGGGTCCGCAGGGACAGGCGGCTGGTGAAGACCACACCGTCGAACTGCGGCAACGACAGCACCGCCCCGAGCAACGGGTGGTCCGCGGACCGCAATCCGGCGGAGGCCTCGGTCCGGCCGCCGGCCGCGTTGGGCCAGAAGCGCTGCCGTTGGAAGGCGTAGGTCGGCAGGCTGATCCGGGTGCCTCCTCGACCGGCGAACGCCGTGGTCCAGTCCACGGCCACGCCTCGCGTGTACAGCTGTCCGATCGCCGACAACAGCGTCGATGTGTCGCTGTGCTCGCGCCGTAGGACCGGCGTCACCACCGTCCCCGGAGCACAGCTGCGCTGCGCCAGCGCGGACAGCACGCAGTCCGGACCCAGCTCGACCATCGCCGTCACACCCTGCTCGGCCAGCCACCGCACACCGTCGGCGAACCGCACCGGCACTCGGACCTGGCGGGCCCAGTACTCCGGCGAGCACAACTGCTCGGCCGTCGCCACCCGACCGGTCACATCGGACACCACCGGAATCCGCGGCTCCGCGAACCGCACCGACTCCAACACCCGCATGAACTCGCCCAGCATCGGGTCCAGCAACGCCGAATGGAACGCGTGCGACACCCGCAACCGCGACACCCGGCGGCCACGCTCGCCCACAGCCGCCACCACCCGGTCCACCTCGGCCCGAGGACCCGAGACCACCACCGAATCGTCGGTGTTCACCGCGGCCACCGACACGCCGTCCGGCAGCAGGTCCGCGATCTCGGCCTCGGAAATCTCCAGTGCGGCCATCACGCCGCCGGATGGCAACGCCTGCATCAACCGCGCCCGCGCGGCCACCACCCGACACGCGTCAGCCAGCGACCACACACCTGACACGTACGCCGCGGTCACCTCACCGATCGAATGCCCCAGCAGGTAATCCGGGGTCACGCCGAAGGCTCGCAGCACCTCGAACAACGCGGCTTCCACCACGAACAGAGCCGGCTGCGCCCACCCTGTCTCATTGATCAGCTCCGCGTCCTCGCCCCACATCACCTCACGCAACGGCCGATCCAGCAACGGATCCAGCTCCGCGAGGATCTCCTCCACCGCGGCGGCGAAAACCGGGGACTGGTCGAACAAGCCCCGGGCCATCCCCACCCGCTGAGCACCCTGCCCCGTGAACAGCACACCCAGCCGAGTGCCCGGCCGAACCGTACCGGGCACGGATTCACCGGCCGCGACCGCACGCAGGCCCGCCAATAGCTCGGCCCGCTCGCCGCCCACGACCACGGCGCAGTGGTCGAACACCGCCCGCGAACCGACCAGCGACCAGCCCACATCCACCGGACGCAAGGTCGGGTCCGCCGCCACGAACCCCAGCAACCTGGACGCCTGAGCCCGCACCGCCTCAGCCGACTTGCCGGACAGCACCCACGGCACCACAGCGCCGGTGTCGGCGGCCGGGACAACGTCGGTGCGGGCGGGAGCCTCGAGGATCACGTGCGCGTTGGTGCCGCTGATCCCGAACGAGGACACGCCGGCCCGACGCGGACGGCCGGTTTCGGGCCACGGTACCGCTTCGGTCAGCAGCCGCACGTCACCCTGGGTCCAGTCGACCTGGGTGGAGGGCCGGTCCACGTGCAACGTCCTGGGCAGCACTCCGTGGCGCAGCGCCATCACCATCTTGATCACGCCGCCGACGCCCGCGGCCGCCTGCGCGTGGCCGATGTTCGACTTCAACGACCCCAGCCACAACGGCCGGCCCTCGGGCCGGTCCTGACCGTACGTGGCCAGCACCGCCTGCGCCTCGATCGGGTCGCCGAGCCGGGTGCCCGTGCCGTGGGCTTCCACGGTGTCGATGTCCGCAGTGGACAGTCCGGCCGCCGCGAGCGCCTGGCGGATCACCCGTTGCTGCGACGGACCATTCGGAGCCGTCAACCCGTTCGACGCACCGTCCTGGTTCACCGCGCTCGACCGGAAAACAGCTAGGACCTCGTGCCCGTTTCGGCGGGCCTCGGACAGCCGTTCCATCACGACGACACCGACGCCCTCGGCCCAGCCGGCGCCGTCGGCGGCGTCGGAGAAGGACTTGCAGCGGCCGTCCGCGGCCATTCCGCCCTGCACGGTGAAGCCGACGAACGTGTCCGGCGAGGCCATCACGGTCACCCCTCCGGCCAGCGCCAGCGAGCACTCGCCCGCCCGCAACGCCTGCGCCGCCAGGTGCATCGCCACCAACGACGACGAACACGCCGTGTCCACACTCACCGCCGGGCCCTCCAGACCGAGCGTGTAGGACACCCGGCCGGAAATCACGCTGGTCGCGCCACCCGTCATCTGGTGGCCCAGCAGCTGGTCGCTGCTGCGGGCGACCATTTCGCCGTATCCGGACTGGTACGCGCCGGCGAACACGCCGGTCGAGCTGCCCGCCAGCGAGGTCGGATCGATTCCCGCCTGCTCCAGGGCCTCCCACGACACCTCCAGCAGCAACCGCTGCTGCGGATCCGTGGCGAGCGCCTCTCTCGGCGAGATCCGGAAGAACGCCGCGTCGAACTCGTCGACACTGGCGAGGAACCCGCCCTCACCCGTCGCTGAGGTTCCGGAACCAGGCCCCTCACGCCCGATCAGGGTGTCCAGGTTCCAGCCGCGATCGGCCGGGAAGGGGGTGACGCCGTCGGCGCCATCGGCGACCAGCCGCCACAAGTCGTCCGGACCCGCGACACCACCCGGGAACCGGCAGCCCATCCCGACCAGCACGATCGGATCGTCGGAAACCGACACCGCCGCTGGCACCGCGGTCGGCTCCGCCGGCTGCTCGGCACCGAACCCGGCAGCCAGGTGTCTCGCCAGCCGCGTGACCGTCGGATAGTCGAACACCACGCTCGCCGCCAGCACCGCACCCGTCTTGGCCCGCAGCAGATTCCGCAGCTCCACCGACGTCAGCGAGTCGAAGCCCAGCTCCCGGAACGGTCGGTCCGCGTCGATCTGTGCCCCCGAGCCGTGGCCCAGCACCGCCGCGGCGGACTCCCGGACCAGCTCCGCCAGCGCCTGCTCACGCTCCCCCACCGACAGTTCCGCCAACCGCTGCCCCAGCCCGCCCCGACCGTCACGGGTGTTGTCGGCAGTGCGGCGCGGCACGGCGCCGACGAGCGACCGCCACAGGGCCGGCACGTCCTGCTGAGCCCGCAACGCCCGTGCGTTCAGCCGGGCCAGTCCGAGCACCGGCCGGCTGGAGCGCATCGCCCGGTCGAACAGGTCCATGCCCTGCGCCACCGAAAACGGCGGCAGGGCCGACCGTTCGATGCGGCGAAGGTCCGCCGAGGACAAGGTGCCCACCAGCCCGACCTCGGTCGTCCAGGCGCCCCAGGCCATCGACGAGCCCGGCAGCCCCTGCTCACGACGGTGCTGCACCAAACCGTCGAGGAACACGTTGCCCGCGGCGTAGTTGGCCTGGCCGCCGCTGCCCAGAAGCCCGGCGAGAGAAGAAAACACCACGAAGAACGACAGGTCCAGATCCCGCGTCAGCTCGTGGAGGTGCCACGCCGCGTCGACCTTCGGCGCCAGCACGCGATCGAGCTGATCCGGCGAGAGCGAGCCGAGTACGCCGTCCTCGAGGATCGCGGCGGTGTGCACCACCCCGGTCACCGGTCGCTCCGCCGGAACCCCGGCCAGCACCGCGGCCAGGGCTTCCCGATCCGTCAGGTCGCACGCCGCGAACGTCACCGTCGCGCCCTGCGCCGCCAACTCGGTGACCAGCGCTGGAGCACCCGGCGCGGCCGAGCCGCGCCGACTGACGAGCAGCAGGTGCCGGACACCGTGCTCGTCGGCCAGGTGGCGGGCCAGGGCACCGCCCAGGCCGCCGGCGCCGGTGATCACGACCGTGCCCGAAGAGTCCGGTGCCCGTGGGACGGTGAGCACCAGCTTGCCGACGTGCTTGGCCTGGCTCATGAACCGGAAGGCGTCCTGGGCCTGGCGCACGTCCCAGCTGCGCACCGGCAACGGCCGCAGCACACCGGCCTCGAACAAGCTCACCAGTTCCCGCAGCATCTGCTGGATGCGTTCGAACCCGGCGTCGGTCAGTTCGAACGCCTGGTAGTTCAAGTCGGCGCAACGGTCCCGCAGGTCCTCGGCCGAGCGGATGTCGGACTTGCCCATCTCGACGAAGCGGCCGGACGGCACGAGCAGGTCCAGCGAGGCGTCCACGAACTCGCCAGCCAGCGAGTTGAGCACCACATCGACGCCGCGCCCGTCCGTGGCAGCGCGGAAGCGCTCCCGGAAGTCCAAGGTCCGCGACGAAGCCACCCGGCTTTCGTCGACACCCCACTCGTGCAGGACACCCCATTTGCCTTCGCTCGCGGTTGCGTAGACCTCCGCGCCGAGGTGCCGGCCGAGCTGGATGGCCGCCAGGCCCACGCCACCGGCACCGGCGTGCACGAGCAGCGACTCACCCGCCCGCAGACCCGCGAGATCCACCAAGCCGTAGTACGCCGTCAGGAACACGATCGGAACCGAGGCGGCGACGGCGAACGACCAGCCGGCCGGGATCACCGTCAGCAACCGCCGGTCGGTCACGGCCACCGGGCCGAAGCCGCCGAAGGCCAGGCCCATCACCCGGTCGCCGATCGCCAGCCCGGTCACCTCCGGGCCGACCTCGGTGACCACCCCGGCGACCTCACTGCCCAAGGGGCCGGCCTGACCGCGGTACATGCCGAGGGCGTTGAGCACGTCGCGGAAGTTCAGGCCGGCCACGCGCACCTCGATCCGGACCTGCCCGGGCCGCAGGGGATTCGTCACCTCGGGACACGGCACCAACGCGAGATTCTCCAGCGTGCCCTTCTCCACGGACTCCAGCCGCCAGGCTTCCGTCTCCGGTGCGACCAGGTCGTCCGCCGGCCGGACCCTCGTCAGACGGGCAGCGTGCAGTTGCGTGCCGCGCAACGCGAGCTGCGGCTCGTCGGTGCTCAGAACCCGGCCCAGGGCATCGTGGTCCAGCTCGGTGTCGGTGTCGAGCAGGACGATCCGGCCGGGGTTCTCGGTCTGCGCCGAGCGCACCAGCCCCCACACCGCCACTGCGGCCAGATCCCGCACCGGCTCGCCGACCTCGACCGTGACCGCGCCCCGAGTCGCCACCACCAGCGGGATCGAGGCGAAGCGATCCTCGGCCAGCCAGTGCTGCAGCTGCCCCAGCACCCAGGCGGTCAGTTCGTGAACGGAGTCCACCACCGCGTCCCGGTCGCCGGCCACAGCCAGTACCACCGCCTGCGGACGAGCACCGTCCGCCGGTGCGGCACTGACCTCGGCGAGGTCGGCGTACGCGGTGCCGGTCGAACTCGCGCGATCGACCAGGAGCCAGTCCGCCACCGGCACTGGCACCACCGGACCCTCGGCGGCGATCCAGCCGACCTTCAGCAGAGCACCGTCACCCGGGACGACGGCGAGGCTGCCGGTCGACGCGGCCCGCACAGCCAGCGAGCCGATCGACAACACCGGTGAGCCGCTGCTGTCGGCCACCACGACGCCGACCTCGTCGGGTCCGGTCCGGGTCAACGCCACCCGGAGCCGGGACGCACCCGAGGCGCGCAATACCACGCCGGTGAAGCTGAACGGCAACGCTCCTCGCGCTTCCAGCCCCGCGAAGACCGAGGCGTGCAACGCCGCGTCCAGCAGCGCCGGATGGATCCCGAACGACTCGGCCGGACCACGCCCGGACTCCGGCAGCTCGACCTCGGCCAGAACCCGGTCCCCGTACTGCCAGGCCCGGGTGAGCCCCCGGAACACCGGGCCGTACCGGAGGAAACCCTCGTCGGCGAGCCTGTCGTAGAAGTAGTCGGTGTCGAGTGCCGTCGCGCCCGGCCCGGGCCAGTCGCGGCTCACCGGGTCGAACAGCTCGGTGCCGCCTGCCTCACCCGAGCCTGCGCTCACCACGCCCGTGGCATGGCGGGTCCAGGACTCTTCGCCGTCCACTCGCGCATACACCGCGACGCTGCGCGCTTCGGCCGCGGCAGGCGCATCGAGGGCCCCCACGACCACCTGCAGCTGAACCCCGGCGTGCGCGGGCAGGACGAGCGGCGCCTCCAGCACGAGCTCGTCGACGCGGTCACACCCGACGCTGTCGCCTGCCCGGATCGCCAGCTCCACGTACCCGGTGCCGGGGAAGACCACCGCGTCCCGCACCGCGTGATCCGCCAGCCACGGGTGCGTCCGCAGGGAAAGCCGGCTGGTGAACACCACCCCGTCGGTCTGCGGCAGCGGCAGCATCGCCCCCAGCAGCGGGTGGTCCGCGGCCGTCAGCCCGGCCGCGGACACATCGACCCGGCCGCCGGTCGTGTCCGGCCAGAACCTCCGGCGTTGGAAGGCGTACGTCGGCAACGGGACCCGCCGCGCACCGCGGTCGGCGAACACTCGCGCCCAGTCCACCTCGGCGCCCAGAGCACACGCGTGGGCCACCGACAAGACCACTCGCCGCAGGGTTCCTGAGTCGCGGCGGAGTGTTCCCACCGCGGCCACGGGTTTCCCTCGCTGCTGCGCGATGTCCTGCACCGCGGGGACCAGCACCGGATGCGGACCGACCTCGATCACCAGGTCGGGACCAGCGTCGAGAGCGGCCCCGAGCGCCGTTTCGAACAGGACCGGGTTGCGCAGGTTGTCGTACCAGTACCGAGCGTCCCACGACGCGGTGTCCGCGAGCTGCCCGGTCACCGACGAGTACACCGGAACCGTCGACGAGCGGGGGCTGACCGGGGCCAGGTCCGCCAGCAGCCGATCCTCGATCCGCTCCACCGACGGCGAGTGCGAGGCGTAGTCCACCGCGATCCGGCGCGCCTGGATCCCGTCGCCTTCGCAGTCGGCCAGCAACCGGTCGAGGGCGCCCGGCTCCCCGGCGACCACCACGGATGCCGGGCCGTTGATCGCGGCCACCGAAACCGCCGGCCGTTGCGAGATCAGTTCCCCGACCTCGGTGACCGCCATCGGCAAGGCCACCATGCCCCCACCACCGGCCAGGGTGTCGGCGATCGCCCGGCTGCGGAGCACCACAACACGAGCACCGTCCGACAAGGACAGAGCACCGGCCACACACGCGGCCGCGATCTCACCCTGCGAGTGCCCCACCACCGCGGCCGGCTCGACCCCGAACGACCGCCACACCGCCGCCAACGACACCATCACCGCCCACAGCACCGGCTGCACGACGTCGGCTCGCGCCAACGCGGCCTCGTCACCGAGCATCTGCTCCAGCGACCAGTCGACGAACGGCGCCAACGCCTCCGCACACTCGCGCATCGACTCGGCGAACACCGGCGACTCGGCCAGCAGGTCCTGAGCCATCCCCACCCATTGGGCGCCCTGGCCCGGGAACACGAACACCACTCCGTCACCGGCCCGGGCGACGCCTTCGGTGAGACCCGCGGCGGGTTCGCCGGCGGCGACAGCGCGCGCTCCGGTCAGCAGCTCGTCCTGACCGGTGCCCACGACAACAGCCCGGTGCTCGAACACCGTCCGCGAGTCGATCAGCGACCAGCCCACATCCACCGGACGCCACGGCGCATCGGATTCGAGGTGCGCCAGCAAGCGCGCTGCCTGCGCCCGCAGCGCCTCTTCCGTCTTGCCGGACAGCACCCACGGCACGACACCGCCGGGGTCGACGCCGGGTGAGGCGGCGGCGGTGGCGGCCGCTTCGAGGATGACGTGCGCATTGGTGCCGCTGACGCCGAACGAGGACACCCCGGCCCGCCGAGGGTGATCTGTTTCCGGCCACGGCACCGACTCCGTCAGCAGCCGGACGTCGCCTTGCGCCCAATCCACCTGCGTCGACGGCACGTCCACGTGCAGCGTTTTCGGCAACACACCTCGCCGCAACGCCATGACCATCTTGATCACACCACCGACACCGGCCGCCGCTTGCGTGTGGCCGATGTTCGACTTCAACGAGCCCAGCCACAACGGCCGCTCCGCGGGCCGATCCTGGCCGTAGGTCGCCAGCAACGCCTGCGCCTCGATCGGATCACCGAGCTTCGTACCCGTACCGTGGGCTTCCACGGCATCGATGTCCGAAGCAGACAGTCCTGCCGCGGCCAGTGCTTGCCGGATCACCCGTTGCTGCGAAGGACCGTTCGGCGCCGTCAACCCGTTCGACGCACCGTCCTGGTTCACCGCGCTCGAGCGCAGCACAGCCAGAACTTCATGATCGTTCCGCCGGGCATCGGAGAGCCGCTCCAGCACCACCACGCCGACGCCCTCGGCCCAGCCGGTGCCGTCGGCCGCATCCGCGAACGACTTGCACCGCCCGTCGGCGGCCAGGCCACCCTGCACGCTGAAGCCGACGAATGTGTCCGGTGAAGCCATGAGCGTGACACCACCGGCCAGCGCGAGCGAGCACTCCCCCGCCCGCAATGCCTGAGCCGCCAAGTGCATGGCCACCAACGACGACGAACAGGCCGTGTCCACGCTCACCGCAGGGCCTTCCAAGCCCAGTGTGTAGGCGATCCGGCCGGAAATCACACTGCCTGCGCCGCCGGTGAGGGCGTGGCCCAGCAGCTGTCCGTCGGAGCGGGAAACCAGCTCGGCGTACCCGGACTGGTACGCGCCGACGTACACGCCGGTCGAGCTGCCGGCCAGGGACGCGGGCTTGATCCCGGCCTGTTCCAAGGCTTCCCACGACACCTCCAGCAGCAACCGCTGCTGCGGGTCGGTGGCCAGCGCCTCCCGCGGCGAGATCCGGAAGAAGGCCGCGTCGAAGTCGCCGACCTCGTCGATGAACCCGCCTTCCCCGGTCGCGGACGATCCGGAGCCGTCGAGTCCCAGCAACACGTCCAGGTTCCAGCCGCGATTGGCCGGGAACGGGGTAATTCCGTCGGCGCCATCGGCGACCAGGCGCCACAGCTCCTCCGGACCCGACACCCCACCCGGGAACCGGCACGCCATCCCCACCAGCACAACGGGATCGTCGGCGACCGACACCAACTCCCGCACGGCGGACGGCACCTCCGGGCGCACGTCGCCGAACTCGGCCGCCAGGTAACGCGCGACGTGGCCGACGGTCGGGTAGTCGAACACCAGGCTCGCGGGCATCGCCAGCCCGGTCCTGGCCTGCACCAGATTCCGCAGCTCGACCGCGGTCAGCGAGTCGAAGCCCAGCTCGCTGAACGGCTGGTCCGCCTCGATCCGCGCCTCCGGCGCGTGACCGAGCACGGCTGCGGCGCTGTCCCGGACGAGACCGATCAGCAGCCGCAGTCCGTCAGCTTCGGACAGTCCGGCGAGCCGCTGTCGCAGGCCGTCCTGGCCGCCGGTCCCGTCGTCCGCCCGCCGGCGGCGCACGCCACCGGCGAGCGAACGCCACACGGGCGCGACCTCCGTCTGAGCGCGCAACGCGGACAGGTTCAACCGGGTCAGCACCAGCACGGGCCGATCGGTGACCAGTGCACGCTCGAACAGCTCCATGCCCTGCGCGGGCGTCAGCGGCGGGATCGCCGAGCGGGCGATGCGCCGACGGTCCCCGTCGGACAACGTGCCGGTCATGCCGATCTCCGTGGTCCACGGACCCCACGCCATCGACAGCCCCGGCAGCCCGGCGTGCCGACGCTGCTGCATCAACGCGTCCAGGAACACGTTGCCCGCCGCGTAGTTCGCCTGCCCGCCGCTGCCGAGCGAGCCGCCGATGGAGGAGAACACCGCGAACAGCGAGAGATCGAGGTCCCGGGTCAGTTCGTGCAGGTGCCACGCCGCGTCCACCTTCGGCGCCAGCACCCGGTCGACCTGCTCCTGTGACAAGGAACCGAGCACGCCGTCGTCGACCACACCGGCCGTGTGGACGACACCGGTCACCGGCCGCTCCGGCGGAACCGCCCCCAGCACCTCCGCGAGGGCCTGCCGGTCCGTCACGTCGCACGCCGCGACGGTCGCCTCCGCTCCCTGCGCCGCCAACTCCCCGACCAGGTCCGCGGCTCCCGCGGCGGCCATTCCCCGACGGCTGAGCAGCAACAGGTGCCGGACTCCGCGCGCACTGACGAGGTGCCGGGCCACGACACCGCCCAGAGCGCCGGTCCCACCGGTGATCACCACGGTGCCCGGCTCGGGCGGCGCGAAGGCGTGCTCGCCGGGCTCGGTGCGGACGAGCCGGGCCGCGTGCATCCGGCCTTCGCGGATCACCACCTGCGGTTCGCCCGAGGCCAGGACCCGGCTCACGGTCGCGGTGTCCGGCTCGGCGTCCGAGTCGAGCAGCACGAACCGGCCAGGATTCTCCGTCTGGGCCGACCTCACCAGGCCCCACACCGCGGCCGCGGCCAGGTCCCGCACCCCTTCATCCGGCCCGGCGGCGACGGCTCCCGAAGTCAGGACCACCAGCGGGACAGCCGAAAACCGGCCGCTGGCCAACCAGTGCTGCAGCAGCCGCAGGACGCGTCCGGTCAGCTCGTGGGTCGACTCCACCACCGCGTCCGCGGCACCGGACACGGCCAGCACCACCGCCTGCGGTACCGGCCTCTCCTCGCCGGGCGCGGTCAGGTCCGCGAAGCGAGCGTCGTCCGGGCCGGCCAGCAGCCAGTCACGCAGATCCGCGCCGGCCGCCGGAGTGATCCCGGCCCACTCCACGGCGAGGACGGACCGGTCGCCCGTGCTGGGGGTCGCACTGTCCATCCGCCGCGCGATCACCGACCCGATCGACAACACCGGCAGTCCCGCGCCGTCCGCCACGGCGACCGAGATCTCGTCCGGGCCGGTCCGGGTCAAGGCCACGCGGAGCCGCGCCGCGCCGGACGCGCGCAACACCACGTCGCCGAAGGCGGCCGGGACCGCCGCGCTCTGCGCCGGCTGCGCGAAGGCCGCCGTCCGCAGAGCCGCGTCCAGCAGCGCCGGGTGGATACCGAAGGACGCTGCCAGATCGTGCTCGGACTCCGGCAGCTCGACTTCGGCGAACACCTGGTCGCCGCGGGTCCAGACCCCGGTCACGTCGGGGACGAGCGGGCCGCGCCCAGAGGTGTCGCCGAGGTCCACGGCCGTCGCACCGGGCACCGGCCATTCCCTCCCCAATGCGGCAACCGGGTCGTCACCGTCTGCATCGGACGATCCGGTGCTCAGCGTCCCCGTGGCATGCCGGGTCCAGGTCTCCTCACCGTCCGGCCGGGCGTACACCGCCACCTCGCGGCGCCCATCCACGCGGTCGCCGACCACAACCTGCAGCTGAACACCGCCGCGAGCGGGCAGCGCCAGCGGAGTCTCCACCACCAGCTCGTCCAGCCGGTCGCACCCGGCGCTGTCACCGGCGCGCACGGCCATCTCGACGTAGGCGGTGGCCGGCAGAACCGCCGAGCCTCCCACCGGGTGCTCGGCCGGCCACGGATACGTGCGCCGGGACAGACGGCTGGTGAACACGAACCCGTCCGTCTGCGGAAGCGACAGCATCGCACCCAGCAACGGGTGCTCCGCGGCGGTCAGCCCGGCCGAGGACACGTCGGCCGCCCGGTTCGAGCCGTCGAGCCAGTAGCGCTCATGCCGGAACGCGTACGGCGGCAACGGAATCCGCGCGGCGGCCTGCCCGGCGAAGAGAGTGCTCCAGTCCACCGGCACGCCCTGCGCGTGCAGCTGCGCGAGGGCCGCCACCACCGTCGCGGCCTCGCTGCGTTCGGAGGTTCCCTGCCGGCGCAGCATCGGCACCGCGACGGACGCGCAGCTCTGCCGCGCCAGGCCCGACAGGACCCCGTCCGGGCCCAGCTCGACCATCGCCGCGACGCCGTGGCCGGCCAGCCACCGCACACCGTCGGCGAACCGCACCGCCGACCGCACCTGCCGCACCCAGTACTCCGGCGAACACAACTCCTCGTCGGACGCCCGCTCCCCGGTCAGATTGGACACCACGGGAATCCGCGGCGGCGCAAACCGCACCGATCCCAGAACCTGCCGGAAGTCCTCCAGCATCGGATGCGTCAACGACGAGTGGAACGCGTGCGACACCCGCAACCGCGTCACCTTGGCACCACGAGCGGACACGACCGCGACGACTGAGTCCACGGCTTCTCGCGGCCCCGAGACCACCACCGAATCCGCGGTGTTGACCGCGGCGATCGACACGGTTTCGGGCAGCAGTCCGGCGATCTCCGCCTCGGGCAGCCCGACGGCGGCCATCGCTCCGCCGGACGGCAACGCCTGCATCAACCGCGCCCGCGCCGCCACCACCCGGCACGCGTCACCGAGCGACCACACCCCGGCCACGTACGCGGCCGTGACCTCGCCGATCGAATGCCCCAGGAGATGGGCCGGGGTCACGCCGAACGCGCGCAGCACCTCGAACAGAGCCGCCTCGACCGCGAACAACGCCGGCTGCGCCCACCCCGTCTCGTTGATCAGCTCCGCGTCCTCGCCCCACATCACCTCACACAACGGTCGACTCAGCAACGGATCCAACTCCGCGAGAACCCCGTCCAACGCCGCCGCGAACACCGGCGACTCCCCATAGAGCCCACGCGCCATCCCCACCCGCTGCGCACCCTGGCCCGTGAACAGGACACCGAGTTTGGCCCCGCTCCGGGCAGTACCCAGCACCACGTTCGCGGCGGGCTCGCCGTCCGCCGTGGCGCGCAGGCCCGCCATCAGCTCGGTCCGGTCGCCGCCCACCACCACGGCGCGGTGGTCAAAAGCCGCGCGTGAGGTGAGCAACGACCAGCCCACGTCGGACGGGCTCAGCGCCGGCTCCGCCTGGAGCCGTTCGAGCAATCGGGCCGCTTGGGCCCGCACGGCGTCGGCCGACTTGCCCGACACCACCCACGGCACCATGCCCTCGACGGCAGGCGGCCCGGAAGGCGGTCCGGCGGGACCGACAGCGGCTTCGCCTGCGGCTTCGAGGATCACGTGGGCATTCGTGCCGCTGACGCCGAACGACGACACCCCGGCCCGGCGGGGGCGGCCGGTCTCCGGCCACGGCATCGCCTCCGTGAGCAGGCGTACGTCGCCCTGGGACCAGTCCACCTGCCTCGACGGTTCGTCCACGTGCAGCGTCTTCGGCAGTATCCCGTGCCGCAGCGCCAGCACCGTCTTGATCACACCACCGATGCCGGCGGCAGCCTGGGCGTGTCCGATGTTCGACTTCAACGACCCCAGCCACAACGGCCGGCCCTCGGGCCGGTCCTGACCATAGGTCGCCAGCACCGCCTGCGCCTCGATCGGATCACCGAGCCTCGTCCCGGTGCCGTGCGCCTCGACCACATCGACGTCCGCAGCGGACAGACCGGCCGCAGCCAACGCCTGGCGGATCACGCGCTGCTGCGACGGACCATTCGGCGCCGTCAAACCGTTCGACGCACCGTCCTGATTCACCGCACTCGACC
Organism: Streptomyces sp. NPDC057963; assembly: GCF_042887155.1. Lineage (NCBI taxonomy): Bacteria > Bacillati > Actinomycetota > Actinomycetes > Kitasatosporales > Streptomycetaceae > Streptomyces > Streptomyces sp. NPDC057963. The sequence continues at coordinate 20,772 of NZ_JBHVPX010000039.1, forward strand.
GCAGCACCGCCAGCACCTCATGGCCGTGCCGACGCGCATCCGACAACCGCTCCAGCACCACCACGCCGGCGCCCTCCGCCCACCCGGTGCCGTCGGCGCCGTCGGAGAAGGACTTGCACCGGCCGTCCGCGGCGAGCCCGCCCTGTGCGGTGAAACCCAGGAACATGCCGGGTGAGGCCATCACCGTGACCCCACCGGCGAGAGCCAGCGTGCAGTCCCCGGCCCGCAGCGCCTGCGCGGCCAGGTGCATCGCCACCAGCGACGACGAACACGCCGTGTCCACACTCACCGCCGGGCCCTCGAGCCCGAGCGTGTAGGCGATCCGTCCCGAGATCACGCTGCCCGCGCCGCCGGTGATCTGGTGGGCCCGCAACTGCTCGCCGCCCCGGGCGACCAGCTCGGCGTAGCCGGACTGGTAGGCGCCGGTGAACACGCCAGTCCGGCTTCCGGCCAGCGAACTCGGGTCGATGCCCGCGTGTTCGAGGGCTTCCCACGACACCTCCAGCAGCAACCGCTGCTGCGGGTCGGTGGCCACCGCCTCTCTCGGCGAGATCCGGAAGAACGCGGCGTCGAACTCGCCCGGCTCGTCCAGGAACCCGCCCTCGCCGGTCGCCGAGGTCCCGGAACCGGAGCCGTCCGGGCCCAGCAGAGTGTCCAGGTCCCAGCCTCGGTCCGCGGGGAACGGGCCGACGCCGTCCACGCCGTCGGCGACCAGCCGCCACAGATCCTCGGGCCCGCGCACCCCGCCCGGGAACCGGCACGCCATTCCCACGAGCGCGATCGGCTCGTTCGTGGCCTCCACCAGTGCCCGGTTCTCTTCGCGCAGCCGGCTGTTGGCCAGCAACGAAACACGGAGCGCCTCCGTCAACTTGTCCACGGGCACAGTCATCGTGACCTCCGGTCATTCGGCCCGCAGCGCGATGTCGACGAGGTCGCCGACATCCGCCGCGAGCAGGAGTTCTTCCTCTTCTCGCCGGTCGACCGCAGGTTCGTCGCCGTCGCGGGCCAGTTCGAGCAACGCGTCCAGCAGCCGGGCCTTCCGCAGCTTCGCCAGCGGGATCGAGCCGAGCGCCGCGCGCACCGCCGCCTCCGACACCTCCGCCGGTTCGGGAACCTCGGCCTCACCGAAGAACGTGCCCACGTAGCGCGCCAGCCGCGCGACGGTCGGATAGTCGAAAACGACGCTGGCGGGCAGCACGGCACCGGTCTTGGCCTTCAGCAGGTTGCGCAATTCGACGGCCGTCAGCGAGTCGAAACCCAGCTCGCTGAAGGGCCGTTCCGCATCGATCCGCACGCCCGAGCCGTGGCCCAGCACAGCCGCGGCGGTTTCGCCGACCAGCTCAGTCAGCAGCTCCTCACGGTCCACACCGGGCAGTGCCGCCAGCCGCTGCCGCAGTTCGTCCCGCCCGTGGCGCGTGTTGTCGGCGGCTCGCCGCAGCGCTCCGCCCGCCAGCGACCGCCACAGGGGCGCGAGGTCGTGCTGGGCACGCAGAGCGCGCATGTTCAGCCGGGTCAACACCAGCAGGGGGAAACCGGTGGCGACGGCCCGGTCGAACAGGTCCATGCCCTGCGGAGCCGACAACGGCGGCATCGGCGACCGCGTGATGCGGCGCAGGTCGGTCCTCGACAGCGAACCGACCATGCCGATCTCGGTGGTCCATGCGCCCCAGGCCATCGAGAGCCCGGGCAGGCCCTCGCGGCGGCGCCGCTGCATCAAGGCGTCCAGGAACACGTTGGCTGCGACATAGTTGGCCTGTCCCGGGTTGCCCAGTTGCCCGGCGACGGAGGAGAACACCGCGAACAGCGAGAGATCCAGGTCCCGGGTCAGTTCGTGCAGGTGCCACGCCGCGTCCACCTTCGGCGCCAGCACCCGGTCCAGCCGGCCCTGCGACTGCGCCCCGAGCACCCCGTCGTCGAGGACGCCGGCGGCGTGCACCACACCGGTGAGCGGATGCTCCGGCGACACCGAGGCGAGCACCCCGGCCAGTGCCTGCCGATCGGTCACGTCACACGCCGCGACGGTCACCTCCGCGCCCTGCGCCGTCAACTCCTCGACCAGGTCCGCAGCCCCAGGGGCGTTGGCGCCACGGCGGCTGAGCAGCAGCAGGTGCCGGACGCCGCGCTCGGCAACGAGGTGGCGGGCGAGCACACCGCCCAGGCCACCGGTCCCGCCGGTCAGCAGGACGGTGCCCGCGCCGTCGAGGTCCTGCGGGACGGTCAGGACGAGCTTGCCGACGTGTTTGGCCTGGCTCATGAACCGGAACGCTTCCGGTGCCCGGCGCACATCCCAGCCCGTGACCGGCAGCGGCCGCAACGCGCCGGCCTCGAACAGTGTCACCAGCTCCCGCAGCATCTCCTGGATCCGGTCGGCGCCCGCGTCCATCAGGTCGAAGGCGTGGTAACTCACCGGCCGGTCGCGGAAGTCCTCCGGCGATCGGATGTCGGTCTTGCCCATCTCCAGGAACCGCCCACCCGGAGCCAGAATGTCGAGCGACGCGTCCACGAACTCCCCCGCGAGCGAGTTCAGGACGACGTTCACACCCGCGTCCCGGAAGGTCTCGCGGAAGCCGAGATCGCGCGAAGAGGCCAGCCGCTCGGCCGGGACTCCCCACTCCCGCAGGACACTCCACTTGCCCTCACTCGCCGTGGCGTAGACCTCCGCCCCCCGGTGCCGTGCGAGCTGGATCGCCGCCAGGCCGACACCGCCGGCGCCGGCGTGCACCAGGACCGACTCACCGGGGCCCAGCCCGGCAAGATCCACCAGGCCGTAGAAGGCGGTCAGGAACACGATCGGCACCGACCCCGCGGTCACGAACGACCAGCCCGTCGGCACCTCGGCCAGGAACCGCCGGTCCGTGACGGCCATCGGGCCGAACGCCCCCGAGACGAGGCCCATGACCCGGTCGCCGGCCCGCAGATCGGACACACCGGGGCCGACCTCGGTGACCACACCCGCGACCTCGCCGCCCAGCGGGCCCTCCGCACGCGCGTCGTGCACCATGTCCAGCGCGTTGAGCACGTCCCGGAAGTTCAGGCCCGCCGCGTGGACCCGGATGCGAACCTGCCCGGAGGCCAAGGGATCCTCGGTCTCGGGGCACGGCAGCAGGGCCAGGTTCTCCAGCGCACCCTTGCCCGTCGAGTCGAGCCGCCACGGGGTGTCCGGCGGCATCGCGAGCTCGTCGGCCGGGCCGACCCTGGTGAGCCGACCCGCGAGGAGCTGCCCGTCGCGCAGCGCCAGTTGCGGCTCGTCCGCCGCCAGGACCCGGCCCAGTACCCCGGCGTCGAGCGTGCTGCCCGGGCCGGTGTCGAGCAGCACGATCCGGCCGGGATTCTCGGTCTGCGCCGAGCGCACCAGTCCCCACGCCGCGGCGGCAGCCAGGTCCGGCACCGTTTCGCCAGGCTGCGCGGCGATCGCGCCCCGCGTCGTCACCACCAGCGGGATCGACTCGAAGCGGTCCTGGCTCAGCCAGTACTGCAGCTGGCGCAGCACCCAGCCGCTCAGCTCGTGCGTGGACTCGACCACCCGGTCCGCGTCACCGGAAACGGCCAGCACGACCGCGTCCGGCGTCGGCAGGCCGTCGTCGAGAGCCGCGGCAGCCGCTTCCATTCCGGTGTGGTCCTCGCCGGTCCGACCGACGGCCAGCCAATGCGCCGGCGAAGCCCCGGCCGAGAGGGTGGCGTCGACCCACTCCGTCCTCAGCAGTGTCCGGTCACCGGTGCCGGCGCCGAGCTCGCCGGCCGACACCGGCCGCACCGTCATCGAGCCGACCGAGAGCACCGGCGCCCCGGTGCTGTCGGCGACCGCGATCGTGACCTCGTCCGGACCCGTCCGCGTCAGCGCCACCCGCAGCTGTGCCGCACCCGAGGCGCGGAGCACGACGCCGCCGAAGCTGAATGGCAGCCCGCCGGTCCCGGCGGAGCCCAGCTCCGCGAAGGCCGTGGCGTGCTGCGCGGCGTCGAGCAGCGCCGGGTGGATCCCGAACGACTCGGCCGAATCGCGTGCGGACTCGGGCAGCTCGACCTCGGCGAAGATCTGGTCATCGCTCCGCCAGACCCGGCGCAGCCCCTGGAAAACGGGGCCGTACCGGAGGAAACCGCCTTCGCGCAGCTGCTCGTAGAACCCCTCGGTGTCCACGTGTGTCACGCCGGCCGGAGGCCAGGTCCGCTCGAGGATGCCGAACAGGTCGTGTCCACCGCCTCCCGGCGGGACGGCGCCCACGAACCCGGTGGCGTGGCGGATCCAGGCATCTTCTCCGTCGGGGCGCGCGTAGACGGCCACACTCCGCCGCAGCGCCTCGTCCTCGCTGTCGCCGACCACCACCTGCATCTGCACGCCGCCGTGGGCGGGCAGCACCAGCGGCGCCTCCAGGACCAGCTCGTCGAGGCGGTCGCACCCGACGCTGTCGCCGGCCCGGATGACGAGCTCCACAAAACCGGTTCCCGGGAACACCACCGACTCCCGCACCGCGTGATCAGCCAACCACGGGTGCGTCCGCACCGACAGGCGGCTGGTGAACACCACCGCGTCCGAGTCGGGCGAAGGCACCACCGCGCCCAGCAGCGGATGCTCCGCGGCGGTCAGCCCCGCCGCCGACACGTCGGCCGGGCCACTCGCGAGCTCGGGCCAGTACCGCTGGTGCTGGAACGCGTACGTCGGCAACGCGACCCGCGCCGCACCCCGGCCGGTGAACGCAGGGGTCCAGTCCACTGCCACACCGTGCGCATATGCCTGCGCCACCGCGAGCACCATCCGCTGTGGAGTCCCTTCGTCGCGGCGCAACGTGCCCACCACAGCCACCGCGGCCCCGCGCTCGTCGACGATGTCCTGCACCGCGGGCACCAGCACCGGATGCGGACTCACCTCGATCACCGCGCCGTACCCGGCCGCCAGCGCCGCGGAGAGCGCTTCCTCGAACCGCACGGTGTTGCGCAGGTTCCGGTACCAGTACCCGGCGTCCCAGCCGGCCGTGTCCGTCACCTCGCCGGTCACCGAGGAGTAGACCGGGATCGCGGAAGACTCCGGCGTGATCGGCGCGAGATCGGTCAGCAACCGCTGCTCGATCCGCTCCACCGACGACGAGTGCGAGGCGTAGTCGACGGCGATCCTGCGCGCCTGGATCTCCTCGTCCCGGCAGTCGGCCAACAGCCGGTCCATGGCCTCCGCGCCTCCGGCGACGACGACCGACGCGGGCCCGTTGACCGCCGCCACCGAGATTCCCGGCCGCTCCGCGAGCAGCTCCTCGGCACGGGCAGCGGACAACGGCAGGGCCACCATCCCGCCGCCCCCGGCGAGTGTGTCCGCGATCGCCCGGCTGCGCAACGCCACCACCCGCGCCCCATCCGCCAGCGACAAACCACCAGCCACACACGCCGCCGCGATCTCGCCCTGGGAGTGGCCCACCACGGCCGCGGGCTCGACGCCGAACGACCGCCACACCGCGGCCAGCGACACCATCACCGCCCACAGCACCGGCTGCACCACATCCACGCGCTCCAACGCCGCCTCGTCACCGAGCGCCTGCTCCAGCGACCAGTCCACGAACGGATCCAAGGCCCTCGCGCACTCCCACATCGACTCGGCGAACACCGGGGACTCCGTGTACAGGTCCTGCGCCATGCCGAGCCACTGCGCGCCTTGGCCGGGGAACACGAACACGGCCTGGTTCCCGGTCCGCGCGGTCCCCCGCACCACGGCCGGCGCGGGCTCACCGGCAGCAGCGGCGCGCAGCCCGGCGACGAGTTCGTCCCGATCACCGCCCACCACGACGACCCGATGGTCGAACGCGGCCCTCGAGCCGACGAGCGAGTGCCCGACGTCCACCGGACGCAGTGCGGGATCCGCCTCGACGAACTCCAGTAGTCGCTCCACCTGCGCCCGCACCGCTTCCTCGGTCCTGCCCGAGAGCACCCAGGGCACCACCCCGTCGGCGCCGGCGGCGGCCGGGTGCGCGGGCGAGTCGGCGGGGGCTTCGAGGATCAGGTGTGCGTTGGTCCCGCTCACGCCGAACGAGGACACCCCGGCCCGGCGCGGATGGTCGTGCTCCGGCCACGGCATCGCCTCGGCGAGCAGCCGCACGTTGCCCTCGGACCAGTCCACCTGGCTGGTCGGCTCGGCGAGGTGGAGCGTCTTCGGCAACACGCCGTGCCGCAGCGCCAGCACCATCTTGATCACACCGCCCACTCCTGCGGCGGCCTGCATGTGCCCGATGTTCGACTTCAACGAGCCCAGCCACAACGGCTGATCCTCTGGCCGGTCCTGACCGTAGGTCGCCAGTACCGCCTGCGCCTCGATCGGATCACCCAGCTTCGTCCCGGTGCCGTGCGCCTCGACCACGTCCACGTCCGAAGCGGACAGACCGGCCGCAGCCAACGCCTGGCGGATCACGCGTTGCTGTGACGGCCCGTTCGGCGCCGTCAAACCGTTCGACGCACCGTCCTGATTCACCGCACTCGACCGCAGCACCGCCAGCACCTCGTGACCGTTACGGCGCGCGTCCGACATCCGCTCCAGCACCACCACACCGACACCCTCGGACCACCCGGTACCGTCCGCGTCGTCCGAGAACGACTTGCATCGGCCGTCCACGGCCAGGCCGCCCTGGATGCTGAACCCGACGAAGGTGTCCGCCGCCGCCATGACCGTCACCCCGCCGGCCAACGCCAGTGAGCACTCGCCGGCGCGCAATGCCTGCGCCGCCAGGTGCATTGCCACCAGCGACGAGGAACACGCCGTGTCCACACTCACCGCGGGACCTTCCAAGCCCAGCGTGTAGGCGATCCGCCCGGAGATCACACTGCCCGCACCACCGGTGAGCGCATGGCCCCGCAGCTGCTCGTCGGCCCGGGAAACCAGCTCGAGATACCCGGACTGGTAGGCGCCGGCGAACACCCCGGTCGGGCTGCCCGCCAGCGAGGTCGGATCGATTCCCGCCTGCTCCAACGCCTCCCAGGACACTTCGAGCAGCAGCCGCTGCTGCGGATCCGTGGCCAGCGCCTCCCGCGGGGAGATCCGGAAGAACGCCGCGTCGAAGTCGGCGACCTCGTCGAGGAATCCGCCCTCACCCGTCGCCGACGTCCCGGAGCCGGGACTGTCCGTGCCCACCAGCGTGTCCAGGTCCCAGCCACGGTCGACCGGGAACGGCGTGATGCCGTCCGCCCCGTCGGCCACCAGCCGCCAGAGCGCATCCGGGCTCGACACCCCGCCCGGGAACCGGCACGCCATGCCCACCAGCACGATCGGATCGTCGGCGACCGGCACCGACGCCGGCACGACCGACGGTTGGGCCGATTCCGTCACGCCGAACCGGCCGGCGAGGTGGTCCACGAGGCGATTCGCTGTGGGGTAGTCGAACACCAGGCTCGCGGGCAGCGCGACCCCGGTCGCCGCCTGCAACCGGTTGCGCAGCTCCACCGCCGTCAGCGAGTCGAAGCCCAGCTCGCTGAACGGCTGGTCGCTCTCGATCTCCGCGCTCGACCCGTGGCCCAGCACGGCCGCGGACGAGTCACGGACGAGGCCGAGCAGCACCTCTCGGCGGTCCGCCTCGGACAGTCCGGCGAGCCGGTCCCGCAGTTCTCCGGAGATCGCGGTGTCGTCCCGCGTTGTGGTCAGTGCCGCTTCGGCCTCCGGGAGCCCGGACAGCAAGGCGCTCGACCGCGCCGCGGTGAACACGGGCGCGAACCGCGCCCAGTCCAGGTCCGCGATGACGATCGCGGTCTCGTCGTCGTGCACCGCACGCTGCAACGCGGCGACTGCCAGCTCAGGCCGCATCGGCACGACCCCGAGCAGGCGGAGCTGCTCGCGTTGCGCGGCACCTGGATCGCTCAGCGCCCCGACCTGGTCCCACGAACCCCACGCGATCGCGGTTGCGGTGCGTCCCGCCGCCCTGCGGTGGCGGGCCAGCGAGTCCAGGTACGCGTTGGCCGCCGCGAATCCGGCCTGCCCGCCGCTGCCCCAGACGCCTGCACCGGAGCAGAACAGCACGAACGCGTCGAGCTCCAGCTCGCGGGTGAACTCATCCAAGTTGTGCGCGCCGTGGACCTTGGCCCGTACCTGCTGGTCGAGGTCGTCGGCGGTCGCCGAGGTGAGCGCACAGTCTTCGCTCACGACACCGGCCGCGTGCACGACAGTCCGCAGTGGCCACTCCTCCGGGATGCCCGCCATCACCTCGGCCAGCGCTTGCCGGTCCGTCACGTCGCAAGCGGCGACGGTGACCCGGGCGCCGGCGACCTCCAGCTCCAGCCGCAGCGCGTCCGCGCCCTCGGCGTCGAGACCACGGCGGCTCACGAGCACGACGTGCTCCGCGCCGCGCTCGACCAGCCATCGCGCCGCGTACGCACCCAGCTCACCGGTGCCCCCGGTGACCAGCGCCGTCCCGGACGTCGTCCACGACGGCGCACCGGATCCGGCCACCGGCGCGTGAACGAGCCGGCGACCGAACACACCTGCCGAACGCACCGCGATCTGGTCCTCGCCGGTCGTCCCCGGCAGTGCGGCGGCCAGCCAGCGCGCGCTGCGCGGGTCGAGCACCTCGGGCAGATCAGCCAGCCCGCCCCACAGCGCGGGCAGTTCAAGTGCAGCGACCCGGCCCAGGCCCCACACCCCGCCCTGTGCCGGGGCGATCACCGGGTCGTGGGGCCCGACGGACATCGCGCCGCGGGTCACCACCCAGATCCGGGCGGCGAGGCCGCTGTCCAGCACGGCTCGCAGCAACGAGGTCGTCGCCGCCAGTCCGGCGGTAATGCCCGGCTCCAGGACGGCGGCCAACGACACCACACCGGTCACTCCGGCAGCGGACTCACCGGCTTCCTTCAGCCGCTCGGTCAGCTCGGCCCCGCTGTGGTCGAGCACGAGTGTGCTCGCGCCCAGGGCGTGCGCCACCTCCGCCGCCCAGGCGTCGTCGCGCGCGCCTTCCGGGACCACGACCAACCACTGTCCGGTCGTCGGCGCTCCCGCGACGGCCAGCCGTTTCCACACCTCGCGGTAGCGCCAGCCGTTCACAAGGGACTGTTCGTGCCGGCGGGCCCGCCACGAAGCCAGCGCGGGCACGACCGGCGCCACGACACCGCCGTCGAGTCCCAGCGTCGCGGCCAGGCCTTGCACGTCCTGGTGTTCGACCGACGCCCAGAACCGCCGGTCCGCCTGGTCCTCGGACGGTTCCCGGGCGGCCCGCACCGTGTCGGGCCAGTACCGCTGGTGCTGAAAGGCGTACGTCGGCAGTGGAACCCGGACAGCGCCACGACCGGCGAACGCCGTAGTCCAGTCCACTGCCACACCGTGGGCAGACAACTGCCCGATCGCCGACAGCACCAGGCCCGAGTCGCACTGCCCGCCGAACTTCTGCCGACGCAGCATCGGCACGGCGGCCACAGCCGAACTGTCCTGCGCCAACCCGGAGAGCGCACCATCCGGGCCCAGCTCGACCATCGTGGTGACACCCTGCTCGCCCAGCCACCGCACGCCGTCGGCGAAGCGCACCGCCGACCGCACCTGCCGCACCCAGTACTCCGGCGAACACAGCTCTTCGTCGGACGCCCGCACCCCCGTCACGTTCGACACCACCGGAATCCGCGGTGACTCGAAGCACACCGACTCCAAAACCCGTCGGAACTTGTCCAGCATCGGATCCATCAACGACGAGTGGAACGCGTGCGACACCCGCAGCCGCGACACCCGGGCATCGCACTCCGCAGCCAGGCTCAGCACCTGGTCGACATCGGCCTGCGGCCCCGACACCACGACCGAATCCGCGGTGTTGACCGCCGCCACCGACACTGTCTCCGGCAGCAGTCCGGCGATCTCCGCCTCGGACATCCCGACCGCGGCCATCGCCCCGCCGGACGGCAGCGCCTGCATCAACCGCGCCCGCGCCGCCACCACCCGGCACGCATCGGCCAACGACCACACCCCGGCGACGTAAGCCGCCGTGACCTCACCGATCGAATGTCCCAGCAGATAGCCAGGGGTCACGCCGAACGCGCGCAGCACCTCGAACAACGCCGCCTCGACCGCGAACAACGCCGGCTGCGCCCACCCCGTCTCGTTGATCAGCTCCGCGTCCTCGCCCCACATCACCTCACACAACGGCCGGTCCAACAACGGATCCAGCTCCGCACAGACCTCGTCCAACGCCGCTACGAACACCGGCGACTCCTCGTAGAGCCCACGCACCATGCCGACCCGCTGCGCACCCTGCCCCGTGAACAGCGCACCCAGCCGGTGCCCGCTCCGAGCCGTGCCCTGCACGACACCGGGCGCACCGCCGGCGACCGCACGCATTCCGCTGATCAGCTCCTCCCGGTCGCCGCCCACCACCACGGCCCGGTGGTCGAACGCGGTACGCGAGGTGACCAGCGACCAGCCCACGTCGACGGGACGCACCGAGGGAGCGCCCTCCACGTACTCCAGCAACCGGGCGGCCTGCGCCCGCACCGCCTCGTCCGACCGGCCCGACAGCACCCACGGCACCACACCGCCGGCACCGACCACACCGGTACCCGGCGCGGCCTCGTGCGGCGCGCCGGTTTCGGCCGGGGCCTCAAGGATGACGTGGGCGTTCGTGCCGCTGACGCCGAACGACGACACCCCGGCCCGGCGCGGATGCCCGTTCTCCTGCCACGGGACGGCGTCGGTCAGCAGCCGCACGTCGCCCCGCGCCCAGTCCACCTGCGTGGTCGGCCGCTCGGCGTGCAGGGTCTTCGGCAGCACTCCGTGGCGCAGCGCCAACACCATCTTGATCACACCCGCGACACCCGCGGCCGCCTGCGCGTGCCCGATGTTCGACTTCAACGAGCCCAGCCACAACGGACGGTCTTCCGGCCGATCCTGACCGTACGTCGCCAGCAGCGCGTCGGCCTCGATCGGATCACCCAGCCGCGTCCCGGTGCCGTGCGCCTCGACCACGTCCACGTCCGAAGCGGACAGGCCGGCCGCGGCGAGCGCCTGCCGGATCACCCGCTGCTGAGACGGACCGTTCGGCGCCGTCAAACCGTTCGACGCACCGTCCTGATTCACCGCGCTCGAACGGAAAACCGCGAGCACCTCATGACCGTTGCGGCGGGCGTCCGACAGCCGCTCCATCACCACCACGCCCACGCCTTCGGACCAGCCGGTCCCGTTCGCGGTCTCGGCGAAGGACCTGCACCGACCGTCCGCGGACAGCCCGCCCTGCATCGTGAACCCGACGAACGCCTCCGGCGTGGCCATCACCGTGACACCACCGGCGAGCGCGAGTGAGCACTCACCGGCGCGCAGAGCCTGCGCCGCCAGGTGCATGGCGACCAGTGACGAGGAGCACGCCGTGTCCACGCTCACCGCCGGCCCCTCAAGACCGAGCGTGTAGGCGACCCGGCCCGAGATCACGCTTGTCGCGCCGCCGGTGATCTGGTGTCCCCGCAGCTGGTCGTCGGAACGGGCGACCAGTTCGCCGTAGCCCATCTGGTAGGCGCCGGTGAACACCCCCGTCCGGCTGCCCGCCAGCGTTTCCGGGAGGATGCCCGCCTGCTCGAGCGCCTCCCACGAGACCTCCAGCAGCAACCGCTGCTGCGGGTCCGTCGCCACCGCCTCGCGGGGCGAGATCCGGAAGAACGGCGCGTCGAACTCGTCGGCGCCCGTGAGGAAGCCGCCCTCGCCGGTGGCCGACATACCGGTCCTGTCCGGGCCCACCAGCTCGTTCAGGTCCCAGCCGCGATCGACCGGGAACGGGCCGATCCCGTCCCCCGCCTCACTGACGAGCCGCCAGAGGTCGTCCGGACCCGTGACCCCGCCCGGGAGCCGGCACGCCATCCCGACCAGCACGATCGGGTCGGCGGACCCGGACACCGGCTCCGGCACGGCGGTCGGCCCCGTCGTGCGCGAGTCGCCGAACCGGTCCGCCAGGTGCCCGGCGAGCCGGGTGACGGTCGGGTGGTCGAACACCACGCCGGCCACCAGGGCGATCCCGGTCCTGGCCTGGATCAGGTTCCGCAGCTCGACGGCGGTCAGCGAGTCGAACCCCAGGTCGCTGAAGAGCCGGGCCGGATCGATCCCGGCACCCGAGCTGTGTCCCAGCACCGTGGCGGTGGACTCGCGGACCAGCTCGGCCAGCGCCCGCTCACGGTCCGCTGTGGACATCGACGCGAGCTGCCCGCCCAGTCCCCTGCCGGTGGAGCGGCGGTTCGCGGCGCGCCTGCGCCCGCCCGCCAGCGTGCGCCACACGGGCAGGTCCTGCTGCTTGCGCAGTGCCGGCAGATTCAGGCGGGCGAGTCCCAGTACCGGCTGCGCGGAACGCGCCGCCCGGTCGAACAGGTCCATGCCCTGCTCCGTGGTCAGTGGTGGCATCGCCGAACGCGCGAGCCGCTGGAGGTCGGTCCGCGACAAGGCGCCGGCCATGCCGATCTCGGTGGTCCACGGCCCCCACGCCATCGACAGTCCGGGCAGCCCGAGGTCCCGCCGCCGCTGCATCAGTGCGTCCAGGAACGAGTTGCCCGCCGCGTAGTTCGCCTGGCCGCCGCTGCCGAGCACCCCGCTGAGCGACGAGAACACCAGGAACAGCGACAGATCCAGGTCCCGGGTCAGCTCGTGCAGGTGCCAGGCCGCGTCGACCTTCGGCGACAGGACCCGGTCCACCTGGTCCTGTGACAGGGAGCCGAGCACCCCGTCGTCGACCACCCCCGCTGTGTGCACCACCCCGGTCAGCGGATGCTCCGGGGTGACGGACGCGAGCGCGTCCGCCAACGCCCGCCGATCCGTCACGTCGCACGCGGCCACCGTGACCTCGGCGCCGTGGCGGGCCAGCTCGGCCACCAGCTCCGCTGCTCCCGGGGCATCCGGGCCACGGCGGCTCAGCAGCATCAGGTGCCGGACACCGTGCTCGCCGACCAGATGCCGCGCCACCACAGCGCCCAGAGCGCCGGTGCCACCAGTGATCACCACGGTGCCCGCGGCGTCCGGCCCGTGCGGCACGGTCAGTACCAACTTGCCGACGTGCCTGGCCTGGCTCATGAACCGGAACGCCTCCGGCGCCTGCCGCACGTCCCACGTGGTCACCGGCAGCGGCCGCAGGACGCCGGCTTCGAACAGGTCGACGAGTTCCCGCAGCATGCGCTGGACGCGCTCGGCGCCGGCGTCGCTCAGGTCGAAGGCGTGGTAGCTCCGGCCGGGGTACCGGTCCGTGAGGCTCTCGGCCGAGCGGACGTCGGTCTTGCCCATCTCCACGAACCGGCCGCCGGACGCGAGCACGTCCAGCGAGGCGTCCACGAACTCCCCCGCCAGGGAGTTGAGCACGACGTCGACGCCCCGTCCGGCGGTGGCGGTGCGGAAAGCCTCGCGAAAGCCCAGATCCCGCGAGGACGCGAGGCGTTCCGGCCGAACACCCCACTCACGCAGGACGTCCCACTTGCCCTCGCTCGCAGTGGTGTAGACCTCCGCACCGAGGTGCCGCGCGACCTGGATCGCCGCCAGACCCACACCACCGGCACCCGCGTGCACCAGGACCGACTCTCCGGTGCGAAGACCCGCGAGATCGGCCAGGCCGTAGTAGGCCGTGAGGAACGCGATCGGCACGGAGGCGGCCGTGGTGAACGACCATCCGTCCGGCACCACCGTCAGGAGCCGGTGATCGGTCACCGCGACGCGCCCGAACCCGCCGGGGACCAGGCCCATCACGCGGTCGCCCACGCGCAGGCCGGTCACACCGGTGCCGATCTCGGTGACCACGCCCGCCGCCTCGCCGCCCAGCGGTCCCGCCTTGCCGGGGTACATCCCCAGCGCGTTGAGCACATCGCGAAAGTTCAGGCCGGCCGCGTGCACCCGGATCCGGACCTGCCCGCTCTCCAGCGGCTCAGCCGCTTCGGGGCACGGCAGCAACGCGAGGTTCTCCAGCATGCCCTTCTCGGTGGACTCCAGCCGCCACGGCCTGTCCCGCGGCGCGGCCAGCTCGTCGGCCGGTCCGGTTCTCGTCAGCCGGGCCGCGAGGAGCTGCCCTTTCCGCACCGCGAGCTGCGGCTCGTCGGCGGCCAGGACCTGACCCAGCACGTCGGCGTCCACGGCGCAGTCGGCGTCGAGCAGGACGAAGCGGCCGGGGTGCTCCGTCTGCGCCGACCGCACCAGGCCCCACACCGCCGCGGCGGCCAGGTCGCGCACCGGCTCCCGCTCCGCGGCGATCGCACCCGAGGTCGCGACCACCAGCGGGATCGAGGCGAACCGGTCGTCCGACAGCCACTGCTGCAGTTGCCGCAGCACGTGGCCCGTCAGCTCGTGTGTGGAAGCGACCACTGCCTCCGGGTCGCCGGAAACCGCCAGCACCACCGCCTGGGGCTCGGCTCCGGCCGCCACGGCGGTCACGTCGGCGGAATCCGCGACCAGCCACTCGTCCACCGCGGCGGCGGTGCCGGTGATCGCGGTCCACTCCGGCTTCAGCAGAGTGCCGACATCACCGGCGGCGAGGCTGCCGGCGGCCAGCGGCCGCACGGCGAGCGACCCGACGGACAGCACGGGCGCCCCGGTGTCGTCCGCGACCGCGATGGTGACCTCGTCCGAACCCGTCCGGGTCAGCGCCACCCGCAACCGCGAGGCGCCCGAGGCCCGCAGCACGACGTCGGCGAAGCTGAACGGCAGCCAGCCGACCCCGGCCGACTCCAGGTCCGCGAAGGCCATCGCGTGCAATGCCGCATCCAGCAGAGCGGGGTGGATTCCGAACGACTCCGCCGAACCGCGGCCGGGCTCGGGCAGCTCGATCTCGGCGAGGATCCGGTCGCCGTCCCGCCATGCCTCGTGCAGACCCCGGAACGCCGGTCCGTAGGCGAACTCACCGCCGCCGAGCCGCTCATAGAACCGCTCGGTGTCCAGTGGCACCGCGCCCGCCGGGGGCCACTGCCGACCGAGCACGTCGAACAGAGCGTCGTCCGCGGGCCCGGTCGCGGCCGAACTCACGGTGCCTGTGGCGTGCCGGGTCCAGGTCTCTTCGCCGTCCGGCCGGGCGTACACCGCGACAGCGCGCCGGTGCGCATCGTCCTCGCCGACGACGACCTGAAGCTGAGCTCCGCCTTGCGCGGGCAGGACGAGCGGAGTCTCCAGCACCAGCTCGTCGAGCCGGTCACAGCCGGCGCTGTCGCCGGCTCGGATGACCAGCTCCACGAGACCGGCACCGGGGAACACCACGGCACCACGCACCATGTGATCCGCGAACCAGGGGTGGGTGCGCACCGAGAGCCGGCTGGTGAACACGAGCCCGTCCGTCTGTGGCAACGGCAGCATCGCCCCCAGCAGCGGATGCTCCGCTGCCGTCAGGCCGACCGCCGACACGTCGGCCGAACCGCTGGAGGTGTGCCAGTACCGCTGGTGCTGGAAGGCGTAGGTCGGCAGCGGCACCCGCGTGATGTCACGGCCGGCGAACAGCGTGGCCCAGTCCACTTCGACGCCCTGCGCGCACAGGTGGGCCAACGCCGACGCCAGGGTCGGCACGTCACCCTGTTCGCGGCGCAGCAACGGCACGACGACCGTCTCCGGCGGGCAGCTCTGCCGCGCCAGGCCCGACAGCACACCGTCCGGCCCGAGCTCGACCAGCGCCGTCACACCCTGTTCGCCCAGCCACCGCACGCCGTCGGCGAAGCGCACCGCCGACCGCACCTGCCGCACCCAGTACTCCGGCGAGCACAACTGCTCAGCCGTCGCCCGGACCCCGGTCAGGTTCGACACCACCGGAATCCGCGGCGGCGCGAAGCTCACCGACTCCAGAACCTGCTGGAACTCCGCCAGCATCGGCTCCATCAACGACGAATGGAACGCGTGCGACACCCGCAGCCGCGACACCCGATGTCCCTGCCCGGACACGACCTCGACGACACCGTCCACGGCTTCGCGCGGACCGGAGATCACCACCGAATCCGCGGTGTTGACCGCCGCGACCGACACGCTCTCCGGCAGCAACTCGACAACTTCGGCCTCCGGCAACGAAATCGCTGCCATCGCCCCGCCCGAAGGCAGCGCCTGCATCAACCGCGCCCGCGCCGCCACCACCCGACACGCATCGGCCAACGACCACACCCCGGCGACGTAAGCCGCCGTAACCTCACCGATCGAATGTCCCAGCAGATAGTCCGGGATCATCCCGAACGCCCGCAGCACCTCGAACAACGCCGCCTCGACCGCGAACAACGCAGGCTGCGCCCACCCCGTCTCGTGGATCAACTCGACGTCGTCGCCCCACATCACCTCACGCAACGGCCGACTCAGCAACGGATCCAACTCCGCGAGAACCCCGTCCAACGCCGCCGCGAACACCGGCGACTCCCCATAGAGCCCACGCGCCATCCCCACCCGCTGCGCACCCTGCCCCGTCAACAACACGCCCAGTTGGTTGTCCTCGGCCGCTGCGCCCAGCGTCGTGCCCGGAGCGGATTCACCGGACGCTACAGCCCTCAGCCCGGTCAGCAGTTCGTCGCGCTCGGTGCCCAGCAGCACGGCGCGGTGCTCGAACATCGCCCGCGTGGTGACCAGCGACCAACCCACGTCGACCGGACCCGGCGCCGGATCCGCTTCCAGATGCGCCAGCAATTTCGCCGCCTGAGCGCGCACGGCGTCTTCGGTCTTCCCCGACAGAATCCACGGCACCACGCCTGTGGCGCCGAAAACACCGGGGCCGGACGGGGCCGCGGCGGGCGAGCCGGCGTCGGTGGGCGCTTCGAGGATCACATGCGCATTGGTGCCGCTGACGCCGAACGAGGACACCCCGGCCCGCCGAGGGTGGTCTGTGTCCGGCCACGGCATCGACTCCGTCAGCAGCCGGACGTCGCCTTGCGCCCAGTCGACCTGCGTGGTCGGCGCGTCCACGTGCAGCGTTTTCGGCAGCACTCCG
This sequence comes from Streptomyces sp. NPDC057963, assembly GCF_042887155.1. Lineage (NCBI taxonomy): Bacteria > Bacillati > Actinomycetota > Actinomycetes > Kitasatosporales > Streptomycetaceae > Streptomyces > Streptomyces sp. NPDC057963. The sequence continues at coordinate 37,604 of NZ_JBHVPX010000039.1, forward strand.
TGCCGCAGCGCCATGACCATCTTGATCACGCCACCGACACCGGCGGCCGCCTGGGTGTGGCCGATGTTGGACTTCAGCGAGCCGAGCCACAGCGGCCGTCCCTCGGGGCGGTCCTGACCGTAGGTCGCCAGCAGCGCCTGCGCCTCGATCGGGTCACCCAGCCTCGTCCCTGTGCCGTGGGCTTCCACCGCGTCGATGTCCGAAGCGGACAGACCGGCGGCGGTCAGCGCCTGCCGGATCACGCGTTGCTGCGACGGCCCGTTCGGCGCGGTCAGGCCGTTGGAGGCACCGTCCTGGTTGATCGCGCTCGAACGGAACACCGCCAGCACCTCATGGCCATGGCGGCGGGCGGCGGACAGCCGCTCCATCACCACGATCCCGACACCCTCCGACCATCCCGTGCCGTCGGCGGCGTCGGCGAAGGACTTGCACCGGCCGTCGGTGGCGAGGCCGCCCTGCGCCGTGAACCCGACGAACGCGTCGGACGCGGCCATCACCGCGACCCCGCCGGCCAGCGCCAGCGTGCACTCCCCCGCCCTCAGTGCCTGGGCGGCCAGGTGCATCGAGACCAGGGACGAGGAGCAGCCGGTGTCCACACTCACCGCGGGGCCCTCCAGTCCGAGGGTGTAGGAGACCCGGCCGGAGATCACGCTCGGCGCGCCACCGGTGATCTGGTGACCGCGCAACTGCTCGTCGGCACGCGAGAGAAGCTCGTTGTAACCGGACTGGTAGACGCCGGCGAACACCCCGGTCCGGCTCCCGGCCAGCGACGAGGGATCGATCCCGGCGCGTTCCAGCGCCTCCCACGAGACCTCCAGCAACAGCCGCTGCTGCGGATCGGTCGCCAGCGCCTCCCGCGGCGACATCCGGAAGAACGCCGCGTCGAAGTCACCCGGCCCCTCGAGGAACCCGCCCTCGCCCGTCGCCGAGATCCCGGAACCGGGGCCGTCGGTGCCCAGCAGGGCATCGAGGTCCCAGCTTCGGTCCAGGGGGAACGGGCCGATGCCCTCGGCCCCGTTCGCGACCAGCCGCCACAGGTCCTCCGGCCCCCGCACACCGCCCGGGAACCGGCACGCCATCCCGACGAGGACGACCGGGTCGTGCGCCGCCTCGGTCAGGGCTTTGTTCTCCTGCTTCAGCCTTTTGTTGGCCAGCAGTGAAGCGCGCAGGGCCTCCGTCAGCCTGTCCACAGACGCAGTCATCGTGAGCTCCCGGTTCCGGTCAGTCTTCGCGCAGCGCGAGGTCGATGAGGTCGTCCGCGTTCGCGGCGAGCAGGGCCGTCTCGTCTTCGTCCGGCAGTGCCGGCGGCTCCGCGACGACTTCGGCTTCCACAGCCGCACCCAGCTCCAGGACGCCGCTGAGGTAATGGGCCAGCCGGGCCGCCGTCGGATAATCGAAGGCCACACTGGCGGGCAGCGCGACACCCGATTCCGATTGCAGCAGGTTCCGCAGCTCGACCGCGGTCAGCGAGTCGAAACCCAGCTCGCTGAAGGGTTTCTCCCGCGGAACCTGCGTGCCCGAGCCGTGTCCGAGCACGACCGCGGCGGAACCGCGAACCAGCTCCAGCACCGCCCGCTCACGGTCCGCCTCGGACAGACCGGTCAGCCGGCCTCGCCACCCGCCGGGTGCTTCGGCGTCCTGCCCGCTACCGTTCAGCGCCGCCCGGACCTCCGGCAGGTCCGACAGGAGCGCACTCGGTCGCATCGCGGTGAACACCGGCGCGAACCGCGCCCAGTCCATGTCCGTGACCACGAGCGAGGTCTCGCCCTCCCGCACGGCGTGCTCCAACTCGGTGATCGCGAGCTCGGGGCGCATCGGCACCACGCCCAGTGCGGTCAGCTGGTCCCGTTGTGCCACACCCGAACCGCTCAGCATGCCGACCTGGTCCCATGCCCCCCAAGAGACCGATGTCGCGGTCCGGCCCTGCGAACGGCGGTGCAGCGCCAGCGCGTCGAGGAAGGCGTTGCCTGCGGCGTAACCCGCCTGCCCTCCACTGCCCCACGCCGCCGCGCCGGAGGAAAACAGCACGAACGCGTCGAGGTCCAGGTCCCGGGTCAGCTCGTCCAGATGCCGTGCGCCGTCCACCTTGACCCGCACCGGCCATTCGAGCTGGTCCCGGGTCATCGACGGCAGTGGTGCCGTTTCGCCCACGACACCCGCGGCGTGCACGACGGTCCGCAATGGACGGTCTTCGGGAATGGCGGCGAGCACGTCGGCCAGCGCCGCCCGGTCGGCCACGTCGCACGCCACCACCGTCACGTCGGCGCCGGCGGCCTCCAGTTCCAGCCGCAGCTGTTTCATGCCCTCGGCGTCGGGGCCATGCCGGCTCACCAGCACGACGTGGTCACTGCCCCGCTCCACCAGCCACCGGGCCACGTACGCGCCCAGCCCGCCGGTGCCACCGGTGATCAGCGCCGTCCCCGAGGTCGTCCACGACCCGGCGCGGGACCGGGGTGCCGGCGCGTGGACCAGCCGCCGGCCGAACAACCCCGACGCGCGCACGGCCACCTGGTCCTCACCCGAGGTGCCCGATATCACCGCGGTGACCAGGCGCGCGCTGCGCGTGTCCAGAATCTCGGGCAGGTCGATCAGACCGCCCCACAAACCGGGCTGGTCCAGCGCGGCAACGCGGCCCAGGCCCCACGCGGCGCCCTGCCCCGGAGCCGTCACCGGATCCTGGCCGCCGACCGACACCGCGCCCCGAGTCGCCACCCACAGTGGCGGCGCACCGGTGTCGCGCAGTGCCCGCAGGAGGGCGATGGTGCCCGCGAGCGCGGTGGTCGTGTCCGGTTCCAGCGCTGCGGTGAGGGACAGCACGGCGGTCACCGGGACATCGGCGTCGAGCGCGGCCCGCAGCCTGCCCCTCAACGCCGCATCGTCGCTGTGCTCCAGCACGAGAGTGTCCGCGCCGAGCACGGCAACCACGTCACTCACCCAGGCGTCATCGCTCTTCCCGGCCGGGACCACGACCAGCCGGCGTCCGGAGGTCACCTGGAAGTGGCTGCCACCAAGTGGTTTCCACGTCTCCCGGTAACGCCAGCCGTCGGCCGCGTGCTCGTCCCGGCGGCGGGCGCGCCACGACGCCAGCGCCGGCACCATGGCCGCGACCACGCCGCTGTCCAGCCCGAGCGTCTCGGCCACTGACCGCACGTCCTGCTGTTCCACCGAGGCCCAGAACCGCTCGTCGGCCGGATCCACCGCGACCGGCGCGGCAAGCGGTTCGGGATCGGGCCAGTAGCGCTCGTGCTGGAACGCGTACGTGGGCAGCGGCACCCGCACGGCGTCCCGGCCCGCGAACACCTTGGTCCAGTCCACCACCAGGCCGCAGGTGGAGGCCTGGGCGACCGCGGTGACCATGCGGTGCAGGGATCCTTCGCCGCGCCGCAGCGTGCCCGCAACGGGCACCGCGCCTTCCCGCTCGTCGACGATGTCCTGCACCGCGGGCACCAGGACCGGATGCGGACTCACCTCCAGCACCACACGGTCACCGGCATCCAACGCCGCCGTGAGCGCCTCCTCGAACCGCACCGTCGTCCGCAGGTTCCGGTACCAGTACCCGGCATCCCACTCCACGGTGTCCATCACGCCACCCGTCACCGAAGAGAACACCGGAACAGCCGACGACCGCGGAACGATCGATACCAAATCCGTCAACAACCGCTCCTCGACCCGCTCCACCACAGACGAATGCGACGCATAGTCCACCGCGATCCGCCGCGCCCGGACACCCCGGCC
>NZ_JBHVPX010000040.1:0-39750 GCF_042887155.1 Streptomyces sp. NPDC057963
CGCCGGACCGGGGCCGGGCGCGCCGCCCGCGGCCGGTCACCCCGGGCCGGGTGCCGGCCCGCTGACCGCGCCGCCCACGCACGTCCGGGCCGGCGGCCCCGCGGAGGCGGGCGGCGCGGCCCTCGCGAGCGGCGCGCCCTTCCCGTACGCGCAGACGCAGGCCGCGGTTCCGGCCCCGCGTGTCCCGGCCGGCGCCGCCGGAGCGCCTGCGGCTCCGTACGCCCCCGCAGGCCCCCGGCCGGCCCGGCTCGACGTGCCGTCCACCTCGCTCGCGCTGCCCGTGCCCCGGGTCGACGCGACCGACCCCAACGCGGGCTTCCTCGCCGGGCTGATGACCACCGCCCCCGCCGAACTGATCACCGCGCTCCAGGGCGTGCCCGTGCCGTCGCTGGAGACCCGGCTGCGTGAGCTGCGCGCCCGTCTGGAGCTGCACGAACTCGGCGCCGCCGGGCAGGTCCTGACGGAGCTGGAGGGCCAGTACGCGGACGACTGGCGGGTCGTCTGGTACCGCGGCGTCACCTCGCTGGTGACCGGCGACAACGAGAACGCGGCGCTCTCCTTCGACGCGGTGTACGACGCGTTCCCCGGTGAGCCGGCGCCCAAGCTGGCGCTGGGGATCTGCGCGGAGGTCCTGGGCCAGCTGGACAACGCCGCCGAGTACTACCGGCTGGTGTGGATGACCGACCCCAGCTTCGTCAGTGCCGCGTTCGGCCTGGCCCGGGTGCGGATCGCCGCCGGGGACCGGGCCGGGGCTGTCAGGGCGCTGGAGTCCGTGCCGGAGGCGTCGATCCACTACACGGCGGCCCGGGTCGCCGCGGTGCGGGCCCGGCTCCGTGAACGGGCCCCGGACGAGCCGCTGATCACCGATCTGACGGCCGCGTCGGCCCAGGTGTCGGCGCTGGTCGGGCTGGGTCTGGACGCGGTGCGCCGGGAGCAGTTGTCGACGGAGGTGCTGGGGACGGCGCTCGACTGGATACTCTCCGGTAGTCCCACGGTTTCGCCCTCGGCCCCGCAGTCGCCCGCGCCTGCCGGGACGAGCGGGCCGAACACACTGCTCGGCAGTGAGCTGGACGAGCGCGGCCTGCGTTTGGGGCTGGAGCGTTCGTACCGGATGCTCGCCCGGCTCGCGGAGCCCGGCGACGAGAGGATCGAACTGGTGGAGCGGGCCAACCGCTTCCGCCCCCGGACGTGGGTGTGAAAATGTCGCAGAAGCCCCAGGAGACGGCCCTGTCGAAGTGCCCCGGCTGCGAGGAGCCGCTGGAGCCGGGGGACCTGTTCTGCGGTGCGTGCGGGTACGACCTGTCGGCCGTGCCCGAACCGCCGCGGGACCACCCGACGATCGCCATGGCCGCGCCTGCGGAGAACGGCGCGGCGGGCCACCCGGCAGCGGCCCGGTCCGACGGTCCCGACGGACCGGGCGGACCGGGCGGCCGGGACAGGTCGGCCGGACAGGACAGAGGGGACGGATCGGGCGATTTCGAGCTGCCCACGCCCGGCTCCGGGCCCGCGCCCGGAGCCGCGCCTCAGGCCGTGCCCGCAGCCTCGTCCGCCCCCTCGTCCACCCCGTCGGCCGAGGTGTCCGCGCCCGCACCCGACCCCCGTACCCCTGCCGTCGAGCTGCCCTCCGCGCCACCGGCCGGCACCAAGCTGTGCGTGGCCTGCCGGGCCGGCCGGGTCGACACCGACGGCTACTGCGAGAACTGCGGCCACGCCCAGCCGCGCGAGCGCGACCACATGGAGCAGGAGCTCGAATCGGTGGCCGCGGTCAGCGACCGGGGCCTGCGCCACCACCGCAACGAGGACGCGTTCGCGGTGTCGACCGCCGCCCTGCCCGACGGTTCACCGGCCGTCGTCGCGATCGTCTGCGACGGCGTCTCCTCGGCGAGCCGCCCCGACGAGGCGTCGGCGGCCGCCGCGAGCGCCGCCAACGAGGCACTGCTGGAGTCGCTGCCGCGCGGCACCCATCCGCAGCAGGCGATGCACGAGGCGATCGTCGTGGCGGCCGAGGCGGTCAACTCCCTGGCCCGGGAGCCCGGCCGGGCCGGGGAGCACGATCCGCACCGCCACCAGAACGCCCCGGCGTGCACGCTGGTCGGCGCGGTACTGGCAGGCGGTCTGCTGGTCGTCGGCTGGGTCGGCGACAGCCGCGCCTACTGGGTGCCCGACGACCGCACCCACCCGCCCGCCCGGCTGACCGAGGACGACTCCTGGGCCGCACAGATGGTGGCGGCGGGTCTGATGAACGAGGCCGAGGCGTACGCGGACGAGCGCGCCCACGCCATCACGGGGTGGCTCGGCGCCGACGCGTACGAACTGGAGCCGCACACCGCGTCCTTCAAACCGGACCGGCCCGGTCTCGTGGTGGTGTGCACGGACGGCCTGTGGAATTACGCGGAGTCGGCGGCCGACATGGCCGCGGCAGTGCCGGCCGACGCGCAACTGCGGCCGCTGCACGGCGCCCAGGTGCTGGTGGGGCACGCCCTGGACGGTGGGGGCCACGACAACGTAACAGTGGCCCTGCTGCCGTTCGCGGTACCGGCGCAGGGGGCAGGATCGGCGTGCGGCGACACATGAGTCCCGTTCCGTAACGCTTGATTCCGTTTCCGCCCGTCCACTTCGCCCCGTCCACTTCGCCCCGTCGCCTCAGCCCGTACTCACCCGCTTTCGCCCGCATTTCTTCCCTCACAGCTGTCTTCATCCGACACCTGGAGTCCCGAGGAGCCGATCAGATGGCCAACTTCTCCAAGTCGAACGTGCCGCAGTTCTTCGTCGAGGTGTACCAGAACGAATATCTGCCGGAGGGCGGTCGCGAGGTCAACGCGATCGTCACGGTCACCTCGACCGGAGGCGGCACCACCGGCGGCGTCCCGCTGTCCGGTGCGGCCGCGACGCCCCCGCAGGTAACGGGACGGGCGTCGAGCGCCGCCGTGGTGATCATGGTCGACTGCTCCGGGTCGATGGACTATCCGCCGACGAAGATGCGCCACGCCCGCGATGCGACGGCCGCGGCGATCGACACCCTGCGCGACGGCACCTCGTTCGCCGTGGTCGGCGGCACGCACGTCGCCAAGGAGGTCTACCCGGGCAACGGCAGGCTGGCCGTCGCCGACGCGCAGACCAAGGCCCAGGCGAAGGGGGCCCTGCGCGCGCTCAGCGCCGGCGGCGGTACGGCGATCGGCACCTGGCTGCGACTGGCCGACCGGCTGCTCGGCGCCGCCGATGTGGCGATCCGGCACGGCATCCTCCTCACCGACGGCCGCAACGAGCACGAGGCGCCGGAGGACCTGCGGGCCGCGCTGGAGTCCTGCGCGGGCCGCTTCACCTGCGACGCCCGCGGTGTCGGCACCGACTGGGAGGTGAAAGAGGTCACAGGCGTCGCGTCCGCACTGCTCGGCACGGCCGACATCGTCGCCGACCCGGCGGGGCTGGCCGCGGACTTCACGCAGATGATGGAGAACGCGATGGGCAAGGAGGTCGCGGATGTCGCGCTGCGGCTCTGGACGCCCGTCGGGGTCGAGATCAAGTTCGTGAAGCAGGTCGCGCCCGCGGTCGTCGACCTGACCGGCCGCCGCACCGAGGCGGGCCCCCGTGCCGGGGACTACCCCACAGGTTCCTGGGGCGACGAGTCCCGCGACTACCACGTGTGCGTCCAGGTGCCGGAGGCCGGGATCGGGCAGGAGATGCTGGCGTCCCGGGTCTCGCTGATCCTTCCCGACCCGTCGGGCGGGGCGCCGCAGACGCTTTCGCAGGGCCTCGTACGCGCGGTGTGGACAGCGGACATGGCGGCGTCCACCTCGATGAACCCGCAGGTCGCGCACTACACCGGCCAAGCGGAACTGGCACAAGTCATCCAGCAGGGGCTCGATGCCCGCAAGTCGGGAGACTTCGACGGCGCGACCGCAAAACTGGGCCGCGCGGTGCAGCTGGCTTCGGCGTCCGGGAACGAGGACACCGCGAAACTCCTTTCGAAGGTGGTAGACGTCGTCGACGCGGCGACCGGTACTGTGCGACTGAAGGCGAAGGTCGCGGAAGCGGACTCGATGACACTCGAAACACGCTCCACCAAGACCGTTCGCGTCAAGAAGTAACAGCACGCGAGCAACCGCACGATCGAACAACCGCACAGCCACACGGCCGCGCAGCCGGGCCGACCGGCCGGAGCGCTCCGGGTCCGGGTGGCGCAGAGCAGGAAGAATCCACGGCCCCCGGGGCCGGACGAGGAGAGGGGGAAGCGCCGACATGCCGACCTGCCCGAACGGACACCAGTCGGGTTCCGACGACTGGTGCGAGGTCTGCGGCCATCGCATGACCGGGGCGGGCGCGCCCGCGGGTGCCGTCCCCCCGCCGCCTCCCCCGCCGCCCGCTCCCGGTTACGGCCACCCGCAGGGCACGGGCCCGGACGCGACCCAGCAGGCCGAGCTCTGCCCGCAGTGCCGCACGCCGCGTGAGTCGATGGCGCCGTTCTGCGAGGAGTGCCGCTGGAACTTCCTCACGAACACCGCGACGTCGTACACCCCGCTGGCGCCGTCCCACAGCGTTCCCGGCCCTCCGCCGGGTCTCCACCTGCCGCCGGGCTTCCAGGCCCAGCATCCGCCGGGCTCTCAGCAGCAGCGCGACCCGTTCGAGTACCAGGGTTCGCGGCCCTCGCAGGTGAACCGCCCGGCCGAGCCGCTCTCCGCCGACCGGGGCGGCCGCCCCGGGCCCGCGGTGCAGGGGCCCCAGTCGCCGCAGCCGCCACAGCCTTTCCAGCAGCAGGGGCCGCCTCCGCCGCCCTTCCAGCAGCAGTCGGCACCGCCCCCGCCGTTCCAGCAGCAGGGGCCGCCGCTTCCGTCGCCGTTCCAGCAGCAGTCGGCGCCGCCCTCGTTCGACCAGCCCGGTCCGCCCGCACCGCCCGCGCCGCAGCCGCCCGCCCCGCAGCAGGCGCAGCCGCCGCGGTCCGGTGACGACGACTGGATGCTGTCGCCGCCGTCCGGGGCCCAGGCTCCACAGCCATCGGTCCCGGCGCAGCAGCAACCGCCCTTCCCGGGCCAGAACCAGCCGCCCGCGAGCTGGACCGCGGTCATCGCCCCGGACCGCGAGTACTTCCTGGCGATGATGCAGCGCAGCGGCCCCGAGGCGACCGGGCTCAACCTGCCCGCGTACTCCCCGGAGCAGCAGCTTCCGCTGACCGGCAGCCAGGTCACCGTCGGCCGCCGCAGGCACAGCACCGGCGAGTCCCCCGACATCGATCTGTCCGTGCCGCCGGAGGACCCGGGCGTCTCGCACCAGCACGCGGTGCTGGTGCAGCAGCCCGACGGCGGCTGGGCCGTGGTCGACCAGAACTCCACGAACGGCACCACGCTCAACGGCGCCGAGGACCCGATCCAGCCGTACGTCCCCGTCCCGCTCCAGGACGGCGACCGGGTGCATGTCGGGGCGTGGACGACGATCACGGTCCGCCGGGACTGACGGCCGGGCCGCGCTACCCGCCGGGCAGTGGCCAGGCGTACGGCCCCTCGGGGTCGTCCAGCCAGGCCCACTGCCGCCCGTCCCGGACCGTGACGCCGAACCTCTCCCGCTCGGGGCGCCCCTCGCGCTGCCAGAGGGAGAGGGCCTCGCGGGGGTCGAGGGCGGCCCCGGTCAGCGCCAGCAGGAACTGGAAGAGCTGGTTCTCGCCGACGCGCCGGGGCAGTGTGCCCGGGTGCGGGCGCCGTTCGGGCCTCGGCGGTGTGCCGCGCAGCGGTACGAAGTACGCGGGTGTGTGCAGGAACCGGCCCTCGGCGTACGTCCCGCGTTCCCCTTCGTGCACCCGCAGCGCGATCAGCCCGGTGGCGAACGGCGCCAGTATCCGTGCGTCCGGCGCGCACTGGCTCAGCCAGGTCTGCGGTACGCACGGCAGGGTGCAGGTCGCGATGATCCGGTCGTACGGGCCGCGCGGGGGCCAGCCCCGTGTCCCGTCCCCGGTGATCACCGCCGGCCGGTATCCGGCCGCCGCCAGATGCCGGCGGGCCGACTCGGTGATCTCCGGGTCGAGGTCGACGGTGGTCACGGCGCCGTCGCCGAGCCGGTGCGAGAGCAGCGCCGCGTTGTAGCCGCTGCCCGCGCCGATCTCCAGGACCCGGTGCCCGTCCCGCACGGCCAGCTCTTCGAGCATCCGGGCCATCAGCGACGGCTGGCTGCACGACGAGATCAGCTCGCCGTCCCGGATCCGGGTGGCCAGCGCCCCGTCCGCGTACGCCCCGCCCAGCCACTGGGCCCGCCTCACCGGGTCGGGGTCCTGGCACCACAGGCGGTCCGCCCCGCCGCCCACGAAGTAGTACGGCACGAAGAGGTGCCGCGGCACCTCTTCGAACGCGGCCCGCCACCGCGGGTCGGTCAGCGCCCCGCCGGCCGCGATCCCGCGCACCATCGCCCACCGCTCCTCGGCGGCGGCCGCGGCGAAGGGATCGGGGTGCGCGTCGTCCATGCCTCCACCTTCCTGCGCCGGGGGCCCCGGGGCCAGGAACCGGGCCGGGGGCCGGGGGCCAGGGTCCTAGGACCCCGGACCTCGGCCGGTGCGTCTGCGACGATGGACGGGTGACAGAGATTCCGCGCGACACGCTGCAGGAGCAGACCTTCTACGAGCAGGTCGGTGGCGAGGAGACCTTCCGGCGCCTGGTGCACCGCTTCTACCAGGGGGTCGCCGAGGACCCGCTGCTGCGGCCGATGTACCCGGAGGAGGATCTGGGTCCGGCCGAGGTGCGGTTCAGGCTGTTCCTGATCCAGTACTGGGGCGGGCCCCGCACCTACGGTGAGCAGCGCGGACATCCGCGGCTGCGGATGCGGCACGTCCCGTTCCGGGTGGACCGCGCGGCGCACGACGCGTGGCTCGGCCACATGCGGGCCGCTCTCGACGAGCTCGGGCTGGCGCCGGAGCACGAGCGGCAGTTGTGGGACTACCTCACGTATGCCGCCGCCTCGATGATGAACACCGAGGGCTGAGGACTCGCCCCGTTCCCCTTCCTCCCCTTCCCCGGGCCCGTGGGGCACGGCATCCCGGGGTCCGTCGAACACGAATTCATCGGGTCTTTCGGGCACGAAATGCGTACCCCCGTCGCCGGATAACGGTCACGATCCCATCAAGTTGTGCACGCAAGTGCTTTCCAATTGCCGGTGTGGCCTGAAAGCATCCGGGGAACGCCGGGGGGCGTGTGTGCGGTGAGGGTCCAGGGGGGCACGTGTGACGGGGTTCGTCTTTCTCCGGGTGAGGGCCTATCGGCTCCTGCTCGCCGCTGCCTTGCTCGCCGTACTGCTCACGACATCGGTACTGGCCGCGCTCACCGCCTTCTCCGGCTCCATCGGCGACGCGGCGCTGCGCCACTCCCTCACGCACCGGGCGGCGGCAGCCGCCTCCCTCGTCATGTCCGCGCAGGTGGAGCCCGCGCAGCGGGACACGGCCGACGCGGCGGCCCGGAGGGTCGCCCGCGACACCTTCGACGGCCTTCCCGTGACCGTCCGGACGCTGGAGACGTCGGCGGCGTACGCGCTGCCCCGCGATCCGCGGACCCCGGCCGCCCGGGGCAGTGACCCGGATCTCACCCACTTCGCCTCGCTCGACCGCAGCCGCATCCGGCTCGCCGAGGGCCGCATGCCTGCGGCGGGGAGCGGAAAGGCCGGCGAGCCGGTCCAGGTCGCCCTGCCGCGCACCGCCGCCCAGGCACTGAAGCTGGGGCCGGGCTCGCGGCTGACCCTCACCGACCGGCTGGACGACAAGCCGCTGCGCGTGCTGGTCACCGGGGTCTACGAGGTGTCCGACCAGACCGATCCGTACTGGCAGCTGGACGAGCTCGGCGGGCGCGGCGTCCGGAAGGTCGACTTCACGACGTACGGTCCGCTGCTCACCGACCCCGCCGTGACCGGATCCGGACGGGTCAGCTCCGGCGAGATGTCCTGGCTGGCGTCCGCCGACTTCCGCACCGTCACCACGGGCCGGATGGACGCACTGCGCGGCGCCGCCACGGCCGCGCCCAAGAAGCTGCAGGCCACGCCCGAGTTCAACAGCGGGGCCACGGTGCGGACCTCGCTCCCCCAGGTGCTGGAGCAGATCGACCGGGCGCTGCTGGTCTCCCGCTCGACGGTGATGATCGTGGCCGTCCAGTTGGTGATGCTCGCCGGTTACGCGCTGCTGCTGGTGGCCCGGCTGCTGAGCAGTGAACGCGACGGGGAGACCCGGCTGCTGCGGGCCCGCGGCGGATCGCGCGGCCGCATCACCTCGCTCGCCGCGATCGAGGCGCTGCTGCTCGCCCTGCCCGCCGCGCTGGCCGCCCCGCTGTTCGCCGGGCCGCTGACCCGGCTGCTCGCGGACCGCGGCGGGCTGTCCCGGCTCGGGCTGCGGCTCGACGGGGGTGCCACCGCCACCGTGTGGCTGGTCGCCGTCGTCACCGCGCTGACGTGTGCGCTGGCCGTCGTGGCGCCCGCGCTGGCGGCCGGTTCCGGGGAGCGCGGTCCCCGCCGTGCCGTCGCCCTGCCCGCACCGCTGAAGGCGGGCGCCGACATCGGCCTGCTGGTCATCGCGGCCGTGGCGTACTGGCAGCTCGACCGGCAGACCACGGGGTCGGGCAGCGGTGCGCTGAGCGGCGACCAGCAGGGCGGTCTCGGCGTCGACCCGCTGCTGGTCGCCGCTCCGGCCCTGCTGCTGCTCGCGGGCACCGTACTGACGCTGCGGCTGCTGCCGCCCGCGGCCCGGCTCGCGGAACGCCGTGCGGCGGGCGGCCGGGGACTGATCACGGCCCTGGCCGGCTGGCAGTTCAGCAGGCGCCCGCTGCGCAATGCCGGGCCGGTGCTGCTGCTGGTCCTGTCGGTGGCGATGGGCATGCTGGCGGTCGGGCAGCGCGCGTCCTGGGACCGTTCGCAGGGCGACCAGGCGGACTTCAGGGCCGGTGCGTCGCTGCGCATGGTGGGCGGCATCGAAGGCGATCCGGCGAAGGCGGGCGCGTACACGCGGATGCCGGGCGTACGGGACGCGGCGCCCGCGTTCCGTACGACGGCGGAGCTCTCCGGCGACCGCACGGCCGACGTCCTCGTCCTGGACACCGCGCACGCCGGCGAGCGGATGCTGATGCGCGACGACCTCGGCGACCGGCCGAAGGAGCAGCTGCTCGACTCGCTCGCCCCGCCGCAGGCCGCACGGGCCGGGCTGCCGCTGCCGAAGAACAGCGAGCAGGTCCGGTTCGACGCGCGGATCACTTCGTCCGGGGGGTCCGGCCGGCCGTCGTCGTCCGGCACCGGACCGCTCCTCACCGTGCTGCTGGAGGACCGGTACGGCCTGCCGTACCGGGTGCAGGCCGGAACCGTACCCGTCGACGGGAAGACGCATCCGTTCACGTTCGCGGTGTCCGCCGCGGGCGACTTCGCCGTGACCGGGTTCGAGCTGGACGGCAAGCGTCCGGCCGGCCGGAGCGAGACGCACCGGTTCGACGTCAGCGGCCTCAGGGCCGTGACGGCCGACGGGGCCGAGCAGCCGGTCGCGGTTCCCGGCGGTTTCGGCTGGGACGCCGCGCTGAGCGCCTCCGGATTCGGCGAGACCGAGCCCGACAGCCAGCCGGTGGCCGCGACCGCCTCCGCGAAGACCCCGCTGGCCCTCGGGTACGAGACCGGCTCCACCACGAACACGTGGGAATGGGCGCCCTCCTTCAGCGTCCGGGCCGCCGTGCACCGCGGCAAGGCCCCGGCACTGAACGCCATCGCCACCGACGCGTACCTCACGGCGGCCGGGGCGAAGAAGGGCCAGAGCGTCGACATCACCCTGGCCGGCGAGACGGTCCGGGTGAAGATCGTCGACGCGGTACGCCGGCTGCCGACCACGGGCCCCGGCTCCGACGCCTCCGGGACCGGCTCCGACCGGGCCCGGGACGGTGGCGCCCTGCTGCTCGACTTCAGGGCCGTCGGCCAGGTCTTCGCCCACCGCCCGAGCGCCGCGCTCACCGCCAACGAGTGGTGGCTGAGCGCCGGCCCGGGAGAGTCCGGAAAGGTCGCCGCCGCGCTGCGGGCGCAGCCCGACACCGATCCGACACAGGTCCGGGTGCGCGACGAGATCGCGCAGGAGCTGGTCGGCGATCCGCTGGGCGCCGGTCCGCAGGCCGCGCTGCCCGCGGTGGCGCTCGTCGCCGCGGCCCTGGCCGCGGTCGGCTTCGCGGTGAGCGCCGTCGGGACGCAGCGCGAACGCAACGCCGAGTTCGCCGTCCTGCGGGCGCTGGGGACGCCGCGCCGACGGCTGACCCGGATGATCGCCGTCGAGCAGGGCCTGCTGATCGCGATCGCCCTGCTGGTCGGGGCGGCGCTCGGGGCCCTGCTGAACCGTGCCGTCGTGCCGCTCATCGTGCTGACCGGGCAGGCCACCGCGCCGGTGCCCACCGTGCTGGTGCAGCTGCCGGCCGGGCAGATCGCGGCGCTGCTGGCCGGTGTCGCCGCGCTGCCGCTGGTGATCGTCGCGTGCCTCGCCCTGCGCGGCGCCGACCCCGCGACCTCGCTGCGCCACCAAGGGGACAACTGACATGAGCCCGCGTTCGCGTTCCGCCCGGGGCCGTCGCGCCCCCGCCTCCTGCGCGCCCTGGGTCCGTACCCGGCTGCGTACCGCTCCCGGTGCGGCCTGGGCGCTCGGGCTGCTGGTGCTGCTGACGGCGTTCCTCGCCGCCGCGTTCCCGCGCGCCGTCGACCGTTACGAGGCCGAGGGGCTGCGGCACGACATCGCCGTCGCGGACCCCCGGCTCAGCGTCCTGGAACTGAGCGCGCCGCAGCCGGACCTGCAGCTGGACCGGACGGCGCGGGAGGCGGCGGTGCGCGACGCACCGCTGGCGGCCGTTTACCGCCAGGTGCTGTCCGGGCTTCCCGACGTGGTGCGGCCCGACACCGCCCAGTCCGCGTACGGCTTCCGCACCTCGGAACCGATCGCCGCGGGGGAGACCTGGCTGCCCCGGCCGTACGGCATCGACCCCACGCTGACCTACTCGACGCTGCCCGCCCTGCGGGACCACGCCACCCTGCGCGCGGGGACATGGCCCGCCGTCCACGGCGAGGTCACGACGGACGGGCCGGGGATCGAGGGCGCGGTCACCGAGGAGACGGCGAAGGCCCTGAGGATCAAGGCCGGTTCGGTCGTCTCCGTACCGACCCAGGCCGGGACGCCGCTGACCGTGCGGATCACCGGCATCGTCGCCCCGAAGCGTCCCGAGGCCTCCTACTGGTCGGCCCAGCCGCTGCTCCGGACCCCTTCCCTGGTGCCCCCGCCGAAGGACAGAACGCGTTTCTACTGGACCGCCGGCGTCCTGCTGCCGCCGGATGCCGCGCCCGCGCTGCTCGCCACCGCCGGCCAGCCGGAGGTGTTCTGGCGGATCGCGCCGGACGCCTCCCGCCTCGCCGCCACCGACCTGCCGGAACTGCGCTCGTCGGTCGCCTCGCTGGAGGGCGGTCCCGGGCTGGTGAAACTGCGCGCGGTGGCCGGCAGCAACGCGGCGCTGAGAACCGATCTGGACGAGATCCTCTCCGGGTACGACACCCTGCGTACCGCGATCGGCCCGGTCGTCACGGTCGCCGCCGTGGGCATCGGGGCCGTCGCCGCCGTCGTCCTGCTGATGACCATCGGACTGCTGGGCGCGCGGCGCCGCAGCGAACTGGCCCTGCTGCGCTCGCGCGGCGCGTCGCTGCACGGCATTGCCGGCCGGCTGCTCGCGGAGACGGCGGTGACCGCCGTGCCCGCGGCGGCGCTGGGTCTGCTGATCGCCGTACTGACCGTCGGGGAGGCCCGGTTGTGGCCCGCGGTCGCCGCGGCGGCCGCCGTCGCCGTCGTGGTCTGCGCCGCCCTGCCGCTGCGTACGGCGCTGCCGCACCGCAGGCCGCAGCTGCACGGAGCCCGCGACGACCTGATGCACGCCCGTCCGTCACGGCCGCGCACGGTCGCCGAACTCACCCTGCTGGTGCTGGCCGTCGGGGCGGTCGTCGCCCTGCGCCGGCGCGGCACGGGCGGCGAGGGCGGCAGCGATCTGCTGGTCAGCGCGGCCCCCGTACTCGTCGGGCTGATCGCCGCCCTGGTCCTCGTGCGGATCCTGCCGCTGCCGCTGCGTCTCGCCTCGCGCTCCGTCGCCCGGCGGCGCGGGGCGGTCGGCTTCCTGTCGCTGGCCCGCGCCGGGCGCACCTCGGCGGGCGGCACGCTGCCGCTGCTCGCCCTGCTGATCGCGCTGACCACGGCGGCGTTCGGCGGCTCGGTGCTCGCCGGTATCGGCAACGCGCGGGACGACGCGGCGGTGCGCACGACCGGAGCGGACGCCAGGATCGGCGGACCGGGCAGCTCCGTGGCCCTGCCGGACCGCCTGATCCGGGAGGTGGAGGGAGCGGGCGGCGTGCGGGAGGTGGCGCGCGTGCAGATCGAGTACGGCGTTCCGCTGCCGGCCGACGGGGCGGGGAACGCGCGCACGAAGGGCGCCACCCTGGTGGGCGTCGACCCGGCGTCGTATGCCCGGCTGGCCCGCGCGACGGGCCTCGGGGCGTTCCCCGCCGACCGGTTGAAGACCTCGGCGCCGAAGGGGGCGGGCGCGTCGGACGACCGGGTGCTGCCGGTCATCGCCTCGCGTTCCGTCGCCGCGCGGCTGGGCGACCGGCCGCGCGACCTCTCCACGGCGGCCGGGAACTTCAAGGTCCGCGTGGCGGGCACCGTCACCCGCACCCCGGCCGTGTCCGACAGCGACTTCCTGATCGTCGACGCCGCGTCTCTCACCCGTCGGCAGACCACCTCGCTGCTGGTCACCGGTGGCTCCCTGGACACGAAGGCGCTCCGCACGGCGGCGCACCACGCGGGCAAGGGCGTCTTCGTACAGCTGCGTTCCGAGGCACGCGGCGCGTTCGTCGACACCCCGATGCAGCGGGGCGCCGGGGCGATCTACACGGCGGCACTCGCGGCGGGCGCGGGCTACGCCCTGCTGGCCGTCCTGCTGTCGCTGCTGCAGACCGCCCCGGAACGCACCGCCCTGCTGGCCCGGCTGCGGACCATGGGCCTCACCTCCCGGCAGGGCCGACGGCTCCTCGGCCTCGAAGCGATGCCTCAGGCGCTGCTGGCCGCCGTCGGCGGGCTGTTCGTCGGATGGGCGACGACCGCGCTGCTGGCGCCGGGCGTCGACCTGCTGAACCTCGCCCTCTCCACCGGACCCGGATCCGGCACACTCGACACCGTTCCGCTGCGGGCCGACCCGTGGTCGCTGACGCTCCCGGCGCTCGGCGTGGTCGTCCTCACCGCCGCGGTGGCCACCGTTCAGGCCTGGTGGGCCGGCCGCCGCGGACCGATCACCGAACTCAGGTCAGGAGACCCCCGATGACGTCGCCGTCGACCGACACCACGCTGGCCGAGCTCGAACAGCGGGCCACCGCACACCGCGACCGGCCCTCGTACGGGCACGACGCGCTGATCGCCTGCGACCGCGTGGTCCGCATCTTCTCGGCGGACGGGGTGGAGGTGCAGGCCCTTCAGGGCCTCGATCTGCTGGTCACCGAGGGCGAGTTGATGGCCCTGGTCGGGGCTTCCGGCAGTGGCAAGTCGACCCTGATGAACATCCTGGCGGGGCTCGACGTGCCCACGGCCGGGTCGGCGAAGGTCGCGGGGTCCGATCTGCTGGCGATGGGGACGAAGGAACGGCTCCGCTACCGCCGGGACGTCGTCGGGTTCGTCTGGCAGCAGACCGCCCGCAATCTGCTCCCGTACCTCACCGCCGTCCAGAACATCACCCTGCCGATGCAGCTGCGCGGCCGGGGCCGCAACCGGGAACGGGCCGCGCGCGCCGAGTCGCTGCTCGGCATGCTGGGGCTGGAGGAATGCCGCGACCGGCGCCCGGAGCAGCTCTCCGGCGGCCAGCAGCAGCGGGTGGCGATCGCCGTCGCGCTCGCGAACAACCCGTCGGTGCTGCTCGCCGACGAACCGACCGGCGAACTCGACTCGGCCACCGGCGAGCAGGTCTTCGCCGCGTTCCGCCGCGCCAACGAGGAGCTCGGCACCACGATCGTGATCGTCACGCACGACCAGGCGGTGGCGAGCGAGGTCCGCCGCACCGTCGCCATCCGCGACGGCCGTACGTCCTCCGAGGTGCTGCGCCGCACCGAGGTCGACGCGGCGACGGGTCTGGAGTCCCAGGTGGCCCGCGAGTACGCGATGCTCGACCGCGCGGGCCGGCTGCAACTGCCCGCCGACTACACGGAGGCGCTCGGCATGGAGCACCGCGTGATGCTGGAGCTGGAGCAGGACCACATCGGGGTCTGGCCGGACGACCAGCCGCGCCCGTGACGGGAGTGGGTGGGGCCAGCCCCAGGCAGCTTCGGCCGGGTGGCCGGATGTTCCCGCGCCCCGTACGCCCCTAGCGTCGTGCGGGAATCATCCACCTGATCCCGAGGAGCACGATGCGCGTCGCCTCACTGGCCGCCGCCGGTCTGGGCCTGACCTGTTTACTCGCGGGCAGCCCGCCCGCGTCGGCCACCCCCGCCGCCCCCGCCACCCCCTCCCACCAGCGGCTCGTCTGGGGCCCCTGCTCGCCGCAGCAGCAGGAACTGAACGAGGCGGGCGCGCAGTGCGCGAAGGTGACCGTCCCGCTCGACTACTCCGACCCCGGGGGCCGGACCATCCGGATCGCCGTCTCACGTATCAAGGCCACCGCGAAGCACGGGCAGCGACGGGGCGTCCTGCTGTCCAACCCGGGCGGTCCGGGCGGCACCGGACTCGCCAGCACCCTGTATCTGCGGCCCGCGTTGAAGGACGTCGCGGACCGCTACGACCTGATCGGCTTCGATCCCCGCTTCCTCGGCGAGTCCACCCCCCTCACCTGCGACCCCGCCGCCCCCGTGCCCGCGCCCGGACCGGTCACGACCCGCCGCGAGGACTTCGAGCAGTCGGTACGGTCCGCCCGCGACACCGCACGCCGCTGCCAGGAGCACGGGGACAACGCCCGGCTCCTCCCGCACGCCACGACCAGGAACGTCGCCCGTGACATGGACGCGATCCGCGCGGCGCTGGGCGAGCCCGGACTGTCGTACTACGGCGTCTCGTACGGCGCCGATCTGGGCGCCGTCTACACCCAGATGTTCCCCCGCCGCGCCGACCGCATCGTCATCGACTCCTCGACCGACCCGACGGCCACGCAGTACGAACTCTTCCAGCGGGCGGGCAAGCCGCTCGAAGAGGCACTGGACGCCTGGGCCGGATGGGCCGCGCAGCGGGACGGCACCTACCGGCTCGGCAGCACACCGGCCGAAGTCCGGGCGAGCGTCCAGCGGTTGCTCGACGGGGCCGAGCGGCACCCGGTGACCGTCTCCGGCGTCCGGCTCGACGCGCCGGTGCTGCGGCTGGTGCTGAGGCAGCTCATCCAGCACGAGGAGTACGACCCGGCGCTCGCCGGTACGGTGCGGGACCTGGTCGACGCCGCCGCGGGCAGGCCGGTCGAGCCCGGCCCGGAGCTCGCCGCCATGCTCGAACTGCTCGCGTCGCCCGAGCTGGCGGACAGCATGCTGGGCGGAACCCTCTTCATGTGCGGCGACCGCGGCTGGCCGGCCGGCGGCTGGCCGGGGAGCCCGGAGACGTACTGGCGGAACATGGAACGCAGCCGCGCCGCCCAGCCCGTCTTCGGCCCGCTCGTCAACAGCATGATTGCCCCGTGCGCGTTCTGGACGAGCACGTCCCGCGAGCCCGCCACGGTGATCGGCAACGACGTACCCGTGCTGATGCTCCAGGCCCGGCGCGACAACAACGTCCCCTACGAAGGGGCCTTGGCCCTGCACCACCGCCTGACCGGTTCACGGCTGGTGACGGCGGACATCCGCTCGCACGGGGTGTACGGGCGCGGACTCGACGGCCTCACCCCCGTCCCCTGCGCCGACAGAGCCGTCAACAGCTATCTGCGTGACGGCACCCTCCCCGCCGCCGACCTGACCTGCGCCCGCACCGGGGAGGCACGGTGATCAGCAGGCGTACGGGCCTGGCGGCCACGGCGGCGGCCCTGCTCACCGGGGCGGCCGCCCCCGCGGCGTCGGCCGCCGCGCCCCGCCACCGCCCCGGGCTCCGCAACCGCCTCCAGAGCGATGTGGACGCGATCCTGGCCACCGGGGCCACCGCCGTACTCGCCGAGGTGCAGAGCGCCCACGGCCGGACGACGGCCCGCGCCGGCTCCGCCGACCCGAGGGCCCCGCACCACCCGGTCCCCCTCGACGCCTACTACCGGATCGGCAGCGACACCAAGACCTTCACGGCCACGCTCGCCCTCCAACTGGCCGGCGAGGGGCGGCTCGCGCTCACGGACACCGTCGAGCGGTGGCTGCCGGGCGCCGTACGGGGCAACGGCAACGACGGCCGCAGGGTCACGGTGGCCAACCTGCTGCGCCAGACCAGCGGGCTGAACGACTACCTCGCCGTCTCACCGGACGCGGCCGATGCGTTCACCCCTGACGGCTACCGCCGGTCGCGGTTTCGCACCACGGACCCCGAGGACCAGCTGAAGGCGGCCCTGAGCCGGCCGCCCCTGTGGGTGCCGGACGCCGAACACCCCGCCCGGGAGCGGCGCTGGGGTTACTCCAACACCAACTACGTGGTGGCGGGCCTGATCATCGAGCAGGTGACCGGCAACCCCTGGGCGCAGGAGGTCCACGACCGGATCATCGAACCCCTGGGCCTGCGCCACACGTTCACACCGGGAACCTCCCCGTACGTGCCCCGCCCCACGGCCACCGCGCACACCTGGTTCCCCGGCTGTGCCCGGCCGGTCGACACGTCGCTCGCCTCCGGCGGCGGGGCGGACAGCTCCGTGATCAGCACCACCCACGACCACGGCGTCTTCCTGCGCGCCCTGATGAGCGGCCGGCTGCTGCGCCCCGCCCAGCTGGCCGCGATGAAGGAGACGGTCGCGGCCGAGGACTGGAGTGCGGCGCCGGGGGTCCGCTACGGACTGGGCATCGCCTGGCGGCCGGTGGCGGGGAGCAGCGGCGGGATCTGGTTCCACGGCGGAACCCATCTGGGGATCGTCTCCGAGAGCGGGGTGACGCCGGACGGCGCGCGGGCCGCGACCAGCGCCACGTTCACGCTGCGGATGGGCGACCCGGCCCAGGGCGCCCAGGACGCGGCCGCGCTGCGGCTGGTGGACAGGGCCCTGACCGGCTAGGGCGTGCCTTGCGGCCTGCCCGGCTGGACCGTGCCCCGCGGCCTGTCCGGGCGGGTCGCCCCGTCCGGACGGGCCGCGTCGACGGGCCGGTGCTCAGCCCGCGCCCACCGACACGGCGAGCGTGCCGAGCCCGCCGCCCGGTCCGCGCAGGGCGACCGAGCCGAACGGGGTGCGCAGCCGCAGCCAGGATCCGGCCCCGAGCAGGGCGACCGGGAAGTCGGGCGCCGGCCGGAGGAAGCCGAGGGACTGGGCGGCGTGGACGGCCCGCAGCGGAAGTCCGGTGGCGTCGAGTGTCCGGGACCAGATCTCGCGGCCGATCAGGTCGCGCTCCGCCCGGGTACGGCGTTCCTCGGGCAGCGCCTCGTCGCGGGCGCGGAACTCCGCCACCGCCGCGGTGACCGCCGTGCGCAGGGCGACCGGATCGGGCAGGCCCGGCAGTTCTCGCCAGCCGCCGCGGGGCGGGAGGACACCCGTCCACGGCGGTCCGGTGACCGGTGCGGGCAGGGAGCCCGAACCGGCTGCCGCGCCCTCGGCGTCGAGGGATTCGAGGAGTTCACCCGCGGACACCGTGGTGTCGAAGTCGTGCGATCCGGCCAGCCGCGCCGCCCGGATCGCCAGGACCTCGAACGACGGCGGCCTGCCGAACACGGCCAGCGCGCCGCCGCCCGCCTGCATCCGCACCGCGGCGGCCCGGTCGTAGTGGAGCAGCCGGCCGAGGAAGGCCGCGAGATCCGCGGCCTCCCTCGCGTCGGCGAACTCCAGCGACCGTACGGGCACCGTCATGCTGCGGCGGGCTCCTCGGCCAGGTACTGCTGGAGGAAGAGCTTCTCCTCGGCGGAGATCCGCCGGGGCCGCTCCTCGGCCAGGTTGTACGGCACGACCACGGTCGAGGCCCGTACGTACACCTGGTCCGGGTCCTTGATCTCGTACGCGATCGTCAGCGAAGCCGCGCCGATCTTCGTGACCCACGACTCGACGGTCACCGGCTCGTGCCGGTGGACCAGCGGGCGCACGTAGTCGATCTCGTGCCGGGCCACGACGGACCCGCCCGAGAAGGACGGCGAACCGTCCCCCGGCGCCAGCCGGAACATGAAGTCGATGCGCGCCTCCTCCAGATAGCGGAGGAAGACCACGTTGTTCACGTGGCCGAAGGCATCCATGTCCGACCAGCGCAGGGGGCAGTTGTAGATGTGACGTGCCAAGACGATCAGCCTCGCGTGAGCTTCTTGTACGTGGCACGGTGCGGGCGTGCCGCGTCCGCTCCGAGGCGGTCGACCTTGTTCTTCTCGTACGACTCGAAGTTGCCCTCGAACCAGTACCACTTGGAGTCGCCCTCGTACGCCAGGATGTGCGTGGCGACGCGGTCCAGGAACCAGCGGTCGTGGGAGATGACCACAGCGGCGCCCGGGAACTCCAGCAGGGCGTTCTCCAGCGAGGACAGGGTCTCGACGTCGAGGTCGTTGGTGGGCTCGTCGAGGAGCAGCAGGTTGCCGCCCTCCTTGAGCGTCAGCGCCAGGTTGAGGCGGTTGCGCTCACCACCGGAGAGGACACCGGCCGGCTTCTGCTGGTCCGGGCCCTTGAAGCCGAACGCGGAGACATAGGCCCGCGAGGGCATCTCGACCTGTCCGACGTTGATGTAGTCCAGCTCGTCCGAGACGACGGCCCAGAGGGTCTTCTTCGGGTCGATGTTGGCGCGGGACTGGTCGACGTAGGAGACCTTGACCGTGTCGCCGACCTTGATGGAGCCGGTGTCCGGGGTCTCCAGGCCCTGGATCATCTTGAACAGCGTGGTCTTGCCCGCGCCGTTCGGACCGATGACGCCGACGATGCCGTTGCGCGGCAGTGTGAACGACAGGTCGTCGATGAGGACCTTGTCGCCGAAGGCCTTCGAGAGGTTCTCGACCTCGACGACGATGGAACCGAGCCGCGGGCCCGGCGGAATCTGGATCTCCTCGAAGTCCAGCTTCCGCATCTTGTCCGCCTCGGCCGCCATCTCCTCGTAACGGGCAAGACGCGCCTTGGACTTGGTCTGCCGGCCCTTGGCGTTGGAGCGGACCCACTCCAGCTCTTCCTTGAGCCGCTTCTGGCGCTTCTCGTCCTTGCGGCCCTCGACCTTGAGGCGCGCGGCCTTCTTGTCGAGGTACGTGGAGTAGTTGCCCTCGTAGGCGATGGCGCGGCCGCGGTCGAGTTCGAGGATCCACTCGGCAACGTTGTTCAGGAAGTAGCGGTCGTGCGTGACGGCGATGACGCAGCCCGCGTACTTCGAGAGGTGCTGCTCCAGCCAGTTCACCGACTCGGCGTCGAGGTGGTTGGTGGGCTCGTCGAGGAGCAGCAGGTCGGGGGCCTCGATCAGCAGCTTGCAGAGCGCGACGCGGCGCTTCTCGCCACCGGAGAGGTTGACGACGGGCCAGTCGCCGGGCGGGCAGCCCAGCGCGTCCATGGCCTGCTCCAGCTGGGCGTCCAGGTCCCACGCGTTGGCGTGGTCCAGGTCCTCCTGGAGCTTGCCCATCTCCTCCATGAGCGCGTCGGAGTAGTCGGTCGCCATGAGCTCGGCGACCTCGTTGAAGCGCTTGAGCTTGCCCATGATCTCGGCGGCGCCGTCCTGGACGTTCTCCAGGACCGTCTTCGTCTCGTCGAGCTTCGGCTCCTGCATGAGGATGCCGACGCTGAAACCGGGCGACAGGAACGCGTCACCGTTGGAGGGCTGCTCCAGGCCCGCCATGATCTTCAGCACCGTGGACTTACCGGCACCGTTGGGCCCCACGACACCGATCTTCGCACCGGGCAGGAAGTTCAGGGTGACATCATCAAGAATCACCTTGTCGCCGTGCGCCTTGCGCGTCTTGCGCATGGTGTAGATGAACTCAGCCAAGAGAAACCGTCCGGCAATCGATGTGTGGGCAGATACACCCCATCTTGCCTGACGGCCGTCCCGGGACGGAAACCCAGTCCGGTCCGCGGTACGTCCCGTCCCGTCCTCCGGCACCCGTCGGCCCCCGCCCTCGGGCATGCGACGGCCCCGGTACGCGTCCGCGTACCGGGGCCGTCATCAGGCAGGTGTGACGCTCCGCCTGCCGTTCGTCACTCCGCTGTCGGTGGCGTGGTCCTGCCGCGACTACTGGGCGGAGGTCTGCGTCTTGCGCCTGCGGAGGAGGAAGACCGCGCCGCCGCCGACGACGACGAGGGCGATCGCGACGCCCGCGATGACCGGGGTGGCGCTGGAGCCACCGGTCTCGGCGAGGTCACCGGAGCCACCGGTCGAGCTGCCGCCGACCGTGGCCGGGGCGGGCTTGTCCCCGCCGGTCTGGGTGTCGGTGCCGCCGGCGCCGCTGCCGCTGGTCTTGCAGTCGAGGACGCCCTTGAACGTCTCCGAGAAGCCACCGGGGCCGGTGACCGTGATGTCGTACGCCTGGTCCTCCGCGACCGGGACGGTCACGGTCTCGGACTTGCCCGCCTCGACGGTGTGCTTCGCCCCGGCCAGCTCGAAGGTGAACGCCTCGTCGCCCTTGTTGCTCGCGGTGACGTCCACGCCGCCCTTGGCGCAGTTCTTCTTCGCCGAGACGGCCGGGATGGCGCCCTGCTTGGCCCAGGTGCCGGTGGCGGTCGCGGAGACCGTGGACTCGCTGGAGCCGGCCAGGATCATGGTCTGGCTCTTGGTCACCCCGGCGAAGGCCCGGCCGACCGGCACCGAGGTGGTGGCCTGGACAGTCAGCGAGGCGGAACCGTCGGCGGCGCCCGCCGGGACGTCGAAGTAGAGCTCGGCACCGTTGGCGGCGGCCGTCACGGGCTTGCCGCTCTTGTCGGTGACCTTGACACCGCTGGCGGCGTCGGCGGGCGGAGTCACGGAGACCTGGCTCGCGTTGGTGCGAACGGTGACCGGCCCGAGCCGCTCACCCGACTTGCCGGAGACCGCGGCCGGGTCCAGGGCGAGGGACGCCTTGGGCTCGGCCTGGTCGGTGGCGTTGTGCTCCAGCCAGTCGGCGAGCTTCTCCGCCTGCCCGTCGGCCGCGTCGATGTCGACGTTGTCCGAGTAGCGCCAGATGGCGACCTGGGTGCCGGCTGCCGCGGTCTTCTCGGTGAGCGGCCCGGTGCCGGCCTGCTTGGCGAGCGCCGCGAGGTCGTCGACCTGCGGGTAGGAGTGCTCCAGGATCCAGCGGATCTTGCCCGCGTTCTTGTTGCTGCCGAGCGAGGTCTGGTTCCAGGGGGTCTCCAGGTACTTCGCCTGGTCCTGGGTGGGGTTGTGGATGTCGATGCAGTACGTCTTGAGCTTGCCGCCGCCGTCGACGGTCATCTCGAAGAGTCCGGCGGGCAGCTCCTGGTTCCTGCCGCCCGAGTGGAGCACGGCGCGGTCGTAGGTCTTCAACCCGTCCAGGACCGCCGCCGCGCCACCTTGATGCTGCGGCGCCTCGTCGGCGACCGCGCTGCCGGCGCCGACGAGGGCGCCTGCCATGACAAGACCGGACGCCATCACCGACGCGGCCAGCCGGGCCATGCCCTGCCGCCGTGGAGAATCGGCCGCCCTCGTGGACGACGAAACGGTCGCTGAAGAAGCAGAAAACACAGAATTCCCCTCCGGGCGGGACCCTCCGCGCCTGATGCGCGTGTGGGGACTGTCCCGCCAGTCGACTCAAGTGCCCCGTGAGTACGGGGGAATCCTAAGGAGGAAGAGATGAACAATCCCCCCTCATACCGTCGTACAACCATTCCGAATCGGAATCGTTATCGCCGGTATCGCGCGCGGCGTCTCGACGCCCCCCGATCCGACTCCCCGTCAGATCTGCCCCCCGCTCCCGTTCGGTCAGGACGCCGACGCAAGCTCCTGACCGCGTTTCTGACGTCCCGTCGGGCGCTGCGCTCGCTGCCGTCCGACCCGTTCCGGCTGTTCGGCCCGGTCGGCCCGACCGGGCCGACCGCTCCGCTCGCCTCCCCCCTCCTGCTCGTCCCCCTCGGCCCGTGGCGCTTCGCGCGAACCACCCGGCCGCGCCTCGCTCGCCTCGCTCGCCTCGCTCGCCTCCCGCGCTTCCCGTGCCTCCCGCGCCGCGCCGCCCGACCAGTCCGGCTCGTCCGAACGCACCTGACCGTCGCCCTGGTCCACCGCGCCGCCCGTGCTCCCCGCGCGTGCCATCGCCCCCGGATCGCCCCTCGTCACACGCCGGAACGCGGCCGTACCCCGTGTCAGATCGTGGCCCACCGCGACCGCCTCGATGTCCACGGACGTCCGCCACCGGCCTTCCCGTTCCTCCTCGCGCACCTTCAACCTGCCGTGCACGACCAGCGGTTCTCCGACGGAAATGGAGCCGGACAGATTCGACGCCAGGGTCCGCCAGGCCCACACGGTGTAGAAACTGGTGTGTCCGTCCGTCCAGAACTGTTTTTCGCGGTCCCAGCGGCGCGGCGTCACCGCGAACCGGAATCGCGCCATTCCGCCGGTCGCGGTCTCCCTGAACTCCACGCCCGTCGCCGCGTTGCCCACCAGTGTCACCAAGGTGTCGTTCATGACTCCGCCTCCCCTTCGGCCTTCGGTTCCGGTGACCGCACCCGCGCGGTCACCGAATCCAGGTTGAAGGAGAGGCGGAATTCCCGCTGACGCCTGTGGACTATCCGGCAGTTGTGGAAAACTCCGTCACCGCCACGTACCGCTCGCGCACTTCGCGGTACCGCACGAGTTCCGCAGCCACCGGATCGAGCACCCGCGCCCGCCCACAGGCCGCCGCCGCCTCGCGCAACTGCCGCTCCGCCTCCTGCCCGTACCGTCGCGCCGGTCCCCGCGCCGCGGCCGCGCACGACCACTCCACCAGCGGTCCGCCGACGACCCCGGCCAGCATCACCAGGGCGGGCGTGAGGAAACCCGGTTCGAGTACGCCGACGATCTGGCCGACCAGCCAGAGACCGCCGAAGATCTGCAGCAGCGTCATCGACGCCTGTGCCAGCACGGCGGCGGGCCACCACCTGGGCCGCGGCGGTTTTCCGCCCACCCGACCGCTGTGCGCCACACCGCAGGCCCCGGCCACTCCCGTCGCCATGACCGTCGCACCGCCCGCACCCTGCACCGCCCCGCCGCCCGGCCCGCCCGAGGAGCAGCTCGCCGTCCGCCCGCGTCCGTCCTCGGCGCCGGCCTTCTCCGCCAGCTCGTCGAGCGCCTCCGGCAGCCCTTCCGCACCGTTCACCGCGGCCTCCCGGACCGCCTGGGCCCAGGGGCCGGGCAGCCCGTCGGCGGCCTCGTCCGCCACCGTCCGCACCGCCTGTTCGACGCGTTGCCGGGCGGTGAGCTCCTCCTCGGGGGGCGCGGGCCGCACGGGGCACTCCAGGCTTCCGGGCCGCCGGGTGGACTCGTACCAGCGCCACAGCCGCAGCCACGGCGTGCCGCACGCCCGTCCGGCGTTCCTGCGCCACTCACGCTCGGCGGCCTGGCCCGCCGCGGCCGCTCCGACGGCCTCCGCGAGCCGGTCGGCGAACTCCTCGCGGGCCCGTTCGCCGAGTCCGGGCCGCCCTTCGGCGACGTAGACCGGACGGAGCCTGGCGGCGGCGGCGTCCACATCCGCGGAGAGCCGGCGCGCGGCCGCCGTGCGCCCCTGGACGAAACGGCCGAGCACCTCGCGCAGTTCGCCGACGCCTTCGCCGGTGAGCGCGGACAGGGACATGACGGTGGCTCCCGGTTCGCCGTGCTCGCCGAGCGCCATGCCGTCCTCGTCGAGCAGCCGGCGCAGGTCGTCGAGGACCAGGTCGGCGGCGTCGCCGGGCAGCCGGTCGATCTGGTTGAGGACGACGAAGGTGATCTCGGCGTGCCCGGCGAGCGGCCGCAGGTAGCGCTCGTGCAGGGCCGCGTCCGCGTACTTCTCCGGGTCGACGACCCAGATCACCGCATCGACCAGCGCGAGCACCCGGTCGACCTGCTCACGGTGTCCGGGCGCCGCCGAGTCGTGGTCGGGCAGGTCGACGAGGACGAGTCCCTGGAGCGCCTCGTCGGCGTCCGTACCGCCCTGCTGCGGCCTGCGCCTGAGCCGTCCGGGAATGGCGAGCCGGTCCAGGAGCCCGGCGGCCCCGTCGGTCCAGGAGCAGGCGAGGGGGGCGGCGGTGGTCGGCCTGCGCAGCCCGGTCTCGGAGATCTGGACTCCCGCGAGGGAGTTGAAGAGCGTCGACTTGCCGCTGCCGGACGCCCCGGCGATGGCGACGACGGTGTGCCGGGAGGAGAGCCGCCGCCGGGCCGCCGCTTCGTCGAGCACACGCCCCGCTTCCGCGAGGGTGGCCCCGTCGAGCCTGGCCCTGGACAGCCCGACGAGTTCGCGCAGCGCGTCGAGCCGCGGCCGGAGCGGGCCGCCGGACAGTACGTACGCCTCGACCTGGGGCGGTCGTGCGTCGTCGTCCCGGGCGGTCCCGGTTTCGGGGTCCGACTCCTTGGCGGCCGCGCGCCGGGCGATGAGCCCGTCGTTCCAGCCGCCGCCCGCCTCCGGCACGCCGGCGCGCCCGCCGGGCGTCCTCCCCCGGCCCGGGTGAGCGCGGTCCTCGTGAGGTGCGGGACTCTCGCCCCGGCCGGTCCCCTCGTCAATGACGGCAGTCATCGCTGCCACCTCTCCTTCTGCAGTACGGACAGCGCGGCAATGAGTTCGGCCTGCGGCTCGGGGGCGACGTCGAGTGCGTCGAGCGGTGCGAGCCGCCGGTCGCGCTCGCCGTCCAGCACCCGGTCGAGGCAGCCGGTGAGCAGTGCGCCGCCCTTGTCGCGCAGCCGCAGCGCGCCCTGGGCGCCGATCCGTTCGGCGAGCTGCTCCCCGGCGCCGCGGGTGCGCCGGCCGCCGAGCAGTGCGGCGGCCAGGAGCGCCACCACGGTCCCGGTGTCGGGTGCGGCGCTGCGTTCGAGCCGGCGCACCTCTTCCTCGGCCAGCTCCTCCAGCACCCGCCACCACCGCCGTACGGCCATGGTGACGCGGCCCCGGATGTCCTCCGCCGGTCCCCATCCGCCGGCCTCCCGGCCGACGTCCTCGAAGCCGAACACCCCGGCCGCGGGTTCGCTCCGCCAGGTCGTGCGGATCTGCTCGTCGGCGGCGGCCACGGCGCACTGCAGTAGTGCGGCAAGACTCTCCACCAGCGCTTCGAGGAGTTCCTCGGAGGTGCTGTAGAGCGGGTATCCGCGCCACCGGGTGCGGGCGTCCCCGGCGAGCACCCCGCCGTTCCGCAGCCGCCGCCGGACCCGGGCGCCTTCGGCGCGGTACGCGTCCTCAACCACACCGGTCAGCCGCACGGCCGCCGCGTACTGCGCCGCAACGGCCCCGGCCAGCGCGGGCATCCGCACGTCCAGGGAGTCGATGACCCCCGCCGCCGTCCGCCCGACCGCCTGCTGGCGGGCGGCCGGGTCCTGGGCGCGGTGGCTGAGCCAGGCCCGCAACGGGGCGACCGCGGTGGTGGGCAGCAGCCCGCTGCCGCCGCCGGCCGATTCGGGCAGCTCGGGAATGGTGAAGCGCGGCACCTCACCGAGGCCCGCCTTGGTGAGCAGCGCCCCGTACTGCCGCGACACCTCGGCGATCACCTGGTGCGGCACCCGGTCGAGGACGGTGACGAGCGAGGCGTCGTACTCCTTGGCGGTGCGCAGCAGATGCCACGGCACCGCGTCCGCGTACCGGGAGGCCGTCGTCACCATCACCCACACGTCCGCGGCGCAGATCAGCTCGGCGGCCAGGACCCGGTTCCGTACCACGAGCGAGTCGATGTCGGGCGCGTCGAGCAGTGCGAGCCCGCGCGGCAGCCCGGTGGCCGTCTCGACGCGCAGTACGGTCCCGTCCTCCTTCCCGGTCCCGTCGAACCCGTCGGGGCCGTCGCACCGGCCCGGATCCCCGGACTCCTCGGGCGGCAGCCAGACCCTGGTCAGCTGCGGCAGCACGCGTACGCCCGCGAACCAGTGGTGATCGTCCGGGTGGCAGACGAGTACGGGCGTCCGCGTGGTCGGCCGCAGCACCCCGGCCTCGCTGACCAGCCGCCCCACCAGTGAATTGACGAGCGTCGACTTCCCGGCTCCGGTGGACCCGCCGATCACCGCGAGCAGGGGCGCTTCAGGATCCCTGAGCCGGGGAAGCAGATAGTCGTCGAGCTGGGCGAGCAGCTCGCTCCGGGTCTGGCGGGCGCGCGGGGCCCCCGGCAGCGGAAGTGGGAGACGCACGGCAGCGACACGGTCGCGCAGGGCGGAAAGTGCGTCGATGAGCTGAGGCCGTACGTCCAAGGTCACCACATGCGAAGAATGCCCAATTTTGGAGCCTTTTTGAAGCGTATAGCCACCTCTGCGCGCCGGTTCTCCCCTCAGGACGGAGTCGGGACAGAGGGGACGAGTGGGGCGCAGGCATAACGAGTGCACAACACCCGGGGCGCGAGGCGTCAAAAGCGATGCGCGAATCCCACCCACCTGCGATTATCGGTTCGCTTCACCGAACCTCCACATCGTGCCACGCAGGTGAAGCAACCGGGTCGAGGCGTTCGGAGCCCTATCCTTGTCCCGGCAGGTCACCGACCGGCCAGGCCCCAGGGCTCCAGGCCGCCGAGGCCACCACCCGGCCCCCGTAGCTCAGTGGATAGAGCAGGCGCCTTCTAAGCGCTTGGCCGCAGGTTCGAGTCCTGCCGGGGGCGCGCTTACACGCACCGCACGCGTTCGGCCCTCCCTCCGGGAGGGCCTTTTTGCTGGTCGAGGCACGTTAGCGAACGCGGCGTAGTGGCAGCGTAAGACCTGACAGGCTCCCTGACGGGCCGGGGTGCCCCCTGTTGTCATTTCAGCGCCACGCCGTCACCCTGCCGCGTCCTGTTGCGGAAGGCCGGGGAAGGCCGCGGAAGGCCGCGGAAGGAACGGTGGGGGTGGGGGCCGCGCCCGCAGCGACCGTCAGGACCGCAGGAACGTCAGGACCGCCGGCACCCTGCGGTGGGTCTCCTCGGCCGGGGGGAGGTCCAGCTTGGCGGGGGCGCATGGCCTCACCGTAGGAGACGGTCCCGGGACCGTACATCCGTGCTGCCCGAGTCCGGGGGGGTGGAGCCTGCCCCACCCCCCGGACCGGGAAAGGGTCAGCGGTTGAACGACGAGCCCAGCTCCGCGTCCGTTCCCACCGTGCCCAGCGTCCCGTGGCCGAACGTGGACGAACCCTTGGCCGTCACACCGGACGCCGTGGTGGGGAAGACCCACAGGGAGCCCGCGTGCGCGTTCTCGCCGGGGGCGCCGACGATCAGTTCGGTGCGGCCGTCGCGGTCGGCGTCGACCAGCTTGGCGGCGGCGCCGAACCCGTCGTCCGCCTCGGCGACCCCGGGGACGTTCGCCGTGTCCTGGTTGAAGCCCACCGTGCCCGCGCCGGTGGGGCCGGACGCGGTGCCGGGGAGGACCAGGACCGAGCCCGCGTCCTTTGTCGTGCCGAGGTCCTCGTGGGGGACGCCGACGGCGATGTCGCCGTAGCCGTCACCGTTCGTGTCGCCGATCGACACCGCCGCGCCGAATCCGTCGGACGGCTCGGCGACACCCGGGACACCCGCGCTGTCCTGGTTGAAGACCTTCGCCCGGTCGCCCCGCGGGCCGGTCGCGCTGCCCGGAACATAGGTGATCATGCCGCCCTTGGCGAGCGGTGTGTCCAGGTCGCTGTCGTAGCCGTCGACCGGGCGGCCCACGACGAGGTCGGCGTATGCGTCGCCGTTCACCTGCCCCGCCGTGATGGTCTCGCCGGCCTGGAGACGGGAGCCGTTGGCCCTGTTGACGACGGTGCAGTTCCCGCTGAGGCCGGTCGCTCCGCCGTTGCGGACGAGGATGCGCCGGGCGTCGTACTCGTCGCCGTCGTGGACGACACCTGCCAGATCGTCACGGCCGTCGCCGTTGAAGTCGCCCGCGGTGATGTCCATGTAGCGCAGATCGTCCATGTCGCGGATCTCCCTGACGGGAGCGGCCGTGCTGCCGTCGCGCTTGAACGGGCCGGACAGAACCTGGATGTTGCTCATCCCGAGGGTGACGATGTCCATGGCGCCGTCGCCGTCGAAGTCGCCGACGGCACTCTTCCCGCCGATCTCGTCGTACGCTTCGTTGCCCGTCAGGAGGGTCGCGCCACCCGACAGCCCGTGCGCCCCGCCCCAGATCACGGTGAGCGAACCGGCGGACTCGAACGAGCCGGCCTTCTCCTTCCTCGCACCCACCACGAGGTCGCTGTACCCGTCCTTGTCCAGGTCGGCGGAGACCATCGAGCTGCCGAACGCGTCACCGGCCTCGGCCGTGTCCGGGATTCCGGGCGAGTCCTGGGTGAAGACCTGCTTGGTGGAGGTCTGCGGACCGCTCCGGGAGCCGTACACCACACCCACGTACCCGGCCCCGGCCCTGCCGCCCACGGTGGCTCCGGGCGCGGTGAACGCCACGTCCGGGTAGCCGTCCCCGTTGAAGTCGTCGCGTGGCGGAGCCGGGGCGGGCGCGGTCCTGGTGGAGGACGCGGTTCCGGAGGGGGACGCGGAGACCGTCGCGGGGGTGGGCGTCGATGCCTGGGCGGTG
Source organism: Streptomyces sp. NPDC057963 (assembly GCF_042887155.1). NCBI lineage: Bacteria > Bacillati > Actinomycetota > Actinomycetes > Kitasatosporales > Streptomycetaceae > Streptomyces > Streptomyces sp. NPDC057963. The sequence goes on from NZ_JBHVPX010000040.1 coordinate 28,627, forward strand.
GGGAAGGTGATCACAGCGGTCGCCACGGTGATGGCGAGCACGACGGCGGTTCCGAGGGCGCGGGATGCCACGTGGACTCCTTCGTTCGGGGAATGGGGGGGTTGGGAGGACTTTCCGGGTGTGCGCGGGGGTGCTTTCGGGGGTGCGCGGGGGTGCTTTCCGGGTGTGCGCGGGCCAATGGCGCCGCACCCGTGCTGTGCAGACTCAGACCGGCCGCCACGCGCGGGGGTTGCGTCCCCGGCCCGGACCGTCACAGCTCCTCCACGCGGAGGGGCGGCTCCTCGTACAAGGGCAGGACGACAGGAAGAACGTCGACACGTTCGACTTCTGATTCCGGGCAGGTTCCGAGGGGCTTGGGGACGGGCACGGGGCCGCGCCGGGCCGCACGTCCGCCTTCGGGCCGGCCCCCGCACGGGCGGGAACCGGCCCGTGCGCCTATGCGGCGGCGACGGCGAGCAGCGCGAACGCGGCGAGGGACAGGGCCGTCCGGATCCGGTGAAGGCTGTTCCAGCGGGCCTCGAACGCCTCGCGGGCCGCCCCGTCGTCACCTCCCTCGGACTCCGCGAGCGCCTTGTTCAGCGGGATGTTCCCGGCGATCGTGACCAGGTGGCTGCCGATCGCGCAGACCAGCGCGGCCCCGGCGAGTGCCCGCCCCGCGCCGTCGCCGCCGGCAACGGCCGCAGCGGCCGGGAAGGCGATCACGCCCAGGAAGAGGACCAGGAAGACCGGTCCGGGCACCTTCTCGTTGAAGCGCCGCATCGCGGCCGTGAACCGCTCGTCCGGCAGTTCCGCGATGCCGGGCATGACCGCGGTCAGGAACGTCAGCAGGAAGCCCGCGTAGAGGCCGGTCGTGAGGACACCGAGCGCCAGGAGCAGGGCGGGAAGTGAGGACATGGCACATATCTTGGCGTCGGCGGGCGGGCCGCGCAGCCGGCTTGCACAGATCCGCGCGGCCCGCCCTTGTCCTTCCCGGCCGTCCCTCTCGCCCGCCGGCGCTCCCCCTGACCCGTGGTCGCCCCGCCGCCCTTGAGCCGGTCCGCCTGCCCGATCGCGGTCGCGGAGGGCCGAGCTCAGGACACGATGTCCTTGCGGCTGAACCCCCGGAAGGCGAAGGCGAACAGGATCAGGGCATACGTCACCGAGACCGCCGCGCCCTTCGCCATGCCGCCCCACTCCAGTTCGGGCTGGAGCGCGTCCGCCCAGGCGAACTGCCAGTGGGCGGGCAGGAATTCCCGCCAGGAGCCGAGGGCGGTGACGGCGTCCAGCACATTGCCGACGATGGTCAGCCCGACCGCCCCGCCGACCGCGCCCAGCGGGGCGTCGGTCTTCGTCGACAGCCAGAACGCCAGCCCGGCGGTGACCAGTTGGGAGACGAAGACGAACGCGACGACGAGCGCCAGCCGGGGCACGGTGTCCGAGGCCGTGAGCGCGCCGCCGGTGGGGAGTTCGAGCGGCCCCCAGCCGTACGCGACGGCCCCCGCGGCCAGTGCGACGAGCGGCAACAGCACCATCGCGGCCAGGCTGAAACCGAGCGCCACGACGAGCTTGCTCCACAGCAGCCTGGCCCGGGGCACCGGCGCCGCCAGCAGATAGCGCAGCGAGGACCAACCGGCCTCGGAGGCGACGGTGTCCCCGCAGAACAGCGCCACCGGGACGACGAGCAGGAACCCGGCGGACACGAACAGGCACGTCGCGGCGAAGTTCGCCGCGGACGCGGTCGCCGTGTCCATCAGGGTCAGCCGGTCGCCGCCGCCCCGCGAGGACGGCGTGCCGCCGATCGCGAACGCGGCGATCAGGATGAACGGCAGGGCGGCCAGCACCCCGCCCATGAGCAGGGTGCGTCGCCTGCGCAGCTGGCGTACCGCCTCGACGCGCAGCGGCAGGGTGCGCCGGGCCCGGTAGCCGGGGGCCTCGGCCACGGGCGTGGCATCGGCTTCGGTACTCATGCGGAGCCTCCGGAGATCAGGGTGAGGAACGCGTCCTCCAGGCGTCGGTGCGGTCCGACGCCGGTCAACGGCACGTCCAGCCGGACCAGTTCGGCGATCAGCTCGGGCGAGGTGGCGCCGTCGAGCCGTACGAGCAGCCCGCGGTTGTCGTCCGTACGGACCGCCGAGCCGATCCCCGGCAGTGCGGCGATCTTCTCCACGAGGGGGTCGGCCACGTCGCGCGCGCTGGTGACGAGCAGCATGTCGCCGGAGCCGGTGATCTCGGCGACCGGGCCCGCCTGGACGAGCCGGCCTCGGTCCATGACCACGAGGTGGGTGCAGGACTGCTCGACCTCGGAGAGGAGGTGGCTGGAGACGATGACGGTCCGGCCGCCGGCCGCGTACCGGATCATCACGTCGCGCATCTCGCGGATCTGGGGCGGGTCGAGTCCGTTGGTCGGTTCGTCGAGGATCAGCAGGTCCGGCATGCCGAGCATGGCCTGGGCGATGGCGAGCCGCTGCCGCATGCCCTGCGAGTACGTGCGGACGGCGCGGTCGATGGGGTCTCCCCTGCCCGAACGAAGTCGAGAGCTCGGGGAAGCGTCACCGAGCCCGGCGATCTCCAGGGCCTCCTCCATGTACGCGTCCTCGGCGGGCCGTCCGGTGGCCTGCCAGTACAGCTCCAGGTTGGCGCGCCCGGACAGGTGCGGCAGGAAGCCGGCGCCCTCGACGAACGAGCCGACGCGGGACAGCACAGGCGCACCCGGCCGGATCGCCTGCCCGAAGACGCGGATCTCGCCGCCGTCGGGCGTGATGAGGCCCATCAGCATGCGCAGGGTCGTCGTCTTGCCCGCGCCGTTGGGTCCGAGGAGCCCGAGCACCTGCCCCTTCTCGACCCGGAAGGACAGTTCCTTCACCGCGTACCTGTCGGCGGACTTGGCGTACTTCTTCGACAGGCCGGTGATCTGGAGGGGCACGTCGGCGAGCGCCGGGTCGGGTGCGGGGGCCGCGGTGCGGCGGCGGGCGGTGAGCAGCAGCGCGGCGGCGATCACCGCGGCGGCGGCCGGGAGCCCCCAGGTCCACCGGGGCAGGGGGGCCGCCGCGGTCTTCAGGGCGGGGGCGGTGGGGACGGTGAGCGGGCCGGCGGGGGTCACGGTGTACTTCGTCGGCTCGGCGGGTGAGGCGTAGCCGAGGTCGGTGGCGGACAGGACCAGGCGGAGCCGGTGTCCGGCGTCGAACCGGTGGTCGATGGCGGGGAGGGTCAGCCGCACGGCCCTGCCCTGCCGGGACGGCGGAATGCGGATGGGCGCGACCAGTTGGGAGGGCAGCACCTGCTGCTTGCCGTCCGGTGACACGTCGTACACCTTGCCGAACAGCACGGCGTCGCCCCGCTCCGCGTCCACGCTCACCCGCACGGCCGGGGAGCCGGTGACGCGCAGGGACGTGTCCAGCGGTGCCGAGTCGTAGCGGGCGTACTGCCCGGGGAAGTCGAGCGAGAGGCCGACGCCGAGGGACGACAGCCGGGAGAGCCCGCCGCCGATGCCGGGGACGGCCGAGACCGCGGGCGGGCCGGCCCCGGCGGGGTTGCGGAACGTCTGCGTCCGCCGCCCGAGGCCGATCGTCTCCTCTCCGCTGCTCAGCCCGGGGTACGTGTCGCTGCTCGCCCCGCGCGTGAGGGCGGCCCCGTCGGTGGAGTCGATGCCTCCGGTGCGGGTGACACGGAATCCGGGCCCGGTGTCGGCGCCCTTGTCGTCCTTCAGGTACCGGTCGAACCACCGGCCGATCCGCTGCCTCACCCGGTCGGTCTCCAGGTCGCCGCCGTCGTGCCCGCCGGCGATCCAGTCGACGGCGACGGGCGCGCCGTTGCCGCTGATCGCCCTGGCCATGGCGTCGGCCTGGCCGAGCGGGAAGAGGGAGTCGGACTGTCCCTGCACGATGAGCGCGGGCACCTTGATGCGGTCGGCGACGGCGCTCGGGGAGCGTTCGGCCAGCAGCGCACGCGCGGCGGCATCCGGTTTCCCGCTGACGGCGACCCGTTCGTACATCGCGCAGAGCCGCTCCTCGAACTTCTGGCAGCCGCCCCCGGTGGTGACGAAGATTCCGGCCCAGAGCTTCTTGAACACCCCGTCGGGGAACAGGGCATCGGCCAGGTTCCAGTAGGTGATCTGCGGTGCGATGGCGTCGACGCGCCGGTCGTACCCGGCGGCGAGGAGCGAGACGGCTCCGCCGTAGGAGGCCCCGGTGACCCCGACCCTGGGGTCGCCCCGGGCGTCGAGCTGCACCTCGGGCCGGTCGGCGAGCCAGTCGATCAGCCGGGACACGTCCTCGACCTCGCGGTCGGGGGCGTTGAGCGAGATCTCCCCGCCCGACTTCCCGAACCCGCGGGCGGACCAGGTCAGTACGGCGTACCCGGTGGCGGCCAACTGCTCGGCCTGCGCCCGCACATCGTCCTTGCTGCCGCCGAACCCGTGCCCGATCAGCACGGCCGGCCTGCGTTCCGTGCCGCCGGTGGTGAAGTACGAGGTGTCGAGGGACACCCCGTCGATCCGCATCATCCGGTCCTGGCGGTGCACGGTGGGCCCGCGGTCGCCGGCCGCGGCGGCGGTCCAGGTCCCCGCACCGGCCAGCACGGCGAGCGCCGCGAGGCCCGCGGCCCATCGGCCGCGGTTGCGGGGCAGCAGCCGTCGCCACCGGGACGTACGCGCATCAGGGGTCTCCATGGTTCCCGACCCTAAGCGGACCGCCGCCGTGCGCGGGCAGTCGGCAGGGGGAACTCTCCGGCCTCCCCGGGGTGTACGCCGTCCCCGCGCGTACTCCGGACGCGGTATGCGGCGCCGTTCGGGCGGGCGCGTCCGGCGCGGCCGTGGAATCCGATCGCGGGAGCCCGCGCAGGCTGGCACCCTGCCGACATGAATCACGCAGAGGTACTGCTCATCGGCGGGCGCGCGGGCGTAGGCAAGACGACCGTGGCCTGGGAGGTCTCGGCGCGGCTACGGGCCGTCGAGGCGGCGCACGCGGTCGTGGAGGGCGACCTGATGGGCCAGGTCCACCCGGCGCCGGAGGGCGACCCGCACCGCGCGGGAATCACCGAGCGCAATCTGACGGCGGTCTGGTCCAACTTCGCGGAACTGGGCTACCGGCGCCTGATCTACACGAACACGGTGAGTGTGCTGCCGGAGTCGGCGGTGATGTTCGAGCGCGCGATGGGGGCGGACGTGCGGATCGTGCGCGTCCTGCTCACCGCCTCCGACACCACGACGTACGGCCGGCTCTCGGGGCGCGAGATCGGTTCGGAGCTGGACCGCGAGGTGGCGAACAGCGTCCGCAAGGCCCGGCTCCTGGACGAGCGCGCACCGGCGGACACGGTCCGGGTGGCGACGGACGGGCGGAAGGTGACGGACATCGCGCGGGAGGTGGTGGCCGTCACGGGGTGGGGAGACCCGATGGGGCCGGGCGTCCCGCCGGGGTCCTGAACGGTTCACATGGTGTTGACGATGAGGCCGATGTGGGTGAAGTAGTTGAGCCCGCCGAAGAGCAGGAACGCCAGTCCGGCCAGGCCCCAGACGACTCCGACGACCGGGCTCATCCAGCTCCGGGGCCGGTGCAGCACGAAGGGGAACAGGAGCGCGCCGATGCCCACCAGGACGTAGAGCCCGGACATGAAGCTCGCCTCCAGCATCGGCCACTGCGCGAACTCCCCGGAGATGGGTTCCTCGGGCGGCGCGGCGAAGAGGGTGTACTTCCAGCCCGCGGCGGCGATCCCGAAGCAGGCGAGCCCGAGGCCGAACACGAAGACGGAGATGGGCGAGGCGACGCGGGCCGTACGGACGATGCGCTCGGCGCTGTTGAGTTCGGGGCCCCGCTTCCAGAGGTAGAAGGAGGCGGTGAGGAGGAAGACGCCGAAGGCGAGCGCCGGTTCGCCGAAGATGATGTTGTCGAACGGGAAGCCCTGCCCGGCGAGCGGCCAGGTCAGGGTCATGTGAAGCCCGGTGGTGACCAGGGTGAAGCCGATGGCTCCGAACGCCAGCACCCAGCCTTCGGGGGTGATGGTGCGGCCGGGCGTGAGCAGTTGGCGGCCCAGCGCCACCACGAGCAGCAGCCCGGCACCGGCGGCCACCGACATGATCGTGTTGTACGTCGGCATCCTGGCCCAGTCGATCTTCAGGCCGGATGCCGCCAGGGGAATGGCATGGTGGATCATGCACGGAGCGTATCGCCGGATATGCCCCTTATCGGGTATTAGCCCTCTTGGCCGAGTCGCGGTCGCGGGCCGCGGCCACGGGCCGTGGAGCCGCAGCCCGGGGCGGAGGCCGCGTCCCGCCGTGAACGACGGCGCCACTGGCAGCAAGCGGGCCTCGGCGCTGCGCGCCGGTCACCTGCCCGTCGGCTCACGGCGTGACACATGCGGGGGTGGGTGTCACGTTCCCGCGCGACCCGGCACCTGTCACCCGTCACCTGCCGCCTGACACCCGGCACCCGGCACCCGGCGTCCTACCACTCACCCGTCCGCCAACCCCGCACGCGACCACACCCCCGCGACCTCCGGCGCATACGGCGATTCCTGCGGCAAGTGCTTCGCCGCGTCGTCGAGCCGTCCGGCCGACACCAGTTCACGGATCTGCCGGGCCAGCGGGGTGACATCACGGATCGAGACCGTCCACTCGTCCGCGTACCGCCGCGCCGCCCCACCGGCGAGGCCGAGTTGGAGGGAGCGGTACGGAAGCCGCTCCAGACGCAGATCGCGCTCGGGGTCCCACTGGACGCGGGCCGGGCTGCGGCGCAGGTCGCGTCGCCAGGTGGCGCGGTCGGGGTGAACTCCCGCGACATAGTGGGAGAGTTCGGAGTTCGCCAGGGCCCAGTCGAAGCCCTCGCGGGTGATCTCGACCGCCAGGACGGTCTCCTGGCCGTCCTTGGTGGCCCAGCCGCAGCGGTACATCATCCACAGGAAGCTCGGCTTGATCCACGTCATGCGGTCACGCTTCCAGACATCGGGGAAGCGCCCGTCGCGCGCGGCGGGAAGGCCGATGGACGGGGCGTACGCCTGGTACACGGTGAGGGTCGTGTCCGTGTACTGGGCGCGGATCTCGTGCTGTGGGCTGGTCAGGGCGCTCATGGCCTCATCACAGCACCGGTCGGGCCGTCGCCGCGAGCGAGTTGCCGGCGCCGTGCGGACCCGGAACGTCATCGCCAGGGGCTGACATTCGTCATACGGACCTCGGTACACGCGGCTCTGCCGGGCACCGGGCCCCGACGGCCAGTCTGTACGTATCGAGAGCGGGGCCGCGAAGGCGCCCGCCGATACGGGAGAGGAACCCGTCATGAGCAGCCCGGCCGCCACCGCCACCGCCCCTGTCGCAGATGCTCCGGTCGCCGCCGCCCCGTTCGCTCCGCGCAAGGCGCTGCTGGACAGCATGGTGCCGCTGCTCGTGGATGTGGGGGTGCCGCTCGTCTCGTACTACGCGCTGAAGGCGGCGGGCACGGGGACGTTCGCCGCACTGGCCTGGAGCAGTGTGGTGCCGGCCGTGCGCACCGCGTGGGGTGTCGTGCGGAAGCGCCGGCTCAACGGACTGGCGGCGCTGATGGTGACGGTCAACGTGGTCGGACTGCTGACGAGCCTGGTGGTCGGTGACCCGCGGCTGATGCTCGCCAAGGACAGCGGGGTGAGCAGCGTCATCGGGCTCGTCGTCCTGGTGACCGCGCTGAAGGGGCAGCCGATGATGAGCGCGGGGGTGCGGCCGTGGCTGGTCAAGGGGGATGCGGCGAAGGACACCGCCTGGCAGCGGCTCTCGGCGGAGTCGGCGGCGTTCCGCCGGGCGGAGACGCGGTTCTCGGCGGTGTGGGGTGCGGCGCTGCTCGGTGAGTGCGTGGCGCGGACGGCTGGGGCGTACACCGTGCCGGTCGGGACGATGGTGTGGCTCGGCACGGTGGTCATGGTCGCGACGATGGTGTTCGCGTTCCTGGTCTCGGGCCGGGTGGGCGCCGTTCCGATGGAGCGGATGATCGCCGAGGCGGTCGGCGCCGGGAGGGCCGCCGCCGGTACCCGGTGACGCCGGGGGGCGGTCCTGAGAAGAAGAGATAAGCCGGATATCCGAACCATGGCCGAGAACGGCGGCCGGGGGGCGACGATTACCTGGGAGGTAATTGAGGCAGCCGTGCACCGGTCATTACCGTCCCCCTATGGGCATGCGTTCCTCCGAAGACGACGGCGTCCTGGGGCTGCTCCTACGTGACCTGCGGCGCCAGAAATCACTCAGCAAGCAGGTGCTTGCCGAGCGAGCCGGCTTTTCCCTGAACCATCTGAGGAGAATCGAGGCCTGCGAGCAGACGCCCGACGCCGAGACGGTTCTCCATATCGCCCAGGTACTCGGGCTGCCGCCCTCGCACCGGCAGCAGCTCGTCGACCGCGCGACCGCGGCGGGGAGGCTGCGCTGGTACGAGAGCGTTCCCCCCTTGCCGGATGATGCCCGCCCGGTTCTGGAGAAGGTGCTGACCGGTCATGAGCCCTATCCGGCCATGGTCACCGACAGCTGCTGGAACATCGTGGCTCTCAATCACACGATGGAAATGCTGATGAGTGATGTCGCCGGTCATCTCCTGGCGCCCGCCAATTTCCTCCGCATCATTCTGCACCCGGACGGGCTGGCGCCGCATCTGACCAATCTCGCCCAGGTGAGATACCACGTCACACGCATGTTGCGGCGATGGAGCGCAATCACGGGGGATGTCCGTCTACGGGAATTGGAGGATTCCATAGCCGGTCTTCCCTCGGGACAGGACGCGGAATTCTCCGGGTCGGAGGAGGCCGTATTCGACGGTTCGGGGGAGGCGGACCGGCTGCTCCTGCCCATCGAGCTGTACCGGGAGGGGCACCTCCTGACCTTCTTCCACATCGTCACCTCGTTCGGAGAGCGCCCCGGCACCCTGTTCTCCGATCTCCCCTCCGGGCCATTGAGCGGCATCGCGCTCGAATCCTTCCTGCCGGCGAACACCGAGACCCGGGTCCTCCTCGGTTCGCCCGCCCCGGTGTTCCCCGATGCCGGGAGCGCCTCCGGGCCCACTCAGCACACACCTCCAGGTCAGCAGCAGCACGACAACGAAAGGAAGACCTCATGACGTCGTCCCAGAACGCGGGTACGGTCCCGGCGACGGGCGCCGCCCGTTCCGACAGCCTCCTCCGCTTCGCCCTCGTGGCGGACGTGGTCCTGACCGGTGCGAACGGCATCGGCTACCTCGCCCTCGCCACGGTCCTGGACTCGTTCCTCGGCGTGCGCCTCTCGGTGCAGTACCCGGTGGGCGTGTTCCTCACGGTGTACGCCCTGTGGGTGCTGGTCGTCTCCCGCCAGGAGAACATCAACCGCGGCGCGGTCACCGTCATCATCACCATGAACGTGGCCTGGGCCGTGCTCAGCGTCGCGACAGTCGCCATGGACGCCCTGACCGCGACGAGCATCGGCAACGGGTGGATCGTGTTCCAGGGCCTGGTGGTGGCGGCCATGGGTGCGCTCCAGTACGTGGGCCTGCGGCGCATGTGACAGTGCGCCGGGCCGGGACGGGCCGGACCGGCGCACCATCAGCGGGACGTCAGGGTCATGTCAGGACCCTCTGGCAGACTCTTACTTGTGAACGGGACGGGAAACCGGACCGGGAACACGGAGAGGTGCCCGGAGTGGTTTATCGGGGACCGCGCGCAAGCAAGGTCGGGCCCGCAAAGGCCCACGCAGGTTCGAATCCTGCCCTCTCCGCAGCACGCAGCAACGGATCCGGCCCTGCACTCCATCAGGAGCAGGGCCGGATCTGTCTGATTTCCCGCTGCGCGGCGGCAGACCGCATTACCCGTCTAATCTTGTGGGGCGTGCAGGATGACATCCAGTGTCACGGCAGACAGCATCGACTTCGACAACACGCTCCGCGCGGTCGCGGAGTTCGGCGACAATCCCAGCGGATTCCTGGCCCTCAGCAGCGGTAATTCCCGCTTTTCGCTGCCGGGGCTGCCCGGAGTGATCGCGTACCGGACCTCCGGACCGTATCTGGTCCAGTTCGGGGGTCCGTTCTCTCCCCCGGACGCCGCGGGCCGGCTGCTGAAGGGCTTCCTTGAGTTCGCCGCCGCCCAGGAGCGCCAGGTCGTGTCGGTCCAGCTCCAGCGGGCGGAGACCGGGCTGTACGCCGAACACGGCTTCACCGTGAACCAGGTGGGCGCCTCGTACGCCATCGACCTGGCCGAATTCAGCCTGCGCGGCACGCGCTTCATGCAGCTGCGGAACAAGATCGCCCGCTCGTTCCGGGCCGGGCTCACCGTGACGGAGAGCCCGCTGGCGGAGTGCGCGGAGGCGGTGGCGGAGGTCGACCGCGCCTGGCTGGGCAGCAAGGGCGAACACGCCAAGCCGCTGGAGTTCCTGGTGGGTGAACTGGGCGGCGAGGCGCAGTCGCTGCGCCGGCTCTTCGTGGGCCGGATCGACGGCAAGCCCGTCGGATACATCTCCTACTCCCCCGCCCACGGCAGTCGCAGCGGCTGGCTGCACGATCTCAGCCGCCGCCTTCCGGACAAGGTGCCGGGCATCATGGAGGCCATCAACAGGACGGCCATCGACACCTTCACGGCCGAGGGCGCGGACTGGCTGCACTTCGGCTTCACGCCGTTCACCGGGCTGGACGCGGAGTGCGAAGTGCCGGGCGCCAGCCGGGGGTTCGCCTGGTTCATGCGGTGGCTGCTGGCCAACGGAGCCGCCGTGTACCCGGCTCAGACCCAGCTGGCGTACAAGCAGAAGTGGGCACCGCTGGTGCTGCCGGAGTACGTGGCCTTCCAGGGCGAGGCCCGGCTGAGCGGGCTCCTCCACATCTTCAAGGCCGCCAACGCCATTTGAGGAAGCCGCGCGGCCGTACGACCTCGACCGGCCTGATCCGAATTGATCCGACCTGACCTGATCGGACCTGATCCGATCCGACCTGATGCGATCCGAGACCCGGGAGCTTGCCATGGGACCGACACCGGAGCAGTTGGAGGCCGCCGAAGGCCAGCTGCTGAACACGTTCTTCGGCCTGGCCGGCGAACCGGACAGCGATGCCGCCGCCGCGGCGGCGGACCGCGCACTGGCGGAACTGGACGCCCTGCTGGCCACCGCGCCCGAGGAGGCGTCCGTCTGACGGCCACCCCCGCACACGGCGGAAGACCCCCGGGCCCTCGGGCCCGGGGGTCTTCCGC
>NZ_JBHVPX010000041.1:0-36365 GCF_042887155.1 Streptomyces sp. NPDC057963
TTGCGGGTGCGTGGTGTGGATTCGGGTGAGGTGGCGGCGAAGTTCGATCTGTCGTTCCATGTCGCGGAGCGTTTCGGTGTGGATGGCGGTGCGGGGGGTGTCGAGGGTGTGGTGGAGTTTGCGGAGGATTTGTTCGACCGGTCGACGGTGGAGTCGTTGGTGGCTCGTCTGGTGCGGTTGCTGGAAGCGGTGGTGGCTGATCCCGACCGGTCGTTGACCCGGCTGGAGATCCTTGAGCCCGCTGAACGCCACCAGCTCCTCACCACCTGGAACGACACGGCCGATGAGGTGTCCGAGGAGACGCTTCCCGCACTCTTCGAAGCGCAGGCGGCCCTCACCCCGCACCACCCGGCGGTCGTGTTCGGCGACACCGTCCTGTCGTACGCCGACGTCAACACCGCCGCGAACCGTCTCGCCCGGCTCCTGGCGGCCAGGGGCGCGGGTCCCGAAGAGGTGGTCGCCCTCGCGCTTCCACGATCCGTGGATCTCGTGATCGCGATGTACGCCGTGACGAAGACCGGAGCGGCCTATCTGCCGCTCGATCCGCAGCAGCCCGCCGGCCGCACCCTGGCGATGCTGGACGAAGCGCGGCCCGTGCTCGGTATCGCCGAGCGGGCCACCGCCGACGAACTGTCCGGCGAGGGTGCCACCCCGTGGCTCGTCCTCGACGGCCAGGACGTACAGGAGGCGCTGGCCGAGCAGGCGGGGACGGACCTGACGGACGAGGAGCGGACCGCGCCCCTGCGGCCGCAGCACCCGGCCTACGTCATCTACACCTCCGGCTCCACCGGCCGGCCGAAGGGCGTCGTGACGTCGCACGAGGCCATCGTGAACCGGTTGGGCTGGATGCAGGACGCGTATCCGCAGGGGGCGCAGGACCGGGTGCTGCAGAAGACGCCGGCGGGCTTCGACGTCTCCGTATGGGAGTTCTTCTGGCCGCTCCAGGCGGGTGCGACCCTCGTGGTCGCGAAGCCGGACGGACACCGGGACCCCGCCTACCTCGCAGCTCTCATCCAGGAGCAGCGGATCACCACGGCGCACTTCGTGCCGTCGATGCTGAGCGCATTCCTCGCCGAGAAGACCGCGGCGCTGTGCGGCAGCCTGCGCACCGTCTTCAGCAGCGGCGAGGCGCTCCCGCCGGAGACGGCCGACGCCTTCCGTTCCGTCCTCGGCGCCCGGCTGCACAACCTCTACGGCCCCACGGAGACGGCCGTCGACGTCACGCGCTGGGAGTACCGGAGCGAGCCGGGTGCCACCCGCGTGCCCATGGGCGTACCCGTCCGCAACACCCGTGCCTATGTCCTGGACGAGGGCCTGGGCCCGGTTCCCGTCGGAATCGCCGGAGAACTCTATGTGGCGGGGACGCAGCTGGCTCGGGGGTATGTGGGCCGGCCTGGTCCGACGGCGGAGCGGTTCGTGGCGGATCCGTTCGGTGGTGGTGGGGGCCGGATGTACCGGACGGGTGATGTGGTGCGGTGGCGTGCGGACGGGAATCTGGAGTTCCTGGGCCGTGCCGACGACCAGGTGAAGATACGCGGCTATCGGATCGAGCCGGGGGAGATCGAGTCGGCGCTGCTGTCCTGCCCCGGTGTCGCGCAGGCGGCGGTCGTGGTCCGGGAGGACCGGCCCGGTGACCGGCGCATCGTCGGATACGCCACCGCCGACGCGGGCGCCGCGCTCGACGGCGAGAGCCTGCGCTCCGCTGTCGCGGAGGTACTGCCCGACTACATGACGCCGGCCGCGGTCGTGATCCTTGGCGAGCTGCCGGTCACCGCCAACGGAAAGCTGGACCGGAAGTCGCTGCCCGCTCCGGAACCGCGCGGCCCGGCCGCCCGCGCCCCCCGCGGGCGGCGCGAAGAGGTGCTGTGCGCCTTGTTCGCCGAGGTGCTGGGCCTTGCCCAGGTCGGTGTGGACGACGGGTTCTTCGCACTCGGCGGCGACAGCATCGTCGCGATCCAGCTGGTGAGCCGGGCGCGTCGGGCCGGTGTGATCATCTCGCCGCGGGACGTGTTCCGCCATCAGACGGTCGCGCAGCTGGCACTGTTCGCCGCCGACGAGCGGGAGCACGACCGGGCGCGGGACGCGGGAGAACCGGCCGACGACGGTGTCGGGGAGGCATCCCCCACCCCGATCACGGAATGGCTGCGTGAGACGGGCGGACCGGTTTCCGGACTCAATCAGTCGACGCTGCTCACGGTGCCCGCGGCACCTCACGAGGACCTGTGGCTGACCGCACTGCGGGCGGTCGCGGACCGGCACGAGGTGCTGCGCTCCCGGCTGCGCCGCTCCGACGAGGACTGGCGGCTGGACGTCGTACCCGCCGACTCCGTCGACGTGCGGTCGTGGCTGCGCCGGGTGGACGTCACGTCCGTACCGCCGAGCGGCCTGGCCCAGGTCATGCGCGACGAGGCCGCCTCGGCCGTCGGCCGTCTGGACCCCGAGGCGGGGACCATGACGCAACTGGTGTGGTTCGAGGCGGGAGCGCAGGCCCCGGGCCGGCTGCTGTGGATCGTGCACCACCTGGCCGTGGACGTGGTGTCCTGGAGCGTCCTGGGGTCAGACCTCCGCACCGCGTTCGAAGCGGCGTCGGCCGGCGGTCCGGCGCTGCTGGCGCCCGTAGGCACCTCCTTCCGGCACTGGTCGCGAGAGTTGGCGAAGGAGGCCCGCCGGGAGACGCGTGCGGCCGAACTCGCACTGTGGTCGGCGCAACTCGCCCCGGGCGAGGCGCCGTTCGGTGCGGCGCCGGCCCCCGGGCGTGACACGTACGACACCGCGCTGACGCTCTCCCTGGAGCTCCCGGAGGAGGAGACCGCACAGCTGCTGGCGGCGGTGCCGGTCGCCTTCCGCGCCGGGATCGACGAGGCGCTGCTGGCCACCCTGGCGCTGGCCGTCGCCGAGTGGCGGGACCGGCGCGGTCGCGGCCGGGACACCGCCGTGCTCGTGGACGTCGAGGGGCACGGGCGGGAGGACGTCGTGCCGGGCGCGGACCTCTCCCGGACCGTGGGCTGGTTCACCAGCCTGTACCCGGTCCGGCTCGACCCGGGCGTCGACGCAGCCGAGGTGTGGTCCGGCGGCCCGGCCGTCGGACAGGCGCTCAAGCGGGTGAAGGAACAGCTGCGGGCCATTCCCGACCACGGGATCGGCTTCGGTCTGCTCAGGTACCTGAACCCCCGCACCGCGCCCCTGCTGGCCGCACTTCCCCGGCCCGCCATCGGCTTCAACTACCTGGGCGCCCGCAGCGCCGCGACGGGTGGGGAATCCACCTGGACCGCGGCGACGGACATCCAGGTGGAGGTCCCGGCCAAGGACGCGAAGGCGCCCTTCGCGCACAGCCTGGAGATCAACGCCGCCACGCGGGCGACTGCCGACGGCGCACGGCTGGGCGCCGTGCTCTCCTGGCCGCAAGCGCTCTTCACCGCGGAGGAGATGGCCGACCTCGCCGAGCTGTGGCTGACGGCACTCAGGTCCCTGGCGGCCCACGCCACCACCCCCGCCGCCGGCGGCCTCACCCCGTCCGACCTCGCCCTCCTCGACCTCGGTCAGGCGGAGATCGACGAGCTGGAGGCCACCGAGTGGGGTGTGGAGGACGTACTCCCGCTGTCGCCCCTGCAGGAGGGGCTCCTGTTCCATTCCCTGTTCGCGGGGGGTGACGACGACGTCTACGCGGTACAGCTGGCCGCGGACGTGGAGGGCCCCGTCGACAGCGAGGCGCTGCGGGCCGCCGCCCGCACGCTGCTGCGCCGCCACCCGAACCTGCGGGCGGCCTTCCGGCACCAGCCTTCCGGCCGCGCCGTCCAGGTCGTGCCGCGCCACGCCGAGCCCGACTGGCGGGAACGGGACCTCACCGGCCTCCAGGGTGACCAACTGCGCGCCCGGCTGGAGGAGTTGCTCGACGAGGAACGGAGCCGCGGGTTCGACCTCGCGGTGCCACCGCTGCTGCGGTTCATGGTGATCCGCCTGGGCGACGGACGACACCGCGTGGTGATCACCCACCACCACATCCTCCTCGACGGCTGGTCGATGCCGCTGCTCATGGCCGAGCTGCGCGAGCTGTACGAACGGAACGGCGACGACACGTCCCTCATGCCGGTGACGCCGTACCGCTCCTACCTGGAATGGCTGTCCCGCCGGGATCAGGAGGAGAGCCTCCAGGCGTGGCGGAAGGAACTGGCCGGGCTCGACGAGCCGACCCGGCTGAGCGCCACCGACCTGCGACACGTGCCGGTGATGCCGCAGTGGCTCACGGTGGATCTTCCCCGTGAGCTGTGCGACACGCTGCGCAGGCGCACGTCGGAACACGGCGTCACGCTGAACAGCATGGTCCAGCTGGCCTGGGCGGTGCTCCTCGGCAAACTCACGGGTCGCGACGACGTCGTCTTCGGAACGACCGTCAGCGGCCGGCCGCCGGAGATTCCCGGCATCGAATCGATGATCGGACTGTTCGTCAACACCATCCCGGTACGGGTCCGTCTCGACCCGGGCGAGACCTGGGCGCACGCACTGGCCCGCGTACAGGACGAGCAGGCCGAGATGACCGGCCACCACCACGTCGGCCTGACGGAGATCCATAAACTGGCCGGCCTGGGCGAGCTGTTCGACACCCTCGTCGTGTTCGAGAACTATCCGGTCGACGCCACCCGCGCCGACACCGCCGACCGTGCGCGGACCGTGGGCTCGCTGGACAACGACGCCGCCCACTATCCGCTGACCCTGGTGGCCGCCCTCTCCGGCGACGGGCTGCGACTGCGGCTCAACCACCGTCCTGACGTGATCGACCCCGTCTTCGCGGAACGGCTTCTGGGCTGGTTCCAGCAGCTGCTGCGGACCCTGGCCGACGATCCCCGCAGCCCCCTCGGCGGGGCCGAGCTGGTCGAGCCGGCCGAGCGGCGGCAGCTGCTCACCGAATGGGGGGCCGGCGCCGCGGCGCACGAGGGACCGGACGGCGCGACGCTCGTCGGGCGGTTCGCGCAGGTGGCGGAGCGGCAGCCGGATGCGGTGGCCGTGCGCACCGGAACGAAGGACGTCACCTACGCGGAACTGGACGCTCTCGCGGACCGGGTGGCCCAGGAGCTGATCGCTCGCGGGGTCGGGGGCGAGAGCAGGGTCGCGGTGCTGTTCGACCGCTCCCTCGACCTCCTGGCCGCCGTCCTGGGAACACTCAAGGCCGGCGCCGCCTATGTGCCGCTGGACCCGGAGAGCCCCACGGTCCGGTGGACGACGATGACGGATCGCAGCGGCGCCACGGTGCTGCTCACCGGGCGGGACCGGGCGGAAGGCGTCCGGAGCCTGCCGGACTGCGCGGCCCAGGTGGTGGTCGTCGACACCGGGCTCGCCGCCGAGTCCGTGGACGCGCAGGCCCCCGCCGTTGCCGTCGCGCCGGACCAGCTCGCCTGCATGATGTTCACCTCCGGCTCCACGGGAGTTCCCAAGGCCGTTGCGGTGACGCACCGCAACGTCGTGAACTTCGTGGACGACGCGGGATGGAACGAACACGGCACGGAGCGGGTCCTGTTCCACTCGCTGCACGTCTGGGACGCGGTGGCGACCGAATGGTGGGTACCGCTCCTGCGCGGAGGGTGCGTGGTCGTCGCACCTCCGGGCCGGCTGGACCTCGCCGTGCTGCGCGAGCTGATCGTGCGCGAGCGCATCACCGGTCTCTGGCTGTCCGCCGGAGTGTTCCGGCTCCTGGCCGAGGAGGACCCGGCATGCCTCGCGGGCGTCCGCGAAGTCCGCACGGGCGGCGACGTGGTGTCGGCGAGCGCGGTCCGCAGGGTGCTGGAGGCGTGCCCCCGGACACTGGTGATCAATGGCTATGGGCCGACGGAGACGACCGTGTTCGCGGCCACGCACCGGATGCGGGCCGGGGACCCGGTTCCCGAATCGGTGCCGATCGGGCGGCCGTGGGGCGGCTCCCGGCTGTACGTCCTCGACGGACAGCTGCGACCGGCTCCGGCCGGGGTCGCCGGCGAGCTCTACGTCTCCGGCGCCGGTGTGGCCCGTGGCTATCACGGCGATGCCGCGGCAGCGGCGGAACGGTTCGTGGCCGACCCGTACGGGCCGGCCGGAGTGCGGATGTACCGCACCGGGGACCTGGTGCGGTGGCGGGCCGACGGCACGCTCGACTTCCTCGGCCGCAGTGACTCGCAGTTCAAGCTGAGAGGCTTCCGGATCGAGCCCGCCGAGGCCGAGGCGGCACTGGCCGCACTGCCCGAGGTCGCCGCGGCCCTGGTCACCCTCCGCGAGGACCAGCCGGGCCACCGGCGGCTGGTCGCCTACGTGACGGCGCGGCCGGGCGGCTCGGAGCCGGTCCCCGAGCGGCTGGCGGCGGCGCTGGCGAGGACACTGCCGGCGCACATGGTGCCGTCGGTGTTCGTGACGCTGGACGCGATTCCGCTGACCGCCAACGGCAAGGTGGACCAGGCGGCCCTGCCCGCCCCGCGGTCCGGGTCGGAGCCCGGCGGAAAGGGCCGCGCGCCGCGCTCCGACCGTGAGGAACTGGTGTGCCGGCTGTTCGCCGAGACCCTCGGGACACCCCGGGTGAGCATCGACGACAACTTCTTCGAGCTGGGCGGGGACTCACTCCTCGCCGCGTCCCTGCTGGCCCGCCTGCGGGCCCGGCTGGACCCCCGGCTCACCATCCCGATGCTCTTCGAAGCCCCCACCGTCGCGGGGCTCCTGGCCCGGGCCGCCGCCCCGGACGCCGACGACGGTCTCGGCATCCTCCTCCCGCTGCGGACCGGCGGGGACGAGCCGCCGCTGTTCTGCTTCCATGCCGGAGGCGGCCTCGGCTGGCGCTACTCGGAGCTGCTGCGCCACATTCCGGCGGGCCGGCCGCTGTACGGACTGCAGGCACCGGCGTTCAGCAGGCCGGGTGAGCACCCGTCCTCGGTCGGCGAGATGGCCGCCCTGTACCTGGAGCACATCCGGACGGTGCAGCCCCAGGGTCCGTACCACCTGCTCGGCTGGTCCTTCGGCGGGCTCCTCGCCCACGCCGTCGCCTGCATGCTCAGGGCCGACGGCCAGGAAGTGGCACTGCTCGCCGTGCTCGACTCCTACCCGGCCGGGGAACCGGGACCAGTGGAGCGGCCCGCGGAGCACGACGTGCTGCACGCCCTGCTCGAAGCCGTCGAGCTGGATCCGGCACGGACGGCCGGTGGGTCCCTCACCGGTGGACCGCTCAGTGTCGAGCAGGCCGCCGGACTGCTGCGCCGGAGCGAACTGCCGCTGGCCCCGCTGGTGGAGCGCAACCTGGCGGCTCTCGTCGAGACGTATCGGAACAACGTGGCGCTCCGGGGCACGCACACGCCGGACTTCTTCGACGGGGACATGGTCCTCTTCGTCGCCGCCGGCGAGGAGCACCCCGGCAACGCCGAGGACTGGAAGCCGTACGTCGGCGGGGCCGTCACGGCCCACTTCGTCCCCTGCGAGCACCGCGACATGCTGCGGCGCGACTCCCTCCAGCAGATCGCCGCCCCGCTGAACGCCGGGCTGCGGCCGCGCCCCACCGGCGCATGACCACCGAGGAGAACACGGTGAAGGAGCTGTACGAACCCGGGGAGATACCCCCCCTGGGGCATGTCCCCAGCCACATGTACGCCGCCGTCATCCGGCCCGAGCGGTACGGACAGCCGTCGCGGGCCATGGCCCTGGAGACCGTTCCGGTCCCCGCGCCGGGCCGAGGCCAGGTCGTGATCATGGTGATGGCCGCCGGGGTGAACTACAACGGCGTGTGGGCCGGACTAGGCTCTCCGGCCGATGTCATCGCGGCCCGCCGCAAGCAGGGAGATCCGGACGACTTCCACATCGCGGGCTCCGAGGGATCCGGGGTGATCTGGGCCGTGGGGGAGGGAGTCACCCAGTTCAAGGTCGGTGATCACGTCATCGTCGGCGGAGTCTGCTGGGACGAGTCGGCGTCCGACATCCGGCTCGGAGTCGACCCCACGGCCTCGCGGTCCCAACGCGCCTGGGGATACGAGCTGAACTACGGCTCCTTCGCCCAGTTCACGGTCGCCGACGAGTACCAGTGCCACCGCAAACCGGCCCACCTGACCTGGGAGGAGGCCGGCAGCTTCCTCGCCGGCGGATCGACCTCGTACCGCCAGCTGTGCGGCTGGGCGCCGAACGTCGTGCGACCGGGCGACCCGGTTCTGATCTGGGGAGGCTCGGGCGGACTGGGCTCCATGGCGATCCAGATCGTCAGGCACTTCGCCGGTATCCCCATAGCCGTGGTCTCCGACGACGCGAAGGCGGAGTACTGCCTCAGGCTGGGTGCCAAAGGCGTCATCAACCGGAGCGAGTTCAGCCACTGGGGCCGGCTGCCGGACTCCGACGACACCGAGGCGTACGAGACCTGGCTCAGCGGCGCCCGGGCCTTCGGCCGAGCCTTCTGGTCCGCACTCGGCGAGCGCCGCTCGCCCCGCATCGTCCTGGAGCACCCGGGCGCGGACACCCTGCCGACCTCCGTCTACCTGTGCGACAACGCCGGGATGGTCGTGACCTGCGCGGGGACCAGCGGCTACAACGGCGACCTGGACCTCCGCTACCTGTGGATGTTCCAGAAGAGGCTCCAGGGCTCGCACGCGGCGAACGTCCAGGAGACCCGGGCGATCATCGAACTCGTGGGCTCGGGGCGGATCAGCCCCTGCCTGAGCAGCACGATCCCGTTCCAGGAGATCGCGCACGCGCACCAACTCGTCTACGAGAACCGCCACCCGGCCGGAAACATGGCCGTACTCGTCAACGCGCCGGCCGGCGGTCTGACCGGGCTGCCGGTCTGACGCGCGGCACATCCACCATCCGCACCAGACAAGGAGAACCATCATGAGCAACCCGTTCGAAGACCCGGAGGGCACCTACCTGGTCCTGGTCAACGACGAGGGCCAGCACTCCCTGTGGCCGCACTTCGCCGAGGTCCCCGACGGATGGGACGTGGCCAAGCCGGCCGACAGCCGCCAGGCATGCCTGGACTACATCGAACAGAACTGGACCGACATGCGGCCCAAGAGCCTCATCGCCGCGATGGGCGGCTGATGTCGCGCCGACAGGCGTCGCGGGACGCCGAGAAGGAGGGGGACGGATGCCGGGCGACACCCTGACGAAGTTCCTGCTGTGCGCGGTGACGATGATCGTGGTGTGCCGACTGCTCACCGCCGTCATGGTGCGGATCAACCAGCCGCCGGTCATAGCGGAGATGCTCACCGGCATCGCGCTCGGTCCGTCCCTGTTCGGGCTGCTGCTGCCGGACGCCCAGAAGTGGATGTTCCCGGAGCAGTCGATACCGGTCCTGTACGCGCTGGGGCAACTGGGCATCGCCTTCTACATGTTCCTCGTGGGGCTGGAGTTCAGCAGCTCGCTGACCAAGGGCAGTGGACTGCTCAGACGCTGCCTGTCCGTCTCCGTGGCAGGGATCTCCGCGCCCTTCCTGCTCGGGGTCGCGGTCACCGCCTGGCTCTTCAGCAACCGGCCGGAGCTGATCCCCGAGGTCGGCGGCACCTACGGGGCGGTCTACATCGGCATCGTCGTGTCCATCACGGCGCTGCCCATGCTGGCCCGCATCATCGAGGAGCGGGGACTGCTCGGCTCCCGGTCGGCGATGGTCGCACTGGGCGCGGGGGCCATCGACGACGTCATCGCCTGGCTGGGCATCGGCCTGATACTCACCTTCACGGCGGCCGGCGACGTCAGTCCCGTTCTGACCGCCGTGGGCTTCGTGGCCTTCATGGCCGTCCTGTTCGGCGTGGTGCGTCCCGGACTGCGGTGGTTCATGTCCCGGACAGGCGACGGGCAGAGCGCGGGCTTCCTCCCTCTGGTCTGCGCACTGCTGTTCGCAGCGTGCGCGACGACCGAGTTCCTCGGACTGCACGTGGTGATCGGTGCCTTCGCCCTGGGCATGGCGTTCCCCAAGAGCGACGCGCTGTCCCGGTGGTCGGCCACCGTCCGCCCCTTCGCCGTGGGCGTGCTCCTGCCCTTCTACTTCGTGTACACCGGCCTGCGGACCGACATCCAACTGCTCGGCTCCGCCGCCATGGTGACCGGAGTACTGCTCTTCCTGGCCGCGTCCGTGGTGGGGAAGCTCGGCGCGTGCATGGCCGCCCAGCAATGGCACGACCGGGACTGGGCGCAGTCCGCCCAGGTCGGGGTGCTGATGAACACGCGCGGCCTGATCCAGCTCATCGCCCTGAACATCGGTCTGGAATCGGGCCTGCTCACCAGCACGGTCTTCGCGCAGCTGGTCGTCGTGGCTGTCGTCACCACGGTCATGACGAGTCCGGGCCTGAGCCTGCTCGAAATGTGGCAGCGAAAACGGAAGGTCGGCGTGCCGCCGGCGCGGGAAATTACGCGCCTTTCCTAGCCGGTGTCAATCTTCCATGGGTGGCGTGAAATTCGTCGAAGAGTGTGAATTTTCAGATCGATGTGAATTCGAGAGGCCTGACAATGAAGGAAACAACACCCCGCGAAGCGTTGGAGAAGAATGGATTCGCGGGACCGTTCCCGCGCTTCGCCTCGGACGACACCATCGGGGAAGTGAAAGAATTCTTCCAGGACGTGCTCGAGCACCAGCCCGTCCACCCGCTGTACAACAGGTATTCCGTACGTGACTGGCACCTGATCAACGAGAAGGTGCGCGAACTCCTCACCGCGCCCGAACTCATCAAGTCGCTGGAGCAGGCGACCGGCGCGGACTCGCTGATCCTGTGGCGCACCAAGCTCTTCGAGAAGTACCCCGGAGACGGCGCGATCGACTGGCACCAGGAGTACGGGTACTTCGACGGCGAGGAAGTCGGCGGCCACAGGCCGGCGCTCTTCCCGATGAACCCGTCGAGCCAGTGGGACTGGACGCTCTGGCTCGCGCTGACGGACGTCTCCGAGGACGACGGAGTGATGGAGTTCGTCAAGGGGTCGCAGAAGTCGCAGTACCCCAAGGGGATGGTCACACTCACCGAGTCCGGCGCCTACGTCGACCCGCGGAACCGGATCAAGACCAAGGAAGAGCTGCTGAGCCGGGCGAAGAACAACAGCCTGATCCTCGACATCGACACCCGGCGGATGTTCGACGGGGTGGACCCCGACCAGCACTCGCTGGACGACCTCTTCGACCTCCTGGCCGAGCGCTGCTCCGACCTGCTGGCCGTGGTCACGGAGCCCTTCGAGCTGGCGCCCGGGGCCACCCGGACCATGCCGATGAAGGCGGGGGAGTACACCATCTTCACCGAACGGTGCATGCACCGTTCCCGCGCCTCCCTGCCGGACGCGCGGCTCCGTCTGGCCGTGAACGCGCGCTACACGCTCGGCGACACCTGGGTCTACCCCCAGCGCGCCACGGGCGACACGTTCGACGGTTCGAATCTCGACATCAAGCAGCACACGTGCATTCCGGTGCTGGGTGACGGTTTCAACCCGGACAACGTCTACCTCTGACAGGCCTCGGTTCCTGCCCCGACCCACCCTGCCCCGACCCTGCGCCCCCGGGTCGGGGCAGGGTGCGAGGCCCTGCGGCACACAGACGAGGGTTCGAACGAAGGAGTGGCACGAAGGCTCTGGTACTCGCCGGTGGTGAGGGGACTCGGCTGCGTCTTTCCACGCACACGGCAGTCAAGTCTTTCGTACCGGTCGCCGACAACCCGGTTCTCTTCCACTGCCGCGAAGCGGATGCCCGGGCGGCGGCGGGATCTCGGCCGGTCGCCCCGCCGCCGTCGGCCCGGGCGGCAGGCGGCTTGTTACCGGTCCAGTTCGGCGAGGACCTCGGCGGTGTGCTCACCGTGTCCGGGAGCGGCACCGCGCAGGGAATCGAGACCGGATCCGAATACGACGGGGAAGCGCACCTGCTGCCGGGGGTGTTCGGTGGCCGAACCGGGCAGGGTGCCCACCAGCCCGCGGACGGTGACGTGTTCATCCTCGAGAACCTCGGCGGTGGTCTCGTAGACGGGCGCCCAAGGAAGGTCCAGTCCGGACAGTGCCGCGGACCACCAGGCGAGGTCGCGCTGGGCGAAGACATCCTCGAGCAGTTCCCGCACCTCCCTCTTGGCACGCGTCCGGTCCGCCCGGCGGTCGTAGCAGGCGTCGGCGAGCACCGGGAACTCCGCGGCGAGGGCCTGCCGGAAGGTGAGCCAGAACTTGTCCTCGAAGGTCGCGAACGAGATCCGGCGCCCGTCGGCCAGCACGAATATGTCGTTGTCCCCCGTGACGAGCGGACTGTCGGCGCGGGGCCTGCCTTCCTGGAGCGGCGGCGCGAGCGCACCGGCCCAGGCCGCGGCCGCTTCGTGCAGCGACACGTCCACATGCTGGCCCTCGCCCGTTGACCGCGCCGAGGAGACCGCCACCGCGGTGGCGAGCGCGGCGTACATGGCGCCCGCCATGTCCGCCACGCGTACGCCGACCCGGTCGACGATCCCGTCCGCGCGGTGCGGCACCGCGAAGAAGCCGGACAGGGCCAGGAAGTTCAGGTCGTGGCCGGGCCGCGTGGCGTAGGGGCCGGTCTGGCCGTAGCCGGTGATCGAACAGAGCACCACGCGGCGATTGACCGCGCGCAACTGCCGGTAGCCGAGTTCCATGCTCTCCAGGACGCCGGGGCGGTGGCTCTCCACGACGGCGTCGCTGCGCTCCACGAGACGCAGCAGGGTCTCCCGGCCGGCCTTTTCGCGCAGGTCCAGCACGACCGAGCGCTTGTTGCGGTTCAGCGCGGCGAAGGTGTCGGGGTCCACGATCCTGCCGTAGTCGCCCCCGTTCGGGCTCTCGACCTTGATGACGTCGGCACCGAGGTCGGCCATCATGAGGGTGGCGAAGCCGCCCGGCAGCAACCGCGAGAGGTCCAGGACGCGCAGCCCCCGCAGGCCCGGCCAACCAGCCGTCGGTTCGACCGGCATGAGCACCCCTTCGCAACCGCCGACCTCCGGGCGAGGGCGGCCTCAAGTGTTCGCACCGTATCGGCGCAGCGCCGCAGGACACTTGACCGCGCCTGTACGGCTGACTGCCGGTCCCGCCCTACACGTAACCGAATGCCCTGCAGTGACCGGCCAGGTCTTCGGGAACCTCATCGATGGCCGGCAGCCGGCGGTGGGGCTGGATCACACCGGAGGAGATCCTCTCGCGCCAATCTCCGAGGAACATGCGGAACGATCCGTGATCCTGGCTTCCGTAGTTCAGCATGTCCGACTCCCACGGCACCCCGAGGTAGTCGCACAGGTTCTCTGTGACGACCTCCGGGGAAGTCGTCAGATCCTCGTACCGCACGGTGATGCCGTCCAGGTGGGCGCGGGCCTCGGCAACCGATTCGATCATCGGAGCGATCTGATGGATGGCGGTGGTCCGAATCTTTGCCTCCACTTCCTCGGTGCCTTGCGGAAGCGGTATTTCGGCCAACTGGTCGCGGAAGATCTCGGACAGGGATTCCAGTACATGCATCGGATGGCGGAGCAGGAATATGTACCTGGCGTGAGGCCAGCACTCGGCTATTCTTTTCCACATGAAAGCATTTCCTGGTGTCTTTTCCACCAGTATGCTCTTCCCGCTGGCCTTCAACTGGTGATCGAGAAGGCGATCCCAGAGTATGTGGCCGAGCTCGGCAGTCGAGAACCCCATCTCATCCATGGCCGCAGTCGCAGGCTTCGTGTCGAGTTCGACCCGAATGCCTTCCAGATGCATCTCGTGGCCGGCGTACACCTGGGAATGCGTATTCAGTACGCATCGAAGCAGGGTCGACCCCGACCGCACTGTCGAAATGATAAAGACCGGAGATTTTACGAGCCTGGCGGCAGGACCATTCCGGGAGTCCGCGGGCGTGTTCAAAATGAACTCCTTCGGTAATCACGTCGAGTGACGCCGCCTGACGGCTGCCCGAGGACGCTACAGCGGAGGGGTGGGCCGCAGCTGGATCTGTTCTGTATCCGAAGCTGCCTCTTTCCGTGAGTGCGGGGTGTATGCGAGAAATGCCTGTACTTCTCTGCCGTGCACCGCATCAAGGAGCTCATATGCCCTCGACGCTTTCACCGCGCAACATGACCGATACCTCCGCACGTCGGCGGCGTGACCGGCTCCTGGCCCGAGTGGAACAGCGGATCGAGGAGTTCCTTGCCGCCGAGCGGCGCCGGTGGGCGGCGGTCGAACCGGTCTCGGTCGAACTGCTCGACTGCGTGGTCGGCATGTTCGGCAGCGGGGGGAAAAGGATGCGCCCCGCGTTCTGCGTCGCCGGCTATCTGGCGGCCGGAGGTGACCCGGACGATCCGGTGATCGTCGACGTGGCGGCGGCGCTGGAACTGCTCCACAGCTTCGCCCTGCTGCACGACGACGTGATGGACGACGCGGAACGGCGTAGAAACAGGCCCACGGCACATGTACTCCACGAGGAGTTGCACGGGCAGCGCGGCTGGCGGGGCGAGGGCCGCCGGTACGGCGAGGCGGTCGCCGTCCTCGGGGGCGATCTCGCCCTGGTGTACGCGGAGCGCCTGCTCGCCGATTGCCCACCCGAAGTGCGCCGTATCTGGGGGGAGTTGTGCACCGAACTGATGGTCGGACAGTTTCTCGACGTCCGCAGTGCGGCCCAGTTCGACGCCGATCCGGAGCGATCCCGCTGGATAGCCCTGCTGAAGTCCGGTCGCTATACGGTCTCACGGCCCTTGACGCTCGGAGCCGCTCTGGCAGGCGGCGAGAGGTTCCTGGAAGCGTTCGAGGAGTACGGGCTGGCAGTCGGCGAGGCGTTCCAGCTCAGGGACGACCTGCTGGACGTCTTCGGTGATCCGGATGTGACGGGCAAGCCCGGACGGCTGGACCTCCAGCAGCACAAGATGACTCTGCTGATGTCCCTGGCCCTGCGGGACGAGCCCGCGATCCAGGAGCTGTTCACCGGCGAGGGCAGGGCGCCGGATCCGGATGTCCTGCACCGTCTGCTCATCGCCACCGGCGTACGCGACCGAGTGGAGACGGTGATCGAGGAGCGGGTGGGCGCAGCCGGCCGGGCCATCGGCGAGGCCCTCACCCCCGAGTGGGCGGCTGAACTCCTCAGCATGGCCACCGAAGCGGCGTACCGCACCGGCTGAGCGACCCGGTCCGGCCGCACCGAGCCGGGGCCGGATCTCCGCCCCCGCTGAACGAGTGGGCTCTGCGGAGGCTTCCTGGTGAGCAAGAGCCGAGGGCAAGTGCCTTTCCAGCCCTGTTGGAAGAGGCGCCTCACGGCACTGTTCCGGCCCGCCACCTGAACCGCGACGCGTCCTTGCCCGTGCGCGGGTCGACGGGGGTGCCGCAAGCACTTCCCCTGAAGTCTCCGTCCGGCTACTGCTCCCGGCCCGCCGGGAAGCCCGGCAGGTGCTCATGGCGGAAGCGGTCGCCCTTTCGCTCAGCTGCTCGCGGTGCCGGCGACCGGGCCGACATACGTGCCCGGGTGGGTGGCGCCGTCCTGGCGCAGGACGGCGATGCGCTGCCACGGCCAGGCCAGCGTGGCGGTCGTGGTGGTGTCGGGCGGGGTGACCTTGACGCTCTTGGGCAGGAACGGCTTCTGGTCCGGGGCACTGGAGGAGGGACTGACGGGCAGGAACGTCAACTCGGCCATGGTGGCGACGCCGGGCTGAAGGGTGACCTTCTGTGCCGTCGTCTTCTGCCACGCGATGCTCCACCTGTCGCCGGTGGCGGTCACGAGATCGACGCCCGGGTGCCCCTGGACCGTGCAGGTGCGCTTGCCGACGTTGGTGAACAGCAGTGTGGCGGTGGTCTGGGTCGCCTTGGGGTCGGGGTCGGCGTCGGTGCCGTGCACGAGGGACGGTTTCAGCTCCGCGCCGGTGCAGGCGGACTTCGCGGCGGCCCGTGCGGCGGTCTTCGATGACGGGGGAGTGACGGCGGTGTCACCGCTCCTACCGGCGGCAGCACGGTCTGCCTGCGTGGGATGCGCGGTGCCTGAAGTGGAGTTGGACTTGTCCGCTGCCCTGGTGGGGGACGCGGGGCCGCTCGCCCTGGCGTCGGATCCGCCGCAGGCCGTAGCGGTCAGGGCGAGCGTGGCTGTCGCGGCGAGGATGACGGTGAAACGGTTCACTCGGGTGAGCCTGGCGTTCATGCGGCGCATTCCTCCGTGGTCGTCATGCTGTAAATGCGGCTTGCACCCAAGGAGAGGCGGCCGTGGGCAGAGGCGGTTCATCGGGCTGTGCCACAGCCGTGTAACAAGCGCCTCGGGCGCCAGGTACGGACTGATGCACCGGGGCAGGAGCGCCGGTGTCCAGCCTTGTCGACGAAGGCGCGCCGACCCGGACCGCGTACGCGGAGCAGGGGCATGTCGACCGACTGCTTGGATGTGCCTCTCCCGCACCGGGCGACGACGGGCCACTGGGGTGACCCGGCGCGACGAACCCTCCTTCGGACACCGGAGGAGACCGCGCAGGATCCGCAACTGCGCGCGAACGACATCGTCGTGCCCCCGGAAGGGGGCAGCGGGCTCGAATACACCATCAGCAGCCCGCGGGTTCACGCGTGCACGGCCGCTGCTGATCGTCGGTGTCCGCTGGTGTGCGAGGGCCCGGCAGGGTGACCGGGTGAGGTTCGGACGTGCGTGAGGCATCACTCGCCCCTAGGATTGAAGAGTTCTGCAATTTATTAGTTCTCGTATCAGTCAAGGGGTATGGGTGGAGGGTGTGGTGGTGGGTGTGTTCGCTGACGAGGTGAGGGAGAGGGTCCGTCGGGCGCGGGCCCGGCTGGCGGAAGCTCTGGACGCTGAGGATGCCCATGGAGCGGCCCTGGCCGAGGACGAGGTGGAGGAGGCGCTGCGGATGGCACGCGAGCACGGCATTCGCACGGATGACGGGAGAGCCGGGGCGTGAGCGCGGTTCAAGTACCTCTGTATCAGGCGAAGGCGGAGTTCTTCCGGATGCTCGGCCATCCGGTCCGTATCCGGGTACTGGAGTTGCTGCAGGACGGGCCGTTGCCTGTGCGCGACCTGCTGGCAGAGATCGGGATCGAACCGTCGAGCCTGTCGCAGCAGCTGGCCGTACTGCGTCGTTCCGGGATCGTGACCGCGACCCGTGAGGGCGCCACCGTCGTCTATGAGCTGGCCGGCGGGGATGTGGCGGAGCTGATGCGGGCCGCGCGTCGGATCCTGACCGTGATGCTGGCAGGGCAGCAGGATCTGCTCGAACAGTTGCACAGCGCCGAATCGCGGGCGGCGTCGTGAACCGGGGTATTCGCAGGCACGCGCGCCGAAGGGGTACGTGGCCTGCCGAACGTGAAGCGGCATGCCAGGACGGTGCCGCCGGTCCCGGCGTCGGTGAGGTCGGTTTGCGTCAGCACCGCCGAGGCCCTCACCTCCTTCGGGCTTGCCCCCGATTCCTCGCTGACCGACGCCGTGCTGCTGGGCTGTGAGTGAACTCGTCGCCGACGCCGTACGGCACGAGCACGCTACCGAGTACCGGACACGGAACGGGAGGCGGGCCATGAGTGACGGCGCCCGAGACCGGAACCAGCCTGCTCTTGAGGGCGGTGGGGAGTGCGCGCCGGGTGGACAAGCCTGGTTGCTGGACGCGGCTTTCACGCTGCCGCGCGGCTCAAGGCGGCGGGAAGAAACGCCGCACGCGCCGTCCCCGTTGTGAGGCACGGGGCGCAGCGCGTGCGACGCGTGAGTCCTGTGTCAAGCCTTCTTCAGGAACTCGGTTTTCAGGACGAGGCCCTTGACCTTCTTGGTGTTGCACTCGATCTCGCCGGCCTGGCTGGTGAGGCGGATGTTCTTGACCAGGGTGCCCCGCTTGAGGGTCTCGGAGGTGCCTTTCACCTTCAGGTCCTTGATCAGGGTGACGGAGTCGCCGTCCTCCAGAACGGTCCCGTTGCTGTCCTTCACGATCACGTCGCTCATGGTTCTTCCTTGCTCGGGTCGTTGCTGTGCATTGCTCGTATCAGGCTCGGTCGGTGCTGGTGCTGGTGCTGGTGCCGGTGCGCGGGCCGGGCCACTCGTCGGTGCACCCTTCCCGTTTGTCCCCGGCCGGGGCTTGGTGGGCGGCGAGGGCGGTGGGCAGGTCGCAGTGGACGGGGACCGGCGGGTGGGTGTCGTCGGGGACGAGGGAGCCGTCGGCGGGGATCGCGGCGAGTTCCAGGCGCCGCCCGTCGCCGTGGAGTTGGCGGGCGGCCTGGGCCACGGCGAGCCGGCCGCCGGTGGACCAGCCACGCAGCTCGGTCAGGTCGAGGACGACCGGTCCGGTGCCGCGTGCCCGGACCCAGCCGATGGCGCCGGTGAACCGGTGGACGGCGTCCGGACCGAGGTGTCCGGCGAGAGAGAGGACGCCGAGGCCGGGGTGGGTGGCGTAGCGCCACTGGATGGTCATGGTCGCTGCCTCGGTCTTCTAGAGGGGGAGGGTGACCCAGATGCTCTTGCCCTGGCCGTCCGCGTCCCCGCGTACGACCGCGGTGCCCCCGAGCTGGAGGGTCAGCTCGGCAACGGTGGCCAGGCCGGTATTGCTGGCGCCCGTGCTGGTGCCTGTGGTGTGGAGGGTGGGCTGGTGGGGGTGGCGGTCATGGACGGCGAACACGAACGTGTCCGGCCCGCCTGCGAAGACGACCGTCAGGTTCGGGGAGAGCACGGCGGCGTGACGCACGCTGTTGGTCACCAGCTCCGCGAGGATCAGCAGCGCGGGATCCACGTTCGGATGGCGGCGGCTGACCCCCCACTCCGTCAGTACCTGCTCCGCCGTCTCACGTGCGATCCGCACGGCCGAGCCCATGGTGGGCAGGGTCAGCACATGCCGGTACGGCAAGGTTTCGAGCTGCGTACTCACATGGTCTCCGGGGAGAGGAGGCGGAAGCCGTCGACTGCCTGCGGACGGATCCGTACGAGGGTGTCGTGCGGGCCGTAGGTCCGGCCCGGCAGCGTACGGCGGTAGTGGGCTGCCTCGTCCGTGTCCGTGACGACCTCGGCCGGTCCGGTCACGGTGACGGTCCATCCGGTGCCGCCGGGCCCCTTGATCAGCCCGGTCCTCTGCAGGTGGGCACGGGCCCCGGCGATGGCCTGCGGAGTGGAGGCGTACGCGCGCCCCTCCCGCTGCAACAGGCCCGAAGCGCCGACGGAATCGAGGGTCTGGCGCCGGCCGGGGCGGATGCCGGAGGTCATCACGGCGATGCCGCGCCGGTTCAGCTTCTCCACGGCGTCCTTCAACACGAGAGCGCCGGTGGCGTCCATGGTCGTGATCCGCGACATCCGCAGGACCACCACGCGCACGTCGGCGACCTCGGAGAGTTCGAGGAGGAAGCGGTGGGCGCCGGCGAAGAACAGCGGACCGTCGATCCGGTACGCGACGAGGTGCTCGGCCAGCAGCGCATGCTCCTCCACCACCGGAGCAGGGACATTCCGCATGTACCGGCCGGCCTTCAACAGGACGAGCACGACCAGCAGGACACCGGCCATCAGCCCGACCGTCAGCACTCCGCCGGACCCGTACCGGGCAACGATCGGTACCAGCACCACCGTCATCGCCCCCGTGGGGCCGGAGACCTGGAGATTCGAGCCGCCGGACAGCGCCGCCAAAGCGCCCGCCACCACGGCGGTCGCCAACCCGGCTTCTGCACCGAGCCCCGAGGAGACACCGAACCCGGGAGCAAGCGGCAGGGCCACAAGGGCGACAGTGAGGCCGGCGAGCAGGTCACGGCGCGGATTACGGGCCAGGACCGCGTAGTCGGCGCGGGCGGGCAACAGGGAGCGCACCCGATCCCAGGACCGGGCCGACAACACGCTCACTCGGCCGCCACCTCTGCTTCCCGCAACTCGGCCAGGAGTTCGTTCCGTCCGCTCAGCATCTCGGTGAGGATCCTGCGCGCCGCCCGCATCAGGTCCGCGACGTCGCCGCCGGCCAGCTCGTACACCACCGTCGAGCCCTCCCGGACAGCGGTCACGATCCCCGAGCGGCGCAACACCGCCAGCTGCTGCGACAGCGCAGACGGCTCCACATCGATCGCTGCCAGCAGATCGCGTACCGGCATCGGTCCGCCCTGCAGCAGTTCCAGCACCCGTATGCGCACCGGGTGCCCGAGCATCCGGAAGAACTCGGCCTTGGCCTGATACAGCGGAACCGGAACCGGCACGGTCTCGAACACTCCCATCGCCCAGGTACCTGGGACATCGCCGGCGCTGTGCCTCCGGCCTACCTACGGACACGGCCTCTACAGCATGTATCGAATTGCAAAATTATGCAATTCATTGATCCGGCACTCGCCCTTCGGCCTCATCCGTGGACCACGGGCACGTTCTCCGTAGTGTCGCGTCGGACGCCGAACGGAGCCGGCCGGCGTCGGCGAGCGCGTGCAGGGCGCGCAAGACTTCTGCACGGGCAACCGCGGGCATCCGGATCATCGGCGAGGCGGCACGGACCCGGACGCGATAGCCCGTGCGGTGACGCCGTCCCGGCCCCGGAATGAGGCCGGCAGGTCGGTGAGACGGGTGGGCGGGTGCCCCGTGGGCAGGACCAGGGCGTCGCGGGCATCCTCGCGGAGCAGGGCGGCGCCGAGGCTGATGCCGGGGGCCCGGTCGTGCTCGGTCGGTACGTCTTTGGCGCACGCGACCGTCGCGTCCACCTGCCCGTCGAGCAGGAGGGTGTCGGCGCGGCGGGCGAAGGCGCCCTTCCCGCCGATCTGGGCCGGCGGGCCGCGGTGCGCGCACCGACGAAGCGGGCTCACTCCTCTCTCCGACCCACAGTGCAAAGCAGCGACCGGGGTCGTATGGCCGCGGTCATGCGCTTGCCGGCGCTGCGGCCTGTTTGCGGCCCGTCACCTCGGCGAGGAGCGTTGGAGGCCGGCGGGCGGCTGGGATTGACGGCCGGTCAGGAAGAACTCGGCGAGCGGGACTGGGTGTTCAGGATCGGCGGACCGGAGTTCGCCACTCTCCGGACTTGACGGCTAACACCGGTAGCCGTAGCGTGGCGCCCCGTGGCTAACGGTGTTAGCCACGTCGGTTGGTCGCCATGTGAGAGGGCCGCAGTGAACACCGTCACAGCCAGCAGTACCTCGTGCGGCAGTGTCCCGACCCGACCCCGCCGGGGTGCAGGGGAGGCGCCGGTGCTCCCCTCCGGGGCGTTGGCGGCCCCCGGGGAGGAGCACCAGCCGCCGGCCGTCGCCGCGCGTGTGTTCCTCGCTGGACCGGGCCCGTCCCCGCGGAATCCTGCGAAGCGCACCGGGGGAATCC
Source organism: Streptomyces sp. NPDC057963 (assembly GCF_042887155.1). Lineage (NCBI taxonomy): Bacteria > Bacillati > Actinomycetota > Actinomycetes > Kitasatosporales > Streptomycetaceae > Streptomyces > Streptomyces sp. NPDC057963. Next base: position 21,134 of record NZ_JBHVPX010000041.1, read on the forward strand.
GGCGTCCCGGGCTTGCCGCATGCCCGTTCCCGCTCATCGTTCGGATGCCGGCTTCCGGATCCGGACGGCCCACCGGCATCACGATCGCGCGGACGGCCCGCCGTGGTTGACCGTGCGCAGCAGATCATGGCCGCCGCCCGGGAACTGCTCGACGCCGAAGGGCCGGATGGGTTGTCGATGCGGCGCATCGCCGAGCGTGTCGGCATCCGAGCGCCTTCCTTGTACAAGCACTTTCCCGACAAGGCCGCTGTCGAGGCCGGGCTCCAGGTGCAGGGGATGACCCGGTTGGCGGAGGAACTGGAGGCCGCCGAAGCCGAGATCGGCGCCGAACCGCCCCTGCTTGTGCTCGCCCGCGCCTACCGACGGCACGCTCTCGCCAGCCCGCACCTCTACCGCATCACCCACAGTCTGCCGCTCGCCCGCACCGCACTCCCCGAAGGGCTCGAAGATCGCGCGGCGACGCCGCTGGCCCGCGCGGTGCACGGCGACATTGACGTCGCGCGCTCGTTCTGGGCATTCGCGCACGGCATGGTCGTGCTCGAACTCGACGGACGCTTCCCGCCCGACGCGGACCTGGACGCCGCATGGCGCACCGGCTGCGAGGCGTTCGCCCAGACAATCCGGAACAGAACCGGGGGAGACACCGCATGACCACAATCGCCAAGGAGCCTGCTGGCGGCATCACCGCCTGCGCCGCCGGATACACACACGCCGCGGCATGGATTCTCGGGCTTGCCGCCGCGTGGGGAGCCACACCCGAAGTCGGTGACACACACGCCGGGATCACGGCCGCGTACGCCGACCGACCGGTCCAGGCGGTGGCCCAGGCGCTGCTCGTCCACGGTGTGGCGGCTGTCGGCCTGGTGGTCGTCGGATCTGGACTGCTCGACTGGGCCCGCCGTACCGGCAGCACTGCGGCTCGCTCGGCCGGATGGGCCGGGAGAGTCGCGGGGGCGCTCGCATGGGTGCAACTCGTCGTGGAATTGATCGCGGTACCTGGAGCTGACCCGGCGTCACCGGACAGGACCGGCACACTGTTCGAGGCGGTCCAGCGTGCGGACGGTGTCAAGATGTTCGTGCTCGCCGTGCTCGCTGCGGCTGCCTGCGTCGCCTCGCGACACGGCACACTGCTGCGGCGTTGGGAGGTCGTCGTCGGCTGGGTCCTCGCCGCCACGATCACCGCGTCCGGCATCGGCTACCTGCTCCTGTCCACCGCCTTGACCCCGGCGGCATTCATTTCACTGCCCTTGCTGCTGATCTGGATCGCCGTACTCGGCGCAGCCCTCGGGCGACGGCCCTGAGCGCTCGCTCGACCGGACGGGCTTCTGATCGGTCTCAGGAAGTCGTTCGGTGCACGCCTGATGACCAGTCCGCCTGACTGAGCCTCCCACGGAGTGACCATGGATCTCGCCTACCTTCCCAGCCCTTCGACCGGGGTCCTCCACCTCGGCCCGGTTCCGTTGAGGGCGTACGCCTTCTGCATCATCCTGGGCGTGTTCGTGGCCGTCTGGCTCGGCAACCGGCGCTGGGTTGCGCGGGGCGGGGATCAGGGCGTCATCGCGGACGTCACCATCTGGGCAGTGCCGTTCGGCCTCGCCGGTGGACGGCTCTACCACGTGATCACCAGCCCCGACGCCTACTTCGGCGAACATGGCGAGCCGATCCGAGCGCTGTACGTGTGGGAGGGCGGGCTCGGAATCTGGGGAGCCATCGCCCTGGGCGGGGTCGGCGCGTGGATCGGCTGCCGTCGCCGCCGCATTCCCTTCCCCGCCTTCGCGGACGCGGTCGCCCCTGGCACAGCCCTGGCCCAGGCGATCGGCCGCTGGGGCAACTGGTTCAACCAGGAACTCTACGGCCGCCCCACCACGCTTCCCTGGGGCCTGGAGATCGACCGCGCGCACCGTCCGTCCGGCATGCTCGACATCGCGACCTACCACCCCACCTTCCTCTACGAGGCCCTCTGGGACATCGGCGTCACCGCACTGATCCTCTGGGCGGCCCGCCGGTTCGCGCTCGGTCACGGCAGGACCTTCGCCCTGTACGTCGCCGCCTACACGGTCGGCCGGTTCTGGACCGAGTACCTGCGCATCGACGAGTCCCACACGTTCCTCGGCCTGCGCCTGAACAACTGGACCTCCGTCGCGGTCTTCCTCGGCGCCCTCGCCTGCCTCGTCGTATCGGCCCGCCGCCACCCGGGCATCGAGGACGTGTCGCGACCGAAGGACGAGGGCGGCAACGAGAGGGCCGACGAGCCGCGCCTGGCCGTCGCCGCCAAGACAGGAGGAGCGACGCACGATGACATGTGAGACCGTCAGCGCCATCACGAGCCCCGGGCCACACAGGCCGAACTCTGCTGCCTGACGGACGAGTCCGCGCTGCGGAACGTGGCCGGAGATGCCGAGATCATGCGGGGCCAGTACCGGGAGACCGCTTGCGGAAGACGGCCCGCACCTCACCTTCCCCCTGGCGGCCCGGAGCTCCTTCACCCACCAGATCGCGGGTCGCCCTTCGGCGTAGGAGGGGCGAACCGCTTCACCCCACCCTAGTAACCATCAACCAGGCCGGGGCCTGGCCGGGTTGATTCCCCGGGGAGGCCGCTCCAGCGTGAACTCGGCTCGGGTCACGAGGCAGATCCTCGTTTCGCTTGGCGTGGCCTGCCGGTGGTCTTGGCGAGAAGCCGAGGGCTGTCCCGTAGTCCCTGGCGGGCGTGCGACGACGGCTACGGCACCCGCCGCTTTGTCGGAACGCCCGAATACATCCAGTATCAGGGCGCCCCTCTGCCTTGCGATGCACCGCATCCGACGCCGCACGCCGATCCACCAGGGATTATGGGACAGCCCTCAGGCGGATTCTTCGCCCGGCACCTTGGCGAGCTCCACACCACGCAAGCTGAGCAGCATCAACGCGACGCACCCGCAGGCGAGCGCGATGTCGGCGACGTTGCCCACGAACGGGCCGTAGTCGATGAAGTCCACAACATGCCCGCGGGCCAAGCCGGGCTTGCGGAAGAGCCGGTCGCCCAGGTGGGACACCGCACCGCCGAGCAGCGCGCCCAGCACGAGCGCCCAGCCCGCAGAGGCCAGTCGGCGTGCGGTGTAGAGGATGCCGACCACTGCCGCTGCCGCCACCAGGGTGAACACCCATGTCGCCTCGGTGCCTATGGAGAAAGCGGCGCCGGCGTTGTACAGCAACCGGAAGTGGATCAGAGGGGGGATCGCGGCGACGCGCTCGCCGTCGGACAGCGCGGAGACCGCCCACAGTTTGGTGAGCTGGTCCGCGAGCAGGACCACCGCCGCCAGAATGAGCATCCTGCCGTACAGCCGGCTTGAACCCCGTTCCAACCGCATCATCATGGCCTCCGTGCGTAGCGATATTCCGAACCAGGAATCCCTGAGACTATCGGCCCCTCCTGAGGCGTCTCCTCCGCCTTCCCAGGCGGCGGTCATCTGTACGCTCCACGCGTGACCACTGAACCCCCGTGCGCCACCACACCGCCGCGCACCTCTTGCGCGAGCAGTTGGCCGAAACGAACCGCTTGGGGCACTCTCACGCTGGTTCAGCCTGCTTACCCAACGTGGCTCAACGGCCTTCAAGCCGCTGATCAGCCAGTTCGCTTGACAACCCCAGACAAGTCCGGTGGCATGCGCACGTTGTGCGGGAGCCCGACGCGACGCTGCCAGAGCAGCCCGCTTCACCCGCGGCAGCCGCCGACGACGACTGTGAATCTCCGCGACCCGGCCCGGGAGACACGAACCGACCACGGCCTTGCGGCGGCTCGCCCCCTGCCCCGCCCAGCCGGCTGACAGCTACCCGCCCCATCCGCCCACGGCCTCAAGGGCCACGGAGAACCCGACCACCGCGCCGGGTCTCCGCCCTGCCCAAGAGGCAGAAGTCGCCTCGAATGTCCAGCAGTTGACGATCGGAGAGGTCAGGTCATCGCGACCGAAACGGCGAGGCTAGGGAATGACACGGTTCCTCAGGTTGTGAGGGTAGGGGCCTTCGCCGTGGATTCTCAGTTCCGCGGCCACGTCGAAGCTGTAGTAGGGGTGTGAGGTGAAGTAGCTGTCCAGGTTGGTGCCGCCGAAGCAGATGAGATCCGATCCACCCGCCGAGTTGGGCCCGTTGCAGAGGCTCAGCGTCGGGTACTGGAACCCGTCGAGCGGGCGGAAGCCGGTGCCACCGGGGCCGGGAACGGGCAGGTGACCGACGAGCCCGCCAGGGTCGCCCGGCCAGTTCGACTCGCCGGGCTGCCGCCGGCCGTCGGCGAACAGGATTCCCTGGATGTTCCGGCCGGGCGGTTCGGTTTCCAGGACAGTGCCCGCGACAAGGGCGCCGAGGCTGAATCCGACGATGTACACCTTGGTGCTGAGGTCACACCCGTAGGTGACGTAGAGGTTGTAGAGCGCCGTCCTGAGGTTGGCGACACCGGCGTCGACATCGGCGTACAGATTGATGTCGTTGGCACTGTTGGGGTAGGGAATGCGGACCGGGTTGGCTCCCTCGGGAGCGAAAGCCGGGTCCAGGAGCTTCTGGGCCCCGCCGTCCTGATAGCCCGGGACCACGAACATGACCGGCCCGCAGGGCTGGGCAGGCCGTGCGGGGGCGGCCTGGGCCGTACCGGCCGACCCGATGATGGTGCCGGCGACGCCGGCGATCGACAGGACGATGGCCAAGAACCATTTCTGCCGCGGCGGTACGAAGCTTGTCGTCACGTCTTCTCCTTTCGATGGTTGCGTCCGGTGCCGGCCGGGCTACGTCACGGACGCCGACTGGGCGGCGTCGTAGACGGCCTGTTCTTCGTCACCGAAGTGGGTGGAGCTCATGTTGGGGCCCTCTTGCCAGCCGAGGACGCCGATGATCTGGCCGGGGTCGTCGTAGCGGGAGAAGACTCCGGCCTGGAGGCCCGCGCCGGTGGTGGGGTCGAAGTCCTGCAGCACGGCGCCGCCGCTGCATCCGGGCGACAGGGCCCCGGGCATCACGTCGCTGTAGTAGACCGGGTCGGCCCGGGTGGTGCCCTGGGCGACCATGAGGTTCCGGCCGTCGAAGGTCCGCTGGAGCTCCGGGGAGACGTGGCCGGGACGGTAGTAGTTGCGTTCGTTGATCGTCGGGTAGCCGAAGATGTGGGCGGTCTGGTTCTGCGGCTGGTTGAAGCCGATTCGCTGGGCGCCAGTGACCTGGCCGATCGGCCGCGGGTCATCGGGGCTGGCCACCAGGACCGCGGCCATGTCGTGCCCCAGCAGCCAGTCGGCGCTCTGGCTCCAGGTGTTGGTGAACCACTCGCGGGTCACTCCCCAGACCCCGTACGGGGCGATGTCCTTGCCGGGGAGCGCCGTACTGGTGGTGTGGCGGGGCAGGTTCGCTCCGTTGAATCCCGGGACGAAGGCCATGTTGGTGACCACGATGTTCCCGAAGCCCACGTCGACCGGGGTGTGGACACGCAGGCAGTGGGCGGCGGTCACCACGACGCTCTGATTGGCACTGGCCACTACGTTGCCGGAGCACGCTGATTCCGTGACGGCACCATTGTCCAGGTTCTTGTACGCCATGTAGAACTTGCCCGCGGTGCGCGATACCAGTCCCGCCTCCCGCGGCCACGGCTTGCTGAGGCCGTCCCAGCCTCCCGGGGGCGGGGTGGCATCCTGGTCCTCGTGGTTGAGGCCGACGGAGGCCATCTTCGCGAGGGTCCAGTGCTCCACTTCGGCCCTGAGTCTCTGCTGGTGGTCCGCACCGGCCGGGACCAGCGGAAGGAGCTCGAACGCGGGGACGTCGGCCCGTGCCGGCGGCGCCGAGAAGAGGAGTGCGGCCACCAGTGCGAGCACGCCGAGCAGGGGCGTTCTCGTGCGTCTCGACAGCATTCCGATGGACAAGGTTTTTCCTCCTTGAGGGTATGGAGGGAGCCGGTGTGGATGACGTCGGACGTTCTCCGTGGCCGGCCCTACGGGTTGGTGGTCACCTCGAAGCCCGCGCCGAAGACACCGGCGGGGGTGACGGCGTCACGGGCACGCAGGTCGGCGAGGATGTTCGCCGAGCTGGTGTACAGGAAAGGCGGCAGGTTCACGGTGATCCCCTTGGTGATGCCGGCCCAAGGTCCCGATGCCTGGAAGCCGTTGGCCTGGGAGGGGAGAGCGGTCCCCGGTACGTGCCAGATCGCCGGCCCGCCCGAGTCGCCCCTCATGTTCACGGCCGGCGACCGGTAGACGCCGACGGCGTTGTCCACGACGGTCCCGTACCACACACCCGTCTGGCCCGACGTGATGATCTCGTTGCTGCCGGTGGCGAGCAGCCGCTCGTTGTCGAGCGCGGGGTTCAGAGCGTTGGGGCTGCTGGTCCCGCCGGGGACCTTCACCTCGCCCGTCTGCTTCAGGTACGGACCCTGTGAGGAGAGCGTCACCTGCGGGACCAGCTCGATGACCATGTAGTCCTTGGTCACGTGACCCGTCTGGGAGCCCTCCGGATCTTTGAAGTAGCGCACGTATCCGATCGGGCCGAACCCGGTGTCCGCCCGGTCGTAGACGGGGGCGACGTTGTCGTGGATCTCGCGGTCCGCGTATGTGCCTTCGGGGTCACTGAGGCAGTGGCCTGCCGTGATGGCTATCTTGTGACCGTACTTGTCGTTGCCCACCGCGCCGACCGTGCAGAAGAGATCAGGCGCCGACGGGCTGAAGATGATCTGCATCGCGTTGAAGACCCGCTTGCCCGGCTGGGCGTGGGCGGCTCCGGTCCCGACGGTGCAGAGGACCGCCAGGCTCAGCAGGAGGGTGCCCAGTCGTTTGATCATGTACGTCGCCCTGTCTGTCGGGAACGGGGGAGGTCAGGCGGACTCGAAGGCCGCTTCCAGGCGCGGCACGAAGTCAACGAAGTCCTGCGCCCAACAGCCGTAGCTGTGGCCGCCGTCGCAGCTGCCCCAGCCGGAGCCGTTGCCGTAGTCCACGTAGTGAGAGGGGTATCCGAGTGCGTCCAGGTGGTCCTTGGCGTGCTGTGCCGCCGACCTGACCCAGAACTCCGGGTCGGTGGGATCTCCCCTGCCGTCGCCTGTGTAGAGCGAGATGCCCATGCCGGCCAGGCGGTCCATGTGCGTGGACGGGTCCGCCTCGTTCCAGCGCCAGTCGGCGTCGAGGATCGGATACGGCGTGCCGAAGATCGCGTCGCTGGACACCGCGGGCCCGAAGTCGAGCGAGCAGGTGGAGTCGCTGGAGGCGCAGAGCGGTGCGCCGATGTTGGTGAGTGTGGCGACCACGGCCGCCCGCATGACAGCGTGGTCCCTCGAGAGGTCGACCGCGCCGGAGAACGCCCCGACCTGGCTGAACAGTTCGGGATGCGCCTGGGCGTAGTGCAGGGAGCCGAAGCCGCCCATCGAGAGGCCGGTGACGGCCCGCCCCTTCTTGGCCGCGATGGTGCGGAGGTTGGCGTCGATGAACGGGATCACCTGGTTGATGTGGAAGGTCTCCCAGTTCTGCGCGCCGGCGGCGGTCTCCTGGTCGAGCCAGTTGGTGTACCAGCCCCTGCGGCCGCCGTCCGGAATGACCGTGATCATCGACTTGGCCGCGAGGAGGGCGGGGTAGGCGAGTCTCGGGTTGCCCGGGTCGTCGGAGGCGCCGTGCAGGAAGTAGAGCACCGGGTAGCGCTTGGTGGGGTTGGTTGTGTAGTCGCCGGGCAGCAGGATCCGGATGCGGTGCTCACCGGCGACCTGGGCCGTCTTCACGGTGACCACGAAGTTGGTGGCGGAGCCGTATGCGGAGCCGGACTGAGTCAGACCGTAGCCGTCGGCCATCTCCGGCGGACCCGAGGGCTGTGCGTGCGCGGAGGGCATTCCCAGTAGGAGGAGGAGGGCAGCCGTCAGGGCGGCGACTGCTGCCCTCGCGCGCGGGAGCCGGACGGGCAGGACTGGTTTCATCGGGTGTCCTCGGGGTGGGCTGGATGCCGTGGAACCGGTGGTTCTGCCGGACACCGGAATTCTCACCGCAGTGCTTGGCACAGCGCCATACTGAGGCGGTGGCGCACTTGGGCCACTGGCACACGTGCGCCACCGGGCAGTAGGCTTCGGCGGCGGGGCGGGGCGACCCTGGTACGGGTGAAGGGAGTGCCGTGCGCGACGTGTTGGACCCGGACACAGACCGCGGGCGCGTCTACCGATCCCTGGTCGGTCACCCACGTGAGCCCCTCGGCCGGCTGGCGGCCCGGACCGGGCTGTGCGAGACCGTTGTGCGAGCGGTGGTGAAGGAGCTCGCCGCCGAGGGCATCGTCATGACGACGGACGTCGGCGGCGGGAAGGAATCCTGGGAAGCACTGCCGCCCACCCAGGTCGTCGAGGTGCTGCTGCAGCGCGATGCCGCCCGGTGGACGGCCCTGCGTCAGGCCGGTACGGAGCTGGAACAGCTCTACCGCTTCGCCAGGAGGGACGCCGGTCACTACGGCGCGCTGGAGGTCGTCGAGGACGCCGCCCGCGTCCTCGCTGTCAGCCGGCAGCTTCAGCAGTCCGCGCGCCACCAGCTCCGGACCATCGACGTGCCACCGTACTCCGGCACGGTCGACCACTACCTCGGGCAGGAGATGATCCAGCGTGAGCACATGGCCGCCGGAGTCGTCTACCGCACCATTTACCACGGATCCGCGTTCGACGACCCCATCGCGGGGCCCAACATGGCCCGCATGATCGAGGCCGGGGAACAGGCGCGGACACTGGACGACCCGCCCATGAAACTCGCCATCGTTGACAGCGAGTTGGCGGTGGTCACCCTCGCCGCCGACGACCACCCCGGTGTCGTCTCTCTCCTGATTCGTCCCTCCAGTCTCTTCCGGGCGCTGTCCAACGTGTTCGAGTCCTTGTGGAGGCTTGCCGTTCCCGTTTCGGCGACGGGCATTGGTACCCAGATCGAGGCGCGGGACCGCCAGATCCTCACCCTCATGGCCAGCGGCGCCACCGACGACGCGATCGCCCGACGCCTGGGCATGGGCCGCCGCACCGTTGTACGCCGTGTCTCCGTCCTCCTCGCCAGCCTGGGCGCCACCACCCGCTTCCAGGCCGGGGTCCAGGCGGCCCGGCGCGGCTGGCTCTGAGAGGGCGGTGAGTGTGGGCGAGTTGCCCCTTACGCGCTGGCCTTGCCGTTTCGCCTGGGTCGGCAACTGGTGGGGCGGGAACGCGAAAGTGCCTTCCTGACCTGGGACGACGAACCTTGCCGAGGGGTTCTGCCGGTCCAGGCGGAGGGCACTTTATACGTGCAGGCTGTCGTGATGGCCTGTTCGCCGGGGCAGCGGCTCTTGGCGTGGATGCTCTTGTGCCGGCGCTCCTGCGTGCACGATCTCGTACGCGTTCGGCGCGGCGTCCGGGGTGCGGAAGGCGGTCCGGCCGAATACACGGCCGGTACGAACGTCGGCTCGCGGACGCGCCGTTGGGCGGGCTGCCGGTGGTGATCGTGGTGCTGGTACGGCGGTTCAAGTGCCTGACGACCGAGTGCCCGTGTGTCACCTTCGCCGAGCAGATTCCGGGACTGACCCGGCCGCACGCCCGGCACACGCCCGTGCTGCGGGACCTCCTCGGCCGCGTCTCTCAGGCGCCGGCCGGACGGCCTGGCGCACGGCTCGCCCGAAGGCTGGGCATGACCGCCGCGAAGGACACCCTGCCGAGGTTGCTGCGGACCACCGCGCTGACCGGGCCGGGGTCCGTCCGGGTCCTGGGCATCGACGACTTCGCCCTGCTCAAGGGTCACACCTGCGCCACGCTGCTGGTCGACCTGGAGGCCCGTCGGCCGATCGATGTGCTGCCGGGCCGCGAGGCCGCACCGCTGGCCCGCTGGCCGGCCGACCATCCCGAGGTGCAGATCATCTGCCGGGACCGCGCCTCCGCCTACGCGGAAGCCGCCAGGACGGCCGCCCCGCAGGCCGTCCAGGTCGCCGACGCCCGGCACCTGTGGAACAACCTCGCCAAGGCCGTGGAGAAGACCGTCACCAGCCACTACGGCTGCCTCCGCACCGCCCGCCAGGCCACGCACCAGCCCGGGGACCCGAAGCCACCGGCGGAACGGGACGGCATGCCCGACGTCCGCGGCCGGCCCCGCCGGATCGTCGCCACCATCGGCCACGTCCGCGCCTTCGCCGTGCTCATGCACGGGCACCGCGGCGAAGACCTGCACGAATGGATCGAACAGGACAGACAGCACGATCTACCCGCTCTGCGGCAGTCCGCCGACGGCCTCCCCCACGACCGGGACGCGGTCGTCGCCGGCCTGTCAAGCACCTGGAGCTCCGGCCAGGTCGAAGGCCAGGTCACGAGGGTGAAGCTGATCAAACACGCAGGCTACGGCCGGGCCGAACTCGATCTCCTCCGCACTCGCATTCTCCTCCGGCCCTGAGACGGGCAAGAATCTTCCCCCGCACCGCCGAAGGTGGGCAAAGATCTCTTCATGGACGACCTCCTGAAGTTCCTTCACGCCCGCTATGAGGCGGACAACCATGCCTATGCCGATGTGGCCTACCGCTTCGGGGCCGACGCCCTCCTCGACAGCCACCTGCCGATGCTCGACCTCGTCCACATGCTGGCCCGGGATTACGAGGCAATGGATCCGTCCGACATTCGCTTCCCCGGTCTCGGACATGCCCTTCGCGTGCTCGCACAGTCGTACGCCGAGCACCCCGATTACCGGGAGGAGTGGCGACCATAGAACCTGGTCCAGATAGGACCCGGAGCGTCACAAGATCAGCGGCAGAGCCCATTCATCCGTACCCCACTGAGCTCTCGCATGAGTGCGCGGACTCGGGTCGCCTTGGGCTTGCCCGCGCAGCCGGTCGAGGGCCGGCCCGGGTCAGGTGCGGAAGCGCGAAAGCCGGCCGCCGGCCTTCTGCCCAGGGCGGCCTCACCGGCTGCGCGGTCACGGCCAGAACCGCTCCGGGCAGGACCAGGGACAGGCCTACGGGGCTCCCCGGCAGGTAGAATTCACGCATATGGGTATACGGCGACGGCTTTCGTTCCGCCAAAAGTCCTGGCAGGCCAGCGACGCCCTGCTGGCGATACCGCTCGCTCTGATCACAGTCATCGTGCTGGCCGATGCAACGACTGGGTCCGACGTGCCGCTGGGGCCCCTGCTGATCGTGGCACCCGCGCTCACCGCCTCTTTCGCCGGCCCCCTCCTGACCGCCGTGGTCGGAGTCATCGCTGTGGGGGCCCTGTTCGGCGTCGGAGTAGGGCTCCGCATCCTGACCACGGAGAGCATCGGCGCGCAGATCATCGCCGTGGTGGTGGTCTCGGCGATCGTGACGGCGTTCCGGTGGCTGCGGGATCGGTACGGCCGTGAGCTGGCGCAGGTACGGACGGTGTCGGAGGCCACGCAGCGAGCGGTGCTCAGACCGCTGCCGCGGCGGATCGGGCCACTACGGGTGGCCTCGGTGTACCTCGCGGCAGAGGAGCAGGCGCAGATCGGTGGCGACCTGTATGCGGCCACTCGCACCTCGGCCGGCACCAGGCTGATCATCGGGGATGCGAGGGGCAAGGGCCTGACCGCGATCGGAGACGCCGCGCTGCTGCTGGGCGCGTTCCGGGCGGCCGCACACCGTCAATCCTCCCTGCCCGACCTCATGGCCTACCTGGAGAACAGCGTGTGCTGGAGCATGGTCGAACCCACCGAGTCGGAGCAGGAAGGGGAGTGCTTCATCACCGCCGCGATCATCGACATCCCCGACGCGGGCGAGAAGGTGGAGATGATCAGCTGCGGGCACCCGCCCCCCTTGCTACTGCACGACGGACAGGTCACCGCACTCAATCCCACCCGCCCTGCCCCGCCACTGGGCCTGGGCGAGCTGACCACACCCCAGTACCAGGTGGACACCTTCACACTGGAGCCCGCAGACCTGCTGCTGCTCTACACCGACGGCGTGATAGAAGCCCGGGACCCCGGCAGAGTCTTCTACCCGCTGGCCGAACGCGCCGCCTCCCAGACACACCACAGCCCCCAGGCCGTGATTCACCACCTGCGTGCCGACCTTCTGGCCTATGTGGGCGGGCGCCTGGACGACGACGCCGCCATGGTCTGCATCCAGCGCACCCCCGGGCCCGGGTCGGGGCCGTCGTAGTCGTGACCGTAGACCCGGCCGCGCAGCCGCCGCTCATCGAGCCCCGCCTCTGCGGCTGGTGGTCCGCCGATGTCTTCGGCGCTACGGAGTCGTGTCGCAGTGGGGCGGAGAGCGCCTCATCCGTAGCCAGATGCCGGTTGCCATCCCGGGGGCGGCGAAGGCGGTGGTGGCGGTCAGCCGAAACGCGGCGCGACGTCCGCCCCGAGGGGGCGGACGTCGCGGGCGGAGTGGGCCAGGGCGGGGAAGCGTTCAGGGTCGGCGCCGAGTACCGCGACGCGGAACAGCTCCATGCCCCGTTCGTGCTCCTCGGGGGTGATGCTGCTGACCGCGGCCTCTGAGGCGATCAAGGCAGCGATGAGGACCGCGATCCGGTGATAGCGCCCCGGGATCTCCTCGTCGGGCAGTCCCGACGTGCGCAGGGCCTGCAGCGTCTCTTCCATGGCCAGCCGGGAACCGGCGCCGCCTGACGCGTAGCGTCCCCAGGCCGCGGCGTGCTGGGGCTGATGGCCGAAGGCATCCCTCACGCGCAAGGCCAGGGCCGTGATGCGCTGCTTCCAGTCGCCCTCGGGGCGGTAGCCGTCCATGGCGGCCACGAGGATCCGGTCGGCGACCGCGCGCAGCGTGGATGGACGGGGGGCAAGGTCCGCGGTGCAGGGAAGCCGGTGTGAATCCGGCACGGTCCCGCCACTGTGACCGGTGAGCGTGCTGCCATCCACACGCCACTGGCGAGGTCTGCCGGGAAGGCGGGCGGCACACGGAGACCCGGGAGCCGGGTTGCCGGCCGCGGAGTATGTCATGTTTTCCACGAGGATGGAGCAGACACGCACGGCACCGGTCCGTACTCCTACCCACGACCCTGGTGGTCCGGCGGAGCGCACGCGACTCATCGTGCGCTCGTAGACCTGCGAGGCCCCGGCCCCGCTGTTCGCTGTCCCACAGCTTTTCCGGCAGTGCGCCCACCTGTGGGCCTGACGGCGGCTGCCGTGCCATCCCCGGATCTCCCCTGACGAGAGCAGGCATCCACGGTCCGTGAACTCACACATTTCATCGGCGGCAAGCACACCACCGGTACCTCCGGCGTCCTCGGCGACGTCTACGACCCCACATGATCGTGATGCCGGACGCCGACCTGGACCAGGCCGTCGACGCGCTCATCGGCGCCGGATACGGATCGGCGGGAGAGCGCTGCATGGCGATTTCTGTGGCCGTGCCCGTCGGAGAGGGGACCGCCGACCGTCTCGTCACCGCGCTCAAGGAGCACATCGCCACGCTCCGGATCGGTCGATCGGACGACGCGGAGGCCGACTTCGGGCCCCTGGTGAGCCGGGACGCCGTCGAAAGGGTTCGCCGGTACGTGGACATCGGTGTCACCGACGGCGCCGAACCGGTCGTCGACGGAAGGGACTTCTTCCTGACCCGGGCGGTGGGCAAGGCCAAGGTCATGGAGGTGTGCCTGACCGGTCGCACCATGGACGCCACGGAGGCGGAGCGGGCCGGGCTCGTCTCGCGCGGGGTGCCCGCCGACGAACTGCTCGGCGAGGCGCTCGCCGTCGCCGAGACCGTCGCGGGGATGCCCCTGCCCGTCGCGATGACGGCGAAGGAAGCGGTGTCCCGGGCCTTTGAAACGGCCCTCGCGGAAGGCGCCCGCTTCGAACGCCGTCTCTTCCACGCCGTGTTCGCGACCGAGGACCAGAAGGAGGGCATGACCGCTTTCGTCGACAAGCGGCCGCCCTGCTTCAGGCACTCCTTACCCATGCGACGGTGAGCGGCCCGGAAGTAACAGCCTCCCGGCCCCTCACCCGTCGCTGCCCGTCTCCACCGGACAAGGAACGTACGTACGCCGGTCGGGGTCGACGGCCAGCAGGCCACCGGCCGGCGGCCGGGCGCAGTCTCGGCGCTCGCAGATATGGCAGCCCCGACCGATCGGTGTCGCGGCCCGGGGGTCGTCCAGTGGGCTGATCCGACCCGCCGTGTCGTCCCTGTGCAAGCCGATCCGGCGCTGCAGCGACCGTCTGGGCGACGCGCGCGGTGCGGCTTCGGCGCGGACTGCGTCGGCCGTGGCGGGGACCTCAAGCACTCGGAAACAGCCCAGGTCCCCGACCCTGCTAGTGCTTCTGCCACACAGTGACGTGTGCTTCGAAGTAGTCGTACTCGCGTGGGTTCTGACGCAGGACGCATGGCTCGTCGACTTCGGTGACGAGGTCGAAGTCGTTGGCCAACAGCGTCTTGACCGCCTCCTCGCTAGGTGTGGCGTCCCGCGCGGACCCCAGCCATGAACCAGGGGCGCTGTACTCCGGGTACCAGGACCACGGGCAAGCGATCATGAGAAGTCCACCGCTGCGCAGAGTGCGTTCCGACGCGCCGAACTGTTGCAGGCAGAGCGCCGGATCGGCCACCCGGTCCACCACATTCGACAGCAACACGGCGTCGAAGGTGCCGTCGACCGCCTGCAGGTCGGCGCCGTCCCCGACCTCGAACTCCACGTGTGCACACGTATCCGCGTCCGGGAGCCGCACTTCGACGTCCTTGGTGAACGGCCCCTGCTGCACGATGCTGAACACCCCGCCCCCACCAATGGTCAGGGCCTTGGCGACCTCGATCGACCGTCGGCTGATGTCCACTCCGACCACTCGGTCCTCGACCCAGGTGCTCAACGCATGGCTGACCCCGCCGACGTTGCATCCCACATCGAGTGCGGTACGGACACGGGTACCGGTCGACTGGGCGCTCGCCCGAAGGACTTCCGACAGCCGGCGAGGATAGCCGTGTGCTGCGGCGAGCGGATGATCGGCTCTTTCGAACACGTCGTCGACCACGCCGTAGTGCATCAGTAGATATTTGGAGATCTCCCGCGCCCGGTCGTACTGCGAAATGTGCGACTCGGGTTCGAAGATCTCTTCGCTCTTGACGAGGATCTGGGGCACGAACACTTCTGACTCCTTGGACGACGCGGAAAGTCACCAGCAATTGACAGTCACGGACGCGGACCGGTCCGACGCCGGAGTACTGGCCGCTCACGGCGGGATTCACTGAGGTGTGTGGCGAGGTCGGCGATGGTGGGGTGTTGGAAGAGGGTGTGGATGGTGGTGTGGGTGTTGAGGGTGGTGTTGATGCGGTTGGTGAGGCGTATGGCGAGGAGGGAGTGGCCGCCGAGGTCGAAGAAGTTGTC
>NZ_JBHVPX010000042.1:0-33141 GCF_042887155.1 Streptomyces sp. NPDC057963
CCGGCCCCGACACACGGCGAGTTCATCCACCCTCATACCATCAGGAAACCACCAGAAAGGCCCCTTGCCCAGAGACGTAACAAAGCCCTACTAGGTGCATTGATCACGAGCGTTGTCGACGGCCTGATCAATACAGCTGGGCCGTGTACCTGAAGTGCTGTCAGGAGCCTGAGCTGCGTGCGCGAGGAATGAGCGCAACCCGGTGGCGTTCGGCCTGGAGATCAGGAAGGCTCGCACGCATGGTCTCGGTATTGCAGAACGTGGCGATTGACTGTGCGGATGCCTACGAGCTTGCTCGGTTCTGGAGCAGTGTGACCGGCCGGCCGCTGCATCCGGAGGACGGACCGGACTCCCGGGAGACTCAGGTACTGCTGGCGGAGGGCCCGGTGTTGTACTTCAACCAGGTGCCCGAGGGTAAGACGATCAAGAACCGGATCCATCTGTGTCTGCGCCCTGAGACCTCGCGCGATCAGGAGGTGGACCGGCTGCTGGGTCTCGGTGCCACCTTTGTCGCCGATCACCGGAATCCTGATGGTTCAGGCTGGGCAATCCTTGCCGATCCTGAAGGTAACGAATTCTGCGTTCTGCGCAGTGAGTCCGACCGAGCCGACATGAATGCCTGACGCTCACGCACCGTCCTGGCAGGTTGCGCATGACAGTTGGTCACAGCCACTCGTTGATGGCCGCGCCGAGAACGGTCGCTTCGTAGCGGGCGGCGAGCTCGTCATACCGGGTGGTCACCGCCCGGTGGCTCTTGAGGCAATTCATGCCGCATTCGACTGCGCGGCGCTCGCGGGAGACGGTCTTGTCGAACGTCGGCGCGCGGCCACCGCGTGCGCTGAGCCGAGCCGTACCCCTGTGTCCGTGTCGAGGGCGTGGCCACGGAGTGGGTTCTCGGGCCGGAGCCGTACTGCCGATGGAGGCGGTCCACAAGTCCGGGCTGGACAGCGCGATATCGGCGGCGCCGTCGGCGCCATGGTGCGAGCGGGGGGCTGTGCACGATCCGGGCAAGATCGTGCTCGATGCGGCAATGGGCGGTTGCTTGGGGCGGGGGCTGCCCGGCCGATGTCGCCCCACTGAGGGCCGAACCGGGTGCGTTCGGGCCGGTGGCCTGCGGCCCGACCGCCTCTCCCCTGGGCAACACGCCCGCGAGCAGCGGGAAGCACGCGCCGACCCGTGATCCGCCGGGCCCACGCCCGTGTCCGCGAACACGTCTGGGCCCTGGCCGGTACTGCCGCCCCGACAGCGGCAGCCGGGCGGCCGTCGATCTCGACGGGGTGCTGGTGGTTCTTTACGGGGTGCTGGTGATCGCGCACATGGACAGGCAGGACGCCACCGCGAACCTGGAAAAGGCCGTTCGGCCACCACCCGCTCATGGTCGGGCCGGCCGCCGCGCCTGAACCCGCCCCGGGGTGCCGCTGTCTCTCCGCAGCAACACGTCGGGGACCGGCCCGCGCACCCCTGCGATGTTGCGCGGGCAGCCGCGCGGGGAACCCCGGCCGCACCGACGCCTTCCCTCTCGTGGCCGCCACTGTCCGCACAGCCCGCTACCGCCGCCACGCCTGAGGAGGTGCGCGTTACCAGCCACGGTCGATCGGTCGCGGTCGACATCACACACCCCCCCGCGACATTTTTTGGTCACCTGACCTATATTGGGTGTCATGAACGACGAACTCGTCTTTGACGCCGACGGACCAGTACTCCTGGTCGGCGGATACGGCACGGTGGGCGCGGAGCTCGCACGGATGGCGGCCCCCTCGTGGCCGTTGGTACTGACGGGGCGGAACGTGCAGCGCGGACAGCGGCTGGCGGATGAGACGGGCGCGGAACTGCGCACCTGGGACCTGGCGGACCCGGCACCGTTCCGGGCTGGGGCCAGCGCGATTGTCACGGTGGTCAACGATCCGGACGACCGGGTGCTGCGCGCCGCGATCAGGGGCGGGGTGCCGTTCGTGGACATCACCCGCTGGACCGCGCGGTTGCAGCGCGCGGCCACCGTCGCGGCGCTGGCAGGCCCGACCGCACCGGTACTGCTGTCCTCCGCGTGGATGGGAGGTGTGACCAGCCTCGTCGCCGCCTCTCTCCGCGACCGGCTCGGCGGCATGGACACGGTCGACGTGGCGATCCGCTGGGACCTCGGAGACCGGGCGGGCGCGGACTCGGTGGAATTCATGGACCGCCTCGGACTGGACTACGAGGTGACGCAGGACGGGCAGCGGCGCACGGTCATGCCGCTGAGCGACGTCGGCCAGGTACGTATCGGGGAGGCGCTCACCCGGGTCGCCAGGATCGACACACCCGAGCAGTTCACCCTTCCCCTCACCCTCGCGGCCAAGACCGCGACCACCCGGATCGGCTTCAGCTCACCCGCGTCCACGGCGGCCCTGCTGGCCGCCAAGCGGCTCGGGTTCTTCCGCTGGGGCCGTGGCGAGCGCTTCACCGGTGCCCGCCGCGGATTGCTGTACGCCCCCGGCGAGGGCGGCACGGCTCAGCTCCGCGTCGACGTCACCCACGGGGGCGACACCCTCTCCGCGACCGTGACCGATCCGGCTGGGCAGGCCCATCTGACAGCCCTGGGCGCCCTGATGGGGCTGCGCCGGGTACGCGGCGAGGACGGCGCCCCCGCACCGAGCGGCGTGGTCTTCCCCGAACAGCTCCCGAGCCCCCAAAGCGTGCCGTCGGACCTCGCCGCGCAGGGCGTCGACCTTGTTGTGCGCAGGGCCGTGCGGGACGAACCCGGCGAGGGCAGGGCGGCATGAACGACCCGTCCCCGGAACAGGAGAAGCGCACCGCCACCACGACGAAGGGTGCCCAGCGGCGCGCTCTGATCCTGAACGCCGCCGAGAAGATCCTCTTCGAGTCCGGGTACGGCGAACTGACCATGCGGGCAGTGGCGGTCACAGCGGATACGCGCCTGGGGCACGTGCAGTACTACTTCCCCTCCCGCACGGAGTTGATCGCCGCCGTCCTGCGCCGCACCCTGGATCGTTCACTCGACAGGCTGGCCCCGTTGTTCGCCGACGCGGCCACGCACACTCCGCCGGACGCGGAGCGATTGGTCCGTCAGCTTCTGGCCGAGCACGATGACAAGCAACTGGTGAGGGTCTACGCCGAGTTGTGGGCACTGGCAGGCCGTGAGGAAGCCGTCGCGGAGGTCCTGCGCACCTTCTACGGCGATTACCAGGACCATGTGGCCAGGTTCCTCCGCGCCCGCAACCCCGCCCTCTCCGACACTGTTTGCCAGGCACGGGCGAACGTTTTCACCGTGTTGATCGAAGGAGCGGCGCTCTTCCGTTCCGGCATCGCGGCCCACCGCACCGAGGCCGCCGACGCGGAACTCGTCAACGCGGCCACCGCCTTGCTCGGTTGAGGGCGCCCGCGGAAGAAGCGGAGCGGCGCCAACACGGATCGGCCCGATCACCTTCCGCCGGCTGTGCCCCTGTTGCTGTGGTTCGGCCGGCGCCGAGGGCTGTCCCCCGTACGGCCGGACGGGCCGCCGCGGTCTTCCCGCTCACACTGATCGGTGCCTGATCGGTGCCTGATCGGTGCCTGATCGGGACGGTGGCGATCGGCCTGGCATGGTGGCGGGAACGGGGCCTGGCCCGACCGGAGTTCGCGCTCGGTGAAGGCAGTGTGTACCACCTCGGCCGGTACGCGTGAAGCCGGGCGCTGCTGCTCCTGGTAGAGCTCGTGCCGGCGAAATCTCGGCCCCGGACGGCAGCGAGGGACGCACGGCTCACTTGTGTGCGGTCCGGCGTCGCCTGCCCCGGGCCCGCGCGCGAGCGGCACAGGGTCTACGCGGCGAAGCCGTCCTTCGGGGAGGCGGATGCCGGGCTGCGGCGGTCTCGACGCAGATCACGGCTGCAGTCCGAGAGAGACTGCGGCGACGGTGTGTTCGAGGCCGACGAGACGGAAGTCGCGTCGGCGCAGTTGATGAGGCGAGCGGCGGGCTCCCCTGATGCCGCCCCGCCCCGGCCGTGTGGCACCGGGCGGGCAGGTCGAACGGGGCAGCCGAAGCGGTGGCGATGACATGGACGGGGGCGCCCGGCAAGGCGCCCCCCGATCTGCTTGCGCAGGCTCAGCCGGGAATAGCGCCCAGCGGGCCGGTGCCGTCCACGGTGAGGTCGCCTTCGGAGGGCGGAGCGGGCTGGTTCACCGGCTGCTCGCGGTGGCGGCGATGGCGGGGAGGATGGCGAGGGAGAGGATGCCGCCGGTGAGGGCGAGGACGGGGTAGCTGGTGGCGGAGACGACGATGCCGGAGGCGAGGCCGCCGGTGGCGCCGGCGATGGCGATGGCGACGTCGACCATGCCCTGCGTCTTGGCCCGGGTGGCGAGCGGCACGGCGTCGGTGATCATCGCGGTGCCGGAGATCAGGCCGAAGTTCCAGCCCAGACCGAGCAGGGCGAGCGCAAGAGCGAGCAGGGCGACGGAGTCGGCGGGCGCTGCGGCGGCGGTGATCCCGGAGGCCAGAAGGATGATCCCGGAGGCGGCGGCGATGGCGATGCGGCCGTAGCGGTCGACCAGCCAGCCGGTCAGGGGCGAGGGCAGGTACATGGCACCGATGTGGATGGCGATGACGAGGCCGGAGGCGGCGGTGCTGTGGCCGTGGTCGTGCATGTGGACCGGGGTCATCGTCATGATGGCGACCATGACGAGCTGGGTGAGGATCGTGGTCAGCGCACCCAGCATCAGCCCGGGACCGCGCTTGTGTGCCGGGGTGGGCTCGGTGTCGTCCGCTGTCTTCGCCGCGGCGGCTGTCGCCTGCTGCTGCAGGTCGAGGCTGCGGGCGAGCAGCAGGGGGTCGGGGCGCAACCAGATGACCAGGACGAGGGCGGCCAGCGCGTAGGCGGCTCCCGCGAGGAGGAAGGGACCGGCGAGCGTGGGGATGCCGAGTGTGTCGGCGAGGTTGCCGGTGGGGGCGGCGAGGTTGGGGCCGACGACGCCGCCGAGGGTGGTGGCGACCAGGACGGTGGACACGGCGCGGGCACGGTGGGCGGGTGCGGCGAGGTCGGCTCCGGCGTAGCGGGCCTGGAGGTTGGTGGCGGTGCCCGCACCGTAGACGAACAGGGCGACGAACAGCAGGACGGGGTTGTCGGCGACGGCGGCCGCGACGACTCCGGCACTGCCTATGGCGCCGGTGAGGTACCCGGCGGCCAGGCCGGGGCGGCGGCCTCGGGACTGGGATATGCGGCCGACGGCGACGGCGGCGAGGGCGGAGCCTGCGGTGAACAGGGCGCTGGGCAGACCCGCGAGGTCGGTGGAGCCGAGCATGTCCTGCGCGAGCAGTGCACCGATGGTGACGCCGGCCGCGAGCCCGGCCCCGCTGAAGGCCTGGGACGTGGCCAGGACGGCGAGGATGCGGCGCTGGGCTTCGGGCTGCGGGGACATGCCGGTGGTCGCGGTTGGGGCGGTGCTCGTCACGGTGTGCTCTTTCGGTTCACGGTGTGCTCTTTCGGTCGGAAGGCGGTGTGTTCACCGGTCCTGTCCCGCCCGCCGGCAGGGGCGGGACAGGACCGAGCGGGGGCGGGACAGGACCGAGCGGGGGCGGGACAGGGCCGAGCGGGGGCGGGCGTCGAGGGCTGGGCGAGGTCTCCGATGAGGTCGTCGGCTTCTTCAAGGCCGACAGGCAGACGGACAGACGGAGAGACGGGCAGACGGACAGACAGGCCGACGGACAGACGGACAGACGGACAGACGGGCAGACGGATCACGCTGTCGGCGACGCCGCGCTCGGCAAGGTCGGCGAGGTCGAGGCCGTGGCGGGTGGTGGGTGGTGGGTGGTGGTGAGGAGTTCGTGTCCCAGGGCGCCATCGACGCCGATGTGTCGATGCTGATGTCCCACGTGTTCGACAGGCGCTTCTTGGCGGGGCCGTTGATCTGGACACGGCCGGGCAGCATGTTCTCCGGGCGCCGGTTGAGTAGGTCGCGCCGTTGCGCGACCCGTTCGGCCCGTCCGTCAGCGCGTTCCTCGGCGGCGAGTTGGGCGGCGGCGCCCAGAGCGATGGCCCGGGGCGATGGCAGGGGAGATGGCCAGGGCGGCGCTCTCAGTGCCGACGCGCAGGCCGTGTTTCTTCTCTCCGCCGTGGACCACCGGCTCCAGGCACGCCGGCTCGCGTACGAAGAGGGCGGCAGCGGCCTCGGGAACGTACATCTTGTGCCCAACCACAGCCAGCAGGTCCACACCCGACACCTGGGCTTCCAGGGAGGAGCTTTCCGGTGGCCAGGACGGCATCGCAGCGCGACGGTGCGTCGCGACCGCTTGCCGGGGCGGCGAGTTCAGTGATCGGCTGGAGGGCACCGGTTTCGTTGTCGGCAGCCGTCACCAGCGCGAGCACCGTCTCCCCGGTCAGCGCGGCGACCTGCGCACGAGATGCGGGGAGGGACTGACTCGGACGGCCGGCATACGCATTGCTGCGGGATGGATTGCCGAGGAAGTCGTCGCTCAGGTACGGCTGCATCGCTGCGGTCACCCGTGGGTCGACGGGCATGGTGGCGTTGCCGTCCAGGTACACCGTCCCGTCAGCGAGCCCCGGACGCGTGTCCGGGGAGGGACCGCTCACGCCAGGTCCCCGGCGTCGACGGGCATTTCGGCCAGGCGCCATTCGAGCATGCCGTCATCGAGGCGGACCGCGCGCCGCCCGCGGTCGGTCAGCAGGCGGACCCCGTCGTAGGCGAGGACGCAGTACTCGCCTCGGCAGTACACGACGATCTCGATGTCCTCGGGCAGTTCGTTGATACGGTCGGCGAGCTCGTCGACCGGGATGGAGACGGCACCGGGGATGTGACCGGCCAGGTACTCCTCCGTCGGCCGCACATCCAGCACCAGCGCGTCGCCCGCGGCCACAGAGGCACGCAGCTCCTCGCGGGTCATCTCCATGGCGCCGCCCTCGCCGAGGTAGGCGTCACGGGCAGCGGCCACGGCGGCCTGGTGGTTCTCTGCGACCTTGCGAAGCAGCGCGAACAGTTGCGCGACGTCGTCCCCGGCGAGCCGGTAGTGGATGCGCACCCCCTCCCGGCGGGTCGCGACGAACCCGGCACGCTTGAGGGTCTGCAGGTGCGCCGACGCTGTCGTCAGGTTCAACCCGGCCGCCTGCGCCAGGGCGTCCACAGTCCGCTCGCCCTGGGCGAGCAGGTCGAGCAGCTCCAGACGTTTTCCGCTGGCCAGGGCCTTGCCACTGACCGCGAACGCGTCGTAGAGCTGCGCCTTCGAGCGCGGGGTGGTGGTTTCCGCCATGACATCCTCCATTAATCCATGGAATATCGTAGATGAAGGCGGGTGCGATGACCACACACCCTCCACCGCACCTCGTGCCGGACCATGAAAGCCGCCGTGGGCTTCGCCGACGACCAGCTGATTCCGTTCATCGACGGAGGATCGACGGAGGAACGGGCAACATCGACGGACGAACGGGCAACAGCGCCCGCCTCGTCGGCCCGAGGACCGGCAGGGCACGGCCCGCTCCTGCGGAGTGCCGCTTCCGCCGCGAACCGCTCGTCGGCCGCTTGCGAGTTCCCTCAAGTCGCCCACGGGCACAGCCGCAGTCGGACCGAGGCGGCGGCGCCGGCGCCGCGGAGGACGTGGGCTCGTTCGTCGCACTTCGTGGCCACGACCCCGAAGTCCTTGTTCTCGAGCCGGCCGACCGTCCGCTTCGAAGCGGTTGACCGCCCGCTCCGTTTCGTTGCCCCGCCGGTGAGACGGCTCCGGAGGCGAACCTCAACGGCGGGCGCGCCGCGCCGTCGCCACAGCGGCCAACGGTGCGAGCACGAACAGGCCGAACATCCAGCGTGCCGTGCTCTGCAGGTCGGTGACGTCGGCGCCGTCGGAGAATCCGATCACGTTGGCGACCATCCCTGCGAGCGCCGATCCGATGGCGGTCGCGGTGAGCTGGATCGTCGTGACCGAGGAACCGGCAAGGTCCTGGTCCTCCTCCGGCGTCAACTGAAGGACCCGGGTGAGCAGATGGGGCCACGCCATGCCGATGCCCCAGCCCAGCAGGAGCAGCCCGGCGCTCACTGCCACGACGGTCGCGACCCCGCCCGAGTGCACCGGTCCGGCAAAGAAGAGCCCGACGAGCCCGATCAGTGAGAAGACTGGACCGGCGCCGATGATCAGCCCTCTGCGGTGCTGCATCCCGCTGCACGCGATCGAGCCGAGCGTCCAGCCCGCCGCCAGGACAGCGCCCACATACCCGGCCGCCAGCGGCCCGAGCCCTTGAAGCCGCTGCGCGAAGTAGGGCACGTAGACCTCGACGGTACTGGAGAACACCAGCAGCGCCATGGTGACGTAGACGAGCCGCAGCCGCGCGTCCGGGCCGAATGCGGTGGCCGGGACGAGCCGGAGCGTCGTACGCCGCTCACGTCGCAGCCAGGCGACCAGGAGCAGTGCGGCCACCAGGAGACCGGCGGCGTTGACGGCGAGCCGGGACGAGATGCCGGCTGCGGAGATGAGCAGCACGGCCAGGCCGAGCAGGCTCACGCTCGCCCAGGGAATGCGCGGGGCCGACTCCCCCGCCGCTGCCTCGGGCAGTCGCACCGCGCCCCAGAAGGCGAAGAAGAGCAGGAACGGCAGAAGCACCCAGAACGCGCCGCGCCAGACACCGAGTTGGGCACAGACGCCGCCGAGGGCGGGACCGACGAGCGTCGCGACACCCCACATGGCGGAGACGAGCGCCATGGCCCGTGGCCACAGTGCCTCGCGCAGCGTGATGCGGACCATGGCGTAGGAGAGGGCGAAGAGCAGGCCGCCTCCCATGCCCTGGACGAGGCGTCCGGCCAGCAGGACGGGCATCGTCGGGGCGAGCGCGCAGACCACCGTTCCGGCCGCGAGCAGCAGTGCCGCGAGGCGGTAGCTGGAGCGCGGGCCGCGGGCTCCGAGGACGGCGGACGCGGCCGTCGACCCGAGCACGGACGCGAACACGAAGATCGTGGTGGCCCAGGCGTACAGGTTCGATCCGCCGATGTCGGCGATGACCGACGGCAGGATGGTGGTCGCCAGGTAGACATTCACGGCATGCAGCGCGACTCCGGCCGCGAGCGTCGCCGCGACGGCCCCGTGTTCGCGGCCGAGCAGTGCTCCCCATCCGGCTGGTGACGGTGACGCGGTCGGCTCCTCGCTTCTGGTGGTCATGAACTACCCCTTCGAGAGATTTATTACGAGCCGGAACGTAACATTAATACCCGGCATCCGGCGAGCCCCACCCCGACCGTGGCGAGGACCTGCTCGCGGCCAGGGGTTCTTCCTTCGCCGGAGGCTCGACCGCCTGCCGGCATGACTTCGGGGTTCCTGAACCGCTGTCGCTCTGCCCGAGCGATCTGCGCTCCGGATGGAGGCGAGGTTCGCTGCACCTCGGCGCCGCGGCCGGGGAATGATCTCCTGCGTGCCGAGGCAATCGGCCGGCTGTTCACCGGTTGGGGCGGCGAGACGGCGACCTGCCGCAGGTTCGCCATGTGCCGTGCCTGACCGCCCACAGTCGCCCCGGCGTCGGCGCCGTCGCTGCGCACGTCGCCGAACACGGCCTCGCCGCCCTCGTCGGCGGACCCGGAACCTACCGGTGAGCCCCTCTACTCCCCGGCGTCCGGGCGGGGACTACCGGGATGGCCCTGTCCGGCCCCGGGCCCGTCCACCGGACGGTCCCCGCAGGGCCGGGACCACCACACGCCTTCGCCGCGGGTCAGGCCCGGCAGCCGGCGCGCAACCTCCGGCACGGCACGTGCCGGGAGCGTCCCCCGCAGCAGCCAGGTGTCGGCGCCGCCCACCGTCTCGGTGACACTCGCCCCGCAGGCACCGAGGCAGGCCGTCACGGGCGACAGGTCGCCGAGAGGCGTCTCCACCTCGTAGGCCTCGTAGGGTTCGTGAAGCCGGGTACCGGCCCGTTCCAGGGCGCGGCGCAGTACATGCTCGGTGGCGCCGCGGAAGTCGCCGGCGGTACTGAGCGGGCCGACGAAGCCGGATCGGACGAGTGTGACCCGGCAGTCGGTGACCTCCGTGCCGTGCGGCCCCTGGCGCAGCGAAGCGTGCACCGTTTCCTCGATGGCGCAGTGGAAGGCCCGCGGAAGAGCGCCGAGTTCGGTCTCGTAACCGAAGACGACTCCATCGCCCGGCCCGCCGGGCTCCACGCGCAGGCCGACCGTCGCCCAGAAGCCGCCCGGACTCGGGGCCCGCCGCCCGATCTCCTCGCAGGCCTCGCCGACCCCCGACGGCCGCGCACGGCACACCACGTGACTGGGCGAGAACACCGCACACACCCCGAAGTCCCGTTCCAGTGTCTCCGTGAGCACTTCCTTCTGGATCTCACCATGGAGCAGTACCGCGATCGCCCCGTCGGGCTGGACGCGAGCGCCGATCAGCGGGTCCTGGTCCGCCAGTTGGGCCATGGCCGCCGCCAGCCGTGCCGCCGCGGCGGGGTCGTCCTCTGCGGGACGCACCACGGCCTCCAGCGAAGCGTGGCGGAACCACGGCTGGGCTCTGTCCGTGTCCCCGCCGCGCAGGCCGATCCGGTCACCGACCCGTACGCCGGGCAGGCCGCCGATCCGGCCGATGTTCCCCGCCGTCAGAGGGCCGGCGGCCTCCTCGCCCTGTCCGCCGACGACCTGGAGGGAGGTGACCTGGCCCACCGTCTCGCCGGCCGGCCCCTCTGCGCCCGGACGGTGCAGGGCGATTCGCTGCCGCACCGCCACCTCACCGGAGAACAGCCGCACCAAGGCCGTCTTCGCCCCGCTCTGACCGCGCTCCACGGCGAAAACGGTCCCCGCAGGGTCGCTGCCGGCACTCGTCGGCATCGAGGACGGCAGCAGACCGGTGATCCCGCCGATGAGGTCCCCCACCCCCTGCCCGCTCAGCGCCGACCCGAAGTACACCGGGTGCACCAGCCCCCGTCCGGTCTGGCCGACGAGCCCGGCCCACAACTGCGCCGGGGTCGGCGGGGGGCCGTCCACGACGTGGCGCAGCAGTGTGTCGTCGCACTCGGCGAGAATCTCGCCCAGCGCGTCGCGGAAGGCGGGCTCGGCCAAGGAGCCAGGCAGCACCCGGGCGTCGCGGGTACCGGGGTCCCGTACGCCCGCCATAACCACCACGCGCGGAGCCAGGTGGCGGCGGACCTCGTCCAACAGCTCCCCGTAGCGGGCTCCAGACCGGTCGATCTTGTTGACGAACAGCAGGGTCGGCAGTTCCATGGCCCGCAGGACGCGCATCAGAACGCGGGTGTGGGCCTGCACACCCTCCACGGCGGAGAGCACCAGGACGGCGCCGTCGAGTACACCGAGAGCGCGCTCCACCTCCGCCACGAAGTCCGTGTGGCCCGGAGTGTCGATCAGGTT
The DNA here is from genome assembly GCF_042887155.1 of Streptomyces sp. NPDC057963. Taxonomy (NCBI): domain Bacteria; kingdom Bacillati; phylum Actinomycetota; class Actinomycetes; order Kitasatosporales; family Streptomycetaceae; genus Streptomyces; species Streptomyces sp. NPDC057963. The sequence continues at coordinate 11,317 of NZ_JBHVPX010000042.1, forward strand.
GACCCGGGTACCGCCGACGGTGAAAGAGGCAACCGCCGCGCGAATGGTGATTCCGCGCTCGCGTTCGGTGGCCCCGGTGTCGGTCTGTGTGCTGCCCGCGTCGACGCTGCCGAGGTGGGCGATGGCGCCGGTGTTGTAGAGCAGGCGTTCGGTCAGACTCGTCTTACCTGCGTCGACGTGCGCGAGAATGCCGATGTTCAGGGTGCGTGAGATGTGCATGGGTGCCGAAGTCCTCGAAGGTGACCGTCCGGTGGGTGGGCTGGGTCAAGTCGAGGAGTCGGCGCATGGGGGTCTCCGTTCACGGTCTGCTGGGCGGCACCACCCTGGCCCGTCGTCGCGCATCCAGCAACTTGTTTTCCACGGGTCCGGGCGGCGGGTGGTTCACCACACGGCGGTGTTGTGAACGGGGCCGAGCGCGCCGCGCCGGTTCGGAACACGGATATCTCGTCGTCCGGCCCTGGGTGACGAACTCCCCGGCCCCCGTCACCGTCGCCCTCTCCCGGTTGCCCGTCCGCTGGTCCCCGGGGCCGTAGGCTGGCGCAATGGCTGAAGCGAAACATGCACCCAGCGGTCGGGCCCCAGGCGGCCGCCCGCGCGACGCGGCCATCGACCAGGCGATCCTCGACGCGGTGCTCGATCTCCTCGACGAGGTCGGGTACACCCGGCTCACCGTCGAGGCCGTGGCACGGCGCGCCGGTACGACGAAGCCTGCTGTCTACCGGCGCTGGAGCACCCTGCCCAGCTTGGTGCTCGACGCCCTGACCGCTCGCCTCGGCCGGCTCAGGGCCCCCGCCTCCGACTGCACGATCTGCGACCTCAGTGACGCGATCAAGCTGTACGTCGCCGCATTCCAGCGCATGCCACCGGATGCTCTCGCCTCACTGCTCGCCGACTGCGGCGACGACCCGCAGTGCCGCGAGACGTTCATGGCATCCCTCTTCGACCCGCCCCGGATCGCCGTCGGCCAGGTCCTCGACGCCGCCATCGCGCGCGGCGACCTGCGCGACGACGTCAACCGGGACCTGCTGCTCGACCTGCTCGCCTCGCTGGTCCACTACCGCGCCTTGTTCGGCCACGCCGTCACCAGCGACGACGAGGTGGAGCAGGCTGTGCACACCTTGCTGCACGGGGTCGCGGTCGACTATCCGAAGCTGGTGGAGATCAGCCGCAAGAAGGACGGGGATCCGCAGATCCACCACCGCCACGCGGGGTGATGCAGGCCGGCCCGAGCGCCGCCGCGTCCCGGTCGGCGGGCAGCCGCCGAAGACCAGGCTGCCCGCCTCAGGGCTGAGGGAGTTCGGTGTACGGGGTGCGGCGGGGCCTGTTGAAGTAGGCGTGTGAGCGGCCGAATTGGAGTCGTTGGCGGGTCCGGTGGGGGACGGCCCGGCCGGGTCGATCCGCGGTGGCGGACGCGGGACCGCACTCTTGGCCCGCTCGGTCCGGGACGCGGAAATACGGTCGGCAGCTCGCCGAACACACCGGCTGTCCGCCACCCCCCGAAGGGCTCCAGCACCTTCCGAACAGGGCCCGCCGGAAGGCTGAGGCCCTGCGCGGTGATGTGCGCAAGTGCCCGATCGAGGACCTCCGAAGCCGGAAGGCCGCGGAGGGGCGGCCATCCCAACGACCGCCGTTGCGCGCCGCTGCGGGCGGAGCCCGCCGCCCCGGATGGGTACGTGTTGCCATTACGGCAACGATGGTTGCCACCCTGGACGCGACGGTCGCAGTCTGGTGCCCGGCCGAAGCCCACCGAAGACAATCAGGAGGCCACACGATGACCACCCACGAAGGCGTCGGGACGGCAACGAGCAGCGACGGCAACGCGCCGCTGGGGAACCGCGTCCACCATGTGCGATCCGGCGAGTTGGACGGCTACACCGCGATCAGCGGCGGCACAGTCGGCTCGAAGAACCTCTGGATGGGCCGGGTGGAGAACCCGCCGTCGAGCGCAACGGACAACCACCACCACGGCGAGTCGGAGGCGGGGATCTACGTGGTCAGCGGCCACCCCGTGTTCGTCTTCCACGACGGCGAGCAGGAGGTACGGATCACCGCGGATCCCGGCGACTTCCTGCTCGTCCCCCCGTTCGTCCCGCATCGCGAGGAGAATCCCGACCCCAACGAGCCCGTGGTCGTCGTGATCGCGCGGACCACGCAAGAGCCGATCAAGGTTTCCGTGCCCGAGCTGTACCAGCTCAAGGCGGCAGAAACGCGGTAGGAAGAAGGCGCGGCCCGGCCCGAGGCCGGGCCCGCCCGTCGTATCCGCCCGTCGGATCCGCCCCAGCGGCGCGGGCCGTGGGACGAGTGGGTTCGTGGTCACGCCGTGTTGCAGGACTCAGGCAGCCTTCGGCGGCCTGACAACGATGGCGGCAGGGGCCCGTTCGGACCCGCTGGAAGCGGTCGGACGACCGCACCGTGCGTCCCAACGGGGTGGTGGCGGGGTTCGGACCGGGTCCGCTTGGCGGATGTGCCCGAGCGGTACGACCCCGTGAGCCACACTGCGCAGCACCACCCGACTTTGTTGTGACCATGTGCGGTCGCGCGGCCCCTCGGACACAAGTGGGTCGAGAGTCCTTGAGTGGCGAGGAGCCGCGCTTCCGGCACGCAGGGGTGCCGAATCAGCTGTGCTCGCAACGATCGGGAACGTGGACCGCAGGCGACTCGATCGTGCGCAGTCGTGTGAACGGCACAGCGGAGGCGAGAACGAGAGCGATCGCTCCCACGAGCAGGAGGGCGAACCACGCACCAGACGTGTCGATGACGATTCCAGCTGCCGCGGACGCCAGCGATGCGCCGAGGTTTACGGAGGTGTTGATCCATGTCGACGCCTCCGTCCGGCTGGTTTCCGGAACGATGGTGTCGGCGATGAGGTACCCGGTGATGAGAGAAGGAGCGAGGAAGAGGCCGACGACTGCGAGGCCCGCAGCGAAGAGACCGAGTGTGTCCAGCTGGGACACGAGCACCGCGGCAAGTCCCATGCCGACGCACAGGGCGAACAGCCTCTTGCCGACTCCTGACTTGAGGTTCAGCTGCCCGTAGAGGAATCCTCCGAGAGCGCTTCCGCCGGCGAAGGCCGCCAGGATCCAGCCCGAAGCTGCGACAGCGTCGTGTTGCTCGGCGACTGCCGGCGCTGCGATCTCCGCGACGCCGAGTACACCGCCCACGCCCAGGAGGACCATCAATACCCTTGCGAACCCCGGCCGGCGAAGCGGGCGATCACCTCGCGCGGCAGTCTCTCCTGTGCCGCGAAGCGCTCCCGACGGCGCGCTGGACGTCATCGCCGCAGTGCCGAGGGAAACCACTGCCGCGGTCACCCAGAGCCCTATGCCGGGCGAACTGACCACGATGACCGCGGTGATGACGACGGGACCACCGACGAAGAGGAGTTCTTCGCACACCGCGTCGATGCTGAATGCCTTGGTTCGCTGGTCACCGGCTGTGGTGAGCGACGCCCAGATCATGCGCATCGCGGCCCCCAGGGGTGGTGCCGTCAGCCCGACCACCGCGCTGAGAATGAGAAACCAGACAACCGCAACACCCTCGGCTTCCGCGATGAGCGCGAGAGCGATGAACCCTGATGCTTGGCCTGACGCCATGGTGGTGAGCGCGATTCGCTGGCCGAATCGGTCGACGGCCCGGGCGCGCCAGGGGGCGGCGACGACATTGGCGATTCCGAACGCCCCTGTTGCGAAACCGGCTTGCGTGTACGAACCCGTACTGCCTTGGACAGCGAGGAGGAGAGCAAGACCGCCCATCGCGAGACCGGACCGCGCGATCAGGGCGGGGAGGAAGGCGCGAAGCGCGCCAGGCAGGAGAAGCACTGCGAGCATGGAGAAGCTCCGATGTGATGTGCGGCCGGTGTCCTGTGCGCAGCCGCCGAAGTCTGACGTGATCGAGGTCCGGAGGGCACGAAAGACCGCACCCTCAACGGATCAGAACCTGGGCGGGAGAGACCCAGGACCGTCAGATGAACATCACAATGAACACCCGAAAATCGTAGCAGCCCGGAATGCGGCTCCCCTTGTCGTCCTCCGGGGTTCCGGTCGACACCGCCGTCTGCCGTTCGGAACCGACGGGCAAGGCCCCGAGGCTCTGATCGGGAACGACCGCACCGTGCTCAAGAGCCGAGTGCCTGCGCCGTTGGTTGCAGGAACCGAGCCGGTGGAAGTCCGCGAGCCGGACGGACTGCCCGGTGGGCCGGACGCGGCATTGGATCAGGCGACGGTTCCGCCGGGTCTGGGTGGTTCGCTGTCCAGGCAGCAGCGGACGAAGTCCTGGACGACGGGGTTGGTGTCGTCGGCGGGCGCCCAGGCGATGCCGACCCGGCTGGGGCTGACGCCGCTGACGGGCCGGTAGGTGATGCCGGGGCGGGCGTAGAAACGGGCGGAGGATTCGGGGGTGAGGGCGATGCCGTAGCCGTTGGCGATCGCGCTGAGCCAGTCGTCGGGCTGGTCGGTGACGGCGCCGATGCGGACCGGGTGGCCCTCGCGCTCGTCGGTGGCCAGCCAGTACTCCCGCCACCAGCCCGTTTCCGGTGGGGCTGCCACAAACGGCTCCTCCCACAGATCCCGGAAAGGGATCCGGTCCCGTGTGGCGAACGGGTGCGCCGTGGGAAGCGCGACCCAGCGGGGCTCGGTGAACAGCACCTCCACTCGCAGAATGTCCTGGCCCGGGAAGGGCAGCCGCAGCAGAGCGGCGTCGACATCTCCGTCGGCGAGTCCTGCGGTCGGGTTCGACCAGGCGGCCTGCCGCATGTCGACCCTCCAGCCCGGCCGACGGCGGGCGAACATCGCGATGATCTGCTGGGTGGATTCGTTCGCGGCGCTGGCCACGAATCCGACCCTCAGCACACGGGCCGCTCGACCGGCCGTGCTCTTCGTCTCCCGCAGCGCCCGGTCCCATTCGGCCAGCAGCGCGGGCACCCGCGCCACCAGGGCCCGGCCCGGTTCGGTGAGGGCCATGCCGGCCCGGGACCGTGTGAACAACGGCACGCCGAGCTGGGTCTCCAACTGCTTGATCTGTCTGGTCAGCGCGGGTTGGGACACGTACAGCCGTTCTGCGGCCCGGGTCAGACTCCCTTCCTCCGCCACAGCGGCGAAGTAGCGCAACAACCGGGTGTCGACATCCATGCCATCAGGTTATAGATGCAGGTATTGGACGCAACCCCGGCGCTCGCCGAGAGTGAATTCAGCACACGAACAGCAGCTCACCAAGCCAGAAAACGAGGGAGATGCCATGCCTGTCCTGATGATTCGCTACCAGGTGGCCGACGAAGGTGTCGCGGAGGTCGTCGAGGCGATCGAGGCCGCCTTCGCGGCGGTGGAGGCGCAGCAGCCGGAAGGCATCCGGTATGCGTACCTGCGTCGGACCGACAGTGCCGAATTCATTGCCCTGTTGGACCTCGACGAGGGGGTCGAGAACCCTCTCCCCGGCCTCGAAGCGGCGCGTCCGCTGCAAACGACCGTGGCCAAGTGGGCGGTGGGGACGGGTGCGACACCGCAGCCGTTCGATGTCCTCGGTGCCTACCGCGTCCTCTCCTGAACGGTGCATGTCGTGTCTGTTGCCTACATGGTCGTCACCCTCGTCACGATCGCGGCCAATGCCGGGATCGCCGCCGCAGACTTCGCAAGGGCCGAGTTCGTCCTCGCCAACTCGGCTGAAGTGGATCTCCCGCGGTCCTGGCTCCCGATACTCGCCACACTGAAGGCTGCTGGGGCTGTCGGGCTCGCCGCCGGACTCCTGGGGTTCCGGGTCATCGGCATCGCCGCCGCTCTCGGCCTCGTTCTGTTCTTCGTCGGCGCCATGGCCGCCCACTTCCGTGCCCGCGTGTTTCACAACATTGCCTTTCCGGGCGCCTACCTCGCGATGGCCGTCGCTTCACTCGGACTCGCCATCGCTCAGTGATGACGTTCCTCGTGGCCGGCAGGCCGGCTCTTGCCGCCGTCCGCCGATCGGGCCCGCCCGCGGCCCGTTCGAGCCGTGTGCCGCGACGAGCGGCACGCACGGTTCCGAGGGAGCCGGAGCCTCACAGCGGGCTCCGACTGCCCGCCCGCGATCGTGGACGCCGAAGGCCGCAAGCCGCTCAGCGTTCAGCGTTCAGCGTTCAGCACGATCCCCATTCCCGTCACTCTCGCGGCTGGACTGCGGCATGGGGCATGGGGCATGGGGCATGGGGCAGCGTGTCGTACGTCCCACCACCCCGCGAACACACTCTCGACGGCAGGATCGGGGTCCCGCGATCCCCAACAGCTCGTCCGCAACAATCCAACACAACGCGCCCCGCCCCCATGGCCAACCCAACGCGGGATCACCACACAGGGAACAGCTTTAATCAGTTCATTTCGTAGTTCTCAATCGATACGATCGGTCCAGCAGCGGGCGAAGTCTGAACAGACTGGCTGCGGCTGAGGCGATCCCCCACGGGACGCGAGCGCCCCCGCCCGCTCTCCTTCAGCCCACCGCCACAGCAGTCCTGGAATGGGTGCTGTCGGCGCCGAGAAAGGATCCCCCGTGAGTGGGACCGCACATCCCAGCCCCGAACTCCGCGCACTGCGCGATCGAGTGACCGCTCCCTCGTCGATCGCGCTGCCCACAGCCGGTGACGGGCTCACCTGGAGACCTGCCACCGCCGCCGACATCGACCTGATCCTCGACCTGGCGCATGCCGCCGGAAAGATCGACCATCCGCGCTCGCTGGTGACGCGGGACGAGCTGGAAGAGGAGTTCAGGAGCGAGGTCTTCGACCCCGAGCGCGACGCGGTGATCGCCGTCGACACCGCCGGGCGGGCCGTCGCCTACGGCTCGGCCACGGCCCCGGCGAGCCAGGAGACGATCGTCTGGGTGGAGCTCGACGGAACGGTGGTTCCGGACCGCCGCCGCGAAGGCATCGGCACAGCGCTGCTGGCCTGGCAGGAGGCCCGCGGACTTCAGCATCTCGCGGCGAGCGACGCCACCCTGCCCGGGTGGCTCGCCTCAAGCGCGCAGGACCACGCCACCCCTGCGATCCGGCTCCTGGAAGCACACGGCTACGAGCGCGCCCGGTGGTGGCTGGAACTGGAACGCGACCTCGCCTCGCCGGTCGCCGAACAGCCGCCCGTCCCAGGAGTACGGCTTGTTCCCTACAGCGCGGAGTGGGACGAGCGTGCCAGGACCGCGATGAACGATGCCTTCCGCGACCACTGGGGCAGCCAGCCGACCACCGCCGCCGAATGGGCCTCCGGTGACCGCCTGGAAGCGTTCCGCCCGGACCTGTCCGTACTCGCCGTCGCCCCCGACACACACGGTGGAGAACGCGTCGTCGGGTTCGTCTTCGTCGACGTGGCGCCGGACGAGTGGCCGCTGCGCGGCGGCCCGTTCGGCTACGTCACAGCCGTCGGCGTACGGCGGGAGGCGCGGGGGCAGGGGCTGGCTCGCACACTGCTGGCCCACGTGCTGCGGGCGCTGCGGGCCGAGGGGCTCGACCACGCCGTACTCGACGTCGACGCCGAAAGCCCCACCGGCGCCCTCGGCCTGTACCAGAGCCTCGGCTTCACCGTCACCGACCGTGCGGTCAGTCTCGTCAAACGCTTCTGACCTCCCCCGACCACGACGAGCAGAAAGTACCCGCCATGTTCCCTTCCGCCATCACCGACTTCTGGCTGACCCCCTCCCCGACGAGTCGGCTCCTCCACGAGGACGACGTCTTCAGTGTCACTGTCGACGCCGCGCTCGACGAGGACGAACGACTCACCATCCTCACGACGGCCGATGGGAAGACGCGCGTTCTGCTCACCCCGGCGGTCGCCGAGGCGGTGGGCCTGGAAAGCGGGCAGCCGGTCGACGAAGCGGGCTTCCGGAAGCGGCTGGAAAAGTCCGGCATCCCACTGCACGGGGCCGACAACCTGTTCTACTTCACCGACGAGGCCCGGGAGACGTTGCTCGGCGAACCGGACGACCCCTCGATCCGCCCGCTCACCGAGGCCGACGCAGACGTGTTCGGACAGTTCGAGGAAGCGGCGTCGGAACAGGATCTCGACGACGCATCCGTCGAACTGGACCACTGGGCGGTCTACGGGGCGTTCGAAGACGGGCAGTTGGTGTGCGTGGCGAGCATGTACCCGTGGGACGACGCGCCGCTGGCGGACCTCGGCGTGCTGACACTCACGCCGTACCGGGGCAAGGGCCACGCCCGGCGCCTCGTGCGCGCGATCTCCCGGCACGCGCTCGCACGGGAACACGAGCCGCAGTACCGCTGCCAGCTCGACAACCACGCCTCGGTGGCGGCGGCCGCATCAGCCGGCCTGACCCGATTCGGAACCTGGGACGTCGTCTCACCCGACTCCGACATGTAGGCACCGCCCGCCCGTTCCAGGAGTGGACCGGCGCCCGCGAAAGCGGGATCACCAGCAGAACCCGAGAAACCGCGGAAGGACTCGCACAGAAAGCCTGGCAACAGCACATCTGTGAAGTGGAGCGCGGCCCGGTCGACGGGCCGCACTCCAGTGGGACTGCGTTGCAACAGCACGCCCCGACCGGGGATCGGAGGATTCGTCAACTCACCCTATTCATAGCTGAGTTGCTGAACCTTCGAGCACGTCGCCGCGTGCCGTTCCCCGGCCGGGGTCTCCGCCTCCACAACCCCGGCCTACAGTCGTGGCACGGCCGACCGTCGTGGCACGCCCGGTTCTCGTGCGGGTTCCCGTCGTCGTCGAACGCCCGGAGAGCAACCGGGCCGACGGGCGCTGTGTACGCGTCGTGCCGCGAATCGAAGCCTTCCGCCCTGCGCACCGGCCGTCCATGCCCGACGCGGCCACACGCGAGGGTGCGCGCGCCTCACCACGGCGCCGTGCCGCCGTCCTTCTTGCCGGTCGCGTGCGCCGGGCCCGAACCCGGACCCGGACCCGGCCGACACACCGCGCGCCCTCCTCACTGGTCGACGCGTGCCGGCATGTGCCTGTCGAACCACATCACGACCCGGGTGAGGTAGTCGGTCAGCGCCGGGTACGTCCGTACACCGTGTCCTTCGAGCGGGTAGACGGCGAGTACCGACTCGACGCCGTGGGCGAGCAATGCCTGGTGGAACTCCTGGGCCTGACCGGCTGGTGTGCACAGGTCCTTCGCACCGGCGACGTTGAGGCATGGCGTACGGACCTTGCCGGCGTGCTGGACGGGGCTGCGGTCTTGGGCGGGCCCGCCACCGGGAGCATCGAGGTCCGCCCGCAGGAACGCGAGGCCCCAGCCGCCGATGTTGCTGGTGTATGTCTGGCTGCACCAGTCGGTCACCGGGGCCGTCGGCACCGAGGCCGCGAACCGCTGGTCCTGCGTGACCAGCCAGGACGACATGAAACCGCCGTAGCTGGCGCCGATCAACCCGATCCGGTCCGGGTCGGCCAGGCCCCGCACGACCAGCGCGTCGATGCCCGACAGGATGTCCTGCGCGTCCGCTCCGCCCATGTCCCCGACGACGGCACCGGCGAACTCCTGTCCGCGTCCGCCGCTGCCTCGCGGGTTGGGGTGGAAGACCGCGTAGCCGCGCGAGACCAGGAGCGGCACGTACGGCGCGTACATGGACCACGTGTCGCGGTACGCCCACACCGGCCCGCCGTGCACATGGACCACCAAGGGGTGCGGACCGTCGCCGGGCGGAGTGCACAGGATCCCTTCGATCTCCAGGCCGTCGCGCGACTTCCAGGTCACCGCCTCGGCGTCGCCGCAGGTCGACAGCAGGAAGTCGGTGCCGGGATGCGACATCGAGGCCAGTATCCGCTCACTCCCGGCCGCTACGAGAGCGAGGCGCGGCGGCAGGCGGTACGCCGACTGCACGACCAGCACGCCGCCGTCGGCGGTGAACGTTCCCTCCGGGTAGAACAGGGCGCCGCACGAAAGGCTGGTGCTGAACACCTCGGTCACCTTGCCGTGCGGGACGTCGGCGATCGCGGCCACCGAGTCGAGGCGGCGCTGGCCCAGGTAGCCGAGCCGGGTCGCGTCCAGCCACTGGAGGCAGGTCACATCGGTCCCGGCCGTGTCGATCTCCGACCTGGCGCCGGACTGCAGGTCGATCACGCTGAGATCGCCGGCCATCACCCACCGGTCGCTGCACACTGCTTCCACGACAGCGACATGGCGCCCGTCCGGCGAGCCGGCCGGCCAGCCGAGCTGGACGTCGCTGCGCAGCAGCTCGCGGCACTCGCCCGTGCCCAGCTCGATGAGAGTGAGGACCGCCCCGTACCAGTCGTCCTCCGACGGCGCGTCGCTGGTGATGGCGGCCAGCCGGGACGGGCCGCACCAACCGGCCTCCCAGCAGTTCGTCCCTTCCGGCGAGACCCGGGACAGCTCTCCGGAGGCCACGGTGTAGAGCCACAGGCTGCGCCACGAGGCCTCGCCGGGCCCGCTGTCGACGGCCGGGTGCCACTCCGGCAGACCGTCGTCCTCGGCCGCGTTCTTTCTCGCACCCTGACCACCGGACAGGTCGGCGCCGAGGCCCGCGACGCCCAGCAGGAGCCGGGTGCCGTCCGGCGACCAGTGCGCGTACTCCACCGTTCCCGGAACAGCGGGTGCGGCTTCGGCCTCGCCCATGCGCCCTTCGTGGAGAAGGTGAAGCTGGAACCGGCCCGGCTGGGCGCGGTCCGAGAGGAACGCCAGCGTCCGGCCGTCCGGCGAGACGCGCGGGCACCGCGCCGACGCCTCACCGGAGGTGATCGACCGCAGCTCGCCGTCCTCGACCGCGTAGACCGCGGTGCGGGGCGCACCGGCCAGCTCGTCAAGCACCGCGCCGGTCACCACGATCCGGCGGCCGTCGGGTGACGTGTGCGCCTCCGTCAGTCCGGCCGGCCGGCCGAAGGCCGGCTCGTGCGAACTCAGCAGATACCTGTGAACGGCCTCGTACTCGGTGGTTTCACGCACGTCGGTCGGCAGCATTGCGGTCTCCTTTGCGATATGTCGACGCACGGCGTCGCACGACACCCGCGCCGTCGGCGGTCGTATTCATCCACTGCTGTCGAAGCGCTGCCACGGGGCCGCTCGACAGCCTGGGTCCCCCGTGGTTCACCGGACCTCCTCCGCTGTGCGCCCGGTTTCCGGCCGGCGCCGCTCGCCCGTTCCACGGGCCCGACGGGACGCACACGCAACCGTCCGGTGGCATGGCTGCGCCGGCTCAGCCCAGGACGGTGCCGGAGGAGGTGTTGGGGCGGCGTTTGCGGGAGAAGGCTCCGAGGTTGATGTGGTGACCGGTGTGCTCGCAGGCATAGTGCAACGGTCGTCGGTCGTGGTCGTGGCCTGCCTCCGTCTCGTGGACCAGGGTGGCGACGAAACGGCCGACGAGGGGGGCGTTCTTGAACTGGTTGCCGCTGGTCCCCATGGCGACGTAGAAGCCGTCGAGGTCGGTGCGGTCGTAGATGGGGGCCCAGTCGTCGGTGACGTCGTAGACGCCGGCGATCCCGCTGGGCCTGTGGGGGACGCGCAGTCCGGGCAGCCGACGGGCGGCGCGGGTCACCTGGGCGCGAAAGCGCGGCACGGTGGCGCCGGGGCCGGCCCGGTCCGGGTCGTCGACCCATTCCAGCGGGTCGCACTCCGGCTCCGTACCACCGACCAGGAGGAAGTCCCGTCCGTCGGGGCGCAGGTAGATGCCGAGGTCGAGGTCGGCGACGACCGGCCCCAGGCCGTCCGCCGGATGGTAGCCGGGTGGGGCGGCGACGTGGTGGACCTCCTGGCGCAGAGGCCGTACGCGCACGGTGAACTCTGCGCCGACTCCCGCGAGTCGGTTGAGCGCGCCGGACCAGGGGCCCGCGGCGTTGACCAGCACGGGTGCCGAGAGACGTGAACCGTCGGCGAGCCGCACACCGCTGACCCGGTCGCCCCGTTGCAGGACTGCTGTCACCTCGGTGTTGAAGCAGAAGGTCACGCCGCGTTCCCGCGCGGCGTCGGCCAGGTTGAGCGCGGCGAGCTGCGGATCGTCGATGTAACCGGCGTCGGGGGTGTGGAGAGCCCCCAGATGCACGGTGGCATCGGCGAAGAACTCGTCCTCGTCCACGGGCGTCGGTGGCCAGTAGCGGCCGGTGTCGAGGGCCGGCAGCCGGGCCGCGAGCTCTGCCGCGTCCCACTCCTGATACGGGACGCCGACCTGGTCGAACAGGGGTGTGACGCGGCCCCTGGGCACCGGAGGCGCGTCCAGGGCGACGAGGCCGGTGCGTACGAAGGAGGCCAGCGGACCCGGACCGCTCTTCTCCAGGTGCTCCGGCCACCACTCCCAGCAGTGCCTGGCCTCCCAGGCGGTCGCCACCCCGTCGAAGGCCGAGTAGTTGAAGCGGACAACCGCGCTGGAAGCACTGGTGGAGCCCACGCCGACCCCACCGAGCTTGTCCACCACAGTGACGCGCAGGCCGGACTTGGCCAGTTCGAGCGCCGCCGAGCAGCCGATCACGCCCGCGCCGATCACGAGGACGTCTGCGGTATCAGACACTGAGTCACCTTTTCCTTCATGTGAGGGGCGCCGTTGCGAGTCCTTCACGGAAGTCGGACGGGAGCCGCGGTGCCGGCCGAAGCACGGTGGTTCACCGTGAGGCTGGATGGCGCCTCCTGCTCTGCTCTGCGCCGCCGCGAGTGGTTCGCCGGGGCGGACGGATCGGGTGGTGACCGCGGCGGGCCGGGAACCCCGGCGCCGGGAGGCGGACCGGCCCGGAGACGGACCGGCCCGGAGGCGGCCGCCGACGTGCGGTCCGATCGGCACTGCGGAAGACGATAGGAGTTGCGGGACTCCCCGGGCCCCCCACAACTGTCGCGACCACACGGTGCGCACATCGACATGTGTCGACCCGTGAACGGGCGTCCGCGCACAGTGCCGCCGAGGCCAATGGGCCTCTACCATGCACGACATGGTCTCCGAACTGCAGCAGTTGATCGATGCGCTCAGCGCGCGGCTGGGTCGGTCCGTGGCCATGGACGATGCCCGCATCCGGCTGCTCGCCCACACCGCGCACACCGGCGACGTCGACGAAGCCCGTATCGAGTCGATCATGCACCGCGGGGTGTCGGCCGCGTTGTCCGCCCACGTCGCCCGGCACGGTGCCGCCCGGGCCGCCGATGTCTTCACCGTCCCGCCGTGCCCGGAGATCGGCTTCACGGTGGAGCGGACCGGTATGCCGGTCCGGTACAACGGGGCACTGCAGGGGTACCTCTGGCTGATCGGCCCCGCCACTCCGAGGGACGCCGAGGCGCTGCGGGAGGCAGCCGGGCAGGCCGCCTTGATCCTGCACCGCGATCACCTGGCCGACGAGGTCTCCCGCAGCCACGAACGCGAGCACGTCCGTGATCTGGTCGCCCCCGACCCCTCGGTCCGGGACGAGGCCGCCGCCGCGCTCGTCGAGGAGGGGCTTGCCGTGGCCGGACCGGTCGCCGCCCTGGTGGCCACGGCGTCGCGCAGGGCCGGGGAACCGCTCTCCGAACAGCAACGGCTGGCCCTCGACCTCTCGCTCGACCACACCCGGCGGAGGCTGCCGCCCGCCCGCGCCCTCGTCCTGTCCCGGCCGGACCACGCCCTGCTGCTCACCATCTGGCCGGGCGGCCGGAGTGAGGGCATCGAACGCACCGTCGGCGAGTTGGCCGGCGTCCTGCACGAGAAACTCGTCACCGAACTCGGCACCGGCCCGCAGGCGTTGTGCTGGGTCGGCACCAGCGGGACACACCGCCGCCTGACCGAGGCCCACGTCTCCTACCGGGAGGCCCGTCAGGCCACCGATGTCGCACGTGCCACCGGTGTGATGGGCCCGGTGGCCGCCTATCCGCGCCTGGGGGTCTACGCGTTGCTGACGAAGCTCGCACCGGATGAACTGGCCGAGAGTATCCACCCCGGCCTGCGCCGGCTGCTGGAGCCGGGGTCCGGGCACCAGGACCTGGTCGAGACCCTGCGCACCTACCTCGACCACGCCGGCGACGCCCAGCGGGCCGCCGCCCGGCTGCACGTCCACCGCTCCACGCTCTACCAGCGGCTACGGCGCATCGAGGAGCTGACCGGCCTGAACATGTCCCACGGAGACGATCGGCTCACCGCCCACCTCGGCCTGAAAATGGCGCAGTTGCACCGCCCGGTGTGACGCTCCGGCCGCCCTCGGCACACGGCCGCCCGGGGCCCACAAGGGTGGTGCCCGGCTCGGAGGAAGGCTGTACACACGATGCCTGGCCGTGTCATGCGCCGGGCGTTCGCGTCCGCGGGGTCGTCGGGGCCCTGGCCGATCGCACGGTCGGGACCCCGGCCCTCGTGGGCGTCAGTCAGGTCCTCGGTGGTCAGCGTGTTGTTCCGGCCGAGCACGATGCGGTCGTACTCGGTGAGATCGGCGTCGAGTGCGAAGAGGTCGCTGGTCCCGGGGGCAAGTGGCCGGCGATCGGCGATGTGAACCCGGTCGGTGCCTGCGCAGATGCCGGGACCGGGGAAGCGGGGCGGTACCACCGTGGTGACCGGTGGTACCGCCCCGTTCCGGACCCGAGGTGCGCCCCCGTCGGGCCGCCGCCAGCCCGTGTCCGCTCGCTGATGGAGAGGCCCGGCGGGCCTCTCCGACTCCGTCCGGACCGAAGTGCCGCGGCGGTCGCCGGCACGGATGGTTGCGTGAGACGGGCCTTTCATGTGGTGCGGTCAGAACCGGAAGGTCCGCACGACGAAGGTCTGTCCGGCGACCGACGGCCAGCCCGCCCAGCTCTGGTCCACGGTCAGGGCGGGCGCGCCGGCCCCGTCCGGCAGGCCGACCGCGGTGGACACCACGCGGAGCGGCAGGGGGCCCTTGCCACGGGTGCGGATGGTGACGTCGATGCCGTCGGCGGGCGGCGCGGCGTAGCTGAAGCTCCAGCCCCAGCCGCCCTCCGGGTGCTCGGGTCCGCCGGTGAGCTTCGCGCCCTCGACGGTGGCGTCGAGGATCCTGTGGGCGCCGGTGCCGGCGTGGACGTCGATGCTGTGGGCGCCGGCGGGGGCCTGGATACGGACCCGGATCGTGCGTACGCCGCCGGCCTCGGTGGTTGAGGCGTTCACGGCACGCGGGACGTCCAGCGGGGCGGCCTTGGCCGCTCCGTGCGCGAGCGCGGCATCGCCCAGCGGGGGGATGCTGTCGCCATAGCGGGTCGGCTCACCGGTGAGCAGCTTGCCGACGGCGGGCTGGGAGGTGTCGCCGAGGCTGACCCAGGTGGCCTTGTCCGTGTCGGACTCCAGGACGTACCCGAGGCTGACCGGCCGGGGCTCGTCGGCGCTGTAGTCGTCGAGGGCCGTGCCCACGCCCAGCGTGCCCGCGCCTGCCACCGCCACCGCGAGCACTCCGGCGATGACCGCCCGGCGCGGGGGAAGCGGCTCCAGCAGACTCAGCAGCAACGCTGCGAGCAGCGCCGCGAGGACCAGCGGAGCGGCGGTGAGCGTCAGTCCCAGGGCGGGCAGCAGCAGGAGCACGACCGGCAGGACGAGTGCCACCGCCGGTACGGCGGTCACCGCTGCGGCCGCTGCCCGCCACGGGGAGTCCTCGGGCAGGAATCCCAGTGTCACGGCGACGACGGCCAGTCCGATCAGCGCCGGCCAGGTGAAGAGGTAGGCGCCCGCGGGCAGCAGCACGGCGCAGACGACCGCGAGGAGTGCGAACCAGCCCAGCACACCTACCACGATGTCCAGCGGCGACGCCTTGCGGCGGGCCCAGCAGTACCAGGCGACGAGCAGTACCAGGAGCAGCAGCGCCTCACCCCACGCGTACCGGCCGAGGTGGTACACACTGCCTTCACCGAGCGCGAAGTCCGGTCGGGCCAGGCTGAGCGCCCACCACCCTGCCAGGCCGATCAGCGCCGCACCGATCAGTGTGAGCGGGAAGGCCGCGGCGGCCCGTCCGACCGCGCGGGGCGACAGTCCTCGGCGCCGGCCGAACCACAGCAGCAGGGGCACGCCCAGGGCGGCCACCACGGCGAGCGGCAGGACCAGCCATGCCGGGTAGGACACGACGGTGCCGAACAGGGAGAAGTACGTGGCGTCCGAACCGCTCTGTGCGAGGTCGGTGCCGCCGAGTTGGCGGATCGCTCCGAGTGCCGCGTCTCCCATGTCCTGCACGCTCGCCCGGTCGAGCCGGTCGATGCTGTCGTGGGCGGTGTGGTAGTGCCCGGAGCCGTCCATGAAGGCGAAGTTGAGACCGCGCATGCCGGCCTCGTCGAAGACCGTCAGGTCGGTGTCGTTGGGCAGTTGGTCGTAGATCGCGGCGGAGAACGACGTGGTGAGTGCTCCGGAGGCCCGCACGGCGGGGGTGAGGCCGGTGCCCGCCATCTGGAACATCATGACGGGCCCGGAGGGGCCGCGGCCCTCCATGTTCACCACGACGGTCTGCTGGGGGTCGGCGGCCCGGCGCGTACCGGCCTCCGCGTCGACGAAGGCCTGCGCGCCGAGCAGCCCTTGTTCCTCGCCGTCGGTGAAGAGGATCTCGATGTCGTTGCGGAGCCGCGGTCCGGCCTTGAGGACGCGGGCGATTTCCAGGATCGCGGCGACGTTGGAGCCGTCGTCGGCGGCGCCCGGGGCGATCGGCACGGAGTCGTAGTGGGCGACGACGAGGACCCGGCCGGTGGGCTTGCTGCCGGGGATCGTGGCGTGGATGTTGGATACGGATCCGACGATGGCCGGGTAGTCGTCGGTGTGGGAGGGGGCGACCCGGGTCTGGACCTCCGGCCGCAGACCGAGCTCGCCCAACTCACCGACGAGATACTCCCGTACGTCCGACTGCGCGGCCGAGCCCACCGGGTGCGGGACCTTCGCGATGCCGTCGAGCCGGGCGACGGCACGGGTCGCCGAGAAGTCGTCGGCGGGGGCGGAGGCCGGCCGGGGTTCGGAGGTACGCAACGGCAGCGTGGCCACAACAGCGGTGAGGAACAGCAGCAGCAGGACGGCCAGAGCCGGCGTCCGGCTGCGTATCTTGGTCAGGATCTGCACAGATGTACCTCATTGCGGCAGTGGGGGTGGGAGTGGGAGCACGGTGCCGGTGCGCGCCGGGCTGCCACGTCGAACGCGATGAGTGGCTGCTCGGCGGCGGGGCGCCCGTCGGCGTGGTCGCACAGCCAGAACCGGTCCGTGCCGGTCCATGCCGGTCGGTGTCCGGGAGCATCTCGGAGACGGCGAAACTGCCCGAACCGGTCTCGGCAGCCCTGCGATCGGCTTGGCCCGCAGATCTACCAGGTGGAGGCGGTGGAAGTCCACTGCATTGAAACGGTGTTGGGGCGGCACCGCAGGAACACTGCACGGCAGAGCCGCCCCACCACCGGACTCCGGAATACATCTGTCGCTCACATCGACCGGAACATTCGGCATCTGCTGATTGATGTCGCCGGCCGGAACCAAACAGCATGGAGGGGCAGCTTCTCCGCTCCACAACACATCCCCCACGGCGCAACACCACACATGCCGTTGTGTTGCGCGCAGGAGGAGGCTGCCGGGAAGGCAGGCCGGGAGTCAAGGATGGGTTCGGATGAGTGGGAGGAGGTCGTCGGCAGCCGTGCAGGGCGGCTCCACGATTCGTCAGCTCCCTGCCGTGCCACCAGGGCACACCAGTCCTGCCCCGGCGACCTGCCCGGCACCCGGCGGGAACTGATCCACCCCCTGGCACCGCACCTCGCGCTTCGCCGCGATGCCCTCACGTAGGGTTGATCGGATGGCGAACAACGACCGACAACCGGTGCACACGGAAGAAGGCAACCCCTGGGTACATGGCGCCCCGACGGTCGAACACCTTGAGGTGGTTCCGTACGACGAGGAATGGCCCGGCCGGTATACGGCCCTCGAAGCCCGGATCAGGGAGGCGCTGGGGAGCAGGGCTCTCGAAATCGTCCATGTCGGTTCCACCGCGGTGCCGGGCCTCGCGGCCAAGGACATCATCGACATCGATCTCACCGTCGCGGACCCGCGCCGGGAGGAAACGTATGTTCCGCCCCTCACGGCACTCGGCTACGACCTCACGGTGCGCGAGCCGTGGTGGCACGAGCATCGCATGCTCCGACTCGCGCACCCACGCGTGAATCTTCACGTGTTCGGACCAGGTACGCCCGAACTCTCGCGGCACCTGATGTTCCGGGACTGGCTGCGGTCGCACCCGGACGACCGTGACCTGTACGCGAAGGCGAAAGCAGCCGCCGCGCCCGGCGCCCGCCATGCAATGGAGTACAACTCCAGGAAACACACGGTGGTGGAGCAGATCTATGAACGGATGCACGCGGAGCAGCAGCGGCGTGCTCTCTGACCCGCGCGGCGGGGCGTAGGCGCGTTGGTTTCTGCTGTCGCGGTTTGACGGTGTCCGTGTTGCGGGTTGTGCGGATGTCGTGGCGCGAGGACGGCCGGGTGTGTTCTTGCGCCCTGGTGACCGTCCGGAAGCGCCACGACCGGACCGGCTCCGGGATTGCGCCGCCGGACAGGCGGTCGACGTTCGGACGGATCACGGTAGATCGGGTCGGGGTGCGGTCGGCCCCGGAAAGGCTGACCGCGGGGCATCAGCGCAGTGCAACCTCGCCCGCGTGGACGGCACGCACGGCACGCTCGACCGTCTCCCGATTCTCGCCGACCGGAGCCACGTAGTCGATGACGTCTCGCGCGGCTTCCTCCCCGAGCACTCGGGTGATCACCCACGTGGCGAGATACTGGGACGCCAGGCAACCGCCCGCCGTAGCGATGTTTCCCTCGGCGTGGAACGGCGCGTCCAGCACGGTGACGTCGCAGGCTTCGACAAAGGGCCGGCTCTTCATGTCCGTGCTGGCCGGCATGCCGGCCAGCAACCCGAGCCGGGCGAGCACCAGCGCGCCGGAGCACTGCGCACCGATCAGCTGGCGCGCCGGGTCGAGCGGCAGCCTGGAGATCAGCCGGTCGTCGGCGACCACGTCTCGCGTCTTCACCCCGCTACCGATCAGCACGACATCGGCTTCGGTCACGAACTCCATAGGGCGCTGCCCGGTCACCTCGACGCCGTTCATCGACGTGACCACCGGCGTGGGCGTCGTGATGAAGGCTTCCAAGCCGTCCTTGCGGCACCGGTTGATCAGCGCGGAAGCAACGAAGCTGTCGATCTCGTTGAACCCGTCGAAGGTGACCACGGCTACCTGCATCACAACTCCTTCACGCACGGCATCGGACGTCCAGTCTGCCTGACGCACCGTTCCGGGGCGAGAGCCGATCGGCGGAGCGGCCCTGACCCGGAGGTGTCCGGAGGGACATCCTGGACCACTACCGGTTCAACTCCCCTGGCCGGCGGGCCCGGCCAGGGGCTGCGTCCTCTGCGTGACAGCGATGCGCCCGAGGACGTCGATCTGGACGAGGAGTGAATGCGGTCGCACCAGGAAGATGGTGACGGTGGTCAGGTGGTCCGGTCAGGCAACTGGCACGATGCGGGCTGAGCCGCGTCCATCCGGCCCAGCCCGCACCTGTGTTGCGCCCGGCGCGTCCCCTCGGCGCTGCATGTCCGTTCGCCGTGGCCATACGAGAACAGGGCCAATTCTGCTGCCCACTGGTCGAGAGAAAGGCAGGCAAGCACCCCTGTCGGATTCGAACCGACGGCCTTCGCGCGACGAGTGCCGCGATCAGCGCGGCCCGCTCACCCGGCCAGAGCCAGGGTGAGCGGGAGTACCTGGTCGACTCCGGTCTGACGCAGGAGGCGTGCGCCTACGGCCAGGGTCCAGCCCGAGTCGGTGTAGTCGTCGACGAGCAGGACCGGTCCCGGGGTGCCGGCCAGGGCGGTCGCGAGTTCGTCGGGCACGGTGAACGCGGTGGCCAGGGCTCGCAGCCGCTGAGCGGAGTTGCTGCGGTGCACCGCGTGTTCGCCGGCCTGCGGGGTGTGGGCGAGGCTGCCCAGCAGCGGCAGCCGGCCGACCCGGGCCAGCCCGTCGGCGAGCGAGGCCACCAGCTGCGGCCGGGTGCGGGAGGGCATGGAGACGATCCCCACGGGCCGCGCCATCGCGTCGGGGGAGCCGCTGGCCCAGCCGCCCGGCGAGCGGGCCCAGTCGGCCACCACGGTCACGACGGCGGCCAGCACGTCATCCGGAACCGGCCCGTCGGCGGCCTGGTCCGACAGGAGCGGGCGCAGGCGGTTGCCCCAACCGATGTCCGACAGCCTGCCCAGTGCTCGCCCTGTGACTGCCTGCTGGCCCACGGGGATACGGCCCTTGAGGTCCATTCCGACCGCGGCGAGCCCCGTCGGCCACATCTTGCGGGGCTCGACCTCGACCCCCGGGCGGTCCAGCTCACCGGTCGCCGCCGCGAGGGCCCCGGGAGAGACGGCCGGATCGAGCCACGGCCCTGCGCAGGAGTCGCAGCGACCGCAGGGCACCGCCTTCTCGTCATCGAGCTGCCGCTGCAGGAACTCCATCCGGCACCCCGTGGTCGCCACGTAGTCCCGCATGGCCTGCTGCTCGGCTTCGCGCTGCCGGGCCACCCACGCATACCGCTGCGCGTCGTACGCCCACGGCTGTCCCGTCGCCGTCCAGCCCCCCTTCACGCGCCGGACCGCCCCGTCCACGTCCAGGACCTTCAGCATCGTCTCCAGACGCGAACGCCGAAGATCCACCAACGGCTCCAGTGCCGGCAGCGACAACGGACGCCCCGCCTCCTCCAGTACCGCCAGCGTGCGCCGCACCTGTTCTTCGGGCGGGAAGCCCACCGAAGCGAAGTACGCCCAGATCGCCTCGTCCTCCTTGCCCGGGAGCAGCAGCACATCCGCATGGTCCACACCGCGCCCCGCACGCCCCACCTGCTGGTAGTACGCAATCGGGGACGAGGGCGACCCCAGGTGCACCACGAACCCCAGGTCCGGCTTGTCGAAGCCCATGCCCAGCGCCGAGGTCGCCACCAGCGCCTTGACCCGGTTCGCCAGCAGATCCTCCTCCGCCTGCAACCGATCGGCGTTCTCCGTCTTCCCCGTGTAGGAAGCCACCGGATACCCGCGCTGCCGCAGGAACGCCGCGACCTCCTCCGCCGCCGCCACCGTCAGCGTGTAGATGATCCCCGAACCCGGCAGATCCCCCAGCCGCTCCCCCAGCCACGCCAGCCGATGTGCCGCACCCGGCAACTCCAGCACACCCAACCGCAGGCTCTCCCGGTCCAGCGGCCCCCGCAGAACCAGAGCGTCCCCACTCCCCGTGCCCAACTGCTCCGCCACATCCGCGGTCACCCGTGCGTTCGCGGTCGCCGTCGTGGCCAGCACCGGCACCCCGGCCGGCAACTCCACCAGCATCGTGCGCAACCGACGGTAGTCAGGCCGGAAGTCATGCCCCCAGTCGGAAATACAGTGCGCCTCGTCGACCACCAGCAGACCCGTCGTGGCCGCGAGCTTGGGCAGCACCTGATCGCGAAAATCCACAGAGTTGAGACGCTCGGGACTGACGAGGAGAACGTCGGTCTCACCGCGCTCGACCTCCCCGTAGACGGTGTCCCACTCCTCCGGGTTGGCCGAGTTGATCGTCCGCGCCCGGATACCGGCCCGCGCCGCCGACTCGACCTGGTTGCGCATCAGCGCCAGCAGCGGCGAGATGATCACCGTCGGACCGGAACCACGACGGCGCAGCAGAGCGGTGGCGACAAAGTACACCGCCGACTTGCCCCAGCCGGTTCGCTGCACCACCAGCGCCCGCCGACGCTCCTCCACCAGGGCCGCCACCGCCTGCCACTGGTCCTCCCGCAGCCGCGCC
Source organism: Streptomyces sp. NPDC057963 (assembly GCF_042887155.1). NCBI lineage: Bacteria > Bacillati > Actinomycetota > Actinomycetes > Kitasatosporales > Streptomycetaceae > Streptomyces > Streptomyces sp. NPDC057963. Next base: position 32,953 of record NZ_JBHVPX010000042.1, read on the forward strand.
GAACCCCCCGGGGCACCGACGAGCTCAGCGAGGATGGCGTCGGCTTCAGCGCGGAGCTCCAGGTTGTCCATGCCCCCATGCAACCCGATGACACTGACAATCAGCCAATTCACTCAACGTGACACGCTGCTCACCCTTCACCCACCGGCCATGCGCCGCTCGGGGTCGGTCGGGGCTGAGCACTCAGCC
>NZ_JBHVPX010000043.1:0-32695 GCF_042887155.1 Streptomyces sp. NPDC057963
CATCGCTGGCCTCGTCTCCGACCGCAACACCACCGGCTGACACAAACCCCCAGCTCAGGCCCTCACGCCTCCAATGCAATCACGCACCAGCTCGTAAGGACGAGGGCGAGGCGGTCGCGCCCGCTTCGACTCCGGGATTCCAGTTCGACGCAGATGCATGGACGCAGTGGAAGAGCGCGGTCACCCCTGCCCTGCGCCGGCACGTTGAGCTCCAGGCCGTCGTAGGTGTTCGGGACGTGCAGGCCGAGGTGGCCGACACGGCGATTACGGCGCTGGTCGCGCTCGCACGGATGCGCCCGGACGCGGCCGAATACTTCGCCGGTCAGATCGCGGAGAAGTCGAGCCGGTTCCTGCCGCAGCAGCCGGCCTTCGACGACGCGGTCCCGGCGGAGCTGCCGTGAACGGCGTCTGGCTCGTTCGGCTCTGTGGTTGCCTGCCGTCAGGGTGATGACACCCCGGGGCAGATCCCGGGCGGCGCGGTGAGACTCTCGGATTGTCGTACCCGACAGGTTCAATGGAACCGACGAGACGACCGACGGGAGCACCGTGCATGGAGCCAATCTTCTTCTCAAGTCCTGAGGAGTTCCGGGACTGGCTGGAGGAGCACCACGCGACTGCCTCCGAATGCCGGGTGGGCATGTGGAAGAAGGGAACGGGCAAGCCCACGCTGAGCTGGTCGGAGGCGGTCGACCAGGCCCTGTGCTACGGCTGGATCGACGGCCGGCAGAGCCCGATCGACGACTTCTCCTGGACGATCCGGTTCACCCCGCGCAGGCCGCGCAGCAACTGGAGCCTGGTCAACCTCCGCAAGATCGAGGAGCTGACTGCCCAGGGGCTCATGCGGCCGGCCGGCATCGCGGTGTTCGAAGCCCGTGACCGGGACCGCGAGGAGAAGCCGGTCTGGGAGTTCGAGGCGGCGCAGCTGGCTCGTTTCCAAGCCGAGCCGCGGGCGTGGGAGTGGTTCAGCGGGCAGGCGCCGTCCTACCGCAAGTCGGCCATCCACCATGTGATCAGTGCCAAGCGGGACGAGACTCGGGAGCGGCGGTTGGACCAGCTGATCTTCGACAGCCTGGAGGGGGTGCGGCTCAAGCCGTTCCGGCGGCCGGGAACCTGAGGGCCCGCTGGAACAGGCCGAGCGCGATCGCGTAGCCGTCCAGCGCGGGACCTGCCGCTCCAGGAACCCGTCGGGCTTGCCCTTTCGGTGCCCAAGCCCACGGCCGGCGATCGACACCGCCGCCCACGAGACGCCAGCCGCCACCACAGCCTGCACCGCCCGTCGCGGCCTTGACGGCCCTGTCCTCCCGAAGCTGACACCAGACGACATGTAGCTGAGAGTTACGACTGAGGGCCCGGGATGTTCCCGGGCCCTCAGTCGTGTTGGGCGGAGCGCTCAAGTCACGCGGCCTGTTTGACGGGCGGGAGTTCAGTGTCGAGCCAGGTGATGAAGGCGAGTGCGGAGCCGCCGAAGTGTTCGCGGACGCGGGCCTGGATCGCGCGGAGTTCGTGGCCGGGGACGAAGTCGTGGGTGGTGGTCTCGCCGCAGCCGCATGCGCAGTCGTGGGTGCGGAAGGGGCCTTCTTCGGGGAGGTCGCCGTAGGCGATGCTGTTGCGGGAGGCGTTGTCGAGCGGGTCGGGCTGGTTGATGTACGCGTCGTATATCGGGTGCCCGGGGCCGAGGAGGTCGGCCTCCAGGGCTTTCTTGCGGCCGCGGTCGGTGTCGTGCTCGGTGATGCCGGTGATCTCGGCGACGGCGCGGACGAGGTCCTGGCCGCGATCGGTGATGAGTACGAACCGCTCGCGGCTGATGACCTTCGAGTTGAGGAGCCAGACGCCGCGGCCGGCCTCCATGGCCTCGGCCTCGGTCATGCGGGGGAAGTAGCCGATCGCGCTGCGGCCGAGCGCGTCGTTGGTCACCCGCTCGTAGTCGCCGAGCCGGATCCGGATCGCCATGGTTACCCCTCCAACTTCCTTGACCGCCCTATGCTCTGACACAACTGAACTATTACAGGGCACCCACACAAAGTACAGACCCTTTCATAGGTCGACGGGAATCAAAGGTTGGGGGACGGTTCGGACACCCTCAAAAAACCATCGTTTCCTGAAGATCGGCCGCTCAAGATCAAAAACACCTCGGGGGCCTTCAAAAACTCCTTCAGAAACATGGGCTCCTCAAGAACCTCCGGACACCGTTTTCTGAGAGGATTGCGGGCATGAACGCGCCCCTGGAGCCGTCCGAACTCCTCGTCGCCTCACCCGCGGTCCTCACCGACATCCGGATCGGGTACGCCCGGGTGTCGACCGGCGGGCAGAAGCTCGACCGCCAGATCGACGCCCTCACCGCTTCAGGCTGCCGCAAGATCTTCGCCGACAAGAAGTCGGGCAAGGACGACCTGCGCCCGGAGCTGAAGGCGTGCCACGCCTTCCTCGACCCCGGCGACACCCTCGTGGTGCCCAGCCTCGACCGGTACGGCCGCTCGCTCCAGGACCTCGTCAACATGGTCGCCGAACTCCGCGAGCGCGGGATCGGCTTTCAGTCCCTCCATGAGGCGCTCGACACCACGACCCCGGGCGGGCGCCTGATCTTCCACGTCTTCGCGGCGCTGGCCGAGTTCATCCGCGAACTCATCGTGGCCGGCACCCACGAGGGCCTGGCCGCCGCCCGCGCCCGGGGCAAGGTCGGCGGGCGGCCGTCGGTCGTCAACGACGACCTCATCCGGGCGGCCCGGGACATGCTGCCCAACCCCGAGAACAGCGTCACCACCATCGCCAAGATCCTCGGCGTCTCGGTCGGCACGCTCTACAACCACATCCCGGACCTCAAGGAGTTGCGGACCTCCCGGGTCCCGCGCCAGCTGGAGGGCAGCAAGTGATCCCCGCCTTCCATCGGGCCAGGGCGGCGCGGCCCACCTCGGCGTCGCGCCCGGCTTGCCGGGCCCGTTCGGTACGAGGAAGAGCGGGTGTGTAGTTGCGGTACAGGAAGTACCGCTGAGATTGGTCACGGTCGGCTAGGCGGTGCGCCGCCTGACCGCGCTCCGGTGATCACCCGACAAAGGCGGTGCGGAGAATGTCGGGTGATCGGGCCGGTGTCGCCGCACGATGGGGGCATGGATGACACGACCTTGGTATCCCGTTTCCTCCGCGACGGCTTCGTGAAGTTGGAGGGCGCTGTCGCGCCGCGCGTGGCCGCGGACTGCGCGCGGCTGCTGTGGCGAGAGACGGGCTGCGGCCCGGACGACCCGTCGACGTGGACGCAGCCCGTGCACTGGGTGGGCGGCATGGCGCAGGGGCCGTTCGCCGCCGCACCCAACTCCCCGTCGCTGCATCGCGCGTACGACCTGCTCGTCGGCGCGGGACGCTGGGAGCCGCGCTACTCGCTGGGCACGTTCCCGCTGCGCTTCCCGCACGGGGAGGAGCCGGACGATGCGGGCTGGCACATCGAGGGGAGCTATCTGCCGGAGGGCGAGAGCTGGTACTCCACCAATTTGCGCTCCCGGGGCCGGGCGCTGCTGATGCTGTTCCTGTTCAGCGAGGTCGGTGAGGAGGACGCCCCGGCACGGATCCGGGTCGGCTCACACCTCGACGTGCCGAAGGTGCTGGAGAAGTACGGGGAGGACGGGGCGAGCGGGCTGACCCTCGCCCCCGATCTGGTGGCGGCGTCCGACCACCGGCCACTCGCCCTTGCCACCGGGTCCCCGGGCGACGTCTTCCTGTGCCATCCGTTCCTGGTGCACGCGGCGCAACCGCACCATGGGGTGCGGCCTCGCTTCATGGCCCAGCCGCCGCTGATGCCGGCCGCGCCGTACGAACTGGAGCGGGCCGACGGCGCGTACTCACCCGTGGAGATCGCGATCCGCTGGGGCCTGGGACAGGACACCCCCGGTCCGGACGGGGGCGGCACCGACCGCAGCGCCCGATAGACGTGCCTCACGGCCATCGCTGGCAAGGTGGCCGTGAGGGAAGAGAGAGGAGGCCGGGCATGCTGGAGCGGCTGAACCAGGCCATGGAGCACATCGAGTGCCATCTCGACCAGGCCGTCGACGTGGAGGAGTTGGCACGCATCGCGGCCACCTCTGAGTACCACCTGCGCCGGATGTTCTCCGCGCTCGCGGCCATGCCGCTGTCGGAGTACGTCCGGCGCCGCCGGCTCACCCTCGCGGGCGCCGAGGTGCTCGCGGGACGTGAGACGCTGCTGGAGATCGCGGTGCGCTATGGCTACGGCTCCGGCGAGGCGTTCGCGCGGGCGTTCCGTGCCATGCACGGCATCGGACCGGGCGAGGCCCGGCGTACCGGCGCAGCGCTCACCTCCCAGTCCCGGATGGCCTTCCGCCTCACCGTTGAGGGGAGCAGCAGTATGCGATACCGCGTCGTGGACAAGGCGGACTTCACCGTAGTCGGGCTCAAGACCCGGGTACCGCTGGTGCATGCCGGGCCGAACCAGGCGATCATGGACTTTGTCCGTGGGATCGACCCGGGGACCCTGGAGCGCCTGGAGAAGCTGTCGGACCAGGAGCCGCACGGCATCGTCGCGGTCTGCGACGGCATGGACCCCAGCCGCGCCGAGGGCACTGAACTCGACTACCACCACGGCGTCATCACCTCCCAGGCCGCGCCGGAGGGCACGACCACGTTGGCCGTCCCGGCCGGCACCTGGGCGGTCTTCACCACCTCCGGGCCGGCACCGCAGGCCATCCAGGAGCTGTGGCGGGACGTGTTCACCGAGTGGTTCCCGTCGAACCCGTATCGCACCCGCACCGGACCTGAGATCCTGCGCACCCGCCTGTCGCCGGAGAAGACCGAGGCCGACGCCGAACTGTGGCTCCCGGTGGAGCCTGAGCACGGCTGAACTGGGGTTCGGGACCAACCGAGCAGCCAGTATCGATGAGAACGATCATGGCCTTGGAAGCTGGAGCGGACCCTGCACCGCACCTTTGGTTTCACGGCCGTACGACCGGATGTTCTCAGTCGGTCCCCAAGGCCGTGAACAAAGCGGCAAGTCCCCAAGACCTACGCCCCGGCCCTGGTCTGCTACGACGACGACCACGGCGCCAGCGGCTGGAACCTGCGCCTGACCCGATAGGTCACGTATCCGTACGGTCCGGTGCCGGTTCTCCGGCACCGGCTTGGGCATCCGGCGCGGCGCGGGGGCCGGGCACGGTGGGCAGCGTGATGTCGAGGTGCGAGGCCATGTCCAGCTCGAACCTGCCGTACGGGTTCACATGGGTCCAGAACAGCGGGGACAGCGCCCGCCGGTCCGCGTCCGTAAGTCGCTTCTGCCACTTCTCCTCGGACAGGATGTCCTGGAGCAGAAGCGTGTTGACATGTACCAATGCCGACTGGAGGAGGTGCAGCGCGAGCATGGACACTTCCTGGCTCTCCTTGTCGGAGCCGGTCAGGTCGCCGTCCTTGCCGTAGAACAGGTCGTGGTTGGCGGAGTTCCAGTTCTCCACCACCTGCAAGCCGTGGTTTATCTCCCGGCGAAGGTCAGCGTCGGCGAGGTAGTCACAGATGAACGCCGTCTGCACAGCCCGCCCGAGTTCCTCAATGGCCTGGTAGGTGGGGTGCTTGGGGCCGCCGCGGGTGAAACGGCGCAGGACCTGCTCGGCCTCCGCCGTCCCGAGGCGGAGCGCGGTGGTGTACTTGACGATCTGGTCGTACTGCTGGCGGATCAGCTCCCAGTTGATCGTCTTGCTGGAGAGCACCGGCGCCAGGTGCGGCCACTTCGCGTCCTCCCCGGTCGCCGGCCGGTACAGCCGCGCGGAGCCGACGTTCTTCAGCCGGGGCAGCAGGTTGAAGCCGAGCATGTGGGCGAACCCGACGATGGACGCGCCGTGCGTGTCGGTGTACCGCCGGTCGATCTCCACGTCGGTGCAGTGCCGCAGCACGCCCTCGATCATCGCCGCGACCTCGGACGCGGAGCAGTTCTTGAGCTGGCTGTAGACGCACAGCGACTTCTTCTCGACATGCCAATAGATCATGACGCCGGGGCCGCGGTAGCGTTGGTGCCACTCGGTCATGAAGTTGGACGACCAGGAGCCGAACTTCTTGGAGTCGGAGGCGCACGCGGTCTCCTCGCCCCACCAGGCCGCATCACGGGCCGCGAAGGTGGCGTTGACCATGCGCACCAACGCGGCGCGCAGGTTGGTGCGGTTGACGAACAGGTGCCGCACCCGGCGCAGTACAGCCTCCGATTCACCGTGCTTACCGGTGACCTCGCCGCGTTCCTCGCCCGCGCCCGTGTCCTGTCTCAAATGGCCTGGTCTGCGGGTAGGGATTTGACCTGCGGCGACCAGATCGATTGAGCCGCCGAGGTACCGAAAATCTCAAGTGATGTGGTCCCGGAAGCTGGGATGCAATGTGTTGTCTCAGTTCATCTGGTCCGGCGACGGTGGAGGGCGAGCCTACGGCCTGCGGAAACGCGGCAAAAAAGGGCCCTTCCGGTAGTGACCGGCGGGGCCCTTCTCATAGCTGGACAGCACTCCGTTGACAGCACTCCGTTCCAGCACGGGCGAAGATCAGCCCGCACCGAAGCGTGGGCGTATCACTCGGTGTCGGTGGCTACCGGGACCTCATCCTCCCGAATGATGAGGTGCTCCTCGCCGTCGATCTTGATTTCAGTGCCTGCGTACTTGCCGGACGGAGTCTTGTCCTTGGCGGACGTCGTCACTTCGTTGTCCTCGGCCATGTTTCCTCCTCCCGGTCGACACGGTGTCGACCCGTACTGATCCTTTCATGACCAACCGTCACTGGGCTATTACCCTTCGACGGATCGAAGGGGCCCTTTCGGCGCCAACTGGTCGACACGGTCAGTGACCTGATGTGCTGCCAGGACTCGGATAAGTTCCAGGTGACATCGGTCCAGCACGCACTTGAGGGCGGCTGGTCGACTTGTGAGACGTCGCCCCTGGGCCGGACCAGGGCGACGGAAGCGCGGTCGCGGGGATCAGCTGGTGTCCGATCCCGGTACGCGTACCGGGATCGGTCGTTGGGCCGGGCATGGAGCTGGCCGGTCGTGTCGAGGCGCTGAGACGATCAAGTCCGATGTCTTCAGTGATCGGAAACATCGACGCCAGGTGCACGTTCGCGTACCGCGGCCAGCGCGTCTCGGAACCGAAGCCCAGCAGCGCCTGCGCGACCGCGAGCGTGACCAGCTCCGCATCGGTCAACTGCGGTGGCCTGCCCGTCCATCGGTCTGTCTCCAGTTCGTCGTCGATCTTCACGTACAGCGCGGTCAGCAGGGTGTCCAGGTTGTTCGTCACACAACGATCTTGGACACCCTCTTTTCACCCCGGGACTGCAGGCAGCGCGATGGCTGCTCAGCCGAGGTCAGAGGCCCGGCCTGGGAAGAAGTCGGCGCTTTGGACGTACTCCATCGCTTTGGTGAACTCCGGGTCGCCGAGGCGACGTTCCATCTCCTGCGGGCTCAGGTCCTCCACGCGAGTCTGGATCCAGTACAGGTTGCTCAGCGGGTCACGCACCCGCCCGACCCGGTCGCCGAAGAACAGGTGGGTGACCTCGGTGACCGAGGTGCCGCCGGCCGCGACAGCCTGCCGGTGCACGGCGTCAGCGTTCTCGACGTAGAGGCGGAGGAAACCGGGGGTCGGTGGCCACTCCGGCCGCGCGTCGAACATCATCACCACCGAGTCACCGATCCGCACCTCTGCATGTTCGATGCTTCCGTCCTTGCCGGCCAGGCATGCGAGCTCCTCCGCTTCGAACGCCCTCTTCATGAAGTCGATGAGCTGCACTGTGTCGCGAGAGATGATCCACGGCGTCACGGTGTTGTAGCCCTGGGGAACCGGCTTGACGGACATCTGACTGCCTCCTGGAGTGCGAGTGCCTCGACGTTGGCGATGACGCTAGTTCCGCTCTAGGCCAATTCCTGTCCTAGAAGGCGCTCGATGGATGACGACGGCCGTCACCACCAGAGTCGCCGCGACGAGTGCACCGCTCACAAACAGGATCTCGCCAGACGTGCCAGCCAGACATAGGACTTGATCGCCTAGGGGTGAGCGCTTTCCGTATGAGCTCACCGCGTGGGAAAGGTGAGCCGCAGAACGGTCTCGCCGTCGTCGATCTCCCCGGTGGGCTCGAACCCGAACTTCTGATAGAAGGGCCACGGTTCGCCGTCGCCGGGCTCGTAGCTGGTCAGCAGCTCGGTGGCGCCGTCCGCGCGAACCAGGGCGGTGATCTGCGTGAGCGCCTCTCGGCCGATCCCTCGCCCCTGGTACCGCTTGTCGACGAGAAGGCGCCAGATGAAGTGCCGCCCTTTGTAAGGACCAGCCGACGGTTTCCACGACAGCATCACGAAGCCGACTGGCTCGTCGTCGCGGTACAGGGCGCGGTACCAGGGGTTGGCCTCTGGTTTCTTTGTCGCCTCCTTGAGCGACTTGGACACGGAGGCGACGAACTGCTTCTGGTCACGTCGGACGCGGAGGGCACGAACGGCATCCCGGTTGTCGTCGGTGATCTCCCGAAGCTGCACGCCTGGGGACCGCATGCCACACTCCTTCCTGTATTCGGCAGCTGCGCCATCCGGGCCGACGTGAAGAGCCGCCGCCGCGCGGCAGTCCGTTGTGTGTACGCAATATCAAGGACGTCAGGTTGGACGTCTTCGCAGCGTATTCGACGCAGCGGATCTGGAGCGGGACTGGCACGCCGGGCTGTGCCCACGTCCGAGGCAGCTGCTTTGACCTGGGCAGACGCTCCAAGATCCTGTCCACGAATAGTCCACAGGCCCCGTCCTAGGGCCGCTCAGCGCTGCACATGCCTGCGCATACGCGAAGACCCTGCTCGCGCTGGCCATCGTCATACCGCTGTTGGCGCTCGCCGCAGAACTGCCCAACCGCAGGCTTCGGCGGGTGGCACGGACCGCACGCCGGATCACGGCCGGTGACCTGGCCGCCAGGACCGGGGCCAGCTGCGGCAGCGACGAGATCGCCGAGATCTCCGCCACCGTCGATTCGATGGCCGACAGCCTGCTCGGGCGGCTCCTGGCCGAGCAGCACTTCACCGCCGACGTCGCCCACGAACTGCGCACCCCGCTGATGGGTCTGGTCACCGCCAGCGGGCTGCTCCCCGAGGGGGAGGCCACGGATCTGGTCAGGGACCGGGTGGGGGTGCTGCGGACCCTGGTGGAGAACCTGCTGGAGATCTCCCGGCTCGACGCGGGCGCCGAACAGGCGGACACCCAGCCGGTACCGCTCGGCGAGCTGGTGACGGAATCCGTACGGCGCACCGGGCTGCAGACACGGCTCACCACGTCCGGCGCCCTGACCACCCAGACCGACCCGCGTCGGCTCGACAGGATCGTCACCAACCTGGTCGTCAACGCCCACCGGCACGGTCGCGCACCCGTCGAGGTCGACGTGGCGGGGACCTGCGTTACCGTACGGGACCACGGCCCGGGCTTCCCCCGCCAGCTGCTCGCCGACGGACCCCAACGGTTCCGCACCGGCGCGTCCGAACGCGGCCGGGGCCACGGCCTCGGACTGACCATCGCGCTCGGCCAGGCCCGGCTCATCGGGGCGTCGCTGTCCTTCGCCAAGGCGCCCGACGGCGGGGCCGTCGCCACGCTCCGCCTCCCGCCTGCCGACTGACACGTCCGACGGCTTTGGACAGACGTCCCTGGCACCGCGACTGCCGAAACCTCATCCGCCCTGGCGAGAGGGGGTCCGTCTGGCACTGTCGTCAGGTTCGCGGCGAGGGCCTCGGCGAGTGTGTCGATGGCGTAGGCGGCGTCCTCGACCGCGCCCGTGCTCCAGGTCCCCGGCGTCACCGTGTCGGCCAGCTCGCATGCTGCATCGGCCACTGCCCCCGCCGTTCGCCAGATGCCACCGAGTAACCACGCCAGTGATCGATGAAAATCACACCGCCGTCACAGGCGCAAGGCGGCTGCTACGGGCAGGTGGTCGCTTCCGGTGCGCGGCAGCGTTCGGGCCGAGACCGGGGTGAAGCCCTTGACGAGGATCTGGTCGATCCGCGCCACCGGGAACGCAGCGGGCCAGCTGAACCCGAAACCGTCGCCCGCCGCTTCCTGAGCCGATTGCAGCTGTGCGGTCAGCGGGCGCAGCGCCGTGTCGTCGGTCGTGCCGTTGAAGTCACCCACCATCACGACCCGGGGCAGCGACTCGGCCCGTACGGCGTCGGCGAGCTTCGTGGCCGCTTCGTTGCGCCGGTCCGTGCCGAAGCCCGTGGTCAGGTGCACTCGTACCGACGCAAGGTGGGCGGTGCACACGGCGAGTGGTCCCTTCGGGGTGTCGACGGTGGCGCGCAGCGCACGGGTCCACGGCATGATCGCGACCGGGGACACGTTGTGCAGCGGGTACTTGCTCCATAGTCCGGCCGATTCCCGCACCGCGTGGTACGGGTAGGCGCTGGCCAGCGCACGCTCGTACACCGGTGCCGTGTGCGACGTCAGTTCCTCCAGGGAGACCAGGTCGGCGCCCGAGGCGGCGAGGCTGCGGGCGGTGCCGCCCGGGTCGGGGTTCTGGTTGTGGACGTTATGGCTGACCACGGTCAGATTGCCGCCACCGGAGCGCTTGTCCGCGAGGGTGGCGCCGAACAGCGAGCACCAGATGACGGCCGAAAGCAGTACGGCGACGGTGGCGGTCGCGGACCGCCGTAGCACGGCCAGGACCAGCAGTATGGGCGCGCTCACCCCGAGCCAGGGCAGGAAGGTCCCCAGCAGGCTTCCGAAGTTGCCCAATCCGTTCGGCACCCAGGCGTGCCCTGGCATGACGGCCGCGGACAGTACGGCGGGCACGGCGATCCGCCGCCCGCGCTGCCAGGGGCCTTTACCGCTCCGGCGCCCGGCCTCGGTCCGGTTCCTCTCCAGCACCGAGGTCGTGCCGCCGCCCCTTCGCTGGTGCCAAGGGCGGTGGGACGGCCGTTCTGCACGGCGTCGATCAGCACTCTTGCTCAGGGCGGCTATGGGGCCTTCCGTGGGCGTGGTGTTGGCGCGCTGGCCCATTACCACACCGAGCACGAGGTACTGCTTCGTCGCCGTCTTCACCTCGGCGGCCCACATGAGGTTGCCGCCGGCCGGAGTGCTCGATCCGGTCTTGAGGCCGATCACTGCAGGCTTCTCCAACAGTCGGTTGGTGTTTGTGACGGTGCCGGGCACGCCGAGGGTGGTTGTGCTGCGCATGGCAACCACCGCGCGCAGGACCGGCTCCTGCATGGCCTGGCGGGCGAGCTTGAGCTGGTCATCTGCAGTGCTCTTGGTGGTGGCCTCGAAACCGCTGGCCCCGGTGTAGGCCGTACGGGTCATGCCGAGATCCGCGGCGGTGCGGTTCATCTTCGCGACGAAAGCCTCCTGGCTTCCCGCGTCCCAACGAGCCAGCATCCGGGCGACGTTGTTGCCGGACTGGAGCAGGAGCAGTTCCAGGAGCTGGCGCTGGGTAAGACGCTGGCCTTCGCGGAGCGGAGTGGTGGACTCGCTGAGCGAACCGGACTCCTGTGCGGCGGTGGCATCCGCCGTGACCTGCGGTCCGTCCTGCTTCTCCTTGAGTGGGTGGTCCTTGAGGATCACGTAGGCGGTATCACCTTCGTGACGCTCGCGATCGGTACCTGCCCCTGGCCGCCCTTGCTGCCCAGGCAGCGCGACGCGGCGGTGGCCGTGCTGTTTGCGATGGCCGCCCGGCCTGGAGGACACGCTCACCGTCCTGTCCGCAGACGCACGGCGGGACGACCCGCCGCGCACCGTGCCCGCGTCGTGCTCCCGGCCGTGCAGACCGCCGGGCTCATCGCGGAATTGCTGTCGGTGGCCAGCGAGGACGAGATCGGCACTGCAGAGGTGAAGCGGCTGCGCGAGGTGCAAGAACGGCTGGGGAAGACCGCGAGCCTGCTCGGCGACTTCATCCCATGTACAAGAAGGCCGCGGCCGCGCATCACGTCCGCCCACCGCTGGGGCCGGAAGGCCTCGCCCCGTGACGCCTGGTCATCCCCGCCGTCGGACTGCATGGGTCGAAATGATCAATGTCCAGGACCGGAAATTGGGGAACTGTTGCTGAAGACAAAGGAGCTGGCGCCCGTGATCGCAGGCACCGCTGCGGCGGGCCTGATCCTTGTGGGCGGCGGCACCGCCTCGGCCGCCGGGGCGGCAGACAGCCTCACAGCCATGCAGGCGGCTGCCGGGTGCGTCATCGACCCGGCCAAGGCCCACGAGAACGTCAAGATCCGCAAGTCGCCCACGGTGAATTCCACGGCCTCGGCCTGCTACCCAAGGGTGCGAAGGCGAGGTACGTGACGTGCGGCGTGAAACTGGCCGCCGCCTACTCGCTCTGCGGCTGGAAGGACGACAACCGGTGGTCCTACATCACCTACCGAGGTGTCAAGGGCTACGTGCCGCTCGCCTGCGTCGTCTGATCAATCACGGGAAACCGCAGCTCCTCGCTCGTGAAAGGCCACCACCGGCGGGCAGCGCCCTGGTCCTCGACACCAAGCGAATCTCCCAGCGGTGGGCGCGCACCCTGCCGACGGTCACGTACCGCCGCGACATCGCCGACATCCACGACGCCCTGGTCGGCCTCCGGGCCGAACTGAAGCGCCGTATCGACCACGTCGACCAGCACGGCGAGACCGGTGATCTGACGGGCCTTACGGTGGTGTTCGAGGGCGCCGGCCACACCCCTGCGGCAGCTGGCCCGCCACTGGGACAAGGTCCGCCAGGAAGGCGACCCGAAGACGTCCCCGGCCGTCGACGCGTACTCGGCCTACGCGCTGGGAAGGCCGCGGAGCATGACGGCGTAGAGCGGGGAGTCGGGGAAGGGCTGGCGTTCGCCGATCTTGCGGTAGCCCCACGTTTCGTAGAGGGCCTGGACGCGGGGGTGTGTGGTGTCGACGAGGAGGGTAGTCAGCTGCTCGGGCCGGGGGGCGAGGAGGGTGTCGTGGAGTTGCTGGGCGAGGCCGGTGCCACGCCACTTCGGGCGGACCATCAGCTCGGACAGGGCGAACGTGTCGTTCGAGGTGGGGGTGGGGGAGAGGTGTCCGCGCCAGGTTTCGCGGCCGAGGGCGGCGGTGGCGCCGTAAGCGAAGCCCGCAGGCTGGCCGGCGTCGAAGGCGATGACGCAGTCGAAGGAGGGCCTGGCGCCCCAGTGGTCGACGAACCAGACAAACTTCTCCGTCTGGTGGAAGGGATCGTCCATCTCGGTGGCGTAGGCGTCGGCGTGGACGTCGAGGAGTATCTGCCGGATCGCGGGCAGATCCGTGTGGCCGTAGCGGCTGATGGCGGTCATGTGCGGCTCCAGTCGGTGCGGTAGCGGTTGCTCCACTCCCGGGTGACAGGTGCGTCCGGGGCTGTGGTGATCAGGTCGCGGTAGAAGTCGCCGAGCAGGGTCCGCAGCCGTCCGGGCAGGGCGGCGCCGCCCAGGAGCGGGAAGATGCCAGCGGTGGTGGCGGCTGCCTGGTCGAGGTCGCCCTGGTGGAGCTGGGCGAGCGCGAGCCGGGCGGTGGCGAACGCCCTGTTGCGGGCGAACACATCGGGCAGGGCCGTGAGCGCGTGGTGGGAGGCGGCCTCGGCGGCGGGGGAGTTGCCGAGGCGGTCGTGGACGATCGAGGTGACGGCGTGGAGCTCGGCCCGGCCGTAGAACGCGATCCAGCTTGGCCGCAGGCGGGCCGGGGCGGCCTTGGCGAGCGCCTTCTCGGCGTGTTCGAGGGAGCGCAGGGCGGGCCGGTGGTCGCCGAGGTGGGCGTGGGCGATGGCGATCCGCGCGTGCGCGAGGCTGGCGAACAGCGGGTCGCGGTGGGCGACGGCCGTGGCCCGGGCGGCCTGGCCGGCCGCGAGGGCCTCGGCGTGAGCGCCGCGCTGGTGGGCCAGGATCGCCACCGAGTTCCACACGCGCATCGTCGCGACCGGATCCTGCGCCAGCCCGGCCAGATGCAGGGCCCGCTCGTGCAGAGGCTGGGCGCGGGCGCTCTCGCGGGCGTCCACGCACGACCAGGCCGCGGTCGCGGTGTAGTCGGCCGCGAGGGAGAAAAGCCGCTGCCGGGTGCGCTGGGTGGCCGGCTTCTCCTGGAGAGCAACGGCTTCCCTCGCGCCGACGAGCGCGGCCCGCTCCAGGGTGTCGTGGCCGCCCCGGGAGTCGTCCAGCACCATGAGAGTGTCGAGCTGCTGCCGCAGCCGCAGCACGTCACCGCTGCCGGCCCCTGCCGCCGACGGGCCGAGAACCGCGGCGCCCGCCGAGCCGGTCGCCGGCGCGAGGAAGGAACGGCGGTGCACGGGATCCTCCACGGGCGCGGGCTTCTTGCGACGGTCGGGCGGAGCGAACCCTAAAGCCGCCACCATCAGTCCGCTGACCTGCTCCAGCGCGATCCGGTACTTCTCCTGAGGCCAGGACGTCGCACCGGAACGCCACTTGTGCACCGTGATCTCCGACAGCCCCCGCCCCGGCCCGGTCCTCCGCGTCAGCCGCCGTACGACGGCGTCCAACTCCTTCGCGAGCGCCGGCGCCGACCACCCCTCGCGCTCCATCCAGGCGACGAACGCCTCGTTCCGTGCACGTGCCATCCCCTCACGGTAGAGCCCAGTCCCGCCCCGCCGAGAGTCAACGGACAGTCAAGTCGCTAGGGGAGCGGTGGGCAGAATCCGCGACTTCGCTATGCACCCCACCCCGGCCCGCGCGGTTGGATGGAAGCAAGACGCCGACAGCCCGCCCTTGGGGGAGACAGACCCGTGCCCGACACCCACCGCACCCAGCTTCTCCTCACCGAAACACGAGACACGGAGCAGCGCCTCCGCACTGTCTACGACCCGACCGGCACCCTCGACACACACCTCCCGCTCGACCGCGGCTACGCCCGCTTTCCCGCCGTCCAGGCCCCGGACGCCGGCACCGGTGATTACGACCAGGACGACGACGCGGCGGGCGCACGATGAGCGACACGCACGTCGTGCTCCACGACCCCCACGGCCTGATCGAGGCCGAACTCCCCCTGGACCGCGCCCCGCACGAAGCGCTCGTCACCGCCGTCCTCGCATGGACCAACCCGAGCCTCGAACCCCGCGACTACGAGCAAATCGCCCTCCAGCTCACCGGACACGCCCGCGCAGTCGCCTCCGACGTCCGGCGCCACGCAGCCGCACTGCCCAAGAACGACGGCTGCGGTGCCCTCGCCGAAGTCGTCCTCCGCGAAGCCGACCGACGCCTGACCGCACCACTCAAAGGCACCGCCCAGTGCGTCCAGAACCGCGCCCGCCTCGTACGGGCCCTCTACACCCGGCCGGACCGCCTCACAGAGCCCCTTCCCGCTGCCCACCCCTGACATGGCAGCGCACGTTAACCAATGGCGGGCCGTGGCCACTCCAAGACCCCGACGGCCTTCCGAACCGCGCGGTGGCAGAGCGAACAACCTCTTCGGGGCGCCCTCCGGACACCCGTGGCCTCACGCTGGTGCCGACTGATGCGGGCCAGCTCTTCCCCGTACGCGTCCGCGTCGTACGGCTCGCTGCTCCTGCTCGTCCTTCCCGGCGGTTGCGTCATGCAGCCCATTCCAGCCCGAGGGCGGCTGCCGTCACCTGAAGAGATCGAAGCCGCTCGCACAGCCAGGGCGCGTGGACGCGCGCTCAGCTCGCCGAATGGGGCGTCGCGTGGCCTCCCGTCAAAATGCCTGTTTCTGAGTTGTTCATGACATGGCGACCCGTGGTGTTTCGGTGTTTGCCCAGCTCAGAATTCAAACGGAGGGGTTTGGCGAGGTCGGCTGGTCCGTGTCCGGACGGGTCGTAGATTTCTGCGACACAGGTGTGCCGCCCTCTCTGGAGCCACGCTGGTACATATCGTGACAGGGCACTGATCGACACAGCGTCGCTGACAGGTGGCATCGTGAACACACATGGGATCGACTACGAGGCTGTCTTCCAGGCGCTGCCGAGCGCAGTGGCCCTGTTCACCGCAGACCTGGTGTACGTCGACGTCAATGAGGCGTTCCTGAGCGGCATGGGGCGTACCCGTGACCAGGTGGTGGGCCGCTACCTGTCTGACGCCTTTCCCGACGACCCCAAGGACCCCGCGGTGACCGGCATGCGCAAGCTGCAGGCATCGCTGCGGTGGGTGGCTGCCACCGGGCAGCGCGATGCCATGACGCTTCACCGCTATGACGTGGAGTACCCGGACCGGCCCGGGGTGTGGGAGGAGCGGTATTGGAGTCCGGTCAACGTCCCCGTCTTCGGCCCGGACGGGCGGGTGGCGCTGCTGCTGCACCGGGAGGAGGACATCACCGAGCTCATCCGTAGCCGAGGTGGCAAAGACCGGGCGACAGTGCTGGAAGCCGAGCTGTACACCCGGGCCCGGGAGCTGCAGGAGGTCAACGAGCGGCTGCGTGAGGCGCACGCCCGCGAACGCGAGGTCGCCCTGAGCCTGCAGGAGGCGATGCTGCCCGCCCCTGTGCCTTTGAGGCATCACCGCGCAGCGGTGCGCTACCGCCCCGCGGCCGGGGTGCTGAACGTGTGCGGGGACTGGTACGAACTCGTCGAGCTCCCTGACGGCCGTATCGCGGTGGCCGTCGGCGACGTCGTCGGCCAGGGGCTGGCCGCCGCCGGCGTCATGGGCCAGCTGCGCAGCGCTCTCACCGCGGCTTCCCTTGTCACCGACGGCCCGGCCCAGGCCCTGGACACTCTCGGTCTGTACGCCCGATCGGTCGACGGCGCGGAGTCGGCCACCGCGGTTCTGTGCGTCGTCGACGGCACCAACCGCACCATCGCCTACAGCAACGCCGGCCATCCTCCACCGGCCCTGCTGTACCCCGACGGCACCGTGGACTTCCTCGACCAGGCCACCGACCCCCCGCTCGGCGCCCGCCCCGAACACAGCCCCCGCCGCCCCCAGGCCGAGGCCGTGTTCACCGAGGGGGCCACCCTTGTGCTGTATACCGACGGGCTGATCGAACGCCGCCATGAGGACATCGATGTCGGCCTGACCAGGCTTGCCGCCTCTCTCGCCCGCCACCAGGCCACCGACCCCGACACGCTCGCCGACATACTCCTGGCCGACCTGACCCCACCTGCCGGCGGCTCCGACGACACCGCCCTGGTCGTCCTTCGCCTGTGACGGAGGCGGCCGCCACGGCGCTCACTGTCAGGTCGTCGCCGGTTCTTCGCCGCGGCCTCCCGGCGGATCGCCGCGCAGGCTATCCGCCGGGAGGCCGCCTGGTCAGTGGAGTCGGGGCATCCTCAACAAGGAAGAGCTGATCGGCCTGATCGCCCTGCGGCGACGATCCCCCTCCATGGGCACCATCAGCTACATCCTCCGCGAGGACACCTGGGGCAACGGCTACACCACCCATGCCGCCCAACAGGTCGTCGTCCTTGCCTTCACCTCCGCCGGGTTGAACCGGCTGGAGGCCATGCACCACCCCGACAACCCGGCCTCCGGTCGCGTCCTGACCAAGGCCGGGTTCACCCGCGCCGACACATCCGACCGGCACACCGAGGACGGAACCGCCGTGCCGTACCCGGTGTACGCGTTGTCGGCGCCGCCAACAAGTGGCCGCACAACCGGCCCCGTAGCCCTGCCGAACTGACCGGCGGTGGTCCTGGGCGCTCACCCGGTGCCGGTGTAGTCCAGGAAGTCGGTGACGACGGGGATTCCGCGGCGGCGTACGAGTTTCTTGCGGAGGTCCTCGAGTGTGTGGGTGCCGCATGCGGAGGTGACGCCTCCCATCCGGTCGACGGCGTCGTGCGCGGTGGCCACGGCGGCGTCGACGTCGCCCAGGCTGAGGTGGGCTTCGGCGAGCCGGGCCAGGTAGATGGAGTGGCCGCGGGGGAAAGCAGCCGCCTGGTACGCCTCCTGGCTGGTGTGGGCGTCGGAGGCTTCCAGGAAGTGGGCGAGGGCCCGTTTGGGGTTGCCGAGATTGAGGGCGGAGCTGCCGAGGAGCTGGTGGGTCTCGCCGAGGTTGTACCAGTAGACGCAAGGGAGGTCGTCCTCGATGGGACCGGCGTTCTCGTAGGCGTCCAGGGCGGCGTTGGCGGACCGGTCGGCGGCCCGGGTGTCGCCGGCGTGCGCGTGGGCCCGGCAGGCGCGGGTGTGGAGCATGGACGTCAGGCGGGCTGAGCCGGTCCTCGGTGCCTGGCGGTACGCCATCTGCCCATACCCATGCGCTGGTGCTGGTCGGCAACACGGAGCAGGTACGCCTTCGCCTTCGTTCCACGTACGGCCAGCAGGTAAGCCAGCGGGTGGCGTTCGGCTGCGTCAATGGTCACGGACCACCCCTTTCGCGGGCGCGGGCACCACCAGTCTTCCGGCTCCCGGCGGGCGGGGGAAGGCCACCGGCGGTGAACGGCAACGGGCGGCAACGACCCGCAACGGGCGGCAACGCCTGCTCTCTGTCGGGCAGTTCGCGCCTGCGGTGTTCTTGCACAGCTGCCCGCCAGGGCCGCGTCCCACGATGTGTCAGGAGGACCCGATGGTGACCACACTCCCCGCAGCCGCCACGCCGGAGCAGGCTGGCCCCGGGCGGGCGGAGGTGCTCGACCAGGTCGCCCGGCTGGCCGACCTGGAGGAGTCCGCTGTCGAGCAGATGCGGGCGGAGGCGCTGGGGGCGCCCACGCGCGGTGTCGTCGCGTACGGCGACTACCAGTCCGGCGGCTGGTGGACCACGTCGCTGCTGAACCACTCCGGTGACCCGCACGACGTTGTGATCGGCGACGGCCGTCCCCGGCCCACCTCCCTGCTGGAGGAGATGCCGGCCACCGCACGGTTCCTCGACTTGCTGGGGCTCGACTTCATGTACGTACGCCTCGCCCGCCTGGAGCCGCACTCCTACCTCTGGGAACACCGCGACTACGCCGAGCTGCGCGAGAGGGGCCGCCACCGCCTGCACATCCCGCTCGTCACCAACCCCTCCGCCGTCCTGATCACCGCCGGGGCCCGGGTCCACCTGGCGGCCGGATCCCTGTGGCGACTGACGCCCTCCCGCGCCCACGGGGTGTGCAACACCACGGGCCCCGACCGGCTCCACCTGATCGCCGATGTCTACGCGGACGACGCCTACCAGGCCCTGGCCGCCCGTCCGCACCTGCACGACACAGACGCGGCCGACCTGCCTCAGATGACGGCGGCAGACCGGGCCGGGCTGCTGGCCCGTGCCGGACAGCTCGTGGATCTCGGCTTCCCCGACGCGGCCGAACAGACCCTGCTGCGCGCCTTCTACACCTACGCCCTGCCCGAGGGCGGCGCGTACGACCTGATCGCCGGACTCCACGCCGGCCGCCGCGCGCACCCCGATGCGAACCGGTGGCGGGCGGCAAAGGCGTACCTGCTCGTCCGTCCCTGAACCCGCCCCGATCCCTTCACCCGAGAGGACACCGCATGCCCACCCCGGTACTTCCGCCCACCGAGCTGCCCCCCTGGAAGAGCTGGCGCAGGCCCACCGGCCGGTACAGCTCGCCGTCCTGGGCGACCTTGTCCACGCCTTGTCGGCCACCACCGCCGTCACGCACCTCCTGGTTCGCGGGTCGCTTGCCTCCGGCACCGCAGACCGGCACTCCGACGTCGACCTGGTCGTCGCCGTCCGCGACGAGACGCTGCCCGCCCTCATGGGCTGCCTGGACGCGCTGATGTCCACCACCTTCGGCACCCTGCTGCCCGGCTGGCGCGACACCATCGTCGGCAACCTGGGCGGCGCCGGGTTCGTCTACCTGCTGCCGCACGACGGCCACCTGCTACAGCTCGATCTGTACCTGTGTCCGGCCAGCGCGGTCGGGGCGCTGCGCCGCAGGATCGGCCCCCGGCTGCTGTGGCAGGGCCCCGGCTCCGAAGACACGGCCGACGCGGACACCCAGGCGCGGACGGCGCAGGAACTGGCTCGCGCGGCACAAGCGCCGACGGACTGCGGCCATCTGCTGGTTCAGGCGATGGTGCTGCACGCGATGCTCCGCAAGCGCCTGGCGAGGGGCCAGCAGTACATCGCCTACGGCCTCCTGCACGACCTGAACGCCACCTGCCGGGACGTGATCCGCACCGCGCTGGTGCCGCACTCCCGCCATCACGGCTGGTACCACCTCCCCGACGAAGTGGGACGCACCGCCACCGGCCGGGAGTGCCTGGCGGAACTGACGGAGGCACTGACCAGCCCGCCGGCGCCCAACGTGGCGCAGGCGGATGAGGCGCTGGAGCGCATCGTGCGCCTCGCGCAGCGGATCGCTCCGCATGCCGTACACCACCCGGACCCTGACGGTGTGTCGGGTGTGGTGGGGTCGGGTTCCGGCTCGGTGCTCAGGCGGCGGCAGGCAGGGCGGTCGCGCCGGTGACCTGGTCCCAGATGGCGAAGCGGGTGGTCATCTCGGTGCGGTAGTGGGCGGCGGTCATCAGGTGGCGGCGTGGTCGGAAGTGGGGTGAGATGCCGCTGAACGCGGCCAGGAACTGCTGGGCCCCGAGCGCCCTGCCCCTTGAACTGAGCCGCACGCGAGGACCTCGCCCCCGGGGCGGGGTCCTTCGGCATGCCCGGGCCTGGGCGCCGCCGCCCGGACCTGCCGAAGGGGCCGGCTGGGTCTGCCGGGGCGGGGGCGGTTGACTGCGGCAGTCCGCCCGCCTAAATTTGCTGCACTTTAGATCGTTCGATGAACCAATGTTCATAAATGCGGTTGCGGGAGGTTCATCAGTGGCTCGGCAGGCAGTGGTCGGTATCGACGCGGGCACCACCGCGGTCAAGGCCGTCATCCTTGCGCGGGACGGCGGGCAACTCGGCTGGGCGCGCGCGCCGCTGGGGGTGACACACCACGGCGACCGAGTCGAACAGGATATGGACGAGGTGTGGTCCGCCGTCCGCGACACCGTCCGCTCGGCGGTCCGGCAGGCGGGCGACAGCGTCGAGATCGCCGCCGTCGGGGTCACCGGACAGGGCGACGGCGCGTGGCTCGTGGACGCCGACGGCCACCCCTGCGGCCCCGCGCGGATTTGGATGGACGGCACCGCCGCCGACCGGGGCGCGCGCTGGGAGGCCGACGGCCGGGGCAGGCTGGTCCACGATGTCACCGGCTCGTCCCTGTTTCCCGGAGCGCTGCCGGTGCTCCTGGAACAGCTGGAGGCGGACTACCCCGAGCGGCTCGCACAGGCCGCCCACCACCTCAACTGCAAGGACTGGATCCGCTTCCGGCTCACGGGCGAGGTCGCCACCGACGCCTCCGAGGCATCCCGCACCTATCTCGACGTGGCCGCCGGGAAGTACTCCGACGCCCTGATCGAAGGGCTGGGGCACCAGCGCTTCCGCCGGCTGCTCGCCCCGGTGCTGCCTCCCGCGTCCCCGGCGGGCCGCATCACCGCCGAGGCCGCCGCTGCCACCGGTCTGCCGGTCGGCGTCCCGGTCTCCGCCGGCCTGGTCGACGCCGCCGCAGGCGGGGTCGGCCTCGGGGCGGTCCGGCCGGGCGACGCCTACCTCATCGTGGGCACCACCGCGTTCACCGCCACCGTGCACCGCGACAGCCGGGATCGCCGCGCCCAGG
This sequence comes from Streptomyces sp. NPDC057963, assembly GCF_042887155.1. Classification (NCBI taxonomy): domain Bacteria; kingdom Bacillati; phylum Actinomycetota; class Actinomycetes; order Kitasatosporales; family Streptomycetaceae; genus Streptomyces; species Streptomyces sp. NPDC057963. The sequence continues at coordinate 21,434 of NZ_JBHVPX010000043.1, forward strand.
GCCAGATCACCCTGGCGACTGGCCTGGACGGACAGGCCCTCGCCTGCCTCGCCCCCATGACGGGCGCGCCCAACCTCGACTGGGTGCGCCGGGTAACCGGGCTGGACGACAGCGACTGGCCCGAGGTGGAGCAGCTCGCGCGCACCGCGGGCCCCGGCGCGGGCGGTGTCGTCTATCTCCCCTACGGCTCGCCCAGCGGGGAACGTGCCCCCTTCATCGACAGCGTGGCCTCCGCGTCTTGGGTGGGGATGAGCGTCAGCACCACGGCTGGGCAATTGCTGCGGGCCGTCTATGAGGGCATCGCCCTCACCCTGCGCGAGTGCCTCGGCGCGCCCGTTCCCGGGCGGGTGCTGCGGATCGCGGGCGGCTCGGCCTCCTCGGATCTGCTCTGTCAGGTGCTCGCCGATGTCACCGGCGAGCCCGTGGTGCGCTCCACTGCGCCCGAGCTGGGAGCCCGGGGCGTGGCTGCCCTCGCCATGGTGACCGGCGGGGTGGCCGAGGACCTCGACGCAGCGCTCACGGCGCTGGCCCGCCCCACGGACGCCTTCCGCCCCGACCCCGCCCTGCGGGAACCGTACGACCGGCAGGCGCGGGTGTTCGCCGCCGCCCGGGACGCGCTGCGACCCGTCTGGCCCGCGCTGCGGGAACTGCGCACCGAGGCCGAGGCCCCGCCGTCCGTCTCCCCTGCCACAAACACCTCCAGCACCTCTGACCTCTCTGACCTCACTGACACCTCTGACAAGGCTGAGTCGGCGTACGACGCCGATGGATGGGAAACCCTGTGACCAGTGCGTCGCCGCGACCGCGGCTGCTCATCACCGCGCCGTTCGATCCCGCCGCCGCCGCGCGGCTGGCAGATCTCTTCGATATCGAGACCGTGGAGCCGTCCATGGCGGGCGACTCCCTTGCCCGGCCCCGGCTCGCCGACTGGCTCGCGGCGGCCGACGCGGTGGTCTGCGAGGTCGACCGGGTCGACCAGGCGGCCCTGGACGCCGCTCCGGCGCTGAAGTTCGTGGTCACCTGCCGGGCCAGCCCGGTCAACGTCGATCTCGCCGCCTGCACCCGCCGGGGCATACCGGTGGCCACCACTCCGGCGCGCAACGCGGAGATCACCGCCGATCTGGCCTTCACCCTGATCCTCTCCACCGTCCGTCACACCAGCGCCGCCGAGCGGTGGACGCGCGCGGGCAACTGGACGGCGGACGACGTCTTCGAGCCGTACGCCCGGTTCCGCGGGATCGGTCTGGGCGGCCGGACCCTGGGCATCGTCGGCGGTGGCGCGATCGGCCGCCGGGTGCTGCGCCGGGCGCTGGCGTTCGGCATGGACGTCCTGGTCTACGACCCCTATCTGGAGCCGGGCGCGCTGGGCGTCGACGCCGAGATCGTCGCCCTGGACGAACTCATGCGCCGCGCCGACGTCATCACCGTTCATGTGCCCCTCAACGACGCGACGGTGGGGCTGATCGGGGCGCCCGAGATCGCCCTGATGCGTCCCGACGCCTATGTCGTCAACGCGGGGCGGGCCGCCGTCGTGGACGAGACGGCGCTGCTGTCGGCCCTGCGTGAGAAGCGGATCGCCGGGGCGGGCCTCGACGTCTTCTGGGCCGAGCCGCCGCCCGCCGACCACGAGCTGTTCCGGCTCGACAACGTCACCCTCACCCCGCATATCGGCGGCGCGTCCGACGATGTGGTCATCGAGCACTCCCGCATCGCCGAAGAGGCGCTGCGGGCCTGGGCGACGGGCGCGGAGCCCGCCGCGGTGGCCAACGCGAGGGAACTGGCCTCCTGAACATCCCTCCGCACAGACTGTGGGCGGGCCCCAATGGGGCCCGCCCACAGTCTGTGCGGAGGGATGAAGGAGAGGTCACGCGTGGTGCAGCGTGGCCAGGGCCGAGGACGGGAAAGCGGCGGTCGCGTTGCCCAGCGTCAGCGCGCGATAGGTCGCCACGGCGGCCTCCTCCAGGTTCATCGCGCGACGGAATGCCATGCCCACATCCGCGCCCAGCGAGGAACTGCCGTGGTGGGACAGGACGACGCAGTCGTGCGTCAGCGCCTGCTCGGCCGAGGCGTCGGCGAGTTCGTCCGACCCGTTGGGGTGGTACGGCACCGTGCCGATGGAGCGGACGTAGTAGGCGTGGTCGAGGGAGATCAGCCGTATCGGCTCGCCGATGGCGTCGAGCAGCACCGCGTGCTGCGGGTGCAGATGGACCACGCAGTTCACATCCGGCCGCACCTGGTACGCCCGCTGGTGCAGCTTCCACTCGCTGGACGGCCGCTCCGCGCCCCCGGTCCGCTCCCCGGCGAGGTTCATCACGGTGAAGTCCGCGACCTCCAGACGGTCCAGCCAGGTCCCCGCGCCGGTGACCACGTACTCGTCGGAGCCGGGCAGCCGCGCCGACAGATTCCCGCCGCTGGCGAGCACCAGTCCGCGCTCCACGGCGAGCCGGCCCACCTCGGCCAGTTGCTCACACAGCTCCTCGCGCGTTTGTACGGGCTTCACATCGTGTCCTTTCGTAGCGTCGCTCGGATGCCTCTGAGGGCGTCGCCGCGGAACTCCCGGCGGCGGCTCATGAAGGGGCCCCCTCGGGGGCGTCGGCGTCGGCCAGCAGCGCCTCGGCGGTGCTGACATCGGTCACCAGCACATTGATCAGGCCGTGGCGCAGCGCGACCGCCAGGGCCCGCCGCTTGTCGGCCCCGCGCGCCACGCCGATGCGGACGGGGACCGCCCGCAACTGCTCCAGGCTCAGCCCGATGAGCCGCTCGTCCACCTCACCCGGCACGGCGGCGCCGTCCGCGTCGAAAAAGCGCCCGGAGATGTCGCCGACCGCGCCCCGCTCCCGGATGCCCGCAAGTTCCGCGGCGCTCAGACCCTGGACGAGCAGTCCGGCGTCGGCGGCGGTGCCGCCGACGCCGGCGATCAGCACATCCGCCGATACGGCCCGCTCCAGTGTCTCCTGGACCGTCGGGTCCTCCCGCCACACCCGTGCGGCCTGCGCGTTGCGCGCGAGCAGCGGAGCGGGCAGGTGGTAGGCCCGCCCGTCCACGGCGGCGGCGAAGGAGAGGGCCAGCTCATGGGGGCTGGCCGCGCGGGAGACGCCGCCCTTGCTCCCGGTGAGCGGGACGATGCTCAGATCCAGCCCGGTCGCCTCCCGCAGATGCCCGGGGATCGCGGCGACGGACCCCGACAGGCCCACGGCGACGGTGGTGCCCTCCGTCAGGAAGGCGGTGACGCAGTCGGCGGCCACCGCCCCCAGGGAGTGGAGCGCGCGGCCCTCGTCCTCGAACGCGGGGCCCACCCACGCCTGGCGGAGCGGATAGGCGTGTCCGAGGGCCGATTCCAGGCCCACGAACAAATGGTCGTCGCTGTGCACCGTGATCTCGACGATCCCGACCAGGCGGGCCTGCGCCAGCAGCCGGGTGACCTTGATCCGGGACAGCCCACAGAGATCGGCGATCTCCTGGTGAGTCAGACCATGCTCGTAGTACAGCCGCGCGATCTTGCCCAGCGGCGGTTGCTTCTGACCATTTGTTCTCTCCATTGATCCTCCGTTCGGATCCTGTCCTCGCCGCCCTCCGCCGGTCAAGGCCCGGCGGACCGGAGAACGCGCACCCCGGCCAAGGGTTGACACCCGCAGAGGCGCCACTCATATTACATGCACTTTGGTTCGAATTTTGATCAGATGTTCACGCGTCTGTTGTGTACGCCGGAGGACACATGCCCACCTCGCCTCATACCGCGGCCGACGCCGCCGTGCCCCGCCCCGGACTGCTCGAACGGCAGGGGATCGTCCGCCCGCTCGCCTTCGGCTACCTCGCCGTCATGCTCTTCATGGTCGGCGACGGCATCGAAGTCGGATTCCTCTCGCCCTATCTGGAGTCGCGCGGGTTCTCCGGCAGCGAGGTCGCCCTGCTGTGGAGCGTCTACGGCTTCGTCGTCGCCGTCGCGGCCTGGCTCTCCGGCGCGCTCGCCGAAGCCTGGGGCCCCCGTCGGGTGATGCTGCTGGGCCTGGGGATCTGGGGCGTCTTTGAGGTCCTCTTCCTGACCGTCGGCGTGGCCGCCGAAAGCTACCCGCTGATGCTGCTGACGTTCGGCATCCGGGGCCTGGGCTACCCCTTCTTCGCCTACGGCTTCCTGGTCTGGATCGCCATGGAGACCCCGAGCGAGAAACTCAGCCGTGCCGTCAGCTGGTACTGGTTCGCCTCCACCGCCGGACTCGGCGTCATCAGCTCCTACTTCGCGGGCGCGGTCATCCCCGTCATCGGCGAGATGGCCACCCTCTGGCTCTCCCTCGCCTTCGTCGCCGCCGGCGGCGCGCTGGTGCTCTTCCTCGTCCGGGCCCGGGTCACCAAGGGGCCTCCGGCATCGATGAAGGACTCCATGTCCCAGATGGTCAAGGCGCTCACCATCGTCAAGACGCACCCCCGCGTGGGCGTCGGAGGCGTGGTCCGACTGATCAATACCCTGTCCTTCTACGCCTTCGTGGTCTTCCTGACGACCCATATGATCAACGAGGTCGGCTTCTCCACAGCGCAGTGGCAGACCATCTGGGGCACGATGCTGCTGGCCAATGTCGTGGCCAACCTCCTCTCCGGCTACGTCGCGGACTGGATCGGCGGCGTCAACACCGTCGCATGGGTGGGCGGGCTCGGCTGTTTCGTGACCGTGCTCGCGCTCTACTACGTGCCCGAGGCGGTCGGCCCCAGCTTCGGCGTCACGCTCGCCGTCGCCGTCGTCTACGGGCTGGCCCTCGGGGCGTTCGTACCGCTCTCCGCGATCATGCCGCTGCTCGCGCCCCGTCATATCGCCAGCGCGGTCGCCATCCTCAACCTGGGCGCCGGCCTCAGCCAGTTCGTCGGCTCGGCCGTGGCCGGACTGGTCGGCCCGATCGGCATCGAGGGCACCGTCTGGGTGATCGCCTCCGTCTATCTGGTGGGTCTGGTGCTCACCTTCACCCTCAAGGAGCCGAAGTCCGCCGCAGACGACGCGGTGGCGGGCGGGCTGCTCCCTCCGTCGCCGGTCAAGGAGCCCGCCGGGGCGGCGGTCGTGGCGCGATCGGGGGAGTGAGCGGGACGCAGACCGGGCCGCCGACGCCCGCCGACCGCCTCGCCGCCTCGCCGCCGCGACGGTCGGCGGGCGTCGGCCGTGGATGACGCGGTGTGGCCACTACGGCTATCGGCTGTGTGAGACGCGCCGTTGTCAGACTCGCGCGGTGGCCGCGGGCCTGCCGATCCGCTCCGGCAGACCGGGGAAGAGGCGTCTGGCGTTGGTGTGGCCGATCTTCGTTTCCACATGAACGTGAGCGCACAGGCCAGGCGCTGGTGCGGGTCGCGCAGCGAGGCCTTCTTCGGCATGGCCCGTTTGACAGCACGCTGCGAGCCGAACGCCAGTACGGGGCGTTTTCGGGTCGCGAGATCACGGTCGACGGCTCGCGGCGGGTACGCCACGAGCCCTGGGGGATATATCGACGCGGCAACCATCTACAACGCCCTGATCTACTGCCCTCCCCGGGCTGTCGGCTGCCGCTTCGTGACGGAGCGGCAGCGGGGCATCGGATCCGGGGGACTGGAGGCGGTCAGAGCGTGCTCTGCGAAGCGACAGCCCGATCGCAGACGAGTTGCATGAGCGCCTGGGCCCGTTCCATGGCGTCGAGACTGTAGAGGTCGTCGCCGATGGGGCCGTATGTCATGTCGATGAAGACCGCACCCACCCGGGCTCGGATCTCGACGTTCTCGCCCCGTTCGAAGCTCGGGGCGTTCGGGTGGTCGAATGTAGTCGCGAAGCTCTCATCACCACACCTCGGCATCGAGATACTCGTCTCTTCTGATCTTTCGCTTTGTGTATCTTTCGGACCGTTGGCCGACTTCAACTCTCTTGCGTACCCATCGATCACCTTTTGGGTGTCTCGGCACGCGGTCACCACGTAGGACACCTGGAGGTTACCCGAGTTCATTTTCGGGTTCTCGTAGATCGCAGTCCCCCGGTTACATCCCGTGGCTTCTGCCTCTTTCAGCCGGAACCCGTTGCGCTCGCTGAAGACTGTCCAGCCTGGCGGTATGTCCTTCAGATCAGGCACCACGCCCTTTGCCTCGGCCACAGTCAGCGCACGAGGTGCAATGGTCCTTTTCTCGCTGCCGCCGCTCGACGTCGAACCACCGTTCTTGCCGGCTGTCGCGGATGCGGAGCCATGACCGCTGTCCGCAGGGTCATCAGAACCAAGGACCCGGCTCCCGCCGTACACAGCGAGGACGATCACGGCGAGGACCACCAGCCCGGCCAGTACGAGGGCCACCATGCCGGCCGCAGACGTCGGCTTCTTGAAGTTGATCGTCCCGCTGCCGACAAGGATCGGGTTGTCGCCGCGCATCCGGCTGCGGTCGATGACCACACCGCCGGCCGCATGCGGTGCACTCAGGTGAAGCGCCAGCGCGTGTCGCAGCCGGGGATCGGCCTCGATCTCCTCGGCGAGAATCGCCGATGCCCCGGCCTGCGCCTCAGGCGACGCCCCGGTCTCATCAAGACCCGTCAGCGCAGCCCGACCACGATCCGACGCTCCCAGCCGGTCTCGTACGACCTGCGTGACAGCAGTCCCGGCCTGCTCTCCCACCCTGGTTGCTGCCCCTGTGATCGCAGCCGCCACGACCCCGACAGCGGCCGCGGCGAGTTCACCTGCTCCCATGACACCCCCGAATCACACGGACACCAGACAACTACGCCTGCTACCGCATCATGTCATCAGGACGCCGACATTCATCCAACTTGGCTATGACAGCTGGAAGTTCGCGCGGAATCCCTGCGGCTGGCCGTGGGTAGCTTTTCCCCCGCCCCAGCTGGCGACAGCATGGCTGCTCAATGAGCATTTGTGACAAGCCACATGCCTCGTTGGTGACAACAGGGCTGCTTCGACCGGTCCCCTTCGCCAGTTCACCCGGCTCACCTGGTGACAACTCCCGAGCTTCGGCTCAGATCTGCGGGCCGCCGTACAGCGCTCTGGCGGTGGCCCGCTCCGAATCCGTCCACGAATACGAGGCCGAAGATGACCAGGATGTGGCCGCCCGGCGGCGGTACCCGTCGACCGCTCGCCCCGCGCGTCGCTGCGCCCTGTGAGCCGGTCGACCCGGCCCGCATCGGCCGCCGTGTCGTACGGCGCCGGGCGAAGGGCATGGACGCTGGCGCCGTCGCGGCGGCCCTCGAGGACGCGCGGTTCGATGCGCGGCAGAACTCGCGGCACGAGGACCTGGGCGACGACGTCCCTGGCCGCGCGGAGCTCGCGGAGTGGGAGCGCCTGGACCAGATGCTCGCCGCCGCGCCTGCGGGCACCGTCTACGGCCCGGACGCCGACGACGTCGTCCGGGCCGAGCTCGCCGCCGCCGCCCGGGAAGCCGAGCTGCGCGAAGCCGCCCGGATCGCGGCCCGCGCCGACGAGCTCCAGGCGCTGCGCGAGCTGGGCACGCTGGAGCAGATCGAGCCCCGCGACGGCGACAAAGCCGTCCGTGACGAGCTCACCCTGCGAGCCGGCGGGTACGTCCAGGCCGACGTCGACGCCTAGCTTGCGCACGCTCTGGCCGCGCACCTCGGGCACTACCGCGATCCGGCCGCCCGCGAGGCAGCTCCGGGAGGCAAAACAGCCGGCCGGGGCCAGCCTTGAGGTCTGGTCACTTTCGCCAGAACAGGTGGTGCGTCACCCCGCTCGGGCTGGGAACGACCTCCAGGTGGTACCGGTCGAGCAGCTCATCGGGGGACTTCCAGAGTCGTACTCCGGATCCGAGCTTCACCGGCGAGACCGCCACGTGCAGGGTGTCGACGAGGTCGGCGTCGAGGAACTGCCTGATGGTGGTCGCTCCGCCGCCGAGTCGGACATCCTTGCCCTGCGCCGCCTCCCGGGCCTGTTCGAGGACCGTGGCCGGGTCGCCGTCGACGAAGTGGAACGTGGTGTCGGAGAGCGTGTACGAAGGACGTGTGTGGTGGGTCATGACGAACACCGGGGTGCGGAACGGGGGCTCGTCGCCCCACCAGCCGCGCCACTCGTGGTTGTGCCAGGGCCCGCGCTGGGGCCCGAACTTGTTGCGGCCCATGATTTCGGCGCCGATGTTGCGGGCGTAGTCCCGCGTGAGGTAGTCGTCGAGGCCCCGGCTGCCCCCGGGGTCGGTACGCATGGGCCAACTCGCAGTGGCGCCGGCCCAGGCGAACAGCCTTTCGGGCTCGACATGACCGAATGGTCTCGCGAGGGTCTGGTCCTCACCGGCACCAATTCCGTCACTCGAGACGTTGAAGTTCTGGACTCTCAGTAGCTGAGCCACGTGTTCCTCCTGTGATGGCGATAACGGTGGTGAGACTTGGATCGTCACCGTGAGGTCGGAGCCGATCGACGGATCTTGACCTGTACCGGCAGAATCATCTGATCTGCTGAACCCGCCGCCGGCATGTCAAGAACGGTCGGCCCACGACGACCACCCCATGACGGGGCCCGACCGGGCGCCGCGACGGTGAGGAGTTGGACATGAAGTTCCTGCTGATCATGCACATCAACCCGGCCATCATGGAGGAGCTGACCGAGACCGAGCGCCAGGAGATCATGGAAGGCCACGGCGAGTTCATGAAGACGCTCCGCGAGTCCGGCGAGATGATCAGCACCGAGGCGCTGGCCGACCCGTCCCAGAGCTCGGTGGTCCGCGTCCGCGACGGTGTGCCGGTCGTCACCGATGGTCCCTACCTGGAGGCCAAGGAGTTCCTGGGCGGCTACTACCTGGTCGACGTCGCGAGCAGGGACCGCGCGCTGGAGCTGGCCGCGATGATCCCGGACGCCCGGTTCAACGGCCTGGGCATCGAGGTCCGCCAGGTGATCTTCTCCGGAGGCCCGACCGCGTGAGCACCGACCGCGCCACCATCGAGGGCCTGCTGCGCGCGCTCGCGCCGCAGGCCCTCGGCGCGCTGGTGCGCCGGTACGGGCAGTTCGAGCTGAGCGAGGACGCCGTGCAGGAGGCGCTGCTCGCCGCGGCGACGCGCTGGCCGACCGAGGGCGTCCCAGACAACCCGCGCGGCTGGCTGACCACGGTCGCCGGTCGCCGCCTGGTCGACCAGATTCGCAGCGAACAGGCCCGGCGCCGACGCGAGGACGAGGTGGCCGCCCGGGAGCCGGATCCGACGTCGCCCGGCCCCGGCGAGGACACCCCGGCCAACCGGGACGACACGCTCACCCTGCTGTTCCTGTGCTGCCATCCGGCGCTGAGCCCGGCCTCGCAGATCGCGCTGACGCTGCGCGCGGTCGGCGGGCTGACCACTGCGGAGATCGCACGCGCCTACTTCGTGCCGGAACCGACCATGGCGGCCCGGATCAGCCGGGCCAAGCAGCGGATCAGGGCCGTCGGCAGCGAGTTCACCTTGCCGGTCGGGCAGGATCGGATGGAGCGACTGCGGGTCGTGCTGCACGTGCTGTACGTGATTTTCAACGAGGGTTACACCGCCAGCTCCGGCGACCGGCTGCGGCGCGACGACCTGGCCGCCGAGGCGATCCGGCTGACCCGCCTGCTGCACCGGCTGCTGCCGGACGACGGCGCGGTAGTCGGCCTGCTGGCCCTGATGCTACTCACCGACGCCCGCCGGGCCGCCCGCACCGGCCCGCACGGCGAGCTGATCCCGCTCGACGAGCAGGACCGCTCGCGCTGGGACCGCGGTCGCATCGCCGAGGGCGTCGCGTTGGTCACTGACGCGATGACCCGCTCGACACTCGGCCCCTACCAGTTGCAGGCCGCCATCGCCGCGCTGCACGACGAGGCGCCCAGCACCGGCGAGACCGACTGGCGTCAGATCAACACGCTGTACAAGATCCTGGAGCGGCTCTCGCCGAACCCGATGGCCAGCCTGAACCGGGCGGTGGCGGTCGCCATGATCGACGGACCGCGGGCCGGCCTGGCCCTGCTGGACGAGCTGGCCGTGGACGACCGGATCACCGACCACCACCGGCTGCAGGCGGTCCGCGCACACCTGCTGGAGATGGCCGGCGACCATCCGGAGGCCCGGGAGTACTACCACCGTGCCGCCCGCGGCACCACCAGCCTGACCGAGCGCCGCTACCTGGAAACCCGCGCCGCCCGACTGGCACCACGTCCCGCCTCCGGCTGACCCTTCCCGCGCCACCCCGGTCGGGATTAGACCTTCTCCGTCATCACTCTGCGTATTCACTAGCCGAGGGATGTGCCCCAAACAACAGGCCCCGGGTCTTTGGAGGAGATGCCCTGGTGCGGAACACGAAGGCGTTCAAGGAAGCCGTTGCCGAAACGCTCGCGGAGCTGGCGCGTCGCGGGGTGACATTCGCCCCCACGACCGTGGCGGACACGATCGAGCAGCAGATCACTACCGTGTCCGAGCGGCTCTGGATCCAGGCTCGTTCCGCCTGGCGATACTTCGACGCCTCCGCCACGGCTGACCACCTTGCCAAGAGCCAGGCCTCCTACGAAGAGAGCAGCAGCGAGAAGGGCGTTGGGCAGGCCCCGGTGCCGCCGATCGACAACCCCGAGCTCGCCCTGGTCCTCGCCGGGGTGCCGGACTCCCTGGCCCAGCCCGGCGGCGACCTGTACGCGGTCATCCTCAACGTGGCGGTTAACGCTTGGGTGGCCGGCCACATCCACGGTGAGGACGGCTGCACCGGATGCGACGGCAGCCGCGGCCGGCCAGACACGACTGGGAAGCCCGGATGCGCACCATCACCGAGATGCAGCCGAACATCGCCAAGTGGTTCGACCGCGACGTGTGGACCGCCGCCGTCAACGACAGCGGCTTCACTGCGATCTCTCGGTTTGGTGTCGGTGGTAGTGAGAGTCAGTAGAGCTGGTGTGGGCCTGTGGTTTTTCAGCGCTGGTCAGTGGGATGTCGGTGGTGGGGTTGTCACTGTCTGATGATCTGCGGGTTTTTGTCGGTGGTGGTTCGGCGTTGTGATGTCAGTGCGGTAGCTGCGGTGTCTGTGCTGTTCAGATGGTCGCGGTGAGTGGATTCGGGTGGTGACACGGTTGCCGATTTGGTGCTGACGTTTTTGGTGATGGTGCGGGTCAGTTGGTTGCCGGTCGGTATGGCGTGGGGTGCGCAGCACCCAGCTCGCTTGTGGCGTCAGCCGGTGCTGGGTGCTGGACATGCGGCTGATGTGGTCGTCGCGCAGGTGGTCCGGAAGTAGCTTTAGACCGTGTCCTGTGTGGTGATCACTCGTTGAGCTGTTCATGGGGCGGGATGCGTGGAGTTGGATTGTTCCGGACGGGCTGTGGGAGATCGCG
>NZ_JBHVPX010000044.1:0-31947 GCF_042887155.1 Streptomyces sp. NPDC057963
GCGATCTCCCACAGCCCGTCCGGAACAATCCAACTCCACGCATCCCGCCCCATGAACAGCTCAACGAGTGATCACCACACAGGACACGGTCTAAATCCTTCGGCGATGATTCCGCGCGTCTGCTGGTCGCTGGCCCCCGCGTCGCGGGCATCGAACAGGCGCTGCGCGTACGTCGCGGGGAGGTGCACGGTGAGCCTGCGGAATCGGCCGTCGTCGGTCGTGCCGACGGCGGCGGAGTACCCGAACCGGGCCCGGGTCTCCACCGTGATCCCGCCCGAGGCGGCGGCCTGCTTCTGCCGACGCTTGCGCACCAGCGGCTGCCACCGGGCCTTGACCGTGTCGTCGATCTTCGCGGCGACGTCCGGGCGTGCTTGCGGGCGCCGCGCCGGTAGCGGTTGACGGAGTCGGCGGTGACGCCGAGCTCCTGAGCGACGGCCTTCGCGCTGCCGAACTGCTTGAGCAGGAACCCGATCTGGCCCTTGAGGGTCTTGGGTGGGTCCTTGGTGAACGCCTCGCGGTCGGCCCGCTCGATCGCGTCGTCGATCTCCCCCACGGCCTACTCCCCTTCGTCCAGGACGGCGTCGCCGCCCTTGATGTGCCGGGCCGGGTTCAGCCCCTTCTCCATGAGGTCGACCGCCCACATCATCTGCTGGACGCCTTCCAGCTTCGCCAGGCCCGGCGTCGGGCCGAGGCGGAACCCGCCGGGCTGCGGCTTGCCGGACGCGGCGTAGGGGAGGAAGTCGAGCGGCGACGTCCCCGGGCTCGGGTAGACGACGCAGTCGGACAGCACGGCGAGCGGGTACAGGCCGGTCATGTCCGCCATGTTGCGGAGCTTGCGGTGCATGTTGACCCGGGCCTTGCTGATGATGGCAGCCCGGATGTCGGGGCGCCACGTGGGCCGGGACAGGGCCGGCCACGTCTCGCCGTCCTTGTAGTGCTTGCCCTGGGGGCGCTCGCGGAGCTTGCCGACGCCGCCCTTGACCGTGGCCTTGATCGCGGACAGGACGGCGGCCAGGGCCGGGTCCTTCTGCTTGTGGTGCTCCATCGCCGCCAGGAACTCGGTGTCGGAGAGGCCCTTGGTGACGCCCATGTCGGCGAGGGTGTCGACGTAGGCGTTCTTGAGGCGGTCGTGCCACGGGTCGAGGTAGGCGCCGGTTTCGCGGCGCAGGTACGCCTCGATCGGGTGCACGTCGTAGCCGAGCTCCTGGGCGTAGGCGAGGGTGTGCGTCTGGTACCAGGCCGGACCGGTCGGCCGGGAGCCGTCCGGCGTGAACGGGCTGGGCAGGCGCGGGTCCAGCTCGATGTGGGAGAGGTCGGCCAGCCAGCTCCCGGGGATGTTCGGGTTGAACTTCGGGGCGTGGAAGTGGTCCGGGGCGGAGAGGCCAACGACCAGGCGGGCCGCGGCGGCGAGGAACGCCGTGTTGAGGTCGAGGCCGACCGCCCACGGCAGGGTGCACTCCTCATCGGAGAGCGTGTCCACGTCCCGCACCCACTGGTACGCCTCCTCGTTGAGGAAGCCGCCGGTCCAGCCGGAGTTCACGACGACGGGGTGTTCAGGGGTGGCCTCCGGCGGCGCCGGGTCCATCGGCTCGGTGCCCAGGGAGCCCGCGTTGTAGCCGGAGACCCAGTTGCCGGTGGCCGGGTCCTGCACGGCCTTCGTGGGCGGGCGCAGCGCCGTCATCAGCTCCAGGCCGGAGACGGCGGTGGAGCCGCGCGGGGTGATGACCCGCTGGGCGTACACCCCGAGGACGCGGGCGACGTCGGCCGGCTCCATCTCGGAGACGCCGGGCCAGGACCGCTCATCGAGGGCGTCCCAGGACAGGATCGCCAGCTGCACGCACTGCCGGTCGCGGCCCTGCGCCTTGCGGTAGATCCGCGCCCACGGGCCGAGGCCCCGCTGGGTGAGCTGCCACTTTGCCCTCGCGACCTGCTTGACGACCGGGTGGTCCTCCGGGAGGCGCAGGGAGCGGCGCTGCTCGTGGCCCTCCAGGCGCTCGGGCAGCCCGAGCTTCACGGCGGCGGCCGCGGTGAGCACGATCAGCGGGTCGCTGTCCTTGCCGTACCGGTTCAGCTTCGGAGCGCCGAGACCGGACTCGCGCAGCGTCCACTCCACCAGCTCCGGCACCGTGGTCGCCGGGCAGTCCAGCACGACGCCGCCCACGGCGTACGCGGAGCCGTCACCGTCCAGGACGGCCAGCGGGCCGTGCGGGAAGCGGGGGTCGGTCGCGGGCGCGGCGGCCTTCTTCGCCGCCGGGCGCCGCGACGTCGCCGTCCGTCCGGCCGGACGGGCGGGCGGGACGCTCCGGCGCGGCCGGGGCGGCGGGGGCCTGTGCCGGGGCTGCGGTGTCGGCGGGCTCGGACGCGGCCGGGCCGGTGAACGTGTCCGGCACCGGGGCGGGCTGCGGCGCGGCCACGGGGGCCGGGGTGGCCGGAGCTCCGTGGGCGGGGTACTTCGCCGCCCACCCCTTGAGGAGCCGCTGGTACGCCTCCAGGCGCGGCGACTTCGGTTCGCTCCTGCCGTTCTCGTAGTTCTTGACCGTCTGCACGGTCGACTTCAGTGCGGCCGCGAGGCGGGCCTGGGTGATGCCGGCGGCCTCACGCAGCCGAGCGCGCTCCGCCGGGGGCGGGAGCTGGGGCTCCTCCTCCAGCAAGGCGTCGATGCTCGCGAACAGCTCTTCCTCGGATGCCATGTGGATCTCTTTTCGTGCCTCACCTTAGCACTTTTTTTACCCTAACATTTAACCCATCTTTTAACCCGATCGAAGGTCTGGTAGCTTGGCGGCGGCGAAGCGCGCCAGGAGTGAACATCCGTACGTGGAGGACGAGTTGATGGAAGATTTCGCCTCGGCCGTGCTGAGCGAGGAGGAACATCAGGATGCGCTGCACCGCCTGGTCACTCCGGCGGCGACGAGCACGGCCGCAGCGCAGTCAAGGCCGGTCGTTGTCCTCGTCGCAGGCCAGCCCGGGGCCGGGAAGACGGCAGTCTCGGACCTGGTCCAGGCGGCCCTCGGGCACCGGGGCGGGGCCGTGAGGGTCTGCCGCGACCTCTACAAGAGCGCACACCGGAAGTACGCCGCGTTCCTGGCCGCCGATATCCGCACCGCCGGCATCAAGGTGCGACCGGACGCGAGCCGCCGGCAGGCTCAGGTTGAACAGCGCGTTCGCGCGTGCCGGTTCGACGCGGTCGTCGAATCCGCCCTGGCCGATCCCGCAGAGTTCCGTACCCTGTCCGCCGCATACCGGCGCTCCGGCCACCGCATCGAGATCGTCGTGGTCGCGACCGCCGAGGCGTGGAGCCAGCTCGGGATCCTGGACCGTCTGCTGACCGGGGCGGCCAGCGGGGAGGGCGCACGGTATGTGGCATGGGACAACCTCGACACGTGCGTGACGCAACTCCCGAAGACTCTGGCGGTCATCGAGGCCGAGCAGCTGTCCGACCGGATCACCGTCGTCCGGCGCGACGCGACCGTGCTGTACGACAACGAGCTGGTCGACGGCACCTGGAGACGCAGGACAGCCGCCGACAGAGCCGTGGTGCGGGGCTTGTAGAAAACCTTGGGGAAAACCCAGCGAGTGGATCTCCGGCGAGGCGTACAAGCCCACTGGTCAGGCGGGGTGCGATGCTCTCTGCGATCTTGCTCGGGCAGACAGTGGGACGTACCGACGACCGACCAGGGACAGCGTAGCGGATCCGTGCCGGTGACGGGCTTCCGTATCGGGGTAGCTCGGTGAAGGCGGATGCTGCATGCCTCTGACCTGCTGCTTACTTGTGCCAGGGGTGATGGTCGAGGGGTGACGGAGCATGGTGGGGGAAGGTGAAATTTCCGTTCCGTTCCCTGCGTGATTCTTTGAGGGGATGTGGGTGTGATCTCGAAGAGGCCCTGACGTGGCTGCAGGCGCCTTTGTGACGAGCGGGAGCTGTCGGGCGTGGTGGTTGATCGATCGGTTCTTCTGGCTTGTATCCAGCAGTGGTCCTGCGCCGGGCTGTTGGGTCAGATGCGCGGTAGTGGCATGGCTTCGGGCGTGGGGGTCTGCGCCGGCCTGCCCAGCGCTGCGGTGTTCCGAGACCCTGCGGGGTGCCAATGAGGTGGGGGCGGTCAGTGTGGGGGTGAGGTTTGTCTTGCTGGCGTCGCGCGGAGTGAGATCAGGCACGAGGCGGCGGAGACGATGGTGAGCGCGGCGAAGAGGTGGGGGTATCCGCCGAGTGGTGCGGCCAGGGCGGCGCCGGTGAAGGGTGCGAGTGCTGAGGCGGTGGTTGTAGGTGCTGCGAGGAGTCCGGACAGGTGGCCGTAGTGGGTTGGTGCCCCAGCGGTCGGTGATGGCGGTGGCCTGCAGCAGGGTGAGGTTGCCACGGACCATCCCGGCTGCGACCGACAGGGCGACCAACAGGGCATAGGGGCCGGGCGTGAAGGCGAGTGCGGCGGTGGTGACGCCACCGAGTGCGATCAGGGTGGTGGTACGAGTCGTGGCCCCGGTGTGCGAGCGTGGCGGTCAGGGGTGCGAAGACGGTGGAGGCGAGTCCGCCGGCCAGGGTGACGATGGTGAGGGCGCGGACGTGGTCGGGGGCCCACCAGCGGGTCAGTGCGGCGAAGGCGGGCTGGTAGAAGGTGGCTGCCATGGCCAGTCCTGCCAGCAGCCAACCGGCGAAGAACACAGGCAGGTTGGGAGCGGCGGCAATGATGAGCAGGCTTGCCACGCCGAGGACGGATCCCGCGCTCATGACGGCGCGCGGGCCCCGGTGGTCAATGATCCGACCGACCCGGACACCAGCGAAGGCGGAGATCAGCAGGGCTGCGGAGAACGCGGCTGTCGTCGCTCCGGTGGGCCAGCCGGTGTCGGCGGTGATGGCCGGGTTCAGGACCGGGAAGGCGTAGTAGACGATGCCCCAGCTGGTGATCTGTGTGATGCACAGGGCCGGGAGTACTGCGCGGGGCCGCGACCGGTCCCCTGTTCCGGTCGCGGCCCTGTGGGCGTCGAGCTCGGTTACGGGCAGCAGCCACCGGCCTCGCCAGATGCGCCCGGGCCTGCGTCGGCGACAGGTGTGTCCGCGCAGCAGGTGCTGGCCTTCTGTTTGGCCAGGGAGTCGGCGTCGGCCTTGACTACGTACACCTCCCACGGTTCCTGGCCGGGGCCGTGGACCCAGACCTTGTCCTGGAGTGCGTAGCAGCAGGTGGTGTCGTTCTCGATGTCTGTTGCCAGGCCCTGGTCGGCGAGGCGGGTGGTGGCGGCGTGGACGGCTTCGGTGGTGTCGACTTCGATGCCGAGGTGGTCCATGCGCGTGTCCTCGTCCGGTGTGCCCTGGATGAGGACGAGTTTGAGCGGGGGGTC
Organism: Streptomyces sp. NPDC057963; assembly: GCF_042887155.1. Classification (NCBI taxonomy): domain Bacteria; kingdom Bacillati; phylum Actinomycetota; class Actinomycetes; order Kitasatosporales; family Streptomycetaceae; genus Streptomyces; species Streptomyces sp. NPDC057963. The sequence goes on from NZ_JBHVPX010000044.1 coordinate 5,329, forward strand.
GGCGGTGGCGAAGTTGGCGTAGCCGTCGCGCAGTTTGGCCGGCTCGGTGCCGAAGAGCTTGCTGTAGAAGGCGATCGAGGCGGGAAGGTCGGGGACGCGCAGTGCGAGCTGTACTCGGGACATGACGATCCTCCTGGCACAGGTGTGGCAGCGCCCCGGCCGTCGGGGGCCGGGGCGCTGGGATCAGGTCAGCAGCAGCAGCCGGACGACGGGGTTTCCTCGGCGGCCGCGACCGGCAGAGAGGTGGCGACGCCGATCTGTACGAGTGCGGGTGCCGGAGTGGTGCAGCATCCTCCGGCGTCGGTCTGGTCGGCTGCCGGGTCGTCGAAGATGCCGGAGCCGCCGCACACTCCGGTTTCGGGGAGGGTGAGTTCGACCTTGTCGGCGGATTCCAGGTCGCCGGCGATCGCTGCGGTGATGGAGCGGACCTGTTCGTAACCGGTCCTTGCGAGGAAGGTGGGGGCGCGGCCGTAGGACTTCATGCCGACCAGGTAGATGCTGGGTTCGGGGTGGGAGAGTTCGCGGTGGCCGTGGGGGTAGACGGTGCCGCAGGAGTGCTGGTTGGGGTCGATGAGCGGGGCCAGCTCCGCAGGGGCCTGGAGGCGTTCGTCGAGGCCGAGGCGGATCTCGGAGAGGAACGAGTGGTCGGGGCGGAAGCCGGTCAGGACGATGACCTCGTCGACCGGGTCGAGGCGGCGTCCGTCCTCGCCGGTCAGGGTCAGGCGGTCGTCATCGGTGCGCTGGATGCTCTCGGTGCGGAAGCCGGTGACCGCGTCGGCGTGGCCGTTGTCGACGGCGGCCTTCGCGGCGAGGCCGAGGGCGCCGCGGGCGGGGAGCTGGTCGGTGGTGCCGCCGCCGAAGGTGGAGCCGCTGATGCCGCGGCGCAGGATCCACACCGCGTGGGTGCCGGGCTCGTCCTTCGCGAGGTCGGCGAGGGTGGCCAGGGCGGTGAACGCGGAGGCGCCGGAGCCGATGACGGCGGTGCGCTTGCCTGCGTAGCGGTCGCGGACGGCGGGGTCCTTGAGGTCGGGGACGCGGTAGGTGATGCGGTCGGCCGCCGTCTTCTCGCCGAGGGCGGGCAGGCCGCTGGCCCCGGCCGGACTCGGGGTGGTCCAGGTGCCGGAGGCGTCGATGACCGCGCGGGCGAAAAGGCGTTCCTCACGGCCGTCGGCGGTGGTGAAGTGGACGACGAAGGGCTGGTTCTCGCGGTCGGCGTCGACGATGCGGTCACGGCCGGTGCGGGAGACGCCGGTCACCCGGGCGCTGGTGCGGACACGGTCGCCGAGTACGTCGGCGAGGGGCTGGAGGTAAAGGTCGGCCCAGTCCCCGCCGGACGGGTAGGTGGCCGCGTCCGGCTTGGTCCAGCCGGTCGGGGCCAGGAGCTTCTCGGCGGCCGGGTCGGTGATCTCGCCCCAGGTGGAGAACAGCCGCACGTGCGACCACTCGCGCACCGTCGCTCCGGCGGCATCTCCGGCTTCCAGCACCAGCGGGGTGATGCCGCGGCCGACCAGGTGGGCGGCGGCGGCCAGCCCGGCGGGGCCGGCTCCGATGACGACAACCGGCAGGTCTGCAGTGGTGCTCATGACGGTGATGTCCTCCGAGGTAGGCGGCCGGTCCGACCGCTGCTTCGATTGCTGTCGATGTCTGGAGCTTGCCACTCGGTATCGACGAGTGTCAATATAGACGCATGTCGAAATCAGAGGTTGCGGAGCTGCCGGTCCTGGACGCGGGGGCTGTGGTGCCGTGCTGCCCGCCGATCACCGCCGGGGAGCTGTCGCAGGACGACGCGGAGAAGATGGCTGTCATGTTCAAGGCGCTGTCGGACCCGGTGCGGCTGCGGCTGTTTTCCAAGGTCGCCTCGCATCCGGGCGGCAAGGCGTGCGTGTGCGACATCTCCGACGTCGGCGTCTCCCAGCCGACCGTCTCCCACCACCTGAAGAAGCTGCGCGAGGCCGGTCTGCTGACCTCCGAGCGGCGCGGGACCTGGGTGTACTACCAGGTCGCGCCGTCCGTCGTGGCGGCCATGTCCGCCATGCTCGACCTGCGCACCTGATCTCCGGTCGGCGCCTGCCGGTCAGCCGCTGCAGTCGGGCGGGCAGCACCGACCCAGGTACGCCTGGAGGAGACGCGCTTCGCCATGGTGGCTCCGTCGGCCCGGTAGTAGACCTGTTTGCCTTCCTTGCGGGAGATCACCAGGCCGCCGCGGCGCAGCAGGCTCAGGTGCTCCGAGGCGGTCGACGGCTTCAGTGCGCACCGCCGCGCGATCTCGCCGACCGTCAGCTCGATGCCTCCGGTGAACTGCTGCATCACCTTCTGGCGGGTTTCGCTGGCCAGGGCCTTGAGGAAGTCGGCCGTCGCCGGATCCACCGCGGACGTCTCAACGCTGTTCTCTTTCACCGCACCCTGCTCAACATTTCGTCACTTTCCGAAATAACGACTCACATGAAGGGTTCACGTTCTCATGGAGCATGCCGATCTCGTCGTCATCGGTGCCGGGCAGTCCGGCCTGGCCACTGCGGCCCTCGCGCCGCGTCACGGCTTCACCCGCATTCTGGTGCTGGAGGCCGCGGCGGAGCCGGGCGGGTCCTGGACGCGCTACTACGACAGCCTCACCCTGTTCTCCCCGGCCCGGTACTCGTCCCTGTCCGGGATGCGCTTCCCCGGCGAAGCGGACCGCTACCCGCGGCGGGACGAAGTGGTGGACTACCTGCGCGACTACGCCCGCCGTCTGCCCGCCGACATCCGTACTTCGACGACCGTCACCTCCGTGACGCAACAGGGCGGTGCCTGGTCCGTGCGGGCCGAGGACGGGCGGGAGTTCACCGCGCGGGCGGTCATCGCCGCGACCGGTGACTACGGCACACCCTTCGTGCCGGACGTTCCCGGACGGGCGGACTTCGGCGGCCGGATCCTGCACGCCGCCGACTACCGCAGCCCCGACACGTTCGCCGGGCAGAGGGTCGTCGTGGTCGGCGGGGGAAACTCCGCGATCCAGATCGCCGCCGAACTCGGCCCGCTCGCCGACACCACCCTGGCCACCCGGCGCCCGATCGGATGGACACCCCAGCGCCCACTGGGCCGGGACCTGCACTGGTGGCTGGGGCACACGCGCCTCGACATCGCACCGATCCGGCGGCTACTGGCAAAGGTGCCCGTCTCCGTGCTCGATGACGGCCACTACCGCACCGCCCTGGACCAGCACGGCGTCGACCGACGCGACATGTTCAGCCGCTTCACGACCGACGGCGTCGTGTGGCCCGACGGAACGAAGGAGAAGGTCGGCGCGGTCCTGCTCGCCACCGGATACCGCCTCACCTTCCCCTACCTGACTGGATCGGGCGCCCTGGACACCATCGGCGCGCCGCTGCACCGGGGCGGTCTCTCCACTGCGGTGCCGGGGCTCGGCTTCGTCGGCATGGAGTTCCAGCGCAGCTTCTCGTCCAAGACCCTGCGCGGCGTGGGCCGGGATGCCACGCACGTCCTGAAGCAGATGCGTACTGCGGCGGCCGCGTGAGCCGGGATCAGGATTCGGGGGCTGAGTAGCATCCGCGGCACCACATCAACATGCTGGGCCGCTGCCCTCATGCCGCAGGCGCTCAGGCCAGCGGTTCGGTGATCTGCCGGACGGCGTCGCGTGCGGGGCGCCCGACGCCTATGAGGGTGGCGGAGGCCGGCCCCGTCCAGTCGCCGTAGCCGCCCCGGACGGCTACGGACAAGCCGCCTGACTTCCCGCTCGCGGGAAGGCTCCGCCATGCCTGCCGAGCAGTCTTGCTGTGGTCACCGTGTGACGTCCAGCTCCGTGTGCGTGCCGGCCATGTAGTGGCCGGGGAGGTTGCAGACCAGCTCGTAGCGGCCGGGCTGCAGCGTCAGCGTGGTCCAGGCCGTCGCGCCGGGCGTGATGCCGTTCCCGGTTCCCGCATCGCAGCTGCGTGAAGCCTCACCCAGGCTGCCCGCCTCGCTGGCCTTCCCGTCAGAGCCGGTGGGGCGTTCCCCCGCGGCCTGACCCGTGGGCAGGGGCAGCACCATCACCTCGTGCGGGAGGGCGCCGACGTTGATGACCCGCAGCGACACCAGGCCGGCCGGGGCCGTGGTCGGTGCGGCGCGCAGATACATCATGCCCTGCCGGCCGGGGTCCGGGATGCGCCAGTGAGGGCGGCCCGTCATTCCGCCCATCATGTCGCCCGCGGTCACGTCCACCACGTGTCCTTTCAGGGCAGGCACACTGCACTGCGCGCCGGGTGCTCGCCAGGCGGCAGGCGCACTGCCGCGGAAGGCGCCGGTGGCGGCGAACAGCAGTGTGGTTGTGATGCCCAGCACCAGTGCGGCGACTGCCCCTGCAACCAGCCAGATCCCGCGCGGGCGGTTCGCGCTCATTGGTGCTCCCGCAGCAGTGCGAGCCGCCGTTTGTACTCGTCCTCGTCGATCTCCCCGCGGGCGAACCGTTCGGCGAGCAGGTCCTCCGCTCGCCTGTTTCCCCACCCGGGCTCACTGGAGGGGGGAGGCGGGCCGCCCTGGTGGCCGTGATGACTGCCCGAGAAGTAGCGGACCAGTGCGACGATGCCGGCGATCACCAGCGCCCAGAACAGCACCATGAAGATGGCCATGAAAAACCAGCCACCCCAGCCCCAGCCGCCGTCGTACCACATCATGCCGATCACCTGCTCTCGGCCGGTGGGCAGGCCCCGCCTCCAGCATGCGCCGGTGGAGGCCGCCACGCCTTGCCTGCTCCCCACCCTCCTGCAGGGAGGGGTGGCCGGAGAAGGGGCCGTTCGGGCCGCCCCCGCCGACGACCGGTCCACGAACTCTGACCGCGGCCTGGAGACAGGTCGACCCCGGCGGCCGGATAGTCAGGCGCGCGCACCAGTGGGGACCTCAACCGGGCGCCGCACCCCGCTCTCCCTCAGCCCCCGTCTGAGACCTGCTTGACCGCGGTGCCGAGCAGGTAGTCGCCCTGGATCTTGGTGAACGCGCCCCGTACGGACAGGCCGTGATGGGGGAGTTCGGCGAGGAACTCCTGCGCGCTGAAGCGGTCGTGGGTGGGGTGGACGAACAGCTTCTGGTAGGAGGGGCGGGCCAGGGCGTGTGAGGTGACCTCGTCGAAGACGAACATCCCCCCCGGGCTTGAGGACGCGGGCGATCTCGGCGACGGCGGAGCGCCAGTCGAGGACGTGGTGGATGATCGCGAAGTCGAACGCCGCGTCGTAGGTGCCGTCCTCCGCGCCGAACGCGGACTGGAGGTCGGTGGCGTCACCCACGGCCAGGCGGACCCGGCCCGGCCGGTCCGCCAGTCGGCGACGGGCCTTGGTGACCATGGTCTCGTCCAGGTCGATGGCATTGACCTGGGCGGCGCGGAAGCGGTCGAGAATCATCCGCGTGCCGTACCCGGAGCCGCAGCCGATCTCCACTGCCCGGGCGCCTCCGGGCAGTGGTCCGCTGGCCAGCCGCAGCAGGGCTGGGACCTCATAGAAGCGCTGCAGGGCCCGGCGGGCGGGATTGTTGACCACCGCCTTCTCGATCCGGTTCATCAGCATGACGCGACCCCCATAGATGACATCGGCGAACGTGGCTATCATCGTTCCATGACGATGGATAGTGCAGAGGCTGCGCCGTCGGCCACCACTTCGTGCGGGGCGCCCTCGGCAGCGGTGGCCCTGTTCCGCTCCCTCGGCGACCCGGCCCGCCTCGCGATCCTGATGCGCCTGGCCCAGGGCGAGGCCAAGGTCGTGGACCTGGTCGGCTGCGTGGGCCTGGCCCAGTCCACGGTCTCGGCGCACCTGTCGTGCCTGCGCGACTGCGGCCTGGTCGACTCCCGCCCCCAGGGCCGGGCCTCCCTGTACTTCCTGGCCCGCCCGGAACTGCTGGACCTTCTCTCCTCAGCCGAGCACCTGCTCGCCGCGACCGGCGAGGCCGTCGACCTGTGCCCCACCTACGGCACCCCGGCAGCACCCGCCCCGGACAGGGACGGAGACAACCGATGAGCGACGCGTGCGGCTGCGGTGACGAGAAGAAGACCGCCGAGGGCGAGGAGGAACGCGAGCCGGAGAAGCTGTGGGAGGTCAGCGAGCTACGGGCCGCCGCCGTGGCCGGTGTCCTGCTGCTGGCCGCACTGATCGCCGGCTGGTCCGGCGCCTCCGACACCGTGGTGATGGCGCTCAACGCGCTCGCCCTCGTCGTCGGTGCCTGGACCTTCATACCCTCCACGCTGCGACGCCTAGCCAAGGGCAAGGTCGGCGTCGGCACGCTGATGACGATCGCCGCCGTCGGCGCGGTCATCCTCGGCGAGGTCGGCGAGGCCGCCATGCTGGCCTTCCTCTACTCCATCAGCGAGGGCCTGGAGGAGTACTCCCTCGCCCGCACCCGGCGCGGTCTGCGCGCCCTGCTGAACCTGGTGCCCGAACAGGCGACCGTGCTGCGCGAGGGCACCGAGCAGACCATCGCCCCGGCCGAGCTGCGCATCGGCGACACCATGGTGATCAAGCCCGGCGAGCGGATCGCCACCGACGGCACCATCCGCACCGGCCGCACCGCCCTGGACGTCTCTGCCATCACCGGCGAGTCCGTCCCCGTCGAGGCGGGACCGGGCAGCGAGGTGTACGCGGGTGCGATCAACGGGACCGGCGCGCTGGAGGTCGACGTCACCAGCACCGCCGCCGACAACTCCCTCGCCCGGATCGTGAAGATCGTCGAGGCCGAGCAGGCCCGCAAGGGCGCCAGCCAGCGCCTCGCCGACAAGATCGCCAAACCTCTGGTGCCGGGCATCATGGTCGCCGCCGCCCTCATCGCCCTCATCGGCTCCCTGCTGGGCGACCCGGCCACCTGGATCGAGCGGGCCCTGGTCGTCCTGGTAGCCGCTTCCCCGTGCGCGCTCGCGATCTCCGTACCCGTCACCGTGGTCGCCGCGGTCGGCGCGGCCAGCAAGCTCGGCGTCCTGGTCAAGGGCGGCGCCGCCCTCGAAGCCCTCGGCGCGGTGCGCACCGTCGCCCTGGACAAGACCGGCACTCTGACCCGCAACCGGCCCGCCGTCGTCCAGGTCGCCACCCTCGACGGCCGCAGCCGCGACCAGGTCCTCGCGGTGGCCGCCGCTCTGGAGGCCCGCAGCGAACACCCCCTCGCCAGGGCCATCCTGGCCGCCGCACCCGAGGTACCCACCGCCACCGACGTTCAGGCGGTCACCGGTTCCGGACTCACCGGACACCTGAACGGCCGCCTGGTCCGTCTCGGACGGCCCGGCTGGATCGAGCCCGGCCCGCTGACCCAGGACGTCACCGCGATGCAGCACTCCGGGGCGACCGCCGTGCTGATCGAGGACGACGGAACAGTGATCGGCGCGATCGCCGTACGCGACGAACTGCGCCCCGAGGCCCGCGAGGTCATCGACCGCCTCCACGCCTCCGGCCTGAGGGTGGCGATGGTCACCGGCGACAACGAACGCACCGCCAAAGCCCTGGCGGCCGAGGCCGGCATCGACACCGTCCACGCGGACCTGCGCCCCGAGGACAAGGCCCGCATCATCGGCGAACTGCGCGAGAAGCAGCCGACCGCAATGGTCGGCGACGGCGTCAACGACGCCCCCGCCCTGGCCACCGCCGACCTCGGCATCGCCATGGGCGCCATGGGCACCGACGTCGCGATCGAGACCGCCGACGTCGCGCTCATGGGCGAGGACCTGCGCCACCTGCCCCAGGCCCTGGACCACGCCCGCCGCGCACGGCAGATCATGCTCCAGAACGTCGGCCTGTCCCTCGCGATCATCATCGGCCTGATGCCGCTCGCCCTGCTCGGCATCCTCGGACTGGCAGCCGTGGTCGCGGTCCACGAACTCGCCGAGATCGTCATCATCGGCAACGGCGTACGCGCCGGACGTACCAAGCCGCTGCCCCCGGCTCCCGCCCCGGCCCGCGAGAGCGCGCCCGCACCGGCCGGAGCCGTCGCATGATGCCCACACACACCACGGTCCGCCCGGCAGTCACCGCTGCCGGGCTGACCCGGCGCCGCCTGGGCCTGCTGCTCCAGGCCGCCGCGTTCGCCGGAGCCGACCTGGGCCTCAAAGCATGGGCCACCACCGCCCTCGACGGTGACCCGATCGAGGGCGGCCCGGTGGGCCTACAACTCGTCTTCAACCCGGGCGTCGCGTTCTCCGTGGGCGCGAACGCGCCCGGCTGGACCGTGGTGGCCGTCACCGGGCTGATCACCGCGGGCGTGGCCGTCGCCCTGTGGCGCACCGCGCCCGCCGGGCGGCGGCTCTGGGGGATCGCGCTCGCCGCGATCCTCGGCGGCGCTGTGGCCAATCTGATCGACCGGGCCGCCGACGGGGTGGTCACTGACTACCTGCACACCGGGTGGTGGCCCACCTTCAACCTCGCCGACACCTTCATCGTCCTGGGCGGCCTCGCCATCGTCACCTTGTCCTTCCGCGAGCCCCCTCCCAAGGCCGGGCCCGCGGACGAACAGGGCTGACCGGGCCCGCTCGCCTGCCATGCTCGGGTCAGACGGCCACGGCAACGGGCGCCGGGGCGGGGATGCGGCGGCGCCCGGGGGTGGGATCAGGCGGCCAGGCGCAGCAGGGTCTCCTGGAAGGAGACCCTGCTCTTGGGGGGCCGGTTGTGGGGCAGCTTGGAAAGGGCTGCGGCCATGCCGCAGGTGTTGGTCACGCCCGAGAAGAGGAGTCCGGCGCCGATGGCCCCGGACAGCCAGTGCGCGGGCGTCCAGGCGAGGCCGGCCACGAAGCCGACGAGGACCAGGGTGCCGGCGGCGAGGCGGACCTGGCGGTCCATGGGCCAGGTCGCGCGGGCGCCTGCCGGGCGCTCGACCGCGTGACCTGCGGCGGCCCACGCCGTGGTGCCACCTTCGAGGGTCGCGGCGTCGATGCCCAGACCGGCCAGCTGGGCGCAGCCCTTGGCAGATCGGGCTCCGGAGGCGCAGACGATGAGCAGCGGCGTGCGCTGCGCGGCCTTCTTCAGGGCCTCGGCAGCCTCGTCCAGGCGGTCCAGGGGGATGTTGTGGGCGCCGGGCAGGTGGCCGGTGGCGTACTCGCCAGGGGTGCGGACATCGATCACGGTGAACTCGCCGAAGCGGGCGGTGACCTGGGCGGGGGTGAGTGCGGTGGTGGTCACGGAGCAGATGCCTTTCTGGGCGGTTCCCCCACGGTAAGATACCCATGGGGGTATATGAGGAGGTTGGGGAGGTTGGTGTGCAACTCGACATGAGCGCCGAGGAGCTGAAGTCGGCGCTGAACCGGCTGCGGCGGGCGCAGGGTCAGCTCGCGGGAGTGATCAAGATGATGGAGGAGGGCCGGGACTGCGAGGACGTCGTCACGCAGTTGTCGGCGGTCTCCAAGGCGCTGGACCGGGCTGGGTTCTCGATCATCGCGACCGGTCTGCAGCAGTGCATGACCAGCGAGGACCCGCAGGTAAGGGACTCCGCGCAGATGCGCGCCCGGCTGGAGAAACTGTTCCTTTCGCTGGCCTGAGAACTTTCGTATCCCGTGGGGCTTGCCGCGGACGCACCGACAACCGGGTGTCCGCGGCAGGCCCCACGGGTCTTTCACAGCAGGGCACCGGCGGCCATCACCGCGGCCACCGTCAGCAGCAGAGTGCCGAAGACCCGCTGCAGGACGGCGGGCTGGACCTTCGCGGACAGCCGCTTGCCGTCCCAGGCCCCCAGGACCGCCGTCGCGATGAACGGCATGATCAGGGCCCAGTCCAGGCTGACCTCGGTGGACGCACGGGCCGCGAGAGCGACCAGGGCATTGGCGATGATGACCAGCAGGCTGGTGCCGACGGCCGCGCTCATCGGCACCGCCAGCGCCGCCACCAGGGCGGGCACGGCGAGGAAGCCGCCGCCGACCCCGAGCAACCCGGTCACCGCACCCAGCACGGCCCCCGCCCCCGCTGCGCGGGGCGCGGACCCCGTCCCCTTCTCCGACGGTGTCCGCCGGCGCAGCATGCGCAGCCCCGCAAGCACGGCGAGGGCGGCGAAGGCCAGGGTCAGCACGGCGGCGGGGATGTGCGCGGAAAGCAGGCCGGCCCCGGCGGCGGGCAGCAGCCCGGCCGCGGCGAACAGCAGACCGGCCCGCCAGCGCACCGTTCCCACCCGGGCATGCGCCACCAATGCGGTGAGCGAGGTGACGATCACGATGATCAGGCTGGCAGTGGTGGCCTCGGCCGGGCTGAAGCCGAGCAGGTAGATCAGGGCAGGGACGGTCAGGATGCTGCCGCCCGCCCCGAGCGAGCCCAGGGCGAGACCGACCAGCGCCCCGGCGAGCAGGGCAAGAACGAACGCGGTCATATGACGGTGCCCGCCGCCCCGTGCACGTCCTGGACGGGCAGGCCCTGAGCGGCCCAGGCGATCATCCCGCCGGTGACATCGACCGCCGCGACACCACGCTCGGCGAGCAGGCGCGCGGCCTGCTGGGAGCGGTTCCCGAAGCGGCAGATCAGCACCAGATCACGGCCGTCCTCACTGCCGGGCAGGCCGGGCCCCTCGGCCAGACGCGACAGCGGCCAGAACATGGCCCCGGGCGCGTGACCGGCCCGGAACTCGTCCTCCTCACGGATGTCGGCGAGCAGTGCGGAGCCGTCCTCGACCGCGCGGTGGGCCTGCGCTGGTGTGATGCGGCCGGGACGGCCGCTCTGGGGCAAGAGCATGATGCTTCCTCTGGTGCCTGTGACCCCCGGGCCGGACTGAGCGGCCGGAGAGGGGCAGGTGGTGCGGTCAGTGCCGGGCGGGGGCGACGAGGGTGAGGCCGGCGTCGGTGGCCGCGGCGTAGCCGTCGTCGATGGCGACGACGTCACGTCCGGCGGCGTCCAGGACGGAGGCGGCGATCGCCGCGCGCATGCCGCCCGCGCAGTGCACCCATACGGTCCCGGCGGGCACCTCGTCCAGCCGCTGGTGGACCTGGTGGATCGGGATGTGCACGCTGCCCTCGATCCAGCCCTGGGACCGCTCGCCGTCGCGGCGGACGTCCAGCACCACCAGCTCCTCGCCCCGCGCACGCGCGGCGGCCAGATCGGCGAACGTCGCCCGCGGGAACGAGACGGGCGGCGCCCCACCGGCGATCCAGTCGGCCGGGGAGCCGACGGCCGAGGCGGCCGGGCGGTCGACGCCCACCCGGGCGAGCTCGCGCTGGGCCCGGGCGATGTCCTCGGCACTCTCCGCGAGCAGGGTGACCGGCTTGCCCCACGGCATCATCCACGCCAGGTAGGTGGCCAGCTGCCCCTCGACCTCGAAGTTGAACGAACCCGCCACATGGCCCTTGGAGAACGCCACACGGTTGCGCAGGTCCACGACCCACTCCCCAGCAGCCAGGCGACGCGCGATCTCCTCAGCGTCAGCACGCTCCGGCGCGGTCAGGTCCACCGGAGCAGGGCCTGCGGCGTTGGCCGGGCCCATGTGCGCGTAGTAGGCCGGAACATCGTCCAGACCGGCCAGCAGCTCTTCGACGAACCTCTCCACGTCCTGGAGCAGCGCCGGGTTGGACGTCTTCTCCGTACCGATGGTGCTGTGGTCGCCGCCGGCCTGGCTGGCGGAGCAGAAGCTGCCGAACCCGTGCGTCGGCATCACCACCACATCGTCGGCCAACTCGGCAGCGAGCCGGTGCGCGGAGGCGTACTGGGCCCGGGCCAGCTGCTCGGTGAGCCGCGGCTCCACCAGATCGGGGCGGCCCACGCTGCCGATCAGCAGCGAGCCGCCGGTGAACGCGGCGACCGGTCGCCCGTCCTCCTCCAGCACGTAGGAGGTGTGGTGCGGCGTGTGTCCGGGAGTAGCCACGGCCCGCAGCGCCAGGCCCTCGTCGACCTCCTCCACGTCGCCGTCGGCCACCGCCACCCGTGCGTACGCCACCGACGCCCCGGCGGGCACCAGGTAGCGGGCGCCGGTCAGCCGGGCCAGCTCCAGACCGCCGGTGACGTAGTCGTTGTGCACGTGCGTCTCAGCAACTGCCACGATCCGCACCCCGCGCCGGGCAGCCGCCGTGATCAACCGGTCAATGTCCCGCGGCGGATCTACAACCACCGCCGCCCGGGCGCCGCCCGCCAGGTAGCTCCGGTTGCCCAGACCTTCGGTCTCCAGGATGTCGGCAAAGAACACGGCATACTCTCCCTCACTGCACGATTACCCCCCGGGGTATCTCCATCCACCGTAACAGAGATACCCAGGGGGGTATCGGGGGAGGTGTGCGACGCTCACCACAACGGATTCACTCGCACTCGGCCTTGTTCTCGTGTAGCTACGGCGAACGGGCATGTGGCGCTGCGTGATTGCCCTGGTGCTCGTTTCTCCTGGCTGGGCGCCTCGTTGAGCTGAGCGAGTGATCTCGGTCGGGTGGAGGGGACGGGGTGCGGCAGGACTGGGAGCCGGAGGACCTGATTGAGGTCTGGACGCTGCTGGAAGACGACATGAAGCGGGTGCGGAACAAGTCCGGGGCGACTCGGCTCGGGTTCGCGCTGTTGCTGACGTTTTTCGAGGTGGAGGCCCGTTTTCCGGAGTCGGCCAGGAGGTGCCGGCCGCGGCGGTGCAGTACGTGGCCCAGCAGGTGAAGGTCCCGGCGGGGGCGTGGGCGGAGTACGACTGGCAGAGCAAGGCGATCCAGCGGCATCGGGGCGAGATCCGGGCGGCGTACGGCCGGGGGCGGAAGACCGCCGGCGTGGACGGGGAGACGGCGCTCGGCCCCAAGGAACGGGGCCGACTGGCCCGCATGCTCCTACGGGACGGCGCCGCCCGCCCACGACCGGTGAAACGAGCGCAGATTCCGAAGGCGAATGGCAAGACGCGCCCTCTCGGCATCCCGGTCATCCGGGACCGGGTCCACCAGGCCAGGGTGAAGAACGCCCTGGAACCTGAATGGGAAGCGCGATTCGAGGCGCGAAGCTACGGCTTTAGCCCCGGCCGGGGATGTCACGACGCAGGCTGCCATCTTCCAGGTGGTGGGCAAGCCCGCCAGCCACCGCAGATGGGTGCTGGACGCCGACTTGTCGGCGGCGTTCGACCGGATCGACTACACGCACCTGCTGCGATCCCTCGCAGGCTTCCCCGCCAGGGACGCCGTCGAGGGCTGACTGAAGGCCGGGGTAATGGACAGGGGCGCCTTCGCACCGACGGTGGAAGGCACCCCGCAAGGAGGGGTGATCAGCCCACTCCTGCTGAACATTGCTCTGCACGGAATGGAAGAAGCAGCCGGGGTCTCCTGGAGAAGACACCGGAACTCCCGGGTCCTCAGAGAGGGGTCTCCGGCCCTTGTGCGGTACACGGACGACTTCGTGGTCATCTGCCACACGGAGAAGGACGCGCACGAGGCGTACCTGCGGCTGAAGGAATGGTTCACACCCAGGGGTCTGGCCTTCAACGAGGAGAAGACTTCGGTCCGCCACCTCACCGACGGCTTCGACTTCCTCGGGTGCACCATCCGGACGTACACGAACGGGTACACGCTCGTGACGCCGAGCAAGGACGCGGTGAGGAAGGCCAAGGGGCGTATCCGGGACGTCGTCCGGTCGAACCGGGGGAAGCCTGCGGACCGTCTGGTCCCAGAGCTCAACTCGTTTCTCCGGGGATGGACCGCGTACTACCGTCCCTGGAGCTCGAAGAGGGCCTTCAAGGAAGTCGATCGGATCGTGTTCGGCCAGCTCTGGCAGTGGGCGAGCAGGCAGCATCGGCGGAAAGGAAGGCAGTGGATTGCGGCCCGGTACTGGGACAAGCGGATCCCGGGAGCGACAACCGCTGGATCTTCGGTGAGGGTTCGGCGTACGTCAAGCCCGCCGCGATGACCAGGATCGTCCGTCACGTGCCGGTCCTTGGAACACATTCCAAGGACGACCCGGCGCTGGCGGACTACTGGACCGAGCGCGCGGCCAGGCGGACCAAGCTGGGGCTGGAGAACAGGTTCATCCAGACTCTGGCCGTCCGTCAGCGCGGCCGTTGTGCCCGGTGCGGTCTCGACCTCGTCGAAGGAGCCGAGTTCGAGCCGGACAACATCCACGACTGGGTGTCCTGGTTCGATTCGGTCCGCCGGACGCTGAACGTGCACCACGTCGTGCACCGCCAGCACGGCGGCGGCAACGAGCTGAAGAACCTCATCCTCCTGCACTCGCAGTGCCACCAGCAGCATCACGCGACAGAAGCACTCGATGCGAAGCGGTCCCAGTGACCTGCTTGAGCCGTGGTGCGGTGAAAGCCGCTCGCCCGGTTCTGAGGGGGCCGGGGTCCCAGCAATGGGCCCCGGCTACCCGACTGTCGAGCGGAAGTCGGTGTGCATCTACTCCCAGCTCAAGTCCTGCTCCGCCTCCGAGGTCGCCTCGATGACCGAGGGCGTGCTGCGGCACTGCACCGACATGGAGGTCTACCGGCAGTACACCGACACCCACGGCGCGTCCATCGTCGGCTTCGCCTTCGCCCACATGCTCGACTTCAAGCTGACGCCGCGGCTGAAGAACATCGGCTCCGCCCGGCTGTACCGTCCGACGGCCGGGGAGGACGGCAACTGGCCGCACCTCGCGCCGGTGCTGTCGACCAAGACGATCAACTGGGACTTGATCCGCCAGCAGTACGACCAGATCGTGAAGTACACCACCGCTCTGCGGCTGGGCACCGCCGAGGCCGAGCAGGTCCTGCGCCGCTTCACCCGCGGCGGACCGAAGCACCCCACCTACCAGGCGATCGAGGAACTCGGGCGGGCGGTGCGCACGGCGTTCGTCTGCGACTACCTCGCCGACGCTGACCTTCGCCGGGAGATAAACGACGGCTTGCAGGTGGTGGAGAACTGGAACTCCGCCAACCACGACCTGTTCTACGGCAAGGACGGCGACCTGACCGGCTCCGACAAGGAGAGCCAGGAAGTGTCCATGCTCGCCCTACACCTGCTCCAGTCCGCCCTCGTGCACGTCAACACGCTGCTGATGCAGCAGGTCCTCGCCGACGAGAAGTGGGCCGACATGCTCACCGACGCCGACCGGCGGGCCCTCTCCCCGCTGTTCTGGACGCACGTGAACCCCTACGGCCGGTTCGAGCTGGACATGAACTCCCACCTCGACCTCGCCGCCGCGGCGTCCATGGTGCCCGGCCCCCGTACGGCACCCGATACGAAGACTCCCGAACCGGCGGCGGACGGTGCTGCCGGATCGGCCTGAAGACCCGTACCCGCTGCGTCGCCGGCGGGTGGTTGAGCTGACGGGGGCGCGGGGGACCGACGGTGCCAGAGCAGTGATGAGCTTGCGGGCCGCCGCCTTCGCCAGGCGGGCCAGTGCCTGGCCGGTCTTCTCCCGTGCGCCGCGCGGCGACGTTGGTGCCCTTTCCCCGTCTTGTTACAGACGGTACCTAACTGATCACACTCGGCCTTGGTGGCCGGGATGTCGCACATTTGCCGGTGGCGGCTCCGTCCTGGATTTCGCGGCGCGCTCGCGCAGGGCGCCGCGGTAGGCGTCGTTCTCAGCCTTGCGGTGGGCCTCGGCGTGCTCGCTGCGGTCGATGACCCGCACCCGACCCGGTCCAGCCCTGGCCAGACTGGCCGGTGACCGCCTCCCGCAGCGCGTCCTCGGTCAGCGCCGACTCGTCGACGCCCTCGGGTATGCGATTACTGTGCGTATTCACTCGGATGGGTGGCGTGAAGGGGCGGTGGTGTGGATGCGCGGGTGGCATGAAGAGGGGGCGTGCGCACCCGCAAGGGTGTGCCCCGGAAGGAGGACATCGTGTTCCACCATTCGACACGAACGCTCGTAGTGGGTCTGTGCGCGCTGGTCGCGGCTGCGCCTGCGGCGCAGGCTCTGGCCACCCCGGCCGGGGGTGCACCGCCCCCGGCGCCGCACACCGCCGACCGGGCTCTCCACGCACAGACGCTCGCCGACCTGACCACCACGATGAAGGGCGAGGCGTACGCCTACGCCGCCTACAGCCTCTTCGCCGCCGAGGCCGACCGGCAAGGCCTGACGGCTGTCGGCAAGCTCTTCCGGAGTACGGCGCAGACCGAGCTGAGCGAGCACCTGCGCGAGGCGGCCACCCTTGCCGGAACCGTCGGATCGAACGCGGCCAACCTGCGCCGGGCCATCAGCGGCGAGACCTACGAGCACCAGATCATGTACCGCCGCTTCGCCGAGCAGGCCCGCGCGGACGGGGACCTCGAAGCAGCGAAACTCTTCAGCGAGATCGCCGCGGACGAGGGCCGCCACCGCGACGCCTTCCGCACGGCCCTCACGGTCGTGACCACCGGCCACGGCACCATCCCGGCGCCGCCGAAGGCCGACGTGGTGCCGGTGCCCGCCGGGCTGCCGAAGGTGAAGGCCGCCCGCACCAAGGCCAACCTGGACACCGCCCTGCACGGTGAGGCGCTCGCCCAAGCCAAGTACATGCTCTTCGCCGCCCACGCCCAGCAGACCGGCAACACCGCGCTGGCCCGCCTGTGGGAGGGCACGGCCAAGGTCGAACTGCACGAGCACCTTGCCGGCGAGGCGGTCCTGGCCGGACTGGTCCGCACGACGAGGGAGAACCTGGGCACGGCCATCACCGGGGAGCACAACGAGGCGACCACCGTGTACCCGGGGTTCGCCAAGCGCGCCACCGCCGTCGGCGACACTGCCGCCGCCCGCTACTGGCGCAACACCGCCGCCGACGAGGCCAGGCACGCCGCCGCCTTCCAAAAGGCACTCAACCAGCTGCGCTGACCGCCCTGGCCACACCCGGAGACCGGCCCACGCGCCGCGCGGCAGTCCGGCCGGCTGAGGCCTCACGCAGCCGGCCGGGCTGCCACCGGCGCGGCTGTCGCCGCGTCACCGCCCGGCGCCGGACCGGCTCGTTGAGAAACGGCCCTGCCAGGCCGCCTTCGCACCCGAGTCAGCGATCCGGTACACCTGGACGGCCGCGCCGACGGCCACGACCAGGGCGATCACCAGCGCCACAACGCGCACCACAACAGAAGAAGCCAGCCGGGCCGCGGCGGACGCCCCGTCCTTGGTGGGACTGTCGGCCTCCCCGCTGCGGTCTCGTTTCCGGCTGAGGCCGACGCGGCCGAGCAGCCAGACGGCGACCGTCAGCACGAACAGGGCGATCGCCCACGGAGTGAGACCGGACCCCATCTCGGTGTGCTCCTCCACCAGCGCGCTCTCCCGTACCCGGTCCTCCAGCCACTCGCCGGATTCGGTGGTCAGCACCACCAGGACAAGAGTGACCAGCCCCATCACCGGCAGCACCCAGCCGAGCCTGCGCGCCGCCGAAGTCCACAGCGCACAGACCACGAGCGCCAACGCCGTCAGCGGGACCAGCACCACTGCGCCGTGAACGAAGAGGGGATGGCCGGGAAGGCCGTTGATCAGCCCAACATCCACAGAGGTCTCCTCCGACGAGCACACAAGGGAGCATTCACCGAGATATCTACCTTTTCGGAGATTATGCAGTAAATCCGTCCGCGTACAGGAGGGGCGCGTGTGTGGAGCAGTGCCCAAGGTGCAACATCGCCGTCGCACCTGCCGAGTCCTCAGGCTCCGGATGGGCCGTGAGTCCTGCCGACCGGAAATGAGCCCGGCTGAGAGGTCAGGCGCCGCAGGCGTCTTCGTCTCACGGGGCCAAGGAGAAGTAGTTCTCCTCTTCCTGGGAGAAATGCAGGCGCAGGACGGTGTGCAGTCCGTAGAGACAGGAACGCAGATCGTCGAGCTGATCGGCGTCCAGGCCGCCGCGGGCGTGGGCCAGCCGCAGGTGGGTGGCGACGCGCCGGGAAAGACGCTCGATCTCGGTATGGGCGCGGCTCATGGTGGCGGTGGCCTCGGGGCCGCCGAGCGTGGGAGCGAGCGCGAGGTAGAGCTGGTGCTCCTCGGCGTACTCGTGCGGCAAAAGCCGCTCGGTCAGCAGCTGGTATGTCTCCTCGACGGCCGCCAGGGCCTGAGGACCGGAGCTGTCGGACAGGCGGTCGGCGGCAGCGCGTACCGCCTCGACCACATCCCGCAGATCATTGTGCTCGGCCGCGAAACGGCGGATGAGCACTTCGGCGGCCGGGGTGAGAGCCGGTCGCATCGCCCGGTCGACGCGCAGGGCCCGCAGGGCGTTGAGGATGACCACGACGTCAATGCCCTCCTGGAGCAGGGCGCCGGCGGCGGGCGGAAGCAGGCCGCCGGCGGCCGCGGCCATGGCAGCGAGCGACATCAGCATGCCGCCCAGCGCGCTCTGCACGGCGATGCGCCGGGCGCGTCCGGCGATGGCGACCGCATCGGCAAGACGGTCCACGCGATCGGTGGTCAGGACGATGTCAGCAGCCTCGGAGGAAGCGGTGGAGCCACGGGCGCCCATGGCCACCCCGATGTCCGCCACGGCGAGCGCGGGGGCGTCGTTGACACCGTCACCGACCATGACGGTGACGGCGCGCTCGCGTTCGGCGCGGACCGCGGCGACCTTGTCTGCGGGGCTGAGATCGGCCCGTACGCCGTCCAGACCGAGAACGGCAGCGACTTCGTGCGCGGGCTCGGCACGGTCACCCGTGAGCATCAAGATCCGCTCGATACCCGCCGTCCGTAGGTGGCACAGGGTCCTGGGGGCGTCGGAACGAATGGGATCGCGTAGGAGGACAGCGCCGACCACGTGCCCGGCGACGGTCAGCCAGGCGACGGCCGCGCCGTCGAGCAGCGCGCGGTTGTCCACCGCTGCAGCCCACGACGGCACGGCGTCCGCGGTGTCGATCCGGCCGATGGACGCCCGCTGCCCGTCCACGGTTCCCGAGGCACCCCGGCCGGGCTCCTCGGTGACATCCGCCACCACGGGCAGCGCCAGTCCGCGCTCCCGGGCGGCGTCGACGATGGCGTGGGCCAGCACGTGCGGCGAGTACTGGTCGAGTGCCGCCGCCATGCGCAGCACCTGCGCCGGCCTCCACCCTGGTGCGGCAGCGACGTCAAGGACGCTAGGACGGCCGCCGGTGAGTGTGCCGGTCTTGTCCAGCAGCAGGGTGCGGGCCCGGCCAAGGTTCTCCAGAGCACCGCCGCCGCGGACCACCACACCCAGCCGCGAGGCGCGGGACAGGCCGGAGACGATCGCGACCGGCGCGGCCAGCAGCAGCGGGCACGGCGTGGCGACCACCAGGACCGCCACCGCCCGGACCGCGGAGCCGCTCAGGAGCCAGGCCAACCCGGCCACCACCAGGGACAGGGGCAGGAACCAGGCGGCATACCGGTCGGCCAGGCGGACCACGGGAGCCGATTCCGCGCCGGCCTGCCGGGCCAGCCTCACAATCTCGGCATAAGTGCTGTCCTGCTCAGTGGCGGTGGCCCTCAGATCGAAGGCGCCGCCGGCGTTGACCACCCCGCTGCGCACGGCTTCGTCCTTCGCACGCTCGACCTGCAAAGACTCCCCGGTGAGCACCGACTCGTCCAGTACGGCGAGGGCACTCTCCACATGGCCGTCGACCGGGACCACTTCTCCCGGCCCGACCACGAGCAGGTCACCGACTTCCACCTCGGCAAGCGGCACCACGCGCACTCCGACATCGGTGTGGCGCCGCGCCGTACGCGGCACGCGTTCCACAAGGGCCCGCACATCGTGGGAGGCCCGCCGCTGGGCCGCGGCTTCGAGGGTGCGTCCTGTGGCCAGCATCAGAGCAATCAGCGCGCCGGCCAGGTACTCGCGCACAGCCAGGGTGCCGCCGAGAGCCAGAACGGCGATCAGATCCACCCCCGCATGACCACGCCGCAACGCAGCCGCGACCCACCCCACCGCCGGAACGATGGCGAACACAGTCCCCAGGCCCCACAGGAGATCCGCGAGACCGCCGGCACCGGCGACCCAGGCCACACCGCCGGCCGTCAGAGCCGCCGCCGTGACCGCGAGGAGGAACGGCTCCAGATACGCGGAGACGGCGGCCACCAAATGGCGCACCGGCCCTGTGCTGGCAAAAGATTTCATGGGCACACCTCTGCCGTCCATCCTCGGCCAGAGCCCGGTCCATCACACCTCGGCGCCGCATCCGAAGCAGCAACCAAATGGCCCCACAGGGCTCAGCCATCCCCACTTCGCCGGGACTTTGCGGGCGACCGCGGCACCGGACCAGCAGCCCACCTGTTCCTCGCCAGCAGCACGGCCTGGCCGAGGAACATCGGAAGAGAGATCAGTGGCAGTGGTTCCGCTCCCCGCCCCTTCGCATGACTGCCACCTACCGTGATGTAGCTGTGGGTGACGATCGTCACGCACGTCGATTCTCACAAATGGTCCTTTGCCCGAGCAAGATCAAGAACGGGTCGACGGACCCTGCCCGATCTTCGATCGGTTATCAGAACTCGTTCTCACTCAAGACCCCGCGCGGCGTCGGCCGCGACGCCGCGCACGTCCTGAAGCGGATGCGTACTGCGGCGGCCGCGTGAGCCGGGATCAGGATTCGGGGGCTGAGAACCATCCGCGGCACCACATCAACATGCTGGGCCGCCGCCCGCATGCCTCCGGCACTCAGGCCAGCAGCTCGGCGATCTGCCGGACGGCGTCGCGTGCGGGGCGCCCGACGCCGATGAGGGTGGCGGAGGCCGGCCCTGTCCAGTCGCCGTAGCCGAGCAGGTGCAGCCGTGGTTCCCCGACGGCGCGGGTGCCGTCGGTGGCGATGTGGCCGCGAGTCCCGCGCAGGCCCAGCGGGGCGAGGTGGGAGAGGGCGGGGCGGAAGCCGGTGCACCAGATCACCGTGTCCGCGGGTGCGGACGTGCCGTCGCCCCAGCGGATGCCGTCGGCCACGAGGCGCTCGAACATGGGCTGGGCCTTCAGCAGTCCGGCGTCGCGCGCCGCGCGGACTGGTGGGACGGCGACGATGTCGCCGAGCGAGGCGACGCCTCCGGTGTCGGTGCGGCCCTCGGACAGGGCGCGGCGGCGGGCTGTTGCGGCGTCGAAGAGGGCGCGGCCGTCGATGTCGTCGGCGAGGAAGTGGGGCGGGCGCTGGGTGACCCAGGTCAGGCCGATGCCGTCGTGGGTGGCGAGGTCGGCGGCGATCTGTGCGCCGGAGTTCCCGCCGCCGGCCACGACGACCCGCTGTCCGGCGAAGTCGGATGGGCTGCCGTAGCTGGTGGTGTGGAGTTGACGGCCAGCGAAGACCTCCTGGCCGGGGACGGCCGGGAGGGAGGAAGGGGCGCCGCCAGGTGCCGGTCGCGGAGACGACCGCCCGCGCCGACCAGGCGTCGGTGTCCGTCTCCACCCGCAGCCGGTCCCGGTCCCGGCGCACCGCCTGGACACGGACCGGGCGGCGGACGGGCAGGCCGTAGCGGTTTTCGTAGTCGGTCAGGTACTGCACCACGTGCCCGGCGTCCGGGTACTCCTGGCCGGGCTGGGCGGGCATGAGGCGGCCGGGCAGGGAGGAGAACGCGGCCGGGGAGAACAGGTGCAGGGAGTCCCAGGTGTGCTGCCAGGCCCCGCCCGGCTCTTCCTGGGCATCGAGGATGACGAAGTCCAGCTTGTTGCGGCGCAGGTAGTAGCCGACGGTGAGCCCTGCCTGCCCGCCGCCGATCACCACCACGTCCGCCACGCCGGTCACGGGGTCAGCGCCGGTGCGGCCGGTGCCTCGGCTGCGGCACACACCGGGCACAGCACCGTCCGCGCCTCGGCCTCGCCGGGGGTGCCGATCAGACTGCCCCGACGCACGCTCCGGGTCGCGATGCGGGCATGCGCCGCGCAGACCCCGGCTCCGCAGCCCTGGCAGACGCCGACGGTGGTGCTGTTCGTTCCCGTGGTGCGGCAGTCGAGGCAGTGCATCAGATGTCCTTTCCCTGGGTGGTGAGTGCTGCGGGGCTGAACTTCTTGCGCCAGGCCAGCGCGACGTACACGAGTCCGATCAGGACAGGTACCTCGATGAGCGGGCCGACGACGCCGGAGAGGGCCTGGCCGGAGGTGACGCCGAAGGTCGCGATGGCGACGGCGATGGCGAGTTCGAAGTTGTTGCCCGCCGCCGTGAACGCCAGCGTCGCGGTGCGGTCGTACGCCATCCCCAGACCCTTGCCGAGCAGGAAGGTGCCGAAGAACATGATCGCGAAGTAGACCAGCAGCGGCAGTGCGATCCGGACCACGTCCAGGGGCTGCGAGGTGATCGTCTTCCCCTGCAGGGCGAACAGGACGACGATCGTGAAGAGCAGCCCGTACAGCGCCCACGGACCGATCCTCGGCAGGAACTTCGCCTCGTACTTCTCGCGGCCCATCTTCTGCTCGCCGATGCGGCGGGTGAGGAAGCCGGCCAGCAGCGGGATGCCGAGGAAGATGATGACGTTGAGGGCGATGTGCCAGACGGACACGTCCAGGCCCTGTCCGTCGCCGAGGTTCAGCCACTGGGGCAGCAGGTCGAGGTAGAGCCAGCCCAGCAGGCCGAACGCGATGACCTGGAACACGGAGTTGAGGGCGACGAGGACGGCGGCGGCTTCGCGGTCGCCGCAGGCGAGGTCGTTCCAGATGATGACCATGGCGATGCAGCGGGCGAGGCCGACGATGATCAGGCCGGTGCGGTACTCGGGCAGGTCGGGCAGGAAGATCCACGCGAGCGCGAACATGACCGCCGGGCCGACGATCCAGTTGATGACCAGCGAGGACACCATCAGCCTCTTGTCGCCGGTGACGGTATCCAGCTTGTCGTAGCGGACCTTGGCGAGGACCGGGTACATCATGACGAGCAGGCCGAGCGCGATCGGCAGGGAGATCCCGCCGATCTCGATCTTCGCGAGCGCGTCGTTCATCCCGGGGATCAGGCGCCCCAGGCCGAGGCCGACGGCCATGGCGAGCAGGATCCACACCGCGAGGTAGCGGTCGAGGGTGGAGAGTTTCCTGACGACCGAGTCGTCGTCCCCGGTCGCCGGGGCGGTGGTGCGCTCGGTGGTCACGGGCAGGCCCTCTTGTTCTCGGCGGCGGTGCGGGCGGAGGCGGCGAGTTCGGCGAACTGCTCGGAGAGGCCGGCCAGGACCTCGGGACGCAGCTTGTAGTAGGTGAAGCGGCCGCACGGCTCGGTCTCCACCACGCCGGCCTCGCGCAGCACCTTGAGGTGGTTGGAGAGGTTGGTCTGCTTGGCTCCGGTCTCCTCGACCAGGTGCGTCGTGCAGAGCGTCTCGCGGGCCAGCAGGGTCACGATCTTCAGGCGGAGCGGATCGCCCAGCACCCGGATCAGATCAGGATCGACTGAAGTCAGCATGTACTGATACTCTCACATCATTGCCTACTGATACCAGCGGGGGCTGAAGTCATTGGCGGCCGTGCCGCCCTGCGACGAGAGAGAACGATCAATATGGCCGAGTCCTCCGGCAAGCCTTCTGTGCTGTTCGTCTGTGTCCACAACGCCGGCCGTTCCCAGATGGCCGCGGCCTGGCTGATCCACCTGGCCGGGGACCACGTCGAGGTCCGCTCGGCGGGATCGGCCCCCGGCGACGCCGTGAACCCGGCCGCGGTCGAGGCCATGGCCGAGGTCGGCATCGACATCTCCGCCGAGACCCCGAAGATCCTCACGATCGACGCCGTCCGCGAGTCCGACGTGTGCATCACGATGGGCTGCGGTGACACCTGCCCCGTCTTCCCCGGCAAGCGCTACCTGGACTGGAAGCTGGAGGACCCGGCAGGCCAGGGCGTCGAGGCCGTCCGGCCCATCCGCGACGAGATCAAGACCCTCGTCGAGGGTCTGATCGAGGAGATCGTGCGATGAACCGCCTTCATGACAGTGAGCCACCTGCGGATGTACCGCTCCACGTCGGTCGCCTGGGCACAAGGCACCACCTGGTGTCAGTGGCCAGCCATCGCCATTAGCCACAGACCTGCAAGAACACGTAGTACCTGATCAACCGTCACTGCCACCAGCTCACTGACATGAAGCCAGCACATCACACCTCGGAGACATCGACTTCATCGACTTCTCCCTCTTGTGACCACAGGCACGGGCGGTGCCGTCAGCGGGGAGCTGGCGCCGGTCCGTAGCCGTGTGCTTCCCGTATCTCGCTCGCCGAGGCCGGAAGAACTCGACGTGTCCGCGCTGACGCTGGTCGCCGGCTGCGTCAGCGACACCATCGCGACTGACTTGATCCACAGGTCTTGACTATTCCTCGGACCGGGCGCGCGTCATCGGTTTACCTCCGACCACGTGCATGTCCGGGTCACCGGACGGTGAACCCGGCCGCCTCGGTGTCCAGGGTCGTGGTGCCGTCCTGCGCGGTGGCCAGGACGGCGACGTGCCAGGCACCGCGCGGGGACGACTCGGCGTCGGCCCCGGTGACCTCGGCGGTGTAGGTGCAGCGCACCGTGTCCTGCCCGGAGGGCCTGCAATCGGCCGACTCCACTGCGGCCATGTCCTTGGCAGTCAGCCCCTTCTGAGCGAAGGACGAGTTCTGCGGCCAGGCCAGCACCTTCACGCTCTTGACACCGGAGGACGCCGTGACATCCGTGACGAAGGCCAGCGAGCCGTCCCGGTCCCCCTCGGGAGCGGTGTAGCGGGCAGTACTGTGCGTCAGCGCCGGAGCCTGCTCCGCGGCCTGCGCGAAAGCAAAGGCACCGGCACCACCGAGAAGAACAACACCGGCAACAACAGACAGAGCAAAACGTCGAGACATGGATTCTCCGTAACTCAGCACTGAATCGGGTCGGCGCCACTGTGCTGCGGCCCTGCACCGATACTCCCCGCGCGAGGATTCGCCGGACATGAGCACGCATACTCAACCCGACCTGAGTGGGCTGACCGGATCACATCCTTCTTCTGCGGATGCACCGGCGAAGTCATCCGAGGCCCGCAAGGCGCTGCTCGGAGGGCTGCTGGAGCAGGGGTTGGTAGAAGTGCGATGCACCGCCTTCATGACAGAGAGCCACCTGCGGATGTGCCGCTCCATCGGTCGCTTGGACACAAGGCACCACCTGGTGTCAGTGGCCAGCCATCGCCATTAGCCACAGACCTGCAAGAACACGTAGTACCTGATCAACCGTCACTGCCACCAACTCACTGACATGAAGCCAGCACATCGCAGATCGGGCCCGGGGTACGGGGAGAGAGAAATGATCATTACGCTCTCTTGTCCGATGGCGTGTCGGGGCGCCGGGCGCCCGGGCCGGCCTCCGCGACCACATCCCGAGCATCGGCTGCGACGGAGTCGGGCCCGGATCCTGCGATAACAGTCCTGGCCCTACCGTCGTCAAGCACGGAGGAACACTGTGCTCTTATGCGTTCCCCCGCACCGGTCAAGATCACTTGGCAAACGGTCAAGATCACATGGCAGAGGACAGTGGGAGCACGATGCGCGAGCTCCATCTCACACTGTCCCGTCTCCAGCGATCTGGTCCTCGTCTCAGGTGATCTGGTCCGATTCACTCAAGGTCTCCAACAACCCGGTCCGTCGGGGGCCGCTTCATCCGTTCTCGGTGAACATGGCGAGTCTCCGGGACGACGTCATGTAGGTCGGCCAGGCACCCTCAAGTCCGCAGGTCGCAAGCCGGACCGGATGTCGCCAGGAACTTCTCGAAGTGGCAAACGTGACGCCGGATTCCTGGGTATGACGGATCGCCGGTGCTGAACATCAAGAGTGACGATGCACTGACGGTCAGTCATGGGAGGATCCGTGCGGGTCGGCAGCGGCCGATCAGAAGCGGAGACGGAGCGCACATGTCTGACGAATCAGGCG
Organism: Streptomyces sp. NPDC057963; assembly: GCF_042887155.1. Taxonomy (NCBI): domain Bacteria; kingdom Bacillati; phylum Actinomycetota; class Actinomycetes; order Kitasatosporales; family Streptomycetaceae; genus Streptomyces; species Streptomyces sp. NPDC057963. The sequence goes on from NZ_JBHVPX010000044.1 coordinate 30,894, forward strand.
GCTATTCCCAGCAATACCACTACAACAGCTACCCGGCCTACGACTATCGAACTGCCCCTGCGCAGATCGAGTCGGCGGGCTCCTCGGAGGAGCAAGGTGCCTCGGAGGTAACCGACCTGGGACTCATCCCGGCCACCGAGGTCAAGCCCGAGGACGCAGGCTTGCTCAGCCTGCGTTACGTAGACGGCGTGCCCCAGCTCGTCGTCAGCGGCGGGACGGTCATTCCGACGGGGCTCACGGTTGTGGATGCGTCGGGCAACGCTGTGGCGGAATACACAGGGGGCCCCGCGTCGTCGACCGGTACTCAGACGGCAAGCCGCACTATTGGCTTGGCAGACCCCGATTACGCCGCGGATGTTACGCGCGCTCGGCGATAGACCGAGCACCTTCCCGCCCCGGTACGGACTCCTCAGAGCCCGTACCGGGGTGGAGTGCTGTCCCGCTACGTTTCCGCAGCGCGTAGGTCACCAGCCTCACCGTTGCCAGACCAGGTCAACTGAGACGACGGCCGCCATCTACCCCTCCGGGGCCAGGTCACCTGAGATTTCCGACAGCCGAACGTCTTATCCGATCTGGTCGCCGCTGGTCCCAGCTGGGCCCTGGGTCCAGATCACTTGCGACGGGACACACCCTCAGCGTCGACGTTGGCGGCCTGCGCGGCGCTGAGGACCTTAGCGGTCACCCTGGTGGTTTCTGCTGCCCCGTCGATCAGCGCGCGGATGGCCAGGCGCCGTTCCATAACGGCGACGAAGGCCGGCATGTTGCCGATGCCGCCGACCGGGATGATGGCCAGGCGGGGATCGAGGACGGTGCGGCCCTGGCTGATCAGGTAGTCGGACGTGCGCATGAGGAAGATGAAGTCGCTGCTGCCTTCCACGGCCAGGAGCGGCCCGGCTTCGAGGGAGAGGTGCTGGGCGACGGAGTATCCGAGCGCGGCTTCCACCGGCAGGATCGTCTTTAGGCCGTGTCCTATGTGGTGAGTCGGAGGAGTCGTTTGTAGCAGCAGAGTGCGGCGGCGAGTCCGAGGAAGGCCAGGTAGTTGCGGGGATGGCGT
>NZ_JBHVPX010000045.1:0-28590 GCF_042887155.1 Streptomyces sp. NPDC057963
GCGATCTCCCACAGCCCGTCCGGAACAATCCAACTCCACGCATCCCGCCCCATGAACAGCTCAACGAGTGATCACCACACAGGACACGGTCTAAGGGCTCGTCGAGATCCCGCCGGTCCGCCGCGCCCGCCCCCGTCGCCGCACCCGCCGGCCCCCGGTCCTCCGTTCCCCCGGCCCTCCGTCCCCCCGGTCCTCCGTTCCCCGGCCCTCCGTCCCCCTGGTCCGTCGTTCCCCCGGCCCCTCCCTTCCCGCCGCGTCAAGAGTGCGCCAAGGCGGCCGAAGCGGGCGAAGGTAAGGGAACGGCAAAGCCTGGTCGTTCGTTACCCCGTGCATGACCGCTATGACCCCCGGCTCGAACATCCCTCTCTCCGCCGCCCGCGTGGCAGTGGACGTCTCCGCCCCGGTGCGGCTCGACGTTTCGGGCCTGCTGCTCACCGCCGACGGCAAGGTGCGCTCCGACGACGACTTCATCTTCTACAACCAGCCCGCGGGCCCCGGTGTGACCTACCGCTCCGGCGGCGGCACCGCACCGGACGCGATCGTGGTGGACACCACCGCGGTCCCGCCGGGCATCGAGAAGATCGTCGTCACGGCGAGTCCGGACGCGGCGGGCCAGACCTTCCAGGGCATCGAGCCCACCGCGACCGTGCGCAACGCCGACGACAGCAGCGTGCTCGCCACGTTCACGCCGCCCCGCCTGGGCACCGAGACGGCGCTCGTGGTCATCGAGGTCTACCTCCGCAACGGCGCCTGGAAGGCCCGCGCGGTCGGCCAGGGCTATGCGAACGGACTGGCCGGAATCGCCACGGACTTCGGCGTCTCGGTCGAGGAGGAGCCCGCCGCCGCTCCTGCCGCCGCACCCGCTCCCGTCGCCGCGCCCGCCTCCGTCGTGCCCCCGATGCCCGCCGCCCCGCCCGTGGACCCGCGGATCGCCGCGCCGTCGGCCCCCGCGGCCCCGCCGGCCGCCGCGCCCGCCGCCTCCGGCAAGGTCAACCTCGACAAGGGCCGGGTCAGCCTCCAGAAGAATCAGACGGTCTCCCTGGTCAAGGGCGGCCGGCCGCTGCTCTCCCAGGTCAAGATGGGCCTCGGCTGGGAGCCCGCGTTCCGCGGCAAGGACATCGACCTCGACGCCTCGGTGATCGCCTACGGCCCCAACCGGAACCACCTGGACAGCTGCTACTTCGGCAAGCTCTCCATCCTGAACGGCGCGATCAAGCACTCCGGCGACAACCTCACCGGCGAGGGCGCGGGTGACGACGAGGTGATCGTCGTCGACCTGGGCCGGATCCCGGCGGAGGCGACCGGCCTGGTCTTCACGGTCAACTCCTTCACCGGCCAGAAGTTCACCGAGGTCGCCAAGGCCTACTGCCGGCTGATCGACGCCGCCACCGGCGAGGAGCTGGTCCGCTTCGATCTGACCGGCGCCGAGCCGCAGACCGGCGTGATGATGGCCAAGCTGATCAAGCAGTTCTCCGGCGAGTGGGAGATGACCGCCCTGGGCAACTTCGTGAAGTCGCGCACCGTCCGCGGCATGGTGAAGCCCGCCGCCCAGGCCCTGTAACGCCGCGGCAGCCTCTCGCGAGACTCTCCGGTACGGCTTCAGGGGCACCTGCGAGTGCCAGGTGCCCCTGAAGCCGTAGAGCGCGACGGACGCGGACGCTGCGCGTGCTCGCCGGCTCTCTCAGAGCTTGGTCAGCTTGGAGTACGGGCTCAGGATCCTCCCCTGCCGCCCCGAGAAGTCGATGAGCACCGCGTCGTTGTCGCCCTCGATGGCAAGGATGCGACCGAGTCCGAACTGGTCGTGCGACACCCTGTCGCCCACATCGAACAATTCGACCGGTGGGGCCGCCTGGGCCGGGCGGTTGAAGGGACTGGAGGGCAGGTGGCGCCGGGATCCGGCTGACTGTTTCATTACCTTGAGTATGCGCCCTGGGAAGGCCCGACGCCATGCCCGTCCGCTCCTGGGGGCGTACTGATGCCGGATTCGTAATCAGCGATTCCGGGGCCGGTCCGCGTCCGGGCCCGCCTCCAGCAGCGGCACCGTGCGGAAGGCCGCGTCCGAAAGACCCCCGAAGGTATGACGGTTCCGGCCCCCCGGTGGGGCGTGCCCGACCCGGAATCCGGCCGGGTTCCCGGTGCGGACGGGCACTTCGCACGGCAGGGCCGCGGCGGCGTCCGCGACGTACGGGAGCGGCCGTCCGCGGCGTACGGGAGCGGCCGTCCGCGGCGTACGGGAGCGGCCCCGGGGCTCCACGGGGCGCGGGGGAATCGACCACGTGAGCGACTCCCCCGCGTGCCGGTGGTACCCGCCGTCAGTGGCGGTTCGGCTGGCGCTTCCACGGACCGGTGATGGCGAGCATGATGCCCGGCGTCTGGATGTTGGCGTACAGCGTCCTGCCGTCGGGCGAGAACGTGACACCGGTGAACTCGCTGTACTCCGGATCCTCTTCGGTGCCCGCGTTCAGCTCGTTGCGGGCGATCGGGTAGGTGCGGCCGCTCTCGGTCGCCCCGAAGAGGTGCTGGATGCCGTCGCCGTCCTCGGCGATGACCAGACCGCCGTACGGCGAGACGGTGATGTTGTCCGGGCCGTCGAAGGCGCCGTCCTTCGACGGGTCGGCGTTCACCCCGAGCAGCACCTTCAGCGTCAGCGTGCGGCGCTTCGGGTCGTAGAACCAGACCTGGCCGTCGTGCTGGACGGGGCTCTCACCGCGGGCGAACGAGGAGACGATGTACGCACCGCCGTCGCCCCACCACATGCCTTCGAGCTTGCGGGCGCGGGTGACCTCGCCGTCCGCGAACTGCTTGCGCACCGAGACGGTCTTCGCGTCACGGTCGGGTACGTCGACCCAGTCCACGCCGTACACCGTGCCGATCTTCGTGGCGCGGGACAGGTCGTCGACGAACTTGCCGTTGCGGTCGAAGCACTTGGTGGCCTGGAGGACACCGGCGTCGTCGGCCAGCGTGCGCAGCTTGCCGCGGCCGTGCCGGAAGCCGTGCGGCGGAACCCAGCGGTAGAGGAGCCCGTTGGGGCCCGAGGCGTCCTCGGTCAGGTAGGCGTGGCCCTGCTTGGGGTCGATGACGACGGCCTCGTGGGCGTAGCGGCCGAACGCCTTGACGGGGCGCGGGTCGCGGTTGGCGCGCTTGTCGTACGGGTCGACCTCGAAGACGTAGCCGTGGTCCTTGAGCAGGCCGTTCTTGCCGGCCTTGTCCTCGGTCTCCTCGCAGGTGAGCCAGGTGCCCCACGGGGAGGCGCCGCCGGCGCAGTTGGTGGACGTGCCGGCGATGCCGACCCACTCGGCGGTGCGGCCGTCGCGGCGGGTCTCCACGACGGTGCAGCCGCCGGCCGCGACCCGGTCGTAGACGAGGCCCTCGGTGAGCGGTACCGGGTGCTCCCAGTCGGCCCGAGTGCCGCTCAGCTCGTGGTTGTTGACGAGCAGGGTGACGCCGCGGGACCCCTCGAAGGTGGCCGTGCCGTCGTGGTTGGACGGGGTGTACTCGCCGGTCTCCAGCCTGGTCACACCACTGTGGGTGATGATCTTGTACGAGAATCCGGCGGGCAGCGCGAGGAGGCCCTTGGGGTCGGCGATCAGCGGCCCGTAGCCCGGCTCGCCGTGGTGTCCGTGACCGTGGTCGTGGTCATGACCGTGGTCGTGGCCGCCGTGCTTCGATTCCGACGCGGCCAGGGCGCCGGGTGCGGTGGCCAGCGCTGCGACGGTACCGGTCAGGGCGATGCCGGCGCCGGTGAGGGCGGACTGTCTGGTGAATTCCCTGCGCGTGAAGGGCATCACGTACTCCTGGGGCGACTGGGCGGGTTGTTGGCGCGCCCACAGTCGCGCCCCTGCCCGAACACCAGTTGAACTGCGGGCGACGCCGAAGGGCATCCTTCCTGTGCAGTTGGCCGGATACGCCTCAGTTGGCGGGATGCAGTCGCCCCGAACGGTCGCCCCGAGCGGTCGCCGCGCCCGGTTGCGCGATCAGGCCCCCGTACGGGACCGCGCCTTGAACGCCGCCTTCCGGGCCTCCTTGGCCTTCTTCTTGTCGCTGTGCAGCCGCCCCATCGCTTCGAGGACCTCGGCGGTCGCCGGGTGCTCCACCCGCCACGCCTCGCCGAAGAAGCCGCTGTGCTGACCCGCCAGGCCCTCGACCAGGTCCTGGAGCTCCTCCAGGTCGCCCTCGGCCTCCAGTTGGGCCGCGATCGTGTCGATGGCGAGCCAGAAGATCATCGACTCGGGCGGCGCGGGTACGTCCGCCGCGCCCGCTTCCGCGAGCCAGACCCGGGCGAGGCCGCCCAGCTCGGCGTCGTCCAGCACCGCACGCACCGCGGGCTCCGCCTCCGCGCCGACCAGGGCGAGCGCCTCCTGGCAGTGGAGCCGGCGCAGCGGCGCCTGCCGGTCCGTCCCGCGGGCCGCCGCCAGGAGTTCGGCCGCGGCACCGTCCGCGCCGCGCCGGGTGAGCCACAGCTCGATCTCGCCGCGGGCCGCCGTCTCGGGGTAGTACGCGATGCCGCCGAGGAGCACGTCGGCGCCCTTGTCCGCGAGGTCGCCGAGCGCCGGGGCGTCCACCCCCGCCTCCAGCATCCGGGCCCGGATGCCGTACAGGCCGAGGGGGGTCAGCTTCACCATCCCGTACCGGGTGACGTCCTCGTCGTCGGCCGCGGCGGCGTCCTCGCCCTCCTCGACCAGCAACGCCTCGTCCAGCGGGCGGTATTCGACGATCCCGATGGGTTCGAGGACCCGGAACTGGTCGTCGAGGCGCATCATCGCCTCGGACACCTGCTCGAGGATGTCGTCGGTGGGCTCGCCCATGTCGTCCGGCACGATCATCGAGGCGGCGAGCGCGGGCAGCGGTACGGGTGCCGCGTCCGCGCCGCCGTCGCCGACGGTGAGCAGGTACAGATTGCCGAGGACGCCGTCGAGGAATTCCGCCTCGACCTCCGGATCCCAGTCCAGGGAATCGAAGTCCACCGAACCGTCCTCACCGACGAGGTCGGCGAAGTCCTCGAAGACGGGCGCGGTGGCGTCGGCGTGGACGGCCTCCAGGCCGTCGAGCCAGATCGACAGGACGTCCTGCGGCGATCCTCCGGTGATCAGCGCCAGGTTCTCACCCGCGGCGGCGGTCCCCTCCGCGTCCTCCCCCTCGGCCTCGGCCGGGTCCTCGACGTCCACCAGCCCCGCGTCGACCGCGAGCCGCCATGCCTCGCTCGCCTCCGCCGCGCCCTCCTCGTCCGCCGTGAGGCCGAGGTGCTCGGCCGCCGCCGGCAACTGCGCTTCGACGAGCTCGCCACCGGCGCCCACCCGGGTCTCCGGGCCCGCCCAGCGGGCGAGCCGGACGGCGCGGGCGAGCAGCGGCGCGGCGAGCGCGTCCCGTGCCAGCTCGGCCTCGGTACGCAGCCTTACGGGTGGCAGGGTGGGGCGCTCTGCGGACATCAGGTGACTCTCCTCGGGGCGTACGGGATCGGGCGGCCCAAGCGTAGACGCATTTCGCCCCATGCCACCCGGTTCATGCAACGGACGGCGTCGGTCCGCCCTGAGATCCTTGACAACTACCGTGCCCACACAACAGATTGACGCGCGTAGACCTCCATGCCCCCCTCGATACCCCCGGAGCCCGTGATGCCCGCCGCATCGTCCAGAACGACCGCCGTCTCCGCCGTAGTCACCGCCGCGCTCGCCGCGGGCCTGCTCACCGGCGCGGCCACCGCCTCCGCGTCCGCCGAGCCGTCCGCGGACGGGCAGGTCCGGATCCACGACATCCAGGGCGCCACCCGGATATCCCCGCTCACGGGCCGGCAGGTCAGCGGTGTCGAGGGCATCGTCACGGGTGTGCGGACGTACGGCTCGAAGGGCTTCTGGTTCCAGGACCCGAACCCCGACGCCGACCCCGCCACCAGCGAAGGCGTCTTCGTCTACACCGGCTCCGCGCCGGCCGTCGCCGTCGGTGACGCGGTCACGGTCGCCGGCACGGTCGCCGAGTACGTACCGGGCGGTGCCTCCTCCGGCAACCAGTCGCTCACCCAGATCACCAAGCCGACGGTCGCGGTGGTGTCCTCCGGCAACGCCCTGCCCGCACCGGTGACGGTCTCGGCGCGCTCGGTCCCCTCCCGGTACACCCCGTCGGGCGACCTCGCGGCGGGCGGCTCGATCGACGCGCTGACCCTCGCTCCGTCCCGCTACGCCCTGGACTACTACGAGTCCCTGGAGGGCATGAACATCCGCATCGGCACCTCGCGGGTGATCGGCGCCACCGACGCGCACGCCGAGCTGTGGGTGACGGTCAAGCCGCACGAGCACGCCAACCGCCGCGGCGGCACGGTCTACGGCTCGTACACCGCGCAGAACACCGGCCGGCTCCAGATCCAGTCGCTGGTACCGCTCGCCGAGCAGCCCTTCCCCACCGCCGATGTCGGCGACGTGCTGTCCGGTACGACCGAGGGCCCGCTCGACTTCAACCAGTACGGCGGCTACACGCTGACCGCCCGCACAATGGGCACGGTCACCGGCAAGGGCCTGCGCCGGGAGACGACCCGCAAGCAGCGCGGCGGCGAGCTGGCGGTGGCGACGTACAACGTCGAGAACCTCGACCCGGGCGACCCGCAGGAGAAGTTCGACGCGCTCGCCGCCGCCGTGGTCCACAACCTCGCCTCGCCCGACATCGTGGCGCTGGAGGAGATCCAGGACGACAACGGCGCGACGGACGACGGCACGGTCGCCGCCGGCCGGACGGTCGAGAAGTTCACCGCCGCGATCGCGGCCGCGGGCGGCCCGGCGTACGAGTGGCGTTCCATCGACCCGGAGGACAAGAAGGACGGCGGCGAGCCCGGCGGCAACATCCGCCAGGTGTTCCTGTTCAACCCGGAGCGGGTGTCGTTCACCGACCGCGCGGGCGGCGACGCGACGACGGCGACCGACGTCGTACGGGAGCGGGGCAGGGCGGCCCTGACTCTTTCCCCCGGCCGGATCGACCCGGCGAACGCGGCCTGGAAGGACAGCCGCAAGCCGCTCGCCGGAGAGTTCGCCTTCCGCGGCCGTACGGTCTTCGTCGTCGCCAACCACTTCGCGTCCAAGGGCGGCGACGAGTCGATCTTCTCGCAGCACCAGCCGCCGACCCGCTCGTCGGAGGTGCAGCGGCACGCGCAGGCCGGGGTGGTCAACACCTTCGTGAAGAAGCTGCTGAGCGTCCAGAAGAACGCGGACGTCCTGGTCGTCGGTGACATCAACGACTTCGAGTTCTCCGGCACGGCCGAGGCGCTGTCGTCCGGCGGTGTCCTGTACCCGGCGGTGAAGTCCCTGCCGCGCCAGGAGCGTTACTCGTACGTCTACCAGGGCAACACCCAGGTGCTCGATCAGATCCTGACCAGTCCGTCGATCGGCGACTTCGACTACGACAGCGTCCACATCAACGCCGAGTTCGCCGCGCAGAACAGCGATCACGACCCGCAGGTGCTCCGCTTCCGCCCGTAGCGCCTCTCGGCCGGTCCGGGCTCGGCCGGGGTCTTTCGTCCGGCCCGCGCGGCCGGGACGAAAGGCCCCGGCCGTCCGCCGCCGTTACACGCCCGCCCCCGGCCCGATGCTGAGCGCGGGCGTGTACCGGTGCACGCCGCCGCCGGTCACGCCCGCGTACGCCTGCACCCGCTCCCACTGCGGCGTCCTCGACCCGACCCCGTCTCCGGGCGCGGCCAGCGCGTCGGCATGGGCCCGCGCGCTCTCCCATTCGGCGTAATTGAGCACGCGGGTTCCGTCGGTGCTCACGTGGAAGTGTCCGGAGATGCCTCCGGGGGCGGGTGCCGGGTCGGTCCCCAGCGCCTCGAACACGGTGTCCACCCAGTCCCGCTGCCGCGCCTTGTCCGGCCCCTCGAACTCGACGTCGACGATCACGACGCACCCCGGCTCCCGCCCGTCGCCCTCCCGCTGCGGCACGGAGCGGTACAGCTCGAAGGTGTGCAGCCCGAGCCGCCGGATGTCCGGAACGGCGGCATCGATGTCCGCGTTCCGCTCGTCCCGGCCGCTCCGGAAGAACTCCTGATACGCCTGCTCATCACTCCACTGGCTGTAGTGGAACAAGGTCTTCCCGTCCTCACCGGCATGGACGGTGTACGAGAGCAGCCCCGGATGCGGCCACTCCCGGCCGCTCCACGCCGTGCGGACGGCCTCGACCGTCCGCCGCTGCCGCTCGGGGGTGCCGACATCCCAGGTGCTCGCCTTGACCAGTCCGGCGTCGTTGCGGGCAAGATCGGGGCGGGATTCGAAATGCACGCTCATGACGGGTCCTCCTGACCGGCGCACCCGCGTGGTACGCCGCTGCCGACCACACTGGTACGTCAAGTGCGCTTGAGGTCAACGGGACTCCCCCGTCGGCGTCGTCAGGCCCACCGACGGGACAACGAACGGAGTACCGCATGGAACTGCGTCTCAGGGCGATCACCCGCGAGGAGCATCTGGCATTCGTCGCGAGCCGGCCCGCCGTGAGCCATATGCAGGTTCCGTCGTGGGGCGATGTGAAGCCCGACTGGCGTGCGGAGAGCATCGGCTGGTTCGACCGGGGCGGCGCCGGCCCGGAACGGATCGTCGGGGCCGGGCTCGTCCTCTACCGGCCGATCCCCCGGGTGAGGCGCTATCTGGCCTATCTGCCGGAGGGCCCCGTCATCGACTGGCACGACGCCTCTCTGAGCCGGTGGCTGGATCCGATGCTGGCGCATCTGAAGGAGCGGGGCGCGTTCTCGGTGCGCATGGGCCCGCCGGTGGTCGCCCGCCGCTGGGACGCCCGGACGGTCAAGGACGCCATCGCCGACCCGGCCGCCGGGCGGCTGCGCGACGTCCCGGCGGACACGGACGAGCCGCAGGCCGCCGCCCTGGTGGAGCAGCTGCGCGGACTGGGCTGGCGGCAGGGCGAAGAGGGCGGCGAGGACGGCTTCAGTGCCGGACAGCCCCGGTACGTCTTCCAGGTGCCGTTCGCCGGACAGTCGCTGGAGGAGATCCAGCGCGATCTGAACCAGCAGTGGCGGCGCAACATCAAGAAGGCCGAGAAGGCGGGCGTCAAGGTCGTCGAGGGCGGCTACGAGGACCTCCCGGCCTTCTACGAGCTGTACCGCGAGACGGCCGAGCGCGACCGCTTCATCCCCCGCCCGCTCGTCTACTTCCAGCGCATGTGGACCGCGCTGCGGACCGAGGATCCCGACCGGATGCGGCTCTACCTCGCCCACCACGACGGCGAGACGCTCTCCGCGGCGACGATGCTGACCGTGGGGAACCACGTCTGGTACTCCTACGGTGCCTCGACCGGCCGCAAGCGCGAGGTCCAGCCCAACAACGCCGTCCAGTGGCGCATGATGAGCGACGCGCACGAGAGGGGCGCGGCGGTCTACGACCTGCGCGGCATCACCGACACCCTGGACGAGGGCAACCATCTGCTGGGCCTGCTGCGCTTCAAGGTCGGCACCGGCGGCCGGGCCGCCGAGTACATCGGGGAGTGGGACCACCCGATCAACAAGGTGCTCCACAAGGCCTTCGCCCTCTACATGGCGCGCCGCTGAAGCGATCCGCCGGCTCCCGGGAGCGTGAGGCGCCCGCGGCCGGGCGCCCCCGGACGGTCGCTTGCCGCGTCCGGGCTACAGCGGGAACGGCGGGGGCAGCTCTCCGTGGCGGGCCCGGCGATCCGCGTCTCACCACCGGCGCCCCTACGCCGGTCCGGGTCGCCAGGCGGTCATGTTCAGCTCGTCGAGCAGCCGTACGTCGCTGCCCTCCAGCGGGAAGGTGCGCGCCTCCAGGCCGGGGGCCGGTGCGATCTCCAGCGCGTCCCCCTCGATGAGATCCCCGCCGGTCGGGGTGGACACCCAGGCCAGGAGCGAGCGCACCGTCTCCCCCGGCTTCAGCACGACTTCTTCGAGGCCCCGGTCGGTCCCCATGTACGAGGAACCCGGATTCACCGGGACCGGCAGCGGACGGCCGGCGTCGTCCAGGGCGCGGACGGACGGGTAGCCGTGGACGCGGTACGGCTTGGGGCCGCAGTTGGTGAGGGTGAGGCCGACGGCCCGGTGGCCCAGTGCGGCCTGCACCTCTCCCATGTCGACGACGGCCCCGGAGGACGGGCAGCCGGTCCGGTCGGCGCGCGCGGTGGGCGTGGGACCCGGCCCCTGTGCCGACGGCGGCGGCCGGTCGGGGAGCGCCGCGGGGACGCTCGGGAGCGATGACGGCAGCGGGTCGGCGTGCACCCGGTGCGGCGCGTTCGGTGCCGGCTTCGGCTCGCCCTCACCCGCGGGCACGAGGAACCCGGCGCAACCCGAGAGCGACAGGCCCAGCACCCCGGCCATGAGCACGGCCACCACCGGCCTCGGCCTCCCGGCCCCGGTTCCGCCCCCCCCCGGCGCTGCCCGTTCCCGTACGGTCATGCACCCGTCCCCCGTGTCGGCCTGCCGCATAGGCGTTCGATCATGTCAGAGCGCGGACCCGCTTCCCCGACTGTTGAGTTCTTCTTCGCCTTCACCCGAAGCAGAACTAAGTGGACCTTCACGGTCCGGTCGACCGACACTTCTGGAATGACAGCTTCCGTAGCCCCTTTCGGCCGCGCGCTCTGCGCCATGATCACGCCGTTCACCGCCTCCGGAGCGCTGGACCCGGACGCCGCCGGGAAGCTCGCCGCCTCCCTGGTCGCCGACGGCTGCGACGGTCTGGTGCTCAGCGGCACCACGGGCGAGTCCCCGACCACCACCGACACCGAGAAGACCGCACTGCTGCGGGCCGTCCGGGCGGCGGTCGGCGACGGCGTGCCGATCGTCGCCGGGGTCGGCAGCCCGGACACCCGGCACACCGCCGCCCTCGCCCGGCAGGCCGAACAGGCGGGCGCGGACGGCCTGCTGGTGGTGACTCCGTACTACAGCAGACCGCCGCAGGCCGCCGTCGAGGCACACTTCCGGCGCGTCGCCGACGCCACCGGCCTTCCGCTGATGCTGTACGACATCCCCGGCCGCACCGGCACCCGGATCGAGCCCGACACCCTGCTGCGGCTCGCGGAGCACCCGCGCATCGTGGCCGTGAAGGACTGCGCGTACGACCTCCTCGGCTCGACGAAGGTGATGGGCGCGACGCCGCTCGCGTACTACTCGGGCTGCGAGGAGCTGAATCTGCCGCTGTACGCGGTGGGTGCGGCGGGCTATGTCAGCACGGTCGCCAATGCGGCACCCAGGCAGCTGCGGGCGGTCCTGGACGCCTTCGACGCCGGGGACACCGCCGGGGCCGCCTGGCTCAACCGGCTGACCGTCCCGCTCACCGAGGCGATGATGGCGTCCGGGCTGCCCGGCGCGGTCACGGCGAAGGCCCTGCTCGGCGCCGGTCCGGTCCGTGAACCGCTGCAGCCCGCCGGACGCGAGGCGACCGACGGGCTGCGGAGGGTGTACGAGGAACTCCTCGCCGCCACGCGCTAGTTGTGGCTGTGCAGGACGTCGTTGAGGCCGTCCCAGACCGCGTTGTTCGGGCGGGCCTCGACGGCGCCGGTGACCGAGTTGCGGCGGAAGAGGATGTTCGAGGCGCCGGAGAGCTCGCGGGCCTTGACGATCTGTCCGTCCGGCAGCGTGATGCGGGTGCCGGCCGTGACGTACAGCCCGGCCTCGACGACGCACTCGTCGCCGAGCGCGATCCCGACACCGGCCTCGGCGCCGATCAGGCAGCGCTCGCCGATGACGATGCGCTCCTTGCCGCCGCCGGAGAGGGTGCCCATGGTGGAGGCGCCGCCGCCGATGTCGGAGCCGTTGCCGACGACGACACCCGCGGAGATCCGGCCCTCGACCATCGACGTGCCGAGGGTGCCCGCGTTGAAGTTGACGAAGCCCTCGTGCATGACCGTGGTACCGGAGGCGAGGTGCGCGCCGAGCCTGACCCGGTCGGCGTCGGCGATCCGGACGCCCTTCGGTGCGACGTAGTCCGTCATCCGGGGGAACTTGTCGACCGAGGTGACCTGGAGGTGCAGGCCCTCGGCGCGGGCGTTCAGCCGCACCCGCTCCACGTCGTCCACGGCGACCGGGCCGAGCGAGGTCCAGGCGACGTTGGCGAGGAGGCCGAAAAGGCCGTCGAGGTTCTGTCCGTGCGGCTGGACGAGGCGGTGCGACAGGAGGTGCAGGCGCAGGTACGCGTCGTGGGCGTCGAGCGGCTTGTCGTCGAGCGAGGCGATGACCGTACGCACGGCGACGACCTCGACGCCGCGGCGGGCGTCCACGCCGACGGCCTTGGCCGCGCCCTCGCCGAGGAGGTTCACGGCCTGGTCGGGGGTGAGCCGTTCGGTTCCGGCCGGGCCCGGCTCGGCGGTGAGCTCGGGGGCGGGGAACCAGGTGTCGAGAACGGAACCGTCGCCGGCGATGGTGGCGAGGCCGGCGGCGACGGCGCCGGTGGTGCGAGCAGGAGTCGTGTCGGTCATGACACGAAACCTAACCGGCGGGGCGCCGTCGGAGCCAACCGGTCTCGCCGGGTGGTCGCGGCACGGCCCCCGGCGGCCTGCGACCACCCGGTCAGCCGGGCTGCGTCTGCCGTTCGGGTGCCGGTGCGGAGGCCTCCCCGCACACCGGCACCCGCGCCGCCCCCGGACCCGGCCCAGGCCCACGCCCCGATGCCGCTCCCGGCAGCCGCCGGGCCGCCAGCACCGCCACCCCCGCACCGCCGGCCAGCACGGCGCAGGCCGGCCAGAGCAGTCCGGGCGCGGCGGCGTAGAGGGCGCCGCCGAGCGGTGGCGCGAGTACCTGACCGCTGATGGAGGCGCCCGCGTACAGGCTCTGGAAGCGACCCTGGGCATGGGCGGGGGCCCGGTCGGCGACGTACGCCGTCGCGGTGGTCTTGTAGAGGATCTCGCCCGCGGTCAGCGACGCCATCATGGTGACGGCGAACAGCGCCCCGGCCCCCGGGATCAGCACCGCGTAGCCCAGCCCCACGAGCAGCAGCCCGGTGCCCACGATGCCCAGCGGAGCGCGTCGGCGCAGCGCGTGGGCCGCGGGGAGTTCCAGCAGGAGGATGAGGCCGCCGTTGATGGAGAGCAGCCAGCCGTAGAACTGGGCGCTGTGACCGTGCTCGGACAGGAAGACCGGCAGGGTCGAGTACTGCTGCCGGTAGACGAGGTCGACGCAGAGGATCGCGGCGAGCAGGACCAGTACCGCGGGCCTGGCCCGCAGCTCCCGCCAGAGCCCGGGGGCGCCGGGATCGCGCACCGGGCGGCCGTGCGCGCTGCCGCGCCCCGGGAGCACCGTCGCCGCGTATCCGGCGAAGAGCAGCGTCCCGAGGCCGTCGGCGACGAACAGCCAGTCGTACGAGAAGCGGGCGGCGATCAGCGCGCCGAGCGGCGGGCCGACGGCGAACGCGGCGTTGCCCCCGGCCCGCACGAGGGCGAAGCTCTGGCGTCGCCCTCCCTCGGGAACGGAGACGGCGACGAGTGCCGAGTTGGCGGCGCGCACGACGCCTGCCGCGTACTGCGCGAGCGGCAGCACCCCGTACATGGCCACGACCGGCAGGACCGGCAGGGCGGCGAGTGCGGTCCCGCCGGCCAGCGCGCCGGTCAGGAGCATCCGGCGGTGGCCGTAGCGGTCCCCGAACCAGCCGCCGGTGAAGTTCCCCGCGACGAGACCGATGCCGCCGACGCCCGCGATCACTCCGGCCTGCGGGACGGTCAGCCCGCGCGGGCCGGTCAGATAGACGAAGAGGTAGACGAAGGTGAAGCTGACGACCCCGTTGAGGAAGGAGCCGAAGGCCAGCAGCCGTACTGTGCGCGGTACGTCCCGCACGATCCCGAAGAACCCCATCGGCAACACCCTCCCCAGTAAGTTCCCGTTGGGAACGGACTATGGCATCATGGTTGGCCAGAGGTCAATCAGATGGAGACGGCCGCGGCCGACCGACGGAGAAGCCCATGCCCCAGCGCACCAGCCTGGCCGACGCCGCCTGCGCGATCGCCCAGGCGCTCGATGTCGTCGGCGACTGGTGGACCCTGCTGATCGTGCGGGACACGGCGCGCGGGGTGCACCGCTTCGACGCCCTCCAGGAGGAACTGGGCGTGTCCCGCAAGGTGCTGACCGAGCGGCTGCGCCTGCTGGTCGACGCGGGAGTGCTGTCCCGGGAGCCGTACCAGGACCGGCCGCCCCGGTACGAGTACCGGCTCACCGGGCGTGGCCGCGCGCTGCTGCCCGTACTGATCGCGCTCCAGGACTGGGGCGACACCTGGGTGATGGGGGACGGGGAGATGACGGCGACGGCCACCGAGGCGTCGAAGGAGGCGGCCCGCGTGCACGCCCTGGTGGGCACGCGCCTGCCCGAGCTGCGGCTGCTGGACCACGACGGCGCCCCGCGCGACCCGGTCGCCGGCACCCCGTACACCGTCCTGTACTGCTTCCCCGGCGCCTACGCCCGCCGGGACGCCTATCCGCCGGGCTGGGCGCAGATCCCGGGCGCGACTGGCTGCACCCTCGAATCCTGCACGTACCGCGACCAGTTGGCCGCGTTCACGGCCGCGGGCGCGACCGTGCACGGGGTGTCCACCCAGCGCCCCGACGAGCAGAGGGCGTTCGCGGACGCGGAGGGGCTGCGCTTCCCGCTGCTGTCCGACGCGGAGCTGGAGCTGACGGCCGCCCTGCGGCTGCCGACGTTCCGCGCGGCGGGAACGAGCCGGCTGAAGCGGCTGACGCTGGTGGTGGACCGGGACCGGACGGTCCGCGAGGCGCTGTACCCGATCACGGACATCGAGGCGAGCGTACGGGCGGCCCTGACGGCGGTCCGAGGGGCGGACCTGCCCGGCGAGTGAGGCCGGGGCGTCCCGGAACCGGCCCCGGAGCCGTCAGGGCATGAGGCGTCCCAGCATCTCCCTCGCGTACGCCTCGTCGTATTCCCCGCCGGTGAGCAGCACCTGCAGGCAGATCCCGTCCATGAGCGCGATCAACGCCCGCGCCGTGGCCGGATCGGTCCGCCGGGACAGCAGTTCGGCCGTGCCGTCGGTCCACTCGGCGGCGACCGGCCGCAGCGCGGGCCTGCGGAGCGCGGCGAGATACAGCTCGTACTCCAGCTCGGCCCGTCCGCGCCCGCCACGGAAGTACTCCCCCAGCAGCCCGGCCAGTTCCCCGGCGAGGTCGGCGGCCGGGTCGGTCAGGGCCTCGCTCTCCCGGATGACCTCGGCGAAGTTCTCGTTCGACCGGCGCAGCGCCGCGATCAACAGCTCGTCCAGCGAGGCGAAGTGATACGTCGTCGAGCCGAGCGGCACATCGGCCTCGGCCGCGACGGAACGATGGCTGAGCCCCGCGATGCCCTTGGCACCCACCACCCTGATCGCGGCGTCGACGATGCGTCCGCGCCGCTCGGGGTCGTAGCGGCGCGCCATCAGTGGGCCCCTCCCAGGTTCAGCACCACCACTCCGGCGATGACCAGCGCTATGCCCGCCAGCTTGACCAGGTTGCCGGACTCCCCCATGAAGAGGATGCCGATGGCGGCGACCGCGGCGGTGCCGATCCCGGCCCAGATGGCATAGGCGGTGCCCATCGACAGCGTCTTCAGCGTCTGGGCGAGCAGGGTGAAGGCGATGAGATAGCCCGCGACGGTGATCAGCGAGGGCCAGAGCCGGGTGAATCCCTCGCTGTATTTCATGGCCGTCGTACCGGCCACCTCGGCCGCGATCGCCGCGGCAAGCAGTCCATAACCCATGTGTACGAGTGTACGCATCGCTGCTCGCACCACGGCAGGGGCGCTCGGTGACGGCCGGGACGCTACGGTGTCCCGGCCAGCACACAGGACGACACACACAACGGAGCAGCAGTGACGCAGGACGCAGGGTGGGGCGGTGGCGGTGCGCCGTACGGTGGAGCACCGTACGGAGGGCCACCGGGATGGGGCGGCTGGATGCCACCGCCGAAGCCGGGAGTGATACCGCTGGCGCCCCTGAAGCTCGGGGAGATACTCGGCGGCGCCTTCAGCACGATGGGGCGCTACTGGAAGCAGCTGTTCGGCATAGGCGCGGCCGTGTACGGCGGGGCGCTGGTGATCGTGGGAGTGGCGGCCCTGATCGCGTACTCCGAGACCGGCGACCATCTGCGCCACGTCGTCTCGCTCAGCGCCGAGGAGGATCCGACGTCGGCGGACCTGGTGCCGCTGCTGACCGGCTTCGGCGCCGTCTGGCTGGTCGCGATGGTCGCGTTCATGATCAGTACGGCCATGATGTACGCCACGGTTCCGGCGATCCTCCAGGAGGCCGTACTGGGCAGGCCGACCACCTTCGCCGTGATCTGGCGCCGGGCCTGGGCCCGCGTGCCGGCGGTGATCGGAACGGTGATCCTGTCCGCCCTGATCGCGATGATCCCGATGGTGCTCGCGGTGATCGGCTTCTTCGCGTTGATGATCGGCGCCATCAGCCTGTCGCACGGGTCCGGCATCGTGCTGTGGACCTCGCTCGGCTTCCTGGGCGCCCTGGCCACCGCGCCCCTCGCGGCCTGGCTCTGGGTGAAGTTCTGCCTGGCCCCTTCGGCCGTGGTCTTCGAGGTGCAGCGCCCGATGGCGGGCCTGCGCCGCTCGTCGCAGCTGGTGCGCGGCGACTGGTGGCGGGTCTTCGGGATCACCCTGCTGGCCTCTCTGATCGCCGCCGTGGCGAACTACATCATCCAGATCCCGTTCTCGTTCCTCGGCATGTTCTCCGGTGTCATCGGCGGCTCGACCCTGAACGACGACCCGAACCCCGCCTCGGTCGTCTTCGCCATGAGCGGCTACATGGTGATCATGGCGCTGGGCCAGCTGATCGGTCAGCTCATCTCGGCGACGTTCCCGCAGCTGGTGACCGGACTCGTCTACGTCGACCGGCGCATGCGCACGGAGAACCTGGGCCCGGCCCTCGCCGAGGCGGCGGCCGTACCGCCGCGGTACGGCCTGTAGCGCCTGCCCCGGCCCCGGCCGACGAGCGGGTTCTTCGGAGCGAGCACGCAGAAGAAGAACAGCCCTCAGTAATGAGCGGCGGGCCGATTGCTCCCGGCGGCCATCGCGAGTGCGACGATCCAGCCGATCACGGTCCACCCCAGAAACAGGTTGATCACAAGCACCGTGCCCCGGTTGGACATGCCCCGGCTGAACGCCACCACTGCCGGTACGAAATAGGCGATGACCAGCAACAGGGCAACCACTATGGCGATGGGGCCCAGATTCCCCAGATCCATAATCGACGTACTCCCCCAAGTAGTGGTGCGGACAAGGAATTTGACGATACCTCATGGCCGGGCATCCGCAGGGGTCACCGGACCCGCGACGACGGAGGGGCATCGTGCTCGATGCCCCTCCCGCCCGCGCCGTCAGCTGCCGACGGTGAACCAGACGGCCCTGGACTTCTTCCATTCGGCGTGGTCGAGGTCCTTCGCCTCCGTGCCGTCCCCGTACAGGTCGGCCGATCCGGCGTCCGTGACCAGCTGCGCCCGGGCGCCCGGAACCGCCAGGTCCGGAACCTCGACGACGGCCTCCCAGCCGCCCGGGTCGGCGGTCGGCAGATCGGCCCGCTTGACGGGGGCGTGCGCGGCGACACCGTCCCACGTGTAGAGGGCGTACGGGTCGGAGTTGTCGTCGGCCGCCCAGGAACCGGCGACGATCAGATACTGGTCGGCGGCGTTCTTGCGGATGTCCCGGATGCTGAGCCCGCCGAGATCCAGCTCGATCGGCGCACCGACGACCGCCTTGGCACCGCTGCCGGCCACCTTGTCGAAGTTGGTGACGGGCACGATCAGGGCCTTGCCCCCGGCCTTCGGCGGCACGAGGGGCGCGCGGAAGCCAAGGTACGCGGTGCTCGTCGAGCCGGGCGCGAACTCCAGGCCCTCGATGTTGAACCCGTCGATCTGCTTGGGCGCCTCACCGTCTGCCGTCCCCGCCGCGAAGCCGAACCGGTTGCCGTTCGCCTTGTCCCAGGCGACGAGGTCGTTACGGAGCTTCCTGTACGAGCCGCCCACCGTCAGCCGGGTGGCGGCGCCCGACCCGGTCACCGTCGTGGTGAAGACGGTGTTGCGGTCGGCCTTGTACTCGCCGTCCTTGTTGTTGCCGAGCGATCCGGTCCAGTAGACGGTGTTCCCCACCCGGGCCGCGGCCTCGATGTCGATCTCCTTCGACACCCCGAGCTCCGCACCGATGTCCCAGCTCTTCACGGGCGCACCTGATGCCGAACGGTCGTACAGCCGCAGCGTGTTGGACTCGTCGTCGGCCACGACCACGTATCCGCCACCCACGTCGACGGCGGCCGAGGAGTCGGAGGATCCGGTGAAGTACCGCGTGTCGGCCGCGTTCTGCACGGCGGCCGACGCCGCGTAGTGCAGTTTCTTCGTGGCAGACTTGCCGCCCAGCCCGGTGACCTTGATCGTGAGGTCCGTGTAGCCGCGCCCGTGCGCGGCCACCGCGAGCTGCCGGGTGGCGCCGCTCCCGGTCACGGTCACGTCCCCGGTCCCGGCGACCGAGGGCTTGGAACTGGCGGAGGCCGCCACACCGAGCGCTCCGGCGTCGGCGCCGCTCTGCGCCACAGTGACGGTCACCACGGGGTCACCGCTCGCGCCGACGGCCCCGGAGAGGTAGGAGACCGAGAGCCCGATCGTCGGCGTCCCGTAACTCACGGCGTGCGCGGGGGCGTTCAGCCCGACGGCGGTCAGTCCGAGAACGGCGCTCGCGGCGATGGCGGTGCGGCGGCGGTACGGCGAAGGATGACGGGACACAGGGGGACCTCTCGTCGGCGCGATGTCGAGGAGCACGGTCCGCCTCCCGGACCAACTGCCCGCATACCCCGTGCGTCCCCAGGAAGAACATCCGGCTCTCCGCCGGGGCCTCAGCCGCGGCCCCCGTGGCCGACACCGCGTCTCGCCCGCGGCCGAAACCACACCTCGGCCATGACCGGCAGCACGCCTCGCCCGCGGCCTAGACCACGCCTCGCCCCGGCCGGCAACACGAAACGGCCCCCGGCGGAAGCCGGGGGCCGTTCGTCGGTGCGGACGGCTCAGACGTTGAAGCCCAGCGCGCGCAGCTGCTCGCGCCCGTCGTCCGTGATCTTGTCCGGGCCCCACGGCGGCATCCAGACCCAGTTGATCCGCAGCTCGTTGACGATGCCGTCGGTCGCGGACTTCGCCTGGTCCTCGATGACATCGGTCAGCGGGCAGGCCGCGGACGTCAGGGTCATGTCGAGGGTGGCGATGTTCGCGTCATCGATGTGGATGCCGTAGATCAGGCCCAGGTTGACGACGTCGATCCCCAGCTCGGGGTCGACGACGTCGTACAGGGCCTCGCGGACCTCCTCCTCGGAGGCCGGCTTGGTCCTGAGCTCCTCGTTGGATGCCACCGTGTTGTCGCTCATGCCGTCTTCCCTTCGGACAGCGCTTTCGCCGTCGCGTCCTTCCACGCCATCCAGCTCAACAGCGCGCACTTGACCCGGGCCGGGTACTTCGAGACACCGGCGAACGCCACCGCGTCCTCCAGTACCTCCTCCATCGCGTCGTCCGGCTCCAGCTGGCCCTTCGACTGCATCAGCTCCAGGAAGGCTTCCTGGATCTTCTGCGCCTGGCCCAGCTCCTTGCCGACCAGCAGATCGTTCAGCACGGATGCGCTGGCCTGGCTGATGGAACAGCCCTGACCCTCGTACGACACATCGGCGATGGTCTCGCCGTCGTACTTCACCCGGAGAGTGATCTCGTCGCCGCACGTCGGGTTGACGTGGTGCACCTCGGCGTCGCCGTCCCGCAGGCCGCGCCCGTGGGGGTGCTTGTAGTGGTCCAGGATCACTTCCTGGTACATGGAATCAAGCTTCACCAGTCAACCCTCAGCCGCTCTACGTATTAACCGAAAAAGTTCCGTACGTGTTCCAGTCCGTCCACCAGGGCGTCGACCTCGGCGGGCGTGGAGTACAGATAGAACGACGCTCGCGTCGTCGCAGGAATTCCGTACCGCAGGCAGACCGGCCGTGCGCAGTGGTGTCCGACCCGGACCGCGATGCCCTGCTCGTCGAGCACCTGGCCCACGTCGTGCGGGTGGATGTCACCGAGTGTGAAGGAGATCGTGGCACCGCGGTCCTCGGCGGTCGCGGGACCGATGATCCTGAGGTCCGGGACCTCCAGGAGCCGCTTCACCGCGTACTGGGTGATCGCGTGCTCGTGCTGGTAGATCTTCTCCATGCCGATGGCCGAGAGGTAGTCCACGGCCGCGCCGAGGCCGACGGCCTGGGCGATCGGGGGCGTACCGGCCTCGAACTTGTGCGGCGCGGGGGCGTACGTCGACGAGTGCATCGACACGGTCTCGATCATCTCGCCGCCACCGAGGAACGGCGGCAGGTCCTCCAGGAGCTCCTGCCGTCCCCAGAGCACGCCGATGCCGGTCGGGCCGACCATCTTGTGGCCGGTGAAGGCAACGAAGTCGGCCTGCAGCGCCTGGACGTCGAGCACCATGTGCGGGGCGGCCTGCGAGGCGTCGATGCAGACCAGCGCGCCGACCTGCTGCGCACGGCGGACGATCTTCTCGACCGGGTTGATCGTGCCCATGATGTTGGAGACCAGGGTGAAGGAGACGATCTTCGTCTTCTCCGTGATGATCTCGTCGATGTCGGACAGGTCGAGACGGCCGTCGTCGGTGATGCCGAACCACTTCAGCTTCGCGCCCGTGCGCTGCGAGAGCAGCTGCCACGGCACGATGTTGGAGTGGTGCTCCATCTCCGTGGTGACGATCTCGGTGTCGTGGTCCACCCGGTAGGGCTCATCGGCCCAGCCGAGCATGTTGGCCACGAGGTTGAGCGACTCGGAGGCGTTCTTGGTGAAGATCACCTCGTTGCGGCTGGGCGCGTTGATGAACGCGGCGACCTTGTCACGGGCGCCTTCGTACAGCGCCGTGGCCTCCTCCGCGATCGTGTACACGCCGCGGTGCACATTGGCGTTGTGCCGCTCGTAGTACTCGTTGAGTGCGTCGAGCACCTGGCGCGGCTTCTGCGAGGTCGCCGCACTGTCCAGGTAGACGATCTTCTTCCCGTCGTGGACCGTCCGATCCAGCAGGGGGAAGTCCTTGCGGATCGCCTCGGTGTCGAGGAGGCCCGGCAGCTGTGTCACGTGGAAGCGCCACCCTTCACGTATGCCTCGTAGCCCTCGTTCTCCAGCTTGTCGGCGAGCTCGGCGCCGCCGGACTCGGCAATGCGGCCGTTGGCGAAGACGTGCACGAAGTCGGGCTTGATGTAACGGAGGATCCGCGTGTAGTGCGTGATCAGCAGGGTGCCGACCTCGCCGGTCTCGCGGACCCGGTTGACGCCCTCGGAGACGATGCGCAGGGCGTCGACGTCCAGGCCGGAGTCGGTCTCGTCGAGGATCGCGACCTTCGGCTTGAGGAGCTCCAGCTGAAGGATCTCGTGACGCTTCTTCTCACCGCCGGAGAAGCCCTCGTTGACGTTGCGCTCGGCGAAGGCCGGGTCCATCTGGAGCCGGCCCATCGTCTCCTTGACCTCCTTCACCCAGGTACGCAGCTTGGGGGCCTCGCCGCGGACGGCGGTGGCGGAGGTGCGCAGGAAGTTGGAGACCGAGACACCGGGGATCTCGACCGGGTACTGCATCGCGAGGAACAGGCCGGCGCGGGCGCGCTCGTCGACGGTCATCTCCAGGACGTCCTCGCCGTCCAGGGTCACCGAACCGCTGGTGATCGTGTACTTGGGGTGACCCGCGAGGGAGTACGCGAGGGTGGACTTGCCGGACCCGTTGGGGCCCATGATGGCGTGGGTCTCGCCCTGCTTCACGGTCAGGTCGACGCCCTTGAGGATCTCCTTCGTGGCGTTGTCGGCCTCGACGGAGACGTGCAGGTCGCGGATTTCAAGCGTTGCCATGGGTGACTCAGGACTCCTGGGTGACGGAGACGAGCACATCGTCCCCTTCGATCTTGACGGGGTATACGGGGACGGGGCGCGTCGCGGGGAGGCCGGACGGCTTGCCGGTGCGGAGGTCGAAGCTGGAGCCGTGCAGCCAGCACTCGATCATGCAGTCCTCGACCTCTCCTTCGGACAGCGAGACGTTCGCGTGCGAGCAGATGTCGTTGATCGCGAACACCTCACCCTCGGTACGGACGACGGACACCGGGATGCCGTCGAGCTCCACCCGCTTCGGGGTGTCGTCCTCCAGCTCACTCAGCGCGCAGGCTTTGACGAAGGCCATCAGACGGAAGCCTTCAGCTCGGTCTCGATCTTGTCCAGCAGCCGCGCCTCGACGTCCGGCAGACCGATCTGCTGGACGAGCTCGGCGAAGAAGCCGCGCACGACGAGCCGGCGGGCCTCCTCGGCCGGGATGCCGCGGGACATCAGGTAGAAGAGCTGCTCGTCGTCGAATCGGCCGGTCGCGGAGGCGTGGCCGGCGCCGACGATCTCGCCGGTCTCGATCTCCAGGTTCGGCACCGAGTCGACCCGCGCGCCGTCCGTGAGGACGAGGTTGCGGTTCATCTCGTAGGTGTCGGTGCCCTCGGCCACGGCCCGGATGAGGACGTCACCGATCCACACCGCGTGTGCGCCGTCGCCCTGGAGCGCGCCCTTGTAGGCGGCGTTGGACTTGCAGTGCGGGGTGTTGTGGTCGACCAGGAGGCGGTGCTCCTGGTGCTGGCCCCTGTCGGTGAAGTACAGGCCGAAGAGCTCGGCCTCGCCGCCGGTGCCCGCGTAGCTGACGCGCGGGTGGAGGCGGACGAGGTCGCCGCCGAAGGTGACGACGATCGACTTGAACGAGGCGTCCCGGCCGACCAGCGCGTTGTGCTGTCCGACGTGGACCGCGGTCTCGTCCCAGTCCTGCACGGAGACGACGGTCAGCTTCGCGCCGTCGCCCAGGACGTAGTCGACGTTGGCGGCGAGCACCGCGTCACCCGTGTGGTCGATGACGACGACGGCCTCGGCGAAGGCGCCCAGCTCGACGACCTGGTGGCCGTAGGCCACACCGCCCTCACCGTGCACCGCGATGCGGATCGGCTCGGTGAGCACGGCCTCCTTGGCGACCGTGACGACGGACGCCTGCTCGAAGGACGTGTACGCCTGGGCGGCGACGCGGTCCACCGGGATGCCGGCCTTCCGGAGCCGGGAGTCGTCGCGGCCGACGGTCTCGACCGTGACGCCCTCGGGCGCGTCGATCGCGACCTTCACGGCACCGCCGGTGGCGACGGCCGTGCCGTCGTGCAGCCCGCGCAGCCGCTCCAGCGGCGTGAACCGCCACTCCTCCTCGCGGCCGTGCGGAACCGGGAAGTCCGCGACGTCGAAGGACGGAGGCGCGCTCATGCGCGTGGCGACGGTCGACTCGGCGGCCACCGCGATGGACCCGGTGGTGGTGGAACCCGCCGGAGGGGGTCCCCCCGCTCGCGCGGAGCCGAGAGTGGGGGAGTTCTGAGCCTCAGCCATGGCTGTCGTAGTGCTCGCTTTCTCTGTCAGTGGTCGGGGAATCCGGTCGTCAGGCTGCGCTAGCCGACCGAACCCTCCATCTGCAGCTCGATCAGCCGGTTGAGCTCGAGGGCGTACTCCATCGGCAGCTCCTTCGCGATCGGCTCGACGAAGCCGCGCACGATCATCGCCATCGCCTCGAACTCCGTCAGACCGCGGCTCATCAGGTAGAAGAGCTGGTCCTCGGAGACCTTGGAGACGGTCGCCTCGTGCCCCATCGACACGTCGTCCTCGCGGACGTCGACGTACGGGTAGGTGTCGGAGCGGGAGATCGTGTCGACCAGCAGCGCGTCACAGAGCACGTTGGACTTCGCGCCGGGCGCGCCCTCGCCGATCTCGATGAGACCGCGGTAGGAGGTGCGGCCGCCGCCGCGCGCCACCGACTTGGAGACGATGTTGGAGGAGGTGTTCGGCGCCATGTGGACCATCTTGGCGCCGGCGTCCTGGTGCTGGCCCTCGCCCGCGAAGGCGATGGACAGGGTCTCGCCCTTGGCGTGCTCGCCCATCAGGTAGACGGCCGGGTACTTCATGGTGACCTTGGAGCCGATGTTGCCGTCGACCCACTCCATGGTCGCGCCCTCGTAGGCCACGGCGCGCTTGGTGACCAGGTTGTAGACGTTGTTCGACCAGTTCTGGATCGTCGTGTAGCGGCAGCGGCCGCCCTTCTTCACGATGATCTCGACGACCGCGGAGTGCAGCGAGTCGGAGGAGTAGATCGGCGCGGTGCAGCCCTCGACGTAGTGGACGTAGGCGTCCTCGTCGACGATGATCAGCGTCCGCTCGAACTGGCCCATGTTCTCCGTGTTGATACGGAAGTAGGCCTGCAGCGGGATGTCGACGCGGACACCCTTGGGCACGTAGATGAACGAGCCGCCGGACCACACGGCCGTGTTCAGCGAGGCGAACTTGTTGTCGCCGACCGGGATGACGGTGCCGAAGTACTCCTTGAAGAGCTCCGGGTGCTCCTTCAGCGCGGTGTCGGTGTCGAGGAAGATGACGCCCTGCTCCTCCAGGTCCTCACGGATCTGGTGGTAGACGACCTCGGACTCGTACTGCGCGGCGACACCGGCGACCAGGCGCTGCTTCTCCGCCTCGGGGATGCCGAGCTTGTCGTAGGTGTTCTTGATGTCCTCGGGCAGGTCCTCCCAGGACTCCGCCTGCTTCTCCGTGGACCGCACGAAGTACTTGATGTTGTCGAAGTCGATGCCCGACAGGTCGGAGCCCCAGTTCGGCATGGGCTTCTTGTCGAAGAGCCGGAGGCCCTTGAGGCGGAGCTTCAGCATCCATTCGGGCTCGTTCTTCTTCGCCGAGATGTCGCGGACGACATTCTCGGAGAGCCCGCGCTTGGCCGCGGCGCCTGCCGCGTCGGAGTCGGCCCAGCCGAATTCGTACGTGCCCAGACCCTCGAGCTCAGGGTGGGCAGTCTCCGTGGGGAGCGTCATGCGGGGTTCCTCCCGGCCGTGCTTGCAGATACTGGTTTGGTGGTCTGTGGTGGTGCGTGGCCGCTGCGCGGAATGTACGTCGTACACACACCGTCGCCGTGGGCGATGGTGGCCAGACGCTGCACATGCGTCCCGAGGAGGGTGGAGAAGAATTCCGTCTCCGCCTCGCACAGCTGCGGGTACTGCTCGGCGACATGGGCGACCGGGCAGTGGTGCTGGCACAACTGCTCGCCCTGCTGCGGGCCGGGCGCGCTACGCGCCGTAGCAGCGTACCCGTCGGCCGACAAGGCCTTGGCCAACGCCTCGGTCCGCGCCTCCGGGTCCGCGGCCTCGACCGCCGCGCGGTACGCCTCGGACTGGGCCGCGATCCTGGCCCGGGCGAAAGCGACGACCGCCTCGTCGCCCGAGGTCTCGGCGATCCAGCGCAACGCGTCCGCGGCCAGCTTGTCGTAGGACTGGTCGAAGGCGTCCCGTCCGCAGTCGGTGAGCGCGAACGCCTTGGCCGGGCGGCCCCGGGTCCGCGCCCCGTACACCCGCTGTTCACGGGCCTCGACGACACCGTCGGAGGCGAGGGTGTCGAGGTGGCGGCGGACCGCGGCCTGAGTCAGGCCGAGGCGCTTGGCCAGCTCGGCGACCGTGGACGGGCCGTGGTCCAGGATGGAGCGCGCGACCCGGTTGCGCGTCGAACGCTCTCCGGTCGCGAGTTCCTCCTGGGGGGACTCCCGCATGGCCTCGCCGTTTTTCACAACGCCATTGTTGCGTAATTCCTCGCGCCCTGACAACCACGGTCCGAAACGATCTACGGTGCCCTTCATCACTTAGGGTCACCTAATTCGGCCCCGCGACACGGTCCCGTCCCACCCCTGCCTAGACTTACCGGCCATGAAGAGCGAGTCCGTCGTACAGGTCAGGAACCTGGTGAAGCGGTACGGCCCCAAGACCGCTGTGGACGGCCTCGACCTGTGTGTACGCACCGGCGCGGTCACCGCCGTCCTCGGCCCCAACGGCGCCGGCAAGACCACCACCGTGGAAACCTGCGAGGGCTACCGCCGCCCGGACGACGGGACGGTACGGGTCCTCGGCCTCGACCCGGTCGCCGACGCCGCGCGGCTCCGCCCCCGGATCGGCGTGATGCTCCAGTCGGGTGGCGTCTACTCCGGGGCGCGCGCCGACGAGATGCTCCGCCACATGGCGAAGCTCCACGCCCACCCGCTCGACGTCGACGCCCTGATCGAGCGCCTCGGCCTCGGCGGCTGCGGGCGTACGGCCTACCGGCGGCTCTCCGGCGGCCAGCAGCAACGGCTCGCCCTGGCGATGGCCGTCGTCGGCCGCCCCGAACTGGTCTTCCTGGACGAGCCGACCGCCGGCCTCGACCCGCAGGCCCGCCGCTCCACCTGGGATCTCGTACGGGAGCTGCGCGCCGACGGCGTTTCGATCGTCCTCACCACGCACTTCATGGACGAGGCGGAGGAGCTCGCCGATGACGTCGCCGTCATCGACGCGGGCAAGGTGATCGCCCAGGGCAGTCCCGAGACGCTCTGCCGCGGCGGCGCCGAGAACACCCTGCGCTTCACCGGCCGCCCCGGTCTCGACCTGGGCTCCCTGCTGAAGGCGCTGCCCGACGGCACGGAGGCGGCCGAGCTCACCCCGGGCACGTACCGCATCGGCGGCGACGTCGACCCGCAGCTGCTGGCCACCGTCACCTCCTGGTGCGCGCAGCACGGAGTGATGCCGTCCGGTATCTCCGTGGAGCGCCACACCCTGGAGGACGTCTTCCTGGAACTGACCGGCAAGGAGCTGCGCGCATGAGCGCCGGTACGTACACCCCTCGGCCGGGCGCCGCCCCGCTGTCCCGCATGATCACCACGCAGACCGCGCTGGAGACGCGGATGCTGCTGCGCAACGGCGAGCAGCTGCTGCTGACCGTGATCATTCCGACGCTGCTGCTGGTGCTCTTCAGTGCGGTCGACATCGTGGACACGGGCGCCGGCGAGTCCGTGGACTTCCTGACGCCCGGCATCCTCGCGCTCGCCGTGATGTCCACGGCCTTCACGGGCCAGGCCATCGCCACCGGTTTCGAGCGGCGGTACGGGGTGCTCAAGCGGCTCGGCGCCTCGCCGCTGCCCCGCTGGGCGCTGATGACCGCCAAGACCCTCGCCGTGCTGGTCACCGAGGTGCTGCAAGTGGTGCTCCTCACGGTGATCGCGTTCGCGCTGGGCTGGTCGCCGCACGGCAACCCCTTCGCCGTCCTGCTGCTGCTCGTGCTCGGCACTGCGGCCTTCTCCGGCCTCGGGCTGCTGATGGCCGGCACGCTGAAGGCGGAGGCGACGCTCGCCGCGGCCAATCTGGTCTTTCTGCTCCTGCTGGTCGGCGGCGGGGTCATCGTGCCGCTGGAGAAGTTCCCGGAGGCGGTGCAGTCGGTGCTGGGGCTGCTCCCGATCGCGGCGCTCTCGGACGGGCTGCGGGACGTGCTCCAGCACGGCGCGTCGATGCCGTGGGGCGACCTCGGCATCCTCGCGGTGTGGGCGGTGCTCGGGCTGGGCACGGCGGCGAAGTTCTTCCGCTGGGAGTGAGGCCCTGCGCCGTGGGTGACCCCGCGGACGCGCTCCGCCGCCGTTCCGGGCAACTCGTCCCCCTCGTGAAAGCTTGCACAAGCCGCCGCCTACGATGGTGCGCGTGCCCAAGCTGACCCGAGCCGAAGTCGCTCAAGCCGTGCGGAACCCGCTTCCCTACATCGCCGAGCGGTGGACTCCGTCCCCTCGCACGGTGCGCCGTGCCGCCATGTCGGCCATCGTGATGGCCGTGGTGATCGTCATGACCGGCGGCGCGGTACGCCTGACCGGTTCCGGCCTCGGCTGCCCGACCTGGCCCAAGTGCACCGACGAGAGCCTCACCACGACGAGTGAGATGGGCTTCCACGGCGTCATAGAGTTCGGCAACCGGATGCTGACGTACGTCCTGTGCGCGGCCGTCGGATGGGCGATCATCGCCGCCCGGTCCGCGAAGCCCTGGCGGCGCAGCCTCACCCGGCTCGGCTGGGTGCAGTTCTGGGTCGTGATGGGCAACGCGGTGCTCGGCGGCATCGTGGTGCTCGTCGGCCTCAACCCGTACACCGTCGCGGCGCACTTCCTGCTCACCACGGCGCTGCTCAGCGTCGCGCTGGTGACCTGGCAGCGGGTCCGCGAGGGCGACGGCGCTCCCCGTCCGCTGGTGGGCAAGGCGGTGTCCCAGCTGACCTGGCTGCTCGTGGTGGCGGCGGGGCTGCTGATCGCGGTCGGCACGGTGGTCACCGGCGCCGGACGGCACGCGGGTGACTCCAGCGACGTGCACCGCATTCCGCTCGACTGGAAGATGATCACGCAGCTGCACGCCGATCTGGCCTGGGTCGTCGTGGCCCTGACCGTGGCTCTGTGGTTCGTGCTGAAGGCCGTGGACGCGCCGATCGGCCCGCTCCACCGGGCCCGTGATCTCTTCCTGGTGCTGATGGGACAGGGCGTGATCGGTTACGTCCAGTACTTCACGGACACCCCCGAGATCCTCGTCGGCCTGCACATGCTCGGCTCGTGCCTGGTGTGGATCGCGGTCGTGCGGGTGCTGCTGTCGCTGCGGGAGCGCCCGGTGTCCGCCGCCGCGGTGCCCGGTCCCGCCGCCGAGCAGCCGGAGCCGGCCGCGGCGCGCTGAGCCGGGCTCGGGAAGGACACCGGGAGCCCCGACCGCTCCCGCGCATACGCCGATCGCCGGCCGGCCCCGAGTTCGGGGC
>NZ_JBHVPX010000046.1:0-28395 GCF_042887155.1 Streptomyces sp. NPDC057963
GCAACGGAAACGACCACGCGGACTGGGGTGACGCACGCTTCCACTGCGGTGGCTGAGACCGCAGGATGCGGGGTGGGTGCGCATGGCGAGCGGCCCCCCCCCCCCCCCCCCGTTTAGGGGGGGGGCCCCCCCCCCCGCCCCCCCACACCGGGGTTGTCCGGGCACCGCTCAGGGGGACGCATGCGGGACGGAGTACCGGGGCCGCTGCGGGCGGACGATCCGCGAGAGGTCTCCGGTTACGTCCTGCGGGGCCGGGTACGCGAGGGCGGGGCGGCCGCCGGACCCCCGGTGACCGCCCCGCCCTCGCGCTCTCCTACGCGTGCGTACGCAGCAACGTCCGCATCGTCCGCATGGCCACCGACAGATTCGCCAGGTCGAACGAGTCCGACCCCTGAATCTCCTCAAGCGTGGAGCGCGACCGGGTGAGGATCGCCGCGTTCTTCTCCTCCCACGCCTGGAAGCGCTCCTCCGGTGTCGAGGTCCCGTTGCCCACGGACAGCACATCCGCGGTGAGCGCGGCGTGCGCCGAGTACAGGTCCTCGCGGATGGACGCGCGGGCCATGGACTGCCAGCGGTCGGCCCGCGGCAGCTCGATGATCCGGTCCATCAGCTGGGTGATGCCCAGCCGGTCCGCGAGGTCGTAGTACACCTCGGCGACGGAGAGCGGGTCCTTGCCGGTGCGGTCCGCGATCGCCACGATGTCCAGCGTCGGGAAGGCGGAGGAGAACCCGGCGACCCGCTGGGCCAGCTCGCCCGGGACACCCGCCTCGGTGAGCTCGTCCAGGATCGACCGGTACCACTCCAGGTCGGCGCCCATCAGCATCTTGGGCAGCTGGGCCCAGACCTGCTCGACGCCCGCCTTGAAGAAGTCGATCGTCCCGGCGATCTCCAGCGGCTGCGGCCGGTTGCCGAGCAGCCAGCGCGAACCGCGCTCGACGAGCCGGCGCGAGTGCAGCCGGATCCTGGTCTGCACATCGGCGGCGACCTTGTTGTCGAGCGCCTCGACGGCGTCCCACACCTGGCCGAGGCCGAAGATCTCGCGGGCCGCGAACTGCGCCCGCACGACCTCCTCGATCGAGGCTCCGGTCTCTTCGCGCAGCCGGTGCAGGAAGGTCGAACCACCGCTGTTGACGGTGTCGTTGACCAGCACCGTGGTGATGATCTCGCGACGCAGCGCGTGCCCGTCGACCGCCTCGGGGAACTGCTCGCGCAGTTGCTGCGGGAAGTAGGCGTGCAGCAGCTTCTGCAGG
Organism: Streptomyces sp. NPDC057963; assembly: GCF_042887155.1. Taxonomy (NCBI): domain Bacteria; kingdom Bacillati; phylum Actinomycetota; class Actinomycetes; order Kitasatosporales; family Streptomycetaceae; genus Streptomyces; species Streptomyces sp. NPDC057963. Next base: position 1,251 of record NZ_JBHVPX010000046.1, read on the forward strand.
TGCGGGTCGTCCGGCAGGCTGGTCCGGATCAGCTCCCGGGCCGCCGTGATCTTCGTGTAGGCGAGCAGCACGGCCAGTTCGGGCTGGCTGAGCCCCTTGCCGGCGTTCAGCAGTTCGCGGATCTGCCGGTCGGCGGGCAGGAACTCCAGCCCGCGGTCGAGGTCCCCGTCGCGGCCCAGTCGGCGCATGAAGCGCTGGTGGGCATGGAGCAGGGAGGGCGACTGGGCCGTGGCGTTGGAGAGCGCCACGTTCTGCGCGTAGTTGTTGCGCAGCACCAGACGGCCGATCTCGTCGGTCATCTCGGCGAGCAGCTTGTTGCGCTGCTTGACGGTCATGTCGCCGTCCCGGACCAGACCGTTGAGCAGGATCTTGATGTTCACCTCGTGGTCGGAGGTGTCCACACCGGCGCTGTTGTCGATCGCGTCGGTGTTGATCCGGCCGCCGCCCCGGGCGAACTCGATCCGGCCGAGCTGGGTGGCACCCAGGTTGCCGCCCTCGCCGACGACCTTGGCCCGCAGGTCCTGGCCGTTGACGCGGATCGCGTCGTTGGCCTTGTCGCCGACGTCCGCGTTCGACTCCGCGGAGGACTTGATGTACGTACCGATGCCGCCGTTCCACAGCAGGTCGACGCGGGCCTTGAGGATGGTCTGCATCAGATCGGCGGGCGTCATCTTGGTGACCCGGGACTCGATGCCGAGCGCCTCGCGGATGTGCGCGTTGATCGGGATGGACTTCGCGCTGCGCGGGTGGATTCCGCCGCCCGCGGAGAGCAGTTCCTTGTTGTAGTCGGCCCAGGAGCTGCGCGGCAGGTCGAAGAGGCGGCGCCGCTCGGCGTACGAGGTGGCGGCGTCCGGATCGGGGTCGATGAAGATGTGCCGGTGGTCGAAGGCGGCGACGAGGCGGATGTGCTCGGAGAGCAGCATGCCGTTGCCGAACACGTCGCCCGACATGTCACCGACGCCGACGACGGTGAAGTCCTCGGTCTGGGTGTCGTGGCCGAGCTCGCGGAAGTGCCGCTTCACGGATTCCCAGGCCCCGCGGGCGGTGATGCCCATGCCCTTGTGGTCGTACCCGGCGGAGCCGCCGGAGGCGAACGCGTCGCCGAGCCAGAAGCCGTACGAGACGGCGACCTCGTTGGCGATGTCGGAGAACTTCGCGGTGCCCTTGTCCGCGGCGACGACCAGGTAGGTGTCGTCCTCGTCGTGACGGACGACCTCCCTGGGCGGCACGACCTCGCCGGCCACCATGTTGTCGGTGATGTCGAGCAGCGCCGAGATGAAGGTGCGGTAGGAGGCGATGCCCTCGGCCATCCAGGCGTCGCGGTCGACGGCCGGGTCGGGGAGCTGCTTGGCGACGAAGCCGCCCTTGGCGCCGACCGGCACGATGACGGTGTTCTTCACCATCTGGGCCTTGACCAGGCCGAGGATCTCCGTACGGAAGTCCTCTCGCCGGTCCGACCAGCGCAGACCGCCTCGGGCGACCTTGCCGAAGCGCAGGTGCACGCCCTCGACACGCGGCGAGTACACCCAGATCTCGAACGCCGGACGGGGCGCCGGCAGATCCGGGATGGACTGCGGGTCGAACTTCATCGAGACGTAGCCGTGCGGCTTGCCGTCGTCCGACATCTGGAAGAAGTTGGTGCGCAGGGTGGCCTTGATGACGGTGAGGAAGGACCGCAGGATCCGGTCCTCGTCGAGCGAGGCGACCTGGTCCAGGGCCCCGTCCAGCTCTTCGAGGAGCCCGTCGGTCAGCTCGGTGCCGGCGCTCTGCCGGTCCGGGGACATCCGCGCCTCGAAGAGCGAGACCAGCAGCCGGGTGGTGTGGACGTTGTTGCGGAGAGTGCTCTCCATGTAGTCCTGGCTGAAGGTCGACCCGGCCTGGCGCAGGTACTTCGCGTAGGCGCGCAGCACCATCGCCTGCCGCCAGTTCAGCCCGGCGCCCAGCACGAGCGAGTTGAAGCCGTCGTTCTCGGCCTCACCGGTCCACACGGCCGCGAAGGCGCTCTGGAAGCGGTCGCGGGCATCGTCGGCGAGGTAGTTGCCGCTGCCGTTGGTCTGGGGCATCCGCAGACCGAAGTCGTAGATCCAGGCGTGCGTGCGGTCCGTGCAGCGCAGCTCGTACGGACGCTCGTCGACGACCTCGACACCGAGCCGCTGGAGCGCGGGGAGGACGGCGGAGAGGGAGACCTGCTCGCCGGTCCGGTAGATCTTGAAGCGGCGCTCGCCGGGGCCGGCGCCGACCGGCTCGTACAGGCTGAGGGCGAAGTCCTTCTCGTCCTTCTTGAGGGCTTCGAGGTGGACCAGGTCGGCCACGGCCGCGCGCGGCGTGTGGTCGGCCTTGTAGCCCTCGGGGAACGAGTGGCCGTACTGGCGCAGCAGCTCGGCGGCGCGCTCCTCGCCGCACTCGGCGCCCAGCGCCTCCTGGAAGCCGTCGGCCCAGGAGCGGGCGGCCTCGACGAGCCGCGCCTCGATGCGGTCGGCCTCGGCGTCGGTGAGGTCGGGCAGCTCGGTGCCGGGGGCGACCCGGACGACGAAGTGCAGCCGGGAGAGGATCGACTCGGTGTTCCAGGCGGTGAAGTCGACGCTGGTGCCGCCCAGTTCCTCCTTGAGGATGTCGATCAGGCGGAGCCGCACACCGGTGGTGTAGCGGTCGCGCGGCAGGTAGACGATCGCGGAGTAGTAGCGCCCGTATTCGTCCTGACGCAGGTAGAGCCGCAGCCGGCGGCGCTCCTGGAGGTACAGCACGGAGGTGACGACGGAGCGCAGCTGGTCGACGGGCGTCTGGAAGAGATCGTCGCGCGGGTACGTCTCCAGGATCTGGAGGAGGTCGCGGCCGTCGTGGCTCTTGGGCGAGAAGCCCGCGCCGTCCAGCACCTCGGCGACCTTGCGGCGGATGACGGGCACCCGGCGCACGGACTCGGTGTAGGCGGCGGACGAGAACAGCCCGAGGAAGCGGCGCTCACCGACGACGTTGCCGTCGGCGTCGAACTTCTTCACACCGACGTAGTCGAGGTAGCTGGGGCGGTGGACGGTCGCCCGGCTGTTCGCCTTGGTGAGGACGAGGAGCTTGCGCTCGCGGGCCTTGGCGCGGGCGTCGGCGGGCAGCCGGTCGAAGGACGGGCTGACGGGGTGCGCCTCGTCGACGCTGTGGTGCGGGTCGGAGCGCAGGATGCCGAGGCCGGTGCCGGGGACGGCGGCCAGCGCGTCGCTGTCCTTCAGCTCGTACTCGCGGTAGCCGAGGAAGGTGAAGTGGTCGGCGGCGAGCCAGCGCAGCAGTTCCCTGGCCTCGTTGACCTCCTCGTCGGCGAGGTCGTCGAGCGGCTCGCCGGGCAGGTCGTCGGCGATGCGCAGCGCGGCTTCGCGCATCTTCTCCCAGTCCTCGACGGTCTCCCGTACGTCGGACAGCACGCGGAGCAGATCGGCGGCGATCTGCTGGAGGTCGGAGCGGTCGGTCTCGCGGTCGATCTCGACGTGGATCCAGGACTCGACGAGCGCGTCGTGGGGCAGCTCGGCCGTGCCGCCCTTCTTGCCGTCCTTGGGGCTCGCCTGGATGCCGTTGCCCTCGGCGAGGACCTCGATGAGCTTGCCGGTGACGTCGCGGCGCACGACGACCTGCGGGTGGATCACGGCGTGGATGCCGCGCCCCTGCCGGGACAGCTCGTTGGTGACGGAGTCGACCAGGAACGGCATGTCGTCGGTGACGACCTCGACGACGGAGTGGCTGCACGTCCAGCCGTTCTCCTCGACGGTCGGGGTGTGCACCCGGACGTTCGCCGTGCCCTGCGGGCGGTTCTCCGCGAGCCGGTAGTGCGAGGAGGCCGCGCCGAAGACGTCAACGGGGTCGCGGCCCGCGATGTCCTCGGGAGCGGTGTGCAGGTAGTAGCGCTGGAGGTAGGCGAGGAGTACGTCCTGTCCTGGACGCTCCTGCCCGGCCCCGGTGCCGCCGGCTCCGGGGGCCGCAACACGCACCGGGTGGGTACCGCCCGGGCCGCCGACACCACCGCCCGGGCTGTTGTCAGCTACCTTGGCGGCCCGTGCGAGCAGCTCGGCCTTGGCTTCGTCCAGCTTGGTCTGCATGTCCTCTGGCTCCTGTCGCGCGCCGTTGCGTGACGTAGGTGTAAAAAACGACGTACCGCCACGACACGGGGTATCCGGTCTGAGTCGACGCTATGCCGCTATGAGAGATGCCCGGGACCATATTGGCCATTCTTGGCAGTCGGTCCTGGCTGTGAGGATCAGTGACGGCCCGGGTGCTGTCGCACTCCGGGCGCAGGCCGGGGGCTTCGCTGCCCCCGAGGCGTATCGCGCTGATCACGGGGTCCAGGCTATCTCGCCCGCCCCCGTAGCCGTCACGAGCCGTATGTGTACAAAAGATGGTCCCGAAGTTTGACACTCTGGACAGCGCGTCGGCCCGTCTTGCCGCACTCTGGTAGTCGGAACAGGCCGACGAACCGTGGGAGCCCCGCCATGGCACCGAAGATCCTGATCGTCACCGGCGACGCCGCCGAGTCCCTGGAAGTCCTCTATCCGTACCAGCGGCTGCGCGAGGAGGGATACGACGTCCACATCGCGGCGCCCGCCCGCAAGACGCTCCGCTTCGTGGTCCACGACTTCGAGCCCGGCTTCGACACGTACACCGAGAAGCCCGGCTACACCTGGCCCGCCGACCTGGCCTTCTCCGAGGTCGACGCCGGAGACTACGTGGCCCTGGTCGTCCCCGGCGGCCGGGCCCCGGAGTATCTGCGCAACGACGCGGAGCTGCGCAAGATCCTCAAGGCGTTCTTCGACTCGGACCGGCCGGTGGCCCAGATCTGCCACGGCCCGCTGATGACGGCGGCGGTCGGCGCGCTGGCCGGCCGGCACGTCACCGCGTACCCCGCGCTGGAGCTCGACATGCAGGCGGCGGGCGCCACCTTCGAGGACCACGAGGCGGTGGTCGACGGCACACTGATCTCGTCCCGCGCGTGGCCGGACCATTCGGCATGGATGCGCGAATTCCTGAAGGTGCTGCGTACCAAGGCTCCGGTGACCGCCTGACGGCGCCCGCAAGGGCCTTATCCAGCCATCCGCCCGGCGAGGTCGGCGGCCTCGGCGAGGCTGTCCACCACCGGCACCCCGGCCGATTCCAGGCTGGCCCTGCTGTGCGATCCACCGGTGTAGAGCACGGCCTTCGCACCGACGTGGGCGGCGGCCACGGCGTCGTCCACCGCGTCGCCGATGACCACGGTGCGTTCCGGGGATATCCCGTTCAGCGCGGCGATGTGGCGTTCCATGTGCCGCGCCTTGCTGCCGCCGGAGGGCCCGGTCCGCCCGTCGACCCGCAGGAAGTGCCGTTCGATGCCGTACCCCCGCACCACCGGGACCAGCTGGTCGTGGCCGTACATGCTCAGGAGGGACTGGCTGCCCCCGCCCAGCTGCCATTGGGAGAGGAGTTCCTCGGCCCCTTCGGTGAGCCCGCAGGCGGCCCGCTGCTCGGTGTAGTACCGGTGGAATATCCCGTCCATCCGCTCCCACTCGGCCTCCGTGGGCATCCGGCCCATCAACCGCTCGTAGAAGCGCGGGATGGGGATGCAGTACATCTCGCGGTACTGCTCCAGCGTGATCGGCTCCAGGCCGACCTCACCGAACGCGGCGTTCGTCGCGCCGACGACCGCGGTGTTGTCGTCGAGCAGTGTGCCGTTCCAGTCCCAGACCAGATGCGTGCGGTGCTTCCCATGCGTCCCCATGACGAAGAAAATACCCGCCGGGTACGACAGCGGTCGCGGCAACGGCTCGAAGAGCAAGGACGGCCGGGGCAGCCGGGCCGGAGTCGGAACCGGAGTCGGAACCGGAGCCAGGGCCGGAGTCGGAACCGGGGCCAGAGCCGGGGCCGGGGCAGCGAGGCAAGGGCAGTGAGACGGCGTCCGGCACCGCCGTCCCGCCCGCCCGCCTCATCCGATCAGGTTCGGGATCTCCTGGATGCCGAACCACAGCAGCTCGTGGTCCTCGGCGCCGTCCACGGTGAACTGCGCGTCGTCGTCACCGAGGTCCGCCGCGCCCAGCGCGGCCGCGGCGGCCGTGACGTCCTTCTCCGCGTCGTCGGCGTCGACGTGCACGGCGGCTGCCGCCGTCAGCGGTACGGAGGACGGGATCCGCACCTCGCCGAGCGCCGACGCGTCGAGGCTGCGGTCCGGATCCGCCACGGCCGCACCGTCCGGCACGTCGACGGCGAGGACGACCCGTCGGCGGGCCGCGTCGGGGTTCCCGGCGATCAGGCGCAGCGAGGCGGAGGCGGCCCGGTTGAGCGCCGCGTACTCCAGCTCCTCGATGTCGTCGGAGACGTACCACTCGCGCAGTCCGGGAGTCACCGCGTAGGCGGTCAGCGGACCGGCACCGATCTCGCCCGCCTGGTGCGCCGCTGCGAGACCGGGGAGCGTCAGGGGGACGTACACGCGCATGGCTGGCCGCTTTCGTAGTCGGAAACGCCCTCAGGATACGTGCGACGTCCCCCTTTGGGGTTACGTGCACCACTGCCGCCCCGTCCACCCGGCAACCGGCTGTCACCCTCCCCGCGCCTGCCTCGCGCCCCGCACCGCACCCGCCGCATCACCCGGATAGGTGATTCCCGGCGTTCGCTTCCGGCGCCTCACCGGCGCTTGCGGCCGCTCCGCTGTCACCGTAGAAGATCCCCAGCAGAAGTTACCGCCCGGTATTCGGCCGGGCCTCTGAAGCACGGGGGCGATGAGCGATGAGCACGAACAGGACCCGGCCCACCGGACGGCACGACGGGCGCAGGCCCGCGGCCGTACCACCGCAGCGCACGAGGACTCCCCGGCGCGTCCGCCCCCACCACTGGTTCGCCGAGCGCCTCCTGGCGGTTCTCAGCGGCCAGCGTCCGGTGCACTGGATGCTCGGACACACCATCGGCGAGGCCTACGACCAACTGGCTGAACTGGCCCCTCGCGCCCCGCTCAGGGCCCGCGGCGCCCGCCCCGTGATCCGCATGTGCCACGGCGCCCAGCCGGCCCCGGGGGTGGTGGAGGCGTGCGCCAGCATCGCGGCGGGCGAACAGGTGAGGGCCATGGCCTTCCGCCTGGAACAGGGCACAGACCTCCGCTGGCGCTGCGCGGCGGTGGAGCTGGGCGGCGAACGCCTGGAGACGGCACCCCGGTGAACTCCGCCGCCGACTCCGCGTGACCCCCGGGGCGGCACGCCCCGGCGCCCCCTCCGGCCGCCGCCCCTTCGGCGGCCGGAGGAGCGGGGGCCGGACAGATCGCCCGACACCGGCCGGATACCCCCGCACACAGCCGGATCACGGGACCGCCAGATGTTTCGGCCCGTCGGGCCGGGCGTGCCCGGGGTCCCGCCGGACCGCGTCAGGTCAAGGCGGTGTGCAGCGCCCGCAGCTCGGCCTCCTCGGCACCGTGCGCCAGGAGGTAGTCGGGCACGGACCCGTAGTGGCCGCGGATCCAGATCATGGCGTGGAGCAGGTGGGTCCGGGTGACCGGGCGGGTGCCGTGTCCGGCCTGCGGCACAGCCGAAGCCCCGGTGAGCCCCAGGGCGGTGTTCGAGCGGAGGAAGCCTTCCGTGATCTCCGCTTCGGAGGCGTTCAGCAGGGTCTGAAGGACAGCGGCGGTCACACCGGTGCGGTCCTTGCCCGAGGCGCAGTGGACGAGCGCGGGCAGGGCTCCAGGAACGATGAGCCGGCGGATGACCGCAACCGTCGAACGCCCGGCATGCTCGGCCATGGCGGGGTAGAGCTCCCGTTGCACCAGCACACCCCGGACCGGGCCGCCCGGGCTCCGGTCCCGCACGCCCCACGCCCACGCCCCGGACCAGGCCACCCCGGCCGGGCCCAAGAAAAGCCGGGGCCGAGCACCCGCAAGAGGTGCCCGGCCCCGGCCGAATCCGACCGCCGACGAAGACGCCGGCGACGCCACCGCTACTTCTTGCGGCGCCGCCCGCCCCCGCCGTTCTTCTGCGCCTTGCGCCGCTCCGCCCGAGTCAGCCCGTCCGTCTCCGACGCGCCTCCACCGTCACCGCTGGAGAAGTCGCCCTCGACGACCCCGCCCTCCCCGTCCACCGTGGGAGCGGAGAAGTGCAGCCGGTCCGGACGCTGCGGAGCATCGAGCCCCTTGGCCCGGATCTCCGGACGTGCCGCCGGCACGAGGTCTTCCTTGTCGAGCGAGGTCCGCTCGGCCTCGTCCTGCACCGGAACCTCCTCGACCTGCTGCTCGACCTGGACCTCCAGGTTGAACAGGTAGCCGACGGACTCCTCCTTGATGCCCTCCATCATGGCGTTGAACATGTCGAAGCCCTCCCGCTGGTACTCGACCAGCGGGTCCTTCTGCGCCATGGCACGCAGGCCGATGCCCTCCTGGAGATAGTCCATCTCGTAGAGGTGCTCACGCCACTTGCGGTCCAGGACGGACAGCACGACACGCCGTTCCAGCTCACGCATGATGTCCGAGCCGAGCTGCTTCTCGCGCGCCTCGTACTGCTCGTGGATGTCGTCCTTGATGGACTCACCGATGAACTCGGCGGTGATCCCCGCGCGGTCTCCGGCCGCCTCCTCCAGCTCCTCGACGGTGACCTTCACCGGGTAGAGCTGCTTGAACGCACCCCACAGCCGGTCCAGGTCCCACTCCTCGGCGAAGCCCTCGGCGGTCTCCTGACGGATGTAGTCGTCGATGGTGTCGTCCATGAAGTGGCGGATCTGGTCCTGCAGATCCTCGCCCTCCAGGACCCGGCGGCGCTCGCCGTAGATGACCTCGCGCTGTCGGTTGAGCACCTCGTCGTACTTCAGGACGTTCTTGCGCGTCTCGAAGTTCTGCTGCTCGACCTGCGACTGGGCCGACGCGATCGCCCTCGTCACCATCTTGTTCTCGATCGGCACATCGTCCGGCACGTTGGCCATCGACATGACGCGCTCGACCATCTGCGCCTTGAACAACCGCATCAGGTCGTCGCCGAGCGACAGGTAGAAGCGGGACTCGCCCGGGTCGCCCTGACGGCCGGAACGGCCGCGCAGCTGGTTGTCGATGCGCCGCGACTCGTGCCGCTCGGTGCCCAGGACGTAGAGCCCGCCGAGCTCCTTGACCTCCTCGAACTCCGCCTTCACGGCCTGCTCGGCCTTCTCCAGCGCGGCGGGCAGCGCCGCCGCCCACTCCTCGACGTGCTCGACCGGGTCGAGGCCGCGCTGGCGCAGCTCCGCCTCGGCGAGGTCGTCGGGGTTGCCGCCGAGCTTGATGTCGGTGCCTCGTCCGGCCATGTTCGTCGCGACCGTGACCGCGCCCTTGCGGCCGGCCTGGGCGACGATCGTCGCCTCACGGTCGTGCTGCTTGGCGTTGAGGACCTCGTGCTGCACACCGCGCTTGGAGAGCTGCTGCGAGAGGTACTCGGACTTCTCGACCGAGGTGGTGCCGACCAGGATCGGCTGGCCCTTCTCGTGCTTCTCGGCGATGTCGTCGACGACCGCCGCGAACTTCGCGACCTCGGTGCGGTAGATCAGGTCCGACTGGTCGGCACGGACCATCGGCCGGTTGGTCGGGATCGGCACCACACCGAGCTTGTAGATCTGGTGGAACTCGGCGGCCTCGGTCATCGCCGTACCGGTCATGCCGGAGAGCTTGCCGTAAAGGCGGAAGAAGTTCTGCAGGGTGATCGTGGCGAGCGTCTGGTTCTCGTCCTTGATGTCCACCCCTTCCTTCGCCTCGATCGCCTGGTGCATGCCCTCGTTGTAGCGGCGGCCGGCGAGGATACGGCCGGTGTGCTCGTCGACGATCATGACTTCGCCGTCGATGACGACGTAGTCCTTGTCCTTCTTGAAGAGTTCCTTGGCCTTGATGGCGTTGTTGAGGTACCCGACGAGGGGGGTGTTCACCGACTCGTAGAGGTTCTCGATGCCGAGCCAGTCCTCGACCTTCGAGACTCCGGGCTCGTGGATGGCGACGGTCCGCTTCTTCTCGTCGACCTCGTAGTCGCCGGTCTCCTCGATGCCCTTGAGCGGGTTGCCCGCCTCGCCCTTGGCCAGACGCGTGACCAGCTTGGCGAAGTCGCCGTACCACTTGGTGGCCTGGTCGGCCGGGCCGGAGATGATCAGCGGCGTACGGGCCTCGTCGACGAGGATCGAGTCGACCTCGTCGACCACCGCGAAGTTGTGCCCGCGCTGGACGAGCTCGTCCGCGGACCACGCCATGTTGTCGCGGAGGTAGTCGAAGCCGAATTCGTTGTTCGTGCCGTACGTGATGTCACAGGCGTACTGCTCACGGCGCTGGGCCGGCGTCATGTTGGCGATGATGCAGCCGACGGACAGGCCCAGGAACTTGTGGACCCGGCCCATCATCTCGGAGTCGCGCTCGGCCAGATAGTCATTGACCGTGATCAGGTGCACGCCCTTGCCGGAGAGCGCGTTGAGATACGCCGGCAGGGTGCCGACCAGGGTCTTGCCCTCGCCGGTCTTCATCTCGGCCACATAGCCGAGGTGCAGGGCTGCGCCGCCCATCATCTGGACGTCGTAGTGTCGCTGTCCGAGGACCCGCTTGGCGGCCTCACGGACGGTCGCGAATGCTTCGGGGAGCAGGTCGTCCAGGCTCTCGCCGTCCGCGTACCGTTCCTTGTACTCGTCGGTGAGCGCCCGCAGCTCGGCGTCGGAGAGGTTGACGAAGTCCTCTTCGATGGAGCTGACCTGGTCCGCGATGCGGTGCAGTTTGCGCAGGATCTTGCCTTCGCCTGCACGCATGAGCTTGTTGAAGACGGACACTGAGGCTGGTCTCCTTGCCGGTCGGGCCTGGCACTGGGTCGTGTTAAGGACTCTGGCGCGGGCACGGCAGGTGGGCCCCACCGCAACGGCCATCGTAAGCGAGGACCCCGCCGCGCCGGGAGGGCTGCCGCCGCGTGGGCTCCACCCGTCCCTTCCCAGTCAACGGCCGGGGAGTGCCGAAGGTGCCGGGAAGTCCGAAAAGTGTTCGCTTCTCAACCGGCGCCTCACCAGAATCCGTACATGGAGCCGATCACCCTCACCACCGAGCGTCTGCTGCTGCGCCCCTTCACGAGCGGCGACACGGACGGGATCCTCGCCGCCTGCCAGGACCCGGACATCCAGCGCTGGACGGTCGTGCCCTCCCCGTACGGGCGCGCCGACGCCGAGTTCTTCACGGAGAAGCTGTCCCCCGGCGGCTGGGACGACGACTCCATGTACAACTTCGCGGTCGTCCTGCGCGAGAGCGGGGCCCTGGCGGGCGCGCTCGGCATCAATCGCCGCAATCTTCCGGGCACGTACGAGGTGGGCTTCTGGACCGCCGCCGAGCACCGGGGCCGCGGCTACACGGCGGAGGCGGTGCTGTGCGCCGCCCGCTGGACCTTCGCCTCGCTCGGCGGCGACCGGCTGGAATGGCGGGCCGAGGTCGGCAACGTCCCCTCGCGTGCCGTGGCGCTGCGGACGGGATTCCGGATGGAGGGCGAGCAACGCTCGGCACTGCTCAACAAGGGCGTACGACGCGACACCTGGATCGGCGCGCTGCTCCCGTCCGACCTCGGTCTGCCGGGCACCTGCGCGTATCTGCCCGCGGCCACCTGACTCCCGGCCGCCCGCCGCCCGGCGGCGCCTGCGCGGTCACCGGTCGGTGAACTCCCCGACCGGCTGTCGGTGCCGCCGTCTAGGGTGCGGGGCATGACGTCTGTGCCGCCTCCCGCCGCCGAACTCTCCGCCGACCAGGCGCGCCGGATAGCCCTGCGCGCCCAGGGCTTCCTGGGCGCTCCGGACCGCCGGGCCGGTGTTCCGGGGGTGCTGCGGCATCTCGGCGCCGTCCAGCTCGACACGATCTCGGTGCTCGCGCGTTCGCACGAACTGATTCCGTACGCGCGCCTGGGCGCGGTCGGCCGGCGCACGGTCGAGGAGGCGTACTGGTCGGGCGGCCGCACCTTCGAATACTGGTCGCACGCGGCCTGCATCCTGCCGGTCGAGGAGTGGCCGCACTTCGCGTTCCGCCGTCGCGCCTACCGCTCGCGCCCCCACTGGCATCACGACCTGCCGGACGGCGCCTACGAGACGGTGATCAAGCAGTTGCGCACCGAGGGTCCGCTGACGGCTACGGAGCTGGGCGGTGCGAAGAACGGCGGGGAGTGGTGGGACTGGTCGGAGTCGAAGGTCGCCGTCGAACGCGCCCTGATGTACGGCGAGGTGGTGTGCACCGAGCGGCGCAGCTGGAAGCGGGTGTACGACCTCGCCGAGCGCGCCCTGCCCGACGCCGTGCTGCACGACGATCTGGACGACGCGGAGTGCCTGCGCCGGCTGGTCGCGCTCGCGGGGCAGTCCCTGGGCGTCGGCACCCGCGCGGACATCGCGGACTACCACCGGCTCAGGGGCGAGCAGTTCGACGCGGTCGTGGCGGACTCCGGCCTGGTACCGGTGACGGTGCAGGGGTGGTCGAAGCCGGCCTGGGCGGACCCGGCGGCGCTGGCCTCGGAGCCGCGCGGGCGGCATCGTACGACTCTGCTGTCACCGTTCGACTCACTGGTCTGGGAGCGGGCACGCACCGAGCGGATTTTCGGATTCGCCCACCGGCTGGAGGCCTACGTCCCCAAGCCCAAGCGGATACACGGCTACTTCGCGATGCCGTTGCTGACGGGCGGAAAGCTGCAGGGCCGCGTCGACCCGGCGCGCGAGGGCAGCACACTGGTCGCCCGGCAGGTGTCCCTGGAGAGCGGGAAGGCCGTGGCGCCGATGGCCGAGGCCCTGGTGGAGGCGGCGTCCTGGGTCGGCTGTACGGATGTCCGGCTGGAACGGGTCGACGCACCGGATCTGCGCGGGCCACTCGCTCAGGAAATCGCCCGCGCTCTGGCGTGACCGCGCATTACCCTCTCTTTACCCGGCGGAACCACCCGGCGGCACCACCCGGCGCCGTCACCCCGTCCGGCCCGTTCGGCCCCGTCGCAGGGCTGGTCACCTGATCTCCAGGATCTTCTCCCGCATCGCATAGACCACGGCTTCCATCCTGGAGTGCAGCTGCAACTTCTCCAGAATGTTGCGGACATGGTTCTTCACGGTGTTCTCGGAAATGAACAGTTCCTTCGCGATATCGCGATTGTTCATGCCCGTTGCGACGAGTTTCAGGACCTCGAGTTCCCGGTCGGTGAGCCGCGGCGCGGGCACCAGCCTGCGTTCGTCGGTCCGCTGGATCATCGACTTGAACTCGGTGAGCAGTTTGGACGCCATGGAGGGGCTGATCTGGGACTGCCCGTCGGCGACCGCGCGAATCGCCGTCGCCACCTCGTCCGTGGAGATCTCCTTGAGGAGGTACCCGGTGGCGCCCGCCTTGATCGCGTCGTAGAGGTCGGCCTCCTCGTCGCTGATCGTCAGCATGATGATCTTCGCGCTGGGGGCCACCTCCTTGATCGACGTGCAGGCCTCGATACCACCGCGCTTGGGCATCCGGACGTCCATCAGCACGATGTCCGGCAGCAGATCGGCCGCCTTGTCGACCGCCTCCGCCCCGTCGCCCGCCTCGCCGACGACCTGGATGTCCTCCTCCTGGGCGAGGACGATCTCCAGACCTCTGCGGAAGAGCGCGTGGTCGTCCACCACGAGGACCCGGATCGGCTCCTTGCCGGAGCCGCCGTCCGTGCCCGCACCGGTGGTGTCGTCGGCATCATTCGCATCGCGCACGGGCCCGAAGGTGTCCGCCATCGTTCCTCCCCCTGAAGGCCACGGCCTGAAGTTCGCAAACGGTCCGCCAACGGCTGTTCGCAGAACACCGGTTGGCTTGGGACGACATGATTTCATGCCTGGACGCCGAAGCGGTGATCCCAGGGCCGCACGCGGGTGCCCCTGGGGGCGCACAGGCGCTCCAGGGGCACCACGGAAGGGTGACGTCAGCCGCCGAGCGCACCGCCCGCGCCGCCCGCCTCGTCGGCGGCCAGCGGATCGGTCCTCAGGTGGATGACACCGTAGTCATAGGCATGCCGCCGGTAGACGACACTGGGTTCCTTCGTCTCGGAGTCGACGAACAGATAGAAGTCGTGCCCGACCAGCTCCATCTCGTAGAGCGCTTGATCGAGCGCCATCGGTGCGGCGACGTGCGTCTTCTCACGCATCACCAGCGGACCCTCGCCCTGTACCTCCAGCGAGCCGAACCTGGTGGTGGGCACGGACTCGGACGTCTCGCTGCCGACCAGATCCCCCTCGCCGTTGAACGACGCCGCGCCCGGCACGGTCTCGGCGACTTCGGCAGCGGGAATCCGGCCGTTGCCGCGGCGGCTGTAGCGCTTGTCGTGCTGCTTGCGCAGCCGCGCCTCCAACTTGCCGGTGGCCAGGTCCAGCGCTGCGTACGGGTCGCCGGCGGCTGCTTCCGCCCGGATGACCGGCCCCCGCGAGCGGAGCGTGATCTCCACCCGGTCGGAACGGTCGGCCTGACGGGGGTTCGGCTCCTTGGACACCTCGACGTCGAGGCTGATCACCTTGCCGTCGAACTTCTGGATCTTGTCCAGCTTCAGCTTCTCGGCCACGTGCTTGCGGAACCGCTCGGGCACCTCGGTCTTGCGGCCCTTGACGACGATGTCCACGCAGAACTCCGTTCCCGGATCGCTCCGCTCAGCGGCGGAGCATCTCCCTTTTGCACCAGGCTCCGGTCATGACCGGAGCCGCGGACTCGGTGACTTCCACCTCCTCCTCCCCCATCGACAGGGCCTCCACCCCACCGAATTCTCTGTCTCTGGCTACCGGTGGGTTACCTGCCCGAAAGCTGGCGGTGCATTCCTCGAGGTCCGGCATTCACCATTCCTCACAACCGAACATAGCCTGCCTGGCCGGATGTCGGCACCCGCTACTCGCACGTACCTCCGTTCAGGTCTTTTTACCCACTCACTACCTGCAACGATGCAGGTTCACTGGCAGTTCCGGTTTATTTCGAAGGCCGAGGGAGAAACGGCGACAACGGCTGCCTGCCCGCCGCCGGATGCGTCCGCGGTGCGCCCGCCCGCCGCACCGATCGCCCGAGCCGCCTCGGCCAGCGAGGCACCGGTCGTCAGAAGGTCGTCCACCAGCACCACCCGTCCGGCCGCAAGCAGCCGTTCACCCCCGGCCACGACGTCCAGCGCCCCCGCGAGGTTCGCGTGCCGCTGCCGGGCCCCGAGCCCCGCCTGATCGGCCACCGGTCGCCGCTGCCGGAGCACCCCGGCCACCCGGGCCCGGATGCCACCGCGCCGCAGTTCGCCGGCGGCGGCCAGCGCGATCCGGCGCGTCGGATCGTGCCCCCGCGCCGCCACGGCCCGCCGCGCCGACGGCACGGGCACGAGCAGCAGCGGGCCGACAGGACCCACCTGCCCCGTCCCGGCCCGTACAGCCCCCGCCAGCGCCTTCCCGAGCGCCCCGGTCAATCCCAGTGCGCCTCGCTCCTTGTGGGCCAGGAGCACCGCGCGTACGGCGTTCTCGTACGCCGCGGCCGCATGCACCACCGGCAGGCCGACGGGCTCCGGCACGGGCCTCACCCTGCGCGGCACCCCGCCGGACAACTCCGCACGGCATTCCTCGCACAGCTCCACCCGCGGCCTGCCGCAGCCGCCGCAGGACACCGGAAGGACCAGTCCGGAGATCTCCCGCCACCACCCCCGCATGACTCCACTGTGCACTCCCCGAAGGGACCCGGCCACCCCTGTGGAAAAGCCGGGGGCGGCCCCATGTGGTCTCAGCCCGGGTAGACCAGGGACGAGCCTTCCTTGACCACCGTCTGCCAGTTGTCACCGGGCGACAGCTTCACGATCCCGTCGCTCGACGTGGCCGCCATCAGCGGCAACTGCTCGTCGTCCGCCGCCGCGACCGACGACACCTGGTTCACGCCGGGCAGAACGCCCGACGCGGGCGTCGAACCGTCCGCCTGCACATAGCGCACCTGCTGCACGCCGCCCTGCTCCTTGCCGACCACCACGAGACGGCTACGGCCCGACCACGACATCGCGGTCACATCCGCCAGCTGCGGTGCGGCCTGCCGCAGGTCCACCACCGAGACCTTCTGATCCGTCTCCGGCCCGCGCCGCTCGATCCGGCCGATCTTCAGCGTGGTGTGGTCGTCCTTGCTCACCAGGAGCGCGATCCGCACCCCGTCGGCGGACATCCGCAGGGCCTCGATCCGACCGCCGTCCAAGCTCGGCACGGTGACCTCCTGCGGCTTGCCGGTGCCCCCGGGCAGCCGCAGGAGTCGCCGGTCGCCGGGGTCCCGGTCGGCCACCCAGAGGTCGCCCCGGCCGTCCCAGCTCGGCACCGACAGACGGTCGTTCGGGCGGTGGGCCCTGCTGGTGACCAGGGCTGCCGGAAGCTCGCCGTCCGCGGCGATGGACGACACGTAGAGGGCCGTCCCGTCCCGCGAGACCGCCGCCGCCGTCTGCTCGTCCCTGGCCACCCCGACCGTGCTCATCCGCACCGGTCCGTTGCCGAGCGGACCCGCCACCGCCTCCGGGACACCACTGCCCTTGGTACTGCCGGGAATCCGCTCCACATGCCCCTTGGCATCGACGAAGTACTGGCTGTCCGGCCCACCCGACGAACCGTCAGGGGCGAACTCCTCCGCCTGGTCCGTACCGATGACACACAGTGGGGAGCCGTCGGAGCGCTGGAGCTGGACCTGCTCGACCCGTGCGGACGTCAGGTCCCGCAGGGTGAAGAGGACCTGTGAGGCCATCATGCGGCAGGAGTGCTGTCCGACGCCGTCCGCCTTCTTGTTGAGCGGCACCTTCAGTACGTTGCGGTCGTCGGGGGAGAGCGAGGTGACGCCCTTCTTCAGCTCCGTACCCCGGGGGAAGCGGGACGCGACCACCGGCCGCAGCCAGTTGGTCGGCCCCGCCAGGAGACTGCGGACCGCCTGCGTCACGGTGTCCATCCCGGTTCCGGGGTCCGTCCGGCTGCGGAGGTAGACGGGGTCGGCAACCAGCGTCGACTGCGCCGCCGTCCGCCCCGCCGCGAAGTAGTACTTGTCGACGGAACGGTAGAGGCGCCTGAAGTCGGACTGCCCGAGCAGAAGGCCGTCCGGGACGAGGTCGATGCGCCACTCCTTGCCGTCCTTGCCGTCCTCCTTCACCAGACGCAGGATCTGGTTGTAGTCCGTGGGCGCGAGCGGCTGATAGGCGCTCTGCGCGTCGACCGTTGCCACCTTCTCACCGGTCAGGGTGTAGGTGACCTCCGTGACGCCCGGGTCGCTGTCGCGGAACGGGCGGTCGCTCCGGTTCGGCGCCTTGGTGAGCACCGTCGTGAACGCACTCGGCTTCCAGGTGGCGGCCGCCTTCCTCGTCAGATACTTGCGAGTCGTCCTGAAGTCCGAGTCATCGCTGGTCATCGACTCCAGGAAACCGTCGACGATCTCGTTGGGAGTGGCGTTGTCACGCGGCGCCACCGCGTACACCTGCACCTGGGAGTCGCCGGGCTGCGAGGCGTCGACAGGCTTGACGTCCCCGGTGCCGGGCATCGAGGCGCACGCGGACAGGAGCAGGACACCGCTTCCGAGCATGGCGATCAGCCCCAGCACCCGTCCACGGCCGTCCCGGCGACGGTCAGTGCCCACGATTCGGTTCCCCCCGCTCCGGTTCCTTCACCGCACAGTCGGCCTCGCCGCCCGGCCGGTTCCCGGCCGGGCGCGCCACCACCCGTGCACCGCTGCCCGGCAGGGCGGCCGGATGCACCGAGGCCGGCGCCGTCCGGGAGGCCACGGGGGCACGTGAGGGCACGGGGAGCGCGCCCCGGTCGCTGCCGCCGGGCTGTACCGGCACCGCCGTCAGCCGGTGCTCGTCCCCGGTCGCGGGAGCAGCCGTGGCCCGCTCCCGGCTCTCCCGGCTGCGCCGGGAGTCCTCGGGCTCCAGCGGTATCGGCGATCCGCGCAGTGGTTCGTCCGCCGTACGCGGCAGTGTCAGCCGGAACTGCGAACCGCCACCGGGCTCGCCCCAGGCCTGCAGCCAGCCGCCGTGCAGCCGGGCGTCCTCCACGGCGATGGACAGCCCGAGCCCGGTACCGCCGGTCGTCCGCGCGCGGGCCGGGTCGGCCCGCCAGAAACGGTTGAACACCCGCGTCGCCTCGCCGGGCTTGAGCCCCACGCCGTAATCCCGTACGGCCACGGCGACCGCGCCTCCGGCCACCCCCATCCGCACCACCACGTCCCGGCCCTCGCCGTGCTCGACGGCGTTGACCACGAGGTTGCGCAGAACGCGCTCGACCCGCCGCGCGTCGGCCTCCGCTATCACCGGCTGCTCGTCGCCGACCACCCGGATCCGGGTGCCCTTGCGTTCGGCCAGCGGTTCCGCCCCGCCGATCACCCGCCGGACGACCTGCCGCAGATCTATCGGCTCGGCCTCCAGCGCCGCAGCGCCCGCGTCGAACCGGCTGATCTCCAGCAGATCGGCGAGCAGCGACTCGAACCGGTCGAGCTGGTCCCCCAGCAGCTCCGCGGAGCGCGCCGTCACGGGATCGAAGTCGCTGCGGGCCTCGTGGATGACATCGGCGGCCATCCGTACGGTCGTCAGCGGTGTCCGCAGCTCGTGGGAGACGTCGGAGACGAAGCGCCGCTGCATCCGGGACAGCTCCTCCAGCTGCTGGATCTTCAGCTGCAGGTTCTGCGCCATCTTGTTGAAGGCCTCACCGAGCCGGGCGATGTCGTCCTCGCCCGCGACCTTCATCCGCTCCTGGAGCCTGCCCGCGGAGAGCCGCTCGGCGATGCCCGCCGCCATCCGGACGGGCGTGACGACCTGCCGCACCACGAACCACGCGATGGCCCCGAGCAGCACGACCACGAACAGTCCCGCAGTCGCCAGCGTGCCCTTGACCAGTGTCAATGACTTCTCCTCCTGCGTCAGCGGGAAGAGGTAGTAGAGCTGGTACGGGTTGTGGTCGATGTCGTAGAGCCGCTTGCCCACGACCAGCCCCGGCTGCTGCTCCTGCCCGTTCGCGTACTGGATCATGGAGTACGTCTGGAAGGCCCCCGGGCCCTTGTTCACGGAGTCCCGCAGTCTCTGCGGGATGCTCGCCGCCTCCACACTGCCCGAACCGCGCGGCGCACGGGTGCCCTCGTCGGCGCTGAGCGCCACCACATTGAAGGCGTTCTTGCCGCCGCTGGCGAGCTGGTCGACGAGCTCGGTGCGCCAGGAGTTGTTGGCCGTGGTGCCGTCCGACGCGTCGCCGCCCTGCCCGCCGGGGTTCAGAGGGGCGTTCGCCTTCTCCTGGGCCGCCGCGAAACCGCCCGCGGCCTGGGTCTGGGCAGCCTTGCCCTTCGCTTCGAGCAGTCCGTTGCGCACCTGCCCGATCACCACCAGCCCGAGGAGCAGCACCACACCGAGCGACATGAGCAGCGTGCCCGCCACGACCCGCAGCTGGATGTTGCGTCGCCACAGCCGCACGGCGGGCAGCAGCGGACGCCGCACCCAGCGCATCAGCAGTCGCGGCACGGGGCCCCCGGGCGCCCGGTCGTGGAAGAACCGGCCACCCTGCAGAAGGCGCCCGACCTGGGACGCCCTGTGTCCTGGACCAGCAGCCCGCTCCGCACGGGCTCCCGGCTCCCCGGGCTGCGGAGCAGCGCTACTCAGGGGCATCTCAGCTCGGTCCGGCCTTGTAACCGACCCCGCGGACGGTCACCACGATCTCCGGCCGCTCCGGGTCCTTCTCGACCTTGGAACGCAGTCGCTGAACGTGCACATTCACCAGCCGGGTGTCGGCGGCGTGGCGGTATCCCCACACCTGCTCCAGCAGTACCTCACGGGTGAAGACCTGCCACGGCTTGCGGGCGAGCGCGACCAGCAGGTCGAACTCCAGCGGAGTGAGGGCGATCGACTGCCCGTCCCGCTTCACCGAGTGACCGGCCACATCGATGACCAGATCCCCGATGGCCAGCTGCTCCGGCGCCGGCTCCTCGGACCTCCGCAGACGTGCCCTGATCCGGGCAACCAACTCCTTAGGTTTGAACGGCTTGACAATGTAGTCGTCGGCCCCTGACTCCAGGCCCACCACCACGTCAACCGTGTCGCTCTTGGCAGTGAGCATGACGATCGGCACACCCGACTCGGCCCTGATCAGCCTGCAGACCTCGATGCCGTCCCTTCCGGGCAGCATCAGATCCAGCAGGACCAGGTCCGGCTTGGCCTCACGAAATGCGGCAAGTGCCTTGTCGCCGTCCGCTACGAACGACGGCTCGAACCCTTCACCACGCAGCACAATCCCGAGCATCTCGGCCAGTGCGGTGTCGTCGTCGACGACAAGGACGCGTCCCTTCATAATCGACATCATCCCATTAGCTAATCGTTACCTGCGATGATCTGGCACACAGCTCTGCCAGTCCGACCCCCGTGACCGGGGAAACTACGCCCTCCTCCGTGACGATCGCCGTGACCAGCTCCGGCGGTGTGACGTCGAACGCGGGGTTGTAGGCAAGGGTTCCGACCGGCGCCATGAGCACCGCACCGGCATCCCCGCCCGCCACCCCGACCCGTGGTGATGTGAGCTCCGTCACTTCGCTCCCCGGTCGTTGCTCCACAGTGATCGATGCCCCGTCCGCGGTGTTCAGATCCACGGTTGTGGTCGGCGCCACCACGATGAACGGTACGTGGTGGTACTTCGCGAGCACCGCCAGCGGATAACTCCCCACCTTGTTCGCCACCGATCCGTCCGCGGCGATGCGGTCCGCCCCGATGAGCACGGCGTCCACCTCCCCAGCGGCGAACAGCGAACCTGCGGCGTTGTCCGTGAGCAAGTTGTACGGCATGCCCGTGCGCGCCGCCTCGTACGCGGTCAGCCGGGCACCCTGCAGCAGCGGGCGTGTCTCGTCCACCCACAGCCGGCGCAGCCTCCCCTGCCGGTGCGCCCCGAGCGCCACAGCGAAGGCAGTGCCCTCGCCACCCGAGACGAGCGCCCCCGTATTGCAGTGCGTCAGCAGTTGATGTCCGCCAGCGGGCAGCAGTTCGTCCAGAAGGGCAAGCCCGTACCGTGCCATACGCCCGCTGGCCTCGGCATCTTCCCGGTGCAGCGCCCTGGCCTCGGCCAGCGCCACCTCGGCGGCCCCCTCCGGCTCCGCCCCCTTCTCGACGGCCGCCCGGTACGCCCCGGCGGCCCGCCGCACCCCGTAACCGAGATTCACCGCGGTGGGCCGCGCCCGCTCCAGCAGCTCCGCGGCCTCCGCCACGTCGTCTCCCCGTGCGGCCGCGAGAGCCACTCCGTAGGCGCCCGCGATGCCCAGGAGGGGCGCCCCACGCACCGCCAGCGTCCGGATCGCCCGCACCAGCGCGGGAACATCGGTGCACACCAGCTCGGCCTCCTCGGCAGGCAACCGCGTCTGGTCGAGAAGCACCAGCGCAGGGCCTTCCACAAGCTCGTCCCAGCGCAGTACGGGAAGCGCGGGAGGCTCGATGCCCACCGGCGATTGCGCGTCCTGATCAGCCATCCGCCCAGTCTGCCCCGTGAGCCGCCCGCAGATGAAGGGACGAAGGAGATGGAACGCCCGGCCCGTGGCGGAGCAACGCGTGGCACGATGGCTGGCAACCTGCCGCCCCGATGAGCGGACAGGACCGTGAAGGAGCGAGAATGAACGACACTCCGGGCTGGGCCTCGCCCGGATCTGCCCCCTCCGACGGCCAGGAGGCGGGCGTCCCCCGGCCTTCCGAGCCCATCGACGGCAGCGGCCCGGCAGGGAACTGGTCTTCCACACAGCCGCCCGCGGGGCAGTGGTCCGCACCCAGCGCTCCGGGGGCGGGTCCCGGTGCGCCTCCCCCCGCCCCGGGCTGGGGCGGAGGAGCTCAGGGCCCCTGGGGCGGCGGACCGCACGGCACGGGCTGGGGCCGCCCGCCCACCGCGGCCAAGCCCGGTGTCATCCCGCTGCGGCCACTCGGCGTCGGCGAGATCCTCGACGGCGCTGTCTCCACGATGCGCGCCCACTGGCGCACGGTCCTCGGTATCACCCTGACCGTCGCCGTGATCGCCCAGATCGCGATCATTCTCGTGCAGCGCTACCTGCTGCCGGAACCTCCGGCGATCGATCCGCACGCCACCGGCTCGGAGGCGCTCAGGCAGTCCGCCGACTCGGCTCAGTCGGCGCTGATCAGCAGCGTGCCGTCGCTGCTCATCACCTTGATCGCCACGCTCGTCACGACATCCGTACTGACCGTGGTGATCAGCCGCTCGGTGCTGGGCCGCCCGGTGACGCTCTCCGACGCATGGACCGAGGCCCGGCCCCGGCTTGCCCCGCTGCTGGGTCTGACCATGCTGCTGACCCTGATCGGCGGCGCCGTCATGGCGGCCGGCCTGCTGCCGGGCATGCTCATCGGCTCCACCACGGGCGCCGGACTCGTCGTCATCGGCTTCCTGGCCGCCACCGTCGTCGTCGTCTGGTTGATGGTCCGCTTCTGTCTCGCCTCGCCGGCGCTGATGCTGGAGCGGCAATCGATCACGACCTCCATGCGCCGCTCCGCGAAGCTGGTCAGGAACGCCTGGTGGCGGACCTTCGGCATCCTGGCTCTGACCTGGCTGCTGACTCTCATCGTGTCCGTGATCATCGCCATCCCGTTCGGCATCATCGCGATGACCGTGGACGACGGCGGCATCAGCTCCGTCCTCACCAACGGCTCCACGGACTTCGGCTGGCCGTTCCTGATCGTCTCGGGCATCGGCCAAGTGATCACCGCGACGATCACCTACCCGCTCTCCGCCGGTGTGATCGCCCTGCTCTACGTCGATCAGCGCATCCGCCGCGAAGCACTCGACCTCGATCTCGCCCAGGCAGCGGGCCTGCCCGGATACGACACCAGGAGCTGATGCCGTGTCGGGGGCGGGGGGCACGACAGCGGCACGGCTACTGATCCGAGCGGGCGGCGACATACCCGTGGACACTCCGCGTGTCCCCGCCCGCGAGGCCGCGAAGCACGAGTTGTCCAAGCCGATGTACCACGAGAACGATCCGAACCTCCTCCAGCGCGGTCTCGACCGGCTCTGGGACTGGATCGGCGATCTGCTGAACACGGCCTCCGGCGCCGCACCGGGCGGCCCACTCGGGCTTGTCGTGCTCGTGCTGGTCGTCATCGGCCTGGTCGCTGCGCTCTGGTGGCGGCTGGGCACCCCGCACCGCACGGCGCGTTCCGCCGACACCCTCTTCTTCGACGACAGCCCCCGCAGCGCGGCCGAACACCGGGCGGCCGCCGAGGCCCACGCCTGCGCCCACCGCTGGAACGAGGCGGTCCAGGAGCGCATGCGCGCCATCGTCCGCTCCCTCGAAGAGCGCGCCCTGCTCACGCCCCGCCCCGGGCGCACCGCGGACGAGGCCGCCGCCGAAGCGGGCCGTCCACTGCCCGCACACGCCACGCGCCTCCACGCCGCCGCCAGAGAATTCGACGACGTCACATACGGCGGCCGCACCGCGGACCAACAGGCGTACCTGGCCGTCCGGGCTCTGGACCTCGATCTCGAGACCGCCAAACCTCTCCTGACACCCGCGGCCCAGGGAGCAGCCGAATGACCGAGGCCACCGCCGCCCCCACCTCGGCATCTCTCACCCCGCACCAGCTCTGGACCCGCACCCGCGGTCCGCTCCTCGCCCTCCTCCTGCTCGTCGCAGCCGGAATCGCGCTGGCAGCCGTGCGCTCCGGTGACCAACACGGCCGCCTCGACCCCCGTTCCGCCGACCCCTACGGCAGCCGGGCCGTCGCCGAGCTCCTCAAGGACCGCGGCGTCTCCGTCCAGGTGGTCACGACGCTCGACGAGGCTGCGGCCCAGGTCGGCCCCGAGACCACGCTGCTCGTCACCTCCCCCGATCTGCTGACACCGCACCAGCAGCGCGGCCTCCGTGCCGCGACCGTCGAATCGGCCGGCCGCACCGTTCTTCTCGCGGCAGGCCCGACGTCCGTGGGCGCCCTGGTCCCCGGCGTCCACGCGGAGCCCGCAGGACCGGTGGCCACCCGCGCCGCTCAGTGCTCCCTGCCCGCCGCCCGCAACGCCGGCGACGCCGAGACGGGAGGCTTCCGCTACACCTCGAACGGCCTCGACGCCCTCGCCTGCTTCCCGAGCGACGGCCTCCCCACCCTGCTCCTGGTCGAACAGGGAGCGGGCGACACCGTGCTCCTCGGTGCCCCCGACCTCCTCCACAACGACCGGCTCGGCAACCAGGGCAATGCCTCCCTGGCGCTCCAACTCCTCGGCTCCCGCCCGCATCTGGTCTGGTACCTCCCCTCGCTCACTGACACTTCTACTGCCGCCGGGAACGGCGACGACGGCGCCCAGGACAACCGCAGCTTCGCCGACCTGATCCCCCGAGGCTGGCTGTGGGGCACCCTGCAACTCGCACTCGCCGCTGTACTCGCCGCCATCTGGCGCGCCCGTCGTCTGGGCCCCCTGGTGACCGAACGGCTGCCCGTGGCCATCCGCGCCTCAGAATCCACCGAGGGGCTGGCCCGCCTCTACCGCAGGGCGAACGCCCGCGACCGGGCCGCCGACTCGCTCCGTTCCGCCACCCGCGTCCGTATGGCTCCACTCGTCGGTGTCTCCCCACGCGAGGCCCACTCCCCCGCCACACTCATCCCTGCCATTTCCGCCCGCCTCACCACCACCGACATCGATCTCCCCACTCTGCTCTTCGGACCTGCCCCGTCCGACGACGCCGCTCTTGTACATCTGGCAGATCGACTCGACACCCTCGAAAGAGAGGTACGCACGTCATGAGCGCCCCGCCCCCAGTGCCCGCCGGGACTATCGAGACTCTCGGGAACGGCGACACAGCCCGCGCATCCCTGGAAACGCTGCGCTCCGAGATCGCCAAGGCCGTGGTCGGCCAGGACCCGGCAGTCACCGGGCTCGTCGTCGCCCTGCTCTGCCGAGGCCACGTCCTTCTCGAAGGCGTCCCCGGCGTGGCCAAGACCCTCCTGGTCCGGGCTCTCGCCGCCTCGCTCGAACTCGACACCAAGCGCGTCCAGTTCACCCCCGACCTGATGCCGAGCGACGTCACCGGCTCACTCGTCTACGACGCCCGCACAGCGGAATTCTCCTTCCAGCCCGGCCCCGTCTTCACCAACCTGTTGCTCGCCGACGAGATCAACCGCACTCCTCCCAAGACGCAGTCCTCCCTCCTGGAGGCGATGGAAGAGCGCCAGGTCACCGTCGACGGAACCCCTCGGCTCCTGCCCGACCCCTTCCTCGTGGCCGCCACACAGAACCCCGTCGAGTACGAGGGCACCTATCCCCTTCCCGAGGCCCAACTGGACCGCTTTCTCCTCAAACTGACAGTGTCCTTGCCGTCCCGTGACGAGGAGATCAACGTCCTCACCCGTCATTCCGACGGCTTCGATCCGCGCGACCTCAAGTCGGCGGGCATACGCCCCGTCGCAGGCACCGCCGACCTGGAAGCCGCCCGAGACGCGGTTGCCC
The DNA here is from genome assembly GCF_042887155.1 of Streptomyces sp. NPDC057963. Classification (NCBI taxonomy): domain Bacteria; kingdom Bacillati; phylum Actinomycetota; class Actinomycetes; order Kitasatosporales; family Streptomycetaceae; genus Streptomyces; species Streptomyces sp. NPDC057963. Next base: position 26,598 of record NZ_JBHVPX010000046.1, read on the forward strand.
GGACCAAGGTCTCCCCCGAGATCACCGGCTATGTCGTCGATATCTGCCGTGCCACGCGCGAATCCCCCTCGCTCTCCCTCGGCGTCTCTCCCCGAGGTGCTACCGCATTGCTGTCGACCGCCCGTGCCTGGGCCTGGCTCACCGGCCGCGACTACGTCATTCCGGACGATGTGAAAGCCCTGGCGCTCCCCACGCTTCGCCATCGCATCCAGCTACGGCCCGAGGCGGAGATGGAGGGGGTCACTCCCGACTCCGTCATCACCGCGGTCCTCGCCCACGTCCCCGTACCCCGATGAGGCAGTGACCATGGCCCTTACCGGACGTACTGCCTTCCTGGCCGCTCTGGGGTCACTCCCTGTAGCCATCTTGGCCCCGAGCTGGACAGGCATGCTCGCGGTCAACGCACCGCTCTCTCTGGCAATTCTGTGCGATTACGCCCTGGCTGCACCAGTGCGAATGCTTCGTTTCACTCGATCTGGTGATACAACCGTTCGACTCGGCGAGACCGCCGAAGTGCAACTCACCGTGACCAACTCTTCCCGTCGGCGCCTACGGGCACACCTCCGCGACGCCTGGCCGCCCAGCAGCTGGCCCACGGGCACCGAGCAGGCCGCGTCCCGTCACACAGTGACGATCCCGGCGGGGGAACGTCGCCGGCTGACCACCACGTTGCGACCGACACGGCGCGGCGACCGCCGAGCCGAACGCGTCAGCATCCGGTCGTTCGGGCCTCTGGGACTTGTGGCCCGTCAAGGAAATCACCAAGTCCCGTGGACGGTACGCGTCCTGCCGCCCTTCACCAGCCGCAAGCATCTGCCGTCCCGTCTCGCCAGGCTCCGGGAGCTCGACGGCCGCACCAGCGTCCTCACCCGCGGACAGGGCACGGAGTTCGACAGCCTGCGTGAGTACGTTCCCGGCGACGACACGCGCTCCATCGACTGGCGAGCGACAGCGCGTCAGTCCGCCGTCGCGGTGCGGACATGGCGCCCCGAGCGGGACCGTCACATCCTCATCGTCCTGGACACGGGTCGCACGTCGGCAGGGCGTGTCGGCGACGTGCCCCGTCTCGACGCCGCTCTGGACGCGGCCCTGCTTCTCACTGCCCTGGCCACTCGTGCGGGCGACCGTGTGGATCTGCTCGCCTTCGACCGCCGAATCCGCGCCCAGGTCCAGGGCAGGCCCGCAGGAGACGTTCTGTCCGCCATGGTGAATGCCCTGGCACCGGTCGAACCGGCACTTCTGGAAACGGATGCCCGAGGTCTCAGCGCTGCCGTGCTTGCCGGCGCACCTCGCCGCTCTCTGATCGTGCTTCTCACCGGTCTGGACGCGGCCCCCGTGGAAGAGGGCCTGCTGCCTGTCCTCCGCCGACTGACCCAACGCCATACGGTGCTGGTGGCCTCAGTGGCCGATCCGCACATCGAGCGGATGGCGGGAGCCCGGGGCACCGTGGACGCGGTCTACGGGGCCGCGGCCGGCGCGCAGGCCCGCGCAACACGGCTCCGCACCGCGGAGCAGCTCCAGCGCCGCGGTGCGGTGGTCGTCGATGCCACCCCGGACAACCTCGCCCCGGCTCTCGCCGACGCCTACCTGGCTCTCAAGGAGACGGGACGCCTCTGACGTCTCTGGCCTCCCCGAGACCCCGATCGAGACACCGATCCGACACATCAAAAAAAGCCCGTCAGGAAGAGGAGCCCTCCGGACGGGCTCTGAACGCAGAAAAGCCCCGTGCCACAAGGGCACGGGGCTTCTCACAAAAGGAGTTCGGCGGCGTCCTACTCTCCCACAGGGTCCCCCCTGC
>NZ_JBHVPX010000047.1:0-27834 GCF_042887155.1 Streptomyces sp. NPDC057963
TGGACCGGGACCTGCCCCACCTGCCGACAACCCACCCCATGGCAGACCTACGACACCACCTAACAAAGCCCTACTAGGAGCTGTCCGGCCGATCACGACCGATCCTCCCGACGACGCTGAACTACAGGTGGGCGACATCGATTCGTGCATTCCCGTCCCTCCCGCGCCAGGATCATCAAGTGTTTCGCTGGCTGAGGGCGGCGAGCACGTGTACGTGCTGGAAACGGTGGGAACCGAGTTCTACCCGGCCGTGGTGCTCGATTCCGACGGCCCACCGGCTGAGGCTTACCGGTGTCGGAGGACTCTGACATCATGCGGCCGTGATCACTGCGGACGACAACCTCCTGACCGGCCTGGACGAAGTGGACTGGGCGAACCTGAACCATGCCTACGGAACGGCCGCCGATGTGCCCGGCCAACTGCGCGCCCTGTGCGGAGATGACGAGCAGGCACGACAGCAGGCCGTCAGCAGCCTGTTCGATCATCTCGCGCACCAGGGAACCCGCTATCAGGCATCTCCGTAGGCCGTGCCGTTCCTTGCCCGGATCGCTCTCGCCGGCCCGGATCCGGCGCGTGAGCACGCGTTGGAGCTCCTGACCGGCCTCGCGGTCAACTGGGACGAGGAGCGCGAGATCACCGACGGGGCCGACATCGCCGCTTGGCGCGCCGAGGCCGCCGAGAACTCCTCCGACAAGCTCCTCCCGCTGTACGAGGAGGCGCTGGCTGCCGAGCAGGACGAGGACGATGCCGTCGCGAAGGCCACCTCGCTTGTTGCTGTCGGCATCCCTCGGCACGACGGCTCTCCCGGGGGCCCTCACCGCCAGTCTGGATGCCGCGGACGGCCTCGTACGCTGGGCTGCCGCCATTGCCATCGCCCAGACCGCCCGAAGGACTCAACGGCGGCGCCGCACGGATGGAGGTCCAGCAGTACGAGGACAACGCCGTCTGGCGTGTCACCCCGCCAGGCCACAGTTCCTTCGTAGCCCGCCTGCGCGTTGGACATCGTCCTGCCGGCCGACTACAAGCAGCTCGTCCAGACGTACGGCGGCGGGCCCTTCGCGGGGGTGCCCTGGCTGCTGGAACCGGGCCGCTCGGATGCAATGTACGACCTGGTCACCCAGACCGCGGGACGCGAGGAGATCCTCGCCGAACTCTGGGAAGCGGGCGAAGACAAGCCGTCGGTACTCCATGAGGTCAACGCCAGGCTGGTGCCCTGGGGGTACGTGGAGGGTGCGGGACACTTCCTGTACTGGCTGGTCCGGCCCGGTGCCGGGCCGGAGGAATGGACCGTCATCCTCAATGAGGGACGCGGCCCCCTCTGGGAGGTCTATCCGGCGTCGTGCAGCCAGTTCCTCCTCGATGTGGTGGCCGGCACGACGACATCGTTGACCCGGCGGACAGAACTCTTTTCCCACGGCCTCCGTGATCAGGTCGTTCGTGCGGCAGAACTTGCTCCCCGCCCTGCGCCGCGCCGTTCCCGGAGCCGGCACGGGACGAGGTGCCTCCGCCGGAGCCCGACTTGGCGTTGTCCGGCCGGGCCTCTCATCGAGCGGGAAACCGTCACGCAGGTGATAGGCAACCCAAGACCGTCGAGCGATGCCTCGGTGAACCTTTGTCCAGCGCGGCCCTCTTCCTCGTCAGTTCGTGCCCGGTAGAGCGCGTTCGAGGAGGACCTCGGCTGCTGCTCGCGCGTGGCGGCCGTAGTCCGCTTCGCCCAGGACCATGGCGCGACTGGCCGCACCGTCCGCGAGGGTGACCAGTTGTTCGGCGAGTGCGACGGGTTCCCGGCAGCCCAGCTCCCTCACCAAGGAAGTGACCAGCTCAGTCATCCGCAGTTTCTGTTCGCGGGCGTGGGAATGGACCGCGCTCTTCGGATCGGGGAACTCCGCGGCGGCATCGATGAACGGGCATCCGCGCACCGGAGCCGCGTCCGCCGCGGGTTGGTCGAACAGTCCGAGGATCCGCTCCCTTGGGGGGATGTCCTCGCGGGTCAGCACGCTCTCCAGGGTGGCGCCCGACGACACGAGGTCCTGCAGGTGGGCGATGACCAGGTCGCTCTTGGTCCGAAAGTGCGCGTAGAGCGTGCGCTTGGACACCGGTGCTTCCTCCGCGACCTGTTCCATACCGGTTGCATTGATCCCCTGGGCCGCGAACAGCTGGGCGGCGGCAGCCAGGATGCGCTCCCGGCCCCCACGCCCCCCTCGTCGAAGTGCGGTAGTCGTCGTACCCATGAAGCAAGTATACGTAGGCGTTTACCTCGGCAGGGTCGGCTCGCTAGGGTTGCCCCCAAGTAAACGCTTCCGTTTACATGCGCTGTCCCTGAGGAGTCTTCCATGAACAGGCCAGTCCCCGCCGGTCCCGCCGACCCCACCGAGCTGAGTGGCTGCGCGGAGAAGCTGATACGCGACCGTCACGCGACACGCGCGTTCCGTCCGGAGGCCGTGCCTGTGGACACGATGCGCGCGATCTTCTCCCTGGCCGGCGCCGCGCCGTCCAACTCCAATGCGCAGCCCTGGCAGGTGGAGGTGGTGAGCGGCGCGACGCGTGAGCGCCTGGCGCATGCTTTGCAGGCGGCCCACGCCGAGAAGCGCACCTCGGCGGACCTCCCGTATTCCGAGGACATGTACGCGCAGGTGCAGCAGGTTCGCCGGGCCGCATTCGGAGCCGAGCTGTACGGAGCGCTGGGCATCGACCCTGACGACCACGCGGCACGTGCGGCCTACGACGCGGAGAGCTTGCGCTTCTACGGCGCGCCACACGCGGCGTTCCTGTTCGTCAACGGTGACGGCGGGCCACGGCTGGCCGCTGACGTCGGCGGCTACATGCAGACCCTTCTCCTGGCGATGACTGCGTACGGCGTGGACAGCTGCCCGCAGGGACTGCTCAGCTTCTACGCCGGCACGGTCCGAGGCGAGCTCGGCGTCACCGGAGGAAAGCTGCTCGTGGGCATCTCCTTCGGCTATGCCGATGAGACCGCGCCAGTGAACCGGGTGACGACTGGGCGCGCCGCGCTCGAGGCGACCACGGCCTTCCACGACTAGTCGTGCGGGTGATCGTGCTGGGGGTGGCGGGTAGCTGTACCGGCTGGGGTGGATCTTGCGGAGCCGTACGTCGAGCTGTCGTACGTGGACGCCTTGCGTGGGCGTCGCCGACGTCCGTTGCTGGACTGTGTGACGGCCCGGCTCGAGGACGCCGCTCCGGTGCGGCAGTTTTGCTGGTCGCGGGGTGAGCGTCACTTCGCGGGCTGGTACTGGGCGGCCACGACCGGGCAACACGTCGGTTTCGAATCATGGCTGGAGCGCGCAACGTGAGTGATGGCCTCTCGTCTCAGCCAATCCAGTCCGCCCAGGTCATCGGCCTCCAGCCGACTAACTTCGCTGAGACAGGTCAGTGATTGTCCGCCGACATCGAACTCAGCCCGTCGAGTTCCTTGCCATCCAATCCAGTCGCCCCAGGTCACGGCGTCAACGGGTAGGGGTGGCATCGCAGATTCCCTTGCCAATCAAGTTAGTCGCCGCAGGTCAGCGCGTAGTCGACGACTGGCTTCGCTGTCCAAGGACAGTGATGACGCGCACCGACCCGCGATGCCCTGCACCGGAGGGGAGACTTCTCCCACCCGCACAGTCACGGTGAGCGGCCTCGGCGCGGGTGCGCGGGGTGCGGTTCACTCGGCATCACGGTGCGAGCCATCAGGTGGGGGCGCCCGGCACCGCGCGCGGTGGAGTCCACTGTGGTGCGCACCGCGCGCGGTGGACTCCGCTCTGGGCGCGCGGTGGACTCCACCGTGGTGCGCTTCGCACGCGATGAACGACGTCGCGCGCACCGGATGCGCGCGGTGCACCTTCCCGTTGGTGCGCGTTGGAGTGGGCAATGCATCGTGGAGTGACTGGGTGCGTGCTGCTCGCGGAAGTCAGCGGCGGATGTGAATGCGAATGTGCACGCTCCCGTCGACAGCGAGCGCACCGGAGCCGATCGCGATGACCGGCGCCAGGTATTGGCTGTTCCCGGTCGCCGCGAGCACCGTCACGGCCATGACTGTGACGAGCAGGGTCAACGCGATGAGCCAGTTCAAGGCCGTCCGGGCCACGGTGGCCTGGGCAGTCGAGGTGCTACGTTCGAGCTGAGTCATGGGGACGCCTTCTTTTCGTCGACATCGAAACCGGATGCAGCCAGCTGCGGCATCCCTCGCCGAAGCCGGACTTGGCACAGGTGGTCAAAGGTCCAGAACGATCGGGCTCGCTGGCTGCGAGCCGCGCTCTGGGTGATCGACGCGAAAGTCCGCTCCGCCCAACATCCCCTTGGGGCCAGGAACCCCGCCAAAGCTGCCAAAGATCAAATCCGGTCCCACTCTGTTGTGCGGGCAAGGCAACTCAAACTCAACGCCCGCATCGCCAACAGCCCTCCAGGACTGCAGACCCCGTCAAACCCGTCAAAGATCGTCAGCATGCAAGGTGCGCTCGGGTGCTGGGGCTTGGCTGGTGAACGACACGGGCGAAGCGCGCCGTGGACCGCCGCGACGTCAGTCACGGACAAATCCGCCTGGTCCAGGGGTGGTCAAGGCGAAATCGGACATGACACGACGGCGACCGTCAGACCGCGGGCAAGGGGGGCTTTGCACGGTGGCCCCGGCCCGCACCATTTCGCGTGCGGGTCGGACCTGTCACCGATCCGGCCACGACGGCCGGAGGATCCCGAGGACCCGATGACCACCGCCTCCACTCCGCACACTCCGCCATTCCCGGCGGACACCGCTGCGACGGCGAGCCCCACGGCGAGCCCTGCGACAAGCCCGGCTCCCAGCCCCGCAGCTTCCGGCCTCCGCCTGACGGTTGTTGCTGATCAGGCCCCTGATTCGCCTGCCCGGGCCGGTTGTAACTCCTCTTCTGCCAGTACTGATGTACCTGGAGAAGCGTCCCGGGCCCGGAAGACAGCGGCGACAAAGGCCGGCGCGGACCTCCGCGGCGAGGTCCTGCTCACCCTCGCTCAGCTGCGCCTGGCCACACCCCGCCAGCTCAAGGCACTGCTGCTGCCCCACCAGCAGGGCACCGATCACCTCCGTCGCGCGCTGCGCAACTTGCTGGATGAATTCCCGGCCCTGGTCGGCCGCACCCACCGCGCTCAGCAGAGCTACTGGTACTGCACCCCGGCGGGCCTCGCCGAAGCCGCTCCGGTGAGCTCGCGCCGACGGCGGGCCGGACCACGGGCAAGCGAGCGGCCGGCAAGACGGGCCTGCGGGAGCACGGCCCTGCCCTGGTCGACACCGTCGTCGCCTTCCACCAGGCGGAGGTCGCCGACCGCGCCGACTGGCAGGTGGAAGTCGCCCACCCCACCCCGGCCGGCTCCCTGGTGCCCGACGGTGTGGTGCTGCTGGCTGACGGTGCCAGCGCGTTCGTGGAGATAGACCGCACCATGTCCTACGCCCGCCTGGTCGCCAAGCTGGAGCGCTACGACGCCTACCGCAACGCGCCGCCGTCCGGGCGCGGGAACGCCGCCCGCGCCCCGCGCAGCCACTGGCAGGAGACCTACGCCGGGCCGGCCCTGGAGCGCACTTTCCCGCCGCTGCTGTTCGCCTTCGCTCCGGCGCCGCGCCGTGCGGCCCCGGCCACGAGGGAGGCTGCCTTCCACGAGCGGGCCCGCCGCGTCGGGAGTGTGAACTACCGGCTCACCGTGGCGACCACGACCCTGGCCCTGCTGACCCGCGACGGGGCCGACCGGCTGGTGTGGCGGGTCGCCGGCAGGGGCCACGGCGAGGAACGCCGTGCCCTGGACGCGCTGCCGAAGGCGCAGTGAGCACGGCGGGCCCGGCTTCCCGAGGCCGGGCCCGCCAGCCATGCGCTGTCGGTGGTGGTGGTGGTGGGGGGGCGTGGTCGCGGCCCCACGGTAAGCGCCCGAGTCCGTGTCCGGTCAGTCGGTCGTGGGCGGGCCGATGTGCAAGGACCAGTCGCCGGTGTATTCGTCCAAGTCGATCCGCAGGGGCTCCGGGGCGTCGGCGTCGTGGACGTCGGCCCAGCCGAGCCCGAGCACGGCCAGAACGTTCGCAGGCGGTGGCCACCGTCGGGACGCGGTGTACTGCTCGGGGCGGTCCGGTCTCGGGCCTGGCGCTGCCGTACGGCATGCCGGGCGAGGCGGGGAGCCTGACGTACGGCCGTCACGAAACCGGCCTCTACCGACGAGTATGACGCGTGTACGTCACGCTCCACGCTCCGGTGCCGCAGACGGTTGCGCAACGGGTTGCCCGTGCCCCTGGCCGGTGACCGCTGCGCCCCGGGTCACAGGGCGCGGGTCAGTGGGCACCGGGCGCCGACACCTCTCTCTGCAGGAGAGAGGTGTCCCTCCTCATTCATCCTCCTCCCGGGCAAGGGCCGTGAAAGGCCGTGAGGGTGGCCCGGCGGGACCGGCACTTCGGGCCCCGAATATCCGACTGACCTTTCCTGAGCGCCTGCTAGCGTGGACGACCGGCTCGTTCCGTACCGGGACCACACCGGTCTCCCACCGACGAAGAGGCAGTGCATGCGCGCAGGCAGATCCGGCTCCGCGGTCGTACTCGCGGGAACCATCGCTCTGGGGACGTTCACCGCGCCGACCGCGGAGGCGGCGGACACCGGCATCACCGTGTCGAACCTGGTCCTCAACAACGGCAAGCCCATCATCGTGGGCACGGGCGCCGAGGTCACCCCCGACTTCGCGTTCCGGAAGACCTGGCCGTCCGGGGTCAAGGCGGGCGACGCGAACACGTACCCCTTCCTGTACCGCGGCACCACGGCCGCCAAGGGCTACGAGGGCGACGACGGCATTCACATGAGCTACGTCATCACCCACTCCGACTACTCGCCCTCCCAGTGCGACGGCGAGCTGTACATCGACCCGCGCTACACCCTGGACTCCAACAGCGACGCCACGACCTGGAAGATCGGGGTCATGGCCCGTATCTGGAAGAACGGCCAGTACAAGGGCACGGAGTACCTGACCGGCTTCGGCACGATCCGGGTCAAGCGCGCGGCGAAGGTCACCGTCAACGCTTCCCCGGAGCCCGTCGCCAAGGGCAAGACGCTCACCGTGACCGGCACGATCACCCGCGCCGACTGGGTGCGGCACAAGTACACGGGCTTCGGCGGCAAGTCGGCCAGGCTCCAGTTCCGCAAGGCCGGCACCAGCACCTACACCACGGTCAAGACCGTGAAGGCAAACTCGGCCGGTGCCCTGAAGACCACGGTCACCGCCTCCGCCGACGGCCACTGGCGCTGGACCTTCGGCGAGACGGACACGACCGGCGGGGCGACCGCGGCCGGCGACTACGTCGACGTCAAGTGAGCGGCTACGACGTTCCGCGCACGCCCGCCCGGTAGCGTCCCGGCGGCACGCCCACCAACCGGCCGAAGTGCCGGGTGAGATGGGCCTGGTCGTAGAAGCCGCTGGCCGCCGCCACCTCGCCCGCCGCCCGCCCCTCCAGCAGCAGGCGCCGGGCCCGGCCGACCCGCCGGGACATCAGGTACTGGTGCGGGGCGATGCCGTACGCCCTGCCGAACACCCGTACCAGATGGGCGTGCAGCAGCCCGGCGGCGGTGTCGAGGGCCCCATAGCCCCGATGGTCACTCACGCCGTCCCGTGGCCGCAGAATCGAACACGGCGCCCGCCCCGGACCACATCCCCGGGGCGGGCGCCATCATTGTTCCCGTCAAGCAGCCCACTCCAGCCCGAGGTCGGCCAGCGCCTGGCAGGGGCTCGCCCCGATAGCCGGCCCAGCCCCCAAGAGCAGCCCGCTCCCGGGCCGCGTCCACGTCGTCCAGGACGGCGACGCCCACCTGGCCCAGGCGGTGCTGATGACCGACGCCGAAGCCGCCGACTGCCTCACCACCACCGAGGCCGGGGAGAACTGACCCCGACGCACGACGGCCCCGGGGGATCAGCCATGACGTCACCGGGGCCCGCCTCGGGGGTCGCACCGTCCAACGACGCTGCGACCCTCGCCGTCACACGCTGGCCGGCTGCGGCTCCTCCAGCACGCTGACGACCTTCTTCGCCAGCTCCGCGACGTGCGGCGGCAGATAGCTGTCCAACGAGGCGATGTCGTCGCACAGGCGGGCCTTCAGACCGTGCAGAACGTCCCCGGTGAACAGCCTCGACGGGTCGTCCTCCACCTTCTGCGCGTTCGTGGCGTGCCGCCGCCCGGAACGGAACTGCATGCTGGCCCAGGTCCCCGGCTCGCTCGCCGCAACGGGAGCCTCCTCGCCCAGCAGCCCCCCAGGTGCGCCCAGTCCCCATCGTCCGGCCCCTTGGCCCGGTCGTGCTGTTTGTTCCAGTTGGAGATACGTCTCCAGGGACTCCCGGCCCATGCCCGTGCGCTGGCAGTACGCAGCGATCAGCATGGCCACCATGTTCATCGTGTCCGCCGCGTCCGTGGCCCGGTACAGCGTCATCCGCTTCCAGGTATGCGCCTGGTCGGACTCGGTGTACCGCAGCACCTCCTGGCAGTTCGCGACCGCCTCGGAGACCAGCTGGTGAATCGCCCGCCGCAGCGGTTCGGGCATCGGGGTGGATTCCATGGCCGCACGGTAGGGGGACCACCACCTCGAACACCGTCAGTCAGGCCCGCCGCTTCCCCGGACGGACTAGGCTCCATTCCGGCCCGTGCCGGAATGGAGCGCGCGGGACAGGCCCCGGTCCCCGTGACGGGACGCAGTACGGCCGGGGCCGCCCCACCCACTGTTCCTTTCCGCCAGGTCGAAGCCGACGGTGGCCGCCAGTGAGTGAGCGGACAGGCCGTGGACGGCGAAACTCCGAGACCGCCGGGTGAACGGACCTCTACGATCTTCAGACGATTCACGTGACAGGTCTAACGCGGACGAACCGGTAGTCGGGCTGGCGCGGCAGCGAGAGCTGATACGCGCCGTCCTGAACGCCAGCAGCGCGGACGAGACGCGCTGGCTGGAGTGGAAGTCCCAGCACGACGTGTCGAAGGCAGCGGGAGCCTTCGCAGTGTCAAAAGCCATCCTTGGCTTCGCCAACCGGATGCCTGATGTAGCGGAGCAGTGGGCTGGAGGCCACGCCTACCTCTTGGTAGGGGTTGATGAAGACGCGATCCACGGGGTTCCGACGCACGATGTCGAGAAGGTCGATGGCTGGCTGAGGCGCTACTTGGGCGAGTTCAGCCGCTACCAGTTCACGTACGTCCCCATGGACACAGATGAGGGCAAGCGCCACGTCATGCTCGTCGACGTCTCTCCTCCCCGGTGGGGCGACCCTATTCACCCCCTGCACAAGGAATATGAGAGCTACCGCCCGGGCACCGTCTTCCACCGGTACGCCGGCAAGACCGAACCCGCTCGTCCAGCGGAGATCCACGCCCTCACGGGCCGCGCCCGCCGAGCAACGAAGCGCGTGAACGTAGACGTCACCATGACCACCGGCACCGTCGCCGTGCTGGCCCCGACCGAGGGCGTCCGCCGAACGATCACCGACTTCCTCCGCGAGGAGATGATGGGGCAGGTGGACGCTGCGGACGAGAGGAGGAAGGCGGCGGCCTCCGACCCGTTCGGGGCCTTCAGGCCACTCCAAGTCCTGTGGCCTGACTCCCGCTCCCCGGAGGAATTCCGGCAGGAGGTGGACGAGTACCTGAGCGACTTCGACCTGGCGATGCAGCATGCACTGGCGCAGGCGGTCAGCGCCACAGGCACGCCTCTGACCCTCACGCTGACCAATCCTGGCGAAGACAACCTCACGAAGGTCCAGGCCGTGTTGAGCCTCCCCGACACCGTCTCGGCCCATGTCACGGCCGACGCAGAGGAAGAGGTCGACTGGCCTCACCAGCCGGCCGAGTACGGAGAGGGCACCATCCCCGTACTCGGCGTCCACCAAGGGGTGCTCGGGGTGCAGCCACCGGCCTACCATCTGCCGTCCCTGCATTCCCCGGACATCGAGCAGCGCGATGGCCGCACCCTCATCCGCTTTGCCCCGGTGGACCTTCGTCCCCACGAGACCGTGGCTCTTGATCAGATCACGGTCTACAGCAGTCAGGAAGCCGACTCCTTCGTCTCGGAGTGGCGAGCGACTGCGACCAACGTCAGCGGCAAAGTACAGCGGTCCTTGTCCATCCCCGCTCAGCGTCTCGAACTGGACCTGCGGGACGTGCTCCGTGCCATGCACGGAATCGACGACGACGCAGAGCAAGAAGAGGACGGGGACGACTAGGAGCGGCAGAAGGGTCCGCGCCGACTATCTCCGGCGCGGACCTGCGGGCCCTCCAACGAGGGCTACGCGGCCCACTCAAGCACGAGCGCGGCGATGTGACGTACGTCGAAGCTGCTGCTCGAACCCGCCGCGTCTGCCTCTCCGACCGCCTGGCCCGTAGCCACACCCCGCCCCGCCCATGGGCCGATCACCCCAAGTCGCACGAACTCCGGGGACGAGCCTGGCGAGCGGGGGAGCGGCCTGTCACGGCGCCGGGCGCCGGATGTCGGCGTACACGCGCGCGCTGGGGACGGTGGCGGCGCTGATCGTCTCCCCGCGCCGCCGGTAGTCAGGATGCGGCCCTCCCGGCCTTGCGTGGGTCGGGAGGGCCGCACCTCACCGCCACCCGACCACGGGCCGGCCACAGCCCGACCACCGCAGGCCAGGCCAACACGCTGCTCCTGGACCACGATCCCGGCGGCTGGGGCGATCGGTGATGCGCTGCCCGTACGATGGCCGGCGTGACCGTCCGCCGCGCTCTTGGCGCAGGCCCCCAGGCTGCCGCGCTCAGCATCCGCGCCGCCCAGGCCGACCTGCTCGATGTTCTTCCCGGAGAGCGTCTGTCCGATCTTGACGAACTGCGGGCCCGGGGCGTGCTCGGTTCCAGCCCGGCGGCACCGCCGTCTCCGCGGCGGACCGTCGGGACCGGTGGCCGTGCCGACGAGGAACTGTCCCACCACCCCGCCTGAAACTTCCTCAGCGACGGGGCGGCGAAGTGGTACGGCGCGACCATCAGCCCGGCCCTCGCGGACGCCGCCCACTGGAGCTGTGACGAAGCAGTGATCTCCAGGGAGCTGGGCTGCTTTCGTCTGGTGTCCCGTCTTTTTGCTGGGAGTTGGAGCTGGGGTAATGGCCGCGTTCGGGCGTGATTGGCGTGGCCCGGGGGCGTGTTCGGTTTGGTTGTTCGGGCGCATGGCCTGCGGTTCAGTAGTTATGTGGGATCGATCTTGGCTTTCTCGTAGGTGTGGTGGCGCGTCTATAGGCGGCTGCGCTCTCTGGGGGCTTGGAGTTCCGAATGATGCTGGTCAGTGGCGTGCGTGGGTGAGGAAGACCCGGAGGGGATCGTTCGCGTTGCTGGCCAGGCGGGGCAGTCCGAGTCGGTGGGCGATGAGATCGAGGGCCTTGCCGGTGTCGCGGTATGGCTGTTTCGGGAGGGTGGCGAGTGTGCGGGCGAGGGCGACGGTTTCCGGATAGATCACCAGATCGCGCGCGAGGAGCGCGGGGGAGGCGCTGCCCGTGGTGGCCAGGTGAGGGTTGGCCGCGCAGAGCCGGGTCAGGCGGGTGTGCCAGCGGTGGGTGAGGTGTTGCTGGTGGTCGTACCAGCGGGTGGTGATGGCGCGTGCTGTGGCCCAGGCGGTGCTGGCACGCGGGTGTCGCAGGGGGCGCTGGTGGGCGTGGTTTGCGGCGGCGAGTTCCGGCGCGGCCCAGGTGCGGATGGTGGAGGCAAGCCGTGGGTCGGGAGTGGCTTGGTGATGGCGCGGGCATACCAGCCCGTGCGGGGTTGCATGGACCCAGGCGGTGTCGATGGCTCCATGGCTGCGGTGGCGGGTGCACAGTGTGCAGGCGCGGACGGGCTGCTGTGCGGCCTCGAGCGGTTTCCAGCGCGCGGCCGCTTCGGTGTCGTGGGCGTCGTCGTGGGAGGCTAGACGGGGGCAGGGCGCGCGTCAGGTGGGTGAGTGGGATGCGGGCCAAGGCGGCGAGGTGCCGGGCCGCGCCCAGAGTGAGGATGAGTTCGGTGGCAGGCGAGGTGCCGTGGCGATGGAGGGTGATGTCGGCCCCGTCGAGGAGCTGGGACAGCGTCAGCCGCTAGGCGTCGGCGAGGCGTTGGGCGTATGAGGCGGTCGCTTCACCGGGCAGTGGCCGTACACGGAAGACGCCCGGTGCGGCTGACGGGATCCGAAGCCATGCCCCTGCGACGACGATGCGCTGTGCGGTGCCGGCCCCTGGTGCGGCACGGGTCGTGACGTCTGTCGGGCTCACGAGGTGCTGGTACTCCGGCTTCGCGGCCGGGTGCGGTGTCGGTAGTGCTGTTCGGCGAGGTGGTCGAGGCGGACTGCTTCGAGGGTGGAATTGGTGATGCGTTCGGTGTTACGTCGATGGGGGCGGTGATGGCGGCTTGGCGGATGAGGCGGGCGAGGCCGCCGATGCGGCCGGCGGTGCGCTCGTGAAGGTACGGGGCCAGTTGGGGGAGTGTTCCGGGCCGGTGGTGGCGCAGGTCGAGTGCGCCTTCCATGGCTTTCACGAGGTCGCGGAAAGGTTCGCTCTCAGCGAGGCGGGCGGGGAAGGCGGCGCAGTCGATGAGGGAGGTGCGTCCGGCGAGCTGCGCACCGCGTACCCCGGTGAACAGGGGTGTGGTGGTGGCGTCGATTCCGGCGTAGACGAAGGTCGCGCCGATGCGTTCGGTGAGGTCTTTGATCAGATCGGCACTCTGCGCGCCGGTGGTGGTGCGGGGGTTGAGCCGGTGGATCTCGTCGATCATCACCAGCTGGACGCCGCGGCGGTGTAGGTGTGGCAGACAGAGTTGGTGATTTGGGCCTGGGACATGCCGGCGGCGACGGGGATACCGAGTCCCACAGCCCGTATCCGCCTGCCTCGGCCGGCAGTACGTCCGTGCCTTCCAGCTCACTCGTCTCGGTTTCGGCCGCCGAGCCGGTGCCGATGAGGTCGCCCAGGCTCTCGCTCCAGTCCGGGGCTGGTGCGGTCTCTGCGTCGGATGGGCGCCTCTGGCCTGGCCGGTCAGGCAGCTGTGCTGCCGGCGCGGGGGGTTTTGTGGCGGCGAGTGTGGTGTTCTGTCCCGACAGGGCCGCGGATGTGGCGCAGGAGCTGGTCGAGGGCATCGGCGAGATCGGCTTCGTGCTGGTCACGGTCACCGCGCTGTTCGACTTCGGTCTGGATGTGGTGCCAGAGGGCATCGTTGAAGGGCTGGTGGACGTGGTCGCGGTGGATCCAGGGGATCTCGTGGAGCCGTCCGTGGGTGAGACGGATGAAGATCTGGAGGGCGTCGTGGGGGTTGTGGTGGATCTCCCACTTGCCGTCCCTGGCCGTGACGGGGGAGCGCTGGCCGCGGTGAGGGTCGAGGATGTCGTGGTTGTAGGTGCGGCAGCTCAGACGGATGCCGCGGTCAGTGATGGGCTGCCAGCGCACCGGCAGTAGTTCGAGATAGTCGGCCCCGGTCAAGGGCAGGGGCACGTAGCCGCTGAGGGTGAGCAGCGCGGCCCACATCTGGTTCGGCGTGAGCGCGGTCTTGGGCAGGACGGGGTGACGCAGTCCGTCGTGAGGCCGGTTCTGCCAGTGGGTGATCCATGCGTCGAGGAAGTCCTGCAGCTGCGGGGAGATCAGCGTCAAGACCGGCATCCCGAAGACCTCCCTGCACCGTTACCCGAAGGGATAGCGGTGCAGGGAGCCGGAGTGGCCGTCGCATACCTGCTATCGGTCCGTTCCCAGAGGCGTTGGGCCCGAAGCCACCGCGCTCGCGGTCGGCTCGATTCGGCTACGCGTCGCGCCTGTGCAGCAGCTGGCTGCCGACCAGCAGCGCGGCCGCGGCCCACGCGGCGAGCACGCCCAGGCCGGCCCATGGGCC
Source organism: Streptomyces sp. NPDC057963 (assembly GCF_042887155.1). Taxonomy (NCBI): domain Bacteria; kingdom Bacillati; phylum Actinomycetota; class Actinomycetes; order Kitasatosporales; family Streptomycetaceae; genus Streptomyces; species Streptomyces sp. NPDC057963. The sequence continues at coordinate 13,808 of NZ_JBHVPX010000047.1, forward strand.
GATGGGCAGCTCGTCCAGATGGGCGGTGGCTTGGACCGCGAGTCCGGCGGTCATGGGCGAGATCTGCTGGAGGTGGCGCTGCCACTCCGGGTCGTTGACCACCTGGGTGACGACCGGGAAGAGGTAGAGCAGCCCGAGCACGATCCCGATGGCGGTCGCCGCCTCCCGTACCGCCGTCGCCACGCCGAGGCCGAATAGGGCGATCAGGACGAGGTAGAGGGCCGAGCCCACGGCCGCGCGCAGGGTCGGGCCGTCGGCCAGGGAGAGCGGGGCATAGTCGTGCGCCTCGGTGAATCCGTTGCCGGGCAGGATGTAGCGGCCGGCGAGGAGGGAGGCCAGGACGGCAGCCGTCCCGGAGGCGAGGACGACCGTGGTGAGGACCGTCGCCTTGGCGGTGAGGACGGTGAGCCGGTTCGGCACCGCCGTGAGCGTGGTGCGGATCATCCCGGTGCCGTACTCGCCGCTGACGGCCAGCACCGCGAGGACGGCGATTACCGCCTGCCCGACGGTGACGCCGGTCAGGGCGATCTTGACGGCGTCCTGGCCGCACCCCGCGTCCGGGCACTTCACGGTCTTGGCGGTGCCGCAGCCGACGGCCACGGTCAGCGCGACGGCGAGCAGGAGCAACCTGCCCATTTCCCCTGCGGTGCGCAGCTTTGTCCACTCCGCGCGCAGGGCGCGGCCGAAGTCCCCTCGCCACGTGCCGTCAGCCGTGCTCGTGAGTCGTGCACCGCTCAGGAGACTCATACGTTCCTCCCGCGCAGCCGCACCACGGCCAGGCCGAAGGTGAGCGCGGCGTATCCGCACAGCACGGCGAGGCCGGCCCAGGGCGCTAGCGGGTAGTAGCCGGTCGACGGCTCGTACACGCTGAGCACCTGCGCGTACTGCGGCAGGGTCTGCTGGATGGCGAAGCCCGCAGCCGGGGTCACCCGCAGCAGCCACTCCGAGACGCCCGGGGGCAGTACGCCGGAGGTGGCAAGCAGGAAGGGCAGCACGATTGACGCGATGACCAGGGCGACCGCCGTGCCGCTGCGCCGCAGCAGGGCACCGACGCTGAGAGCGAGCACAGCGGCGGCTGCGCAGAGCAGGCCGGTGCCGACCATGACGCGCACTTCGGTCGCCGACGTGGCGGGGAAGACATGGAAGCCTCTGCCGCGCGCGCTGCGTTCCCCGATGGGAATGGTGATCGCGGCTGCCGCCAGGCCGATGGCGAACGCGACGCCCCCGGCCACCAGCGCCTTGGCACCAAGCACCCGGTCCCGCAGGGGAGTTGCCGCCATGGTCGTACGCAGCAGACCGCGCCGGTACTCGCCGGTGATGAACACCGTGCCCACGACGATCACCACGATCAGCCCGGCGAATGTGCCGACGAGGAAGTTCTCGACGGAGAAGCCGACGCCCATGACGGGCCCGCCGACGACCGGTGCGATGTCACCGGCCCCGGTCACGGTGAACCCGCCGCCGTCGGTCTGGGTGAAGCCGCCCTTGGTGGTGTTCGTGTAGCTGCCGGAGGTGCCCGCGTCGCCGCCCACCTGCGTGCCGCTCCACGCGCTCTGGGACCAGCCGCCGGTGAGGCCGGGACGGCCGAAGGTGCCGGTGGCCACGGCGGGGCTGAAGCCCGTGCCCGCCGCGGTGTCCTGCTTCGCCTCCGGTGACGTCGCGAAGAGCCCGGCCTGCACGGTGCGCGCAAGCCCCGGCAGCTTCGCATGGCCGACCTTGGTCCAGTGGGAGCCGTCGGTGGAGGTGAACCCGGTGAGACTGTCACCGGAGCGGACCAGGCGCAGCCAGCGCGGGGACTCCTGGGAGACCTTGCCGGACGGGCCTGCCGTGTCGTGCGTGTAGTCGTACTGCATGCGCACGCCGTGGCTGCCGGTGGCCATGACCGCTGCGTACGGGGATCCCTGGGTGAGGCTTTCCTTCACGATGATCCCGGCCTTCGCCCAGGGCTGGGCGCCCTGGGCCGTCTTGCCGGTACTGGTGTCGGCCACACCAGTCAGCGACCGCAGGGGAACGGTGAGGGTGCCGTCGCCGGTGAGCGTCTCGTGGACGAAGTAGAAGCTGTCGTTGACGGCCTCGCCGCCGGGGCCCTTCGGATATGAGGCGGAGTCGGCGCCGCCCCCGCCGGGGGCGGGGGCGGCCGTGCCGAGCAGGCCGACCACGATCGTCGCCAGGAGCGCCCCCGCCATGGCGAGGACCCAGCCGCGTACCGTACGGAACTTCGTCCACTCGGCGTGCAGCGTCCTGAGGAACCCGCCCCGCTCAGCGCGCCTCGTGGCCGGGGGGCGAGGGGTGAGGGTGGCGGTCATCGCGTGGCCTCCCCCGCGGGGATGCCCCGGTACTCCACCGCGCCCCGGGTGAGCTCCATGTACGCCTCTTCGAGCGTCGCCCGGTGCGCGGACACCTGGGAGAACGGCACCCCGTTCCGGGCGAGCAGGGCCACGATCTCCTCGTCGGGCAGGCCCGTGACGCCGAGGGTGTCGGGGCCGGTGGCGACAACGGTGGCGCCCGCGCCACGCAGGACCTGGGCGGCGCGCGGAGGCGCGGAGGTACGCAGGGTGACCCGGCCGCCGGACGCGTCGGCGAGCAGTTCGGACACGCTGGTGTCCGCGACGACGCGGCCGCGGCCGATCACCACGAGATGGTCCGCGGTGTCTTCGAGTTCGCTCATCAGGTGACTGGAGACCAGGACGGCGCGGCCCTGCCGGGCCAGCGACGACAGGAAGCCGCGCATCCACACGATGCCGTCGGGGTCGAGGCCGTTGAACGGCTCGTCCAGCATGACGGCCGGCGGGTCGCCGAGCAGCGCCGCCGCGATCCCCAGGCGCTGGCGCATGCCCAGCGAGAAGCCGCCGGCCTTGCGCCGGGCCGCCGTGCCCAGGCCGGCCTGTTCGATGACCTCGTCCACCTGCCGGGCCGGCACGCCCTGTGAGTGGGCCAGCCACAGCAGGTGGTTACGGGCAGTGCGGCTCGGCTGCAGCGCGGAGGCGTCGAGCAGTGCCCCCAGGTGCCGAAGCGGGCGACGCAGGGTGCGGTACGGCACCCCGCCGACCAGGGCCTTTCCCTCCTCAGCCGTGTCAAGGCCGAGGATCACGCGCATGGTGGTGGACTTGCCCGCGCCGTTCGGGCCGACGAAGCCGGTCACCCGTCCGGGCCGCACGGTGAACGTCATCCCGTCCAGAGCCAGCTGTGGCCCGAAGCGTTTACGCAAACCGATGACCTCGATCGCCGCCTTCGTACTCTCATCGCTCATGGCCCCACCCTGTGACGGAGCGGGTTACAGGGGCCGAACGGCTACTGTCATCTCGCTGTTAGGCGCCTCGGCTTAGCCTGGCCTGGTACGTGTCCTGGTGCGGTGGCGAGAGGGGAGCATGCGGATGAAATGGGGTCCGCCCCGACGGCTCGCGGGCCTGACTACCTGGCTCGGCCTGCGCCGTGGCACTGCCCGAACCCGCTTCACCGCCTTGTACGTGACTCTGTTCCTGCTGTCGGGAACGGCGCTGCTCGCCATCGCGGCCGTGGTGGCGTCCGGCGGATCGCGCTCCAGCCAGACCGCCCCCGATGGCGGCACCGGTCAGCCCGCCACGGCGGCACTGGCCCAGGGCCGCATCGACGAGCTGGAGCAGCAGCTGGCCCAGGCGCACGAGACCCAGTCCCGGCAGATCCTGATCGGCTCCGCCATCGCCCTCGGCGTCATGGCGGTGATATCGGTCGGCCTCGGCTGGTTCGTCGCCGGCCGGGTGCTGCGCCCGCTGCGCGTGATGACAGCGGCCACCCGCCGGATCACCGCCGACAGCCTGCACGAACGCCTGGCCATCGGCGGCCCCGGCGACGAGGTGAAAGACCTCGCCGACACCATCGACGACCTCCTCGGCCGCCTGGAGGGCTCCTTCGACGCCCAGCGCCTCTTCGTCGCCAACGCCTCCCACGAGCTGCGCACCCCGCTCACCACGATGCGGGCGTCCTTGGACGTGGCCCTCGCCAAGCCGGGCCCGGTACCCGAGACCACGGCCACGCTGGCCGCCCGGATGCGTGCCGAACTCGACCAGGTGGACCGGCTGCTGGAGAGTTTCCTCGTCCTGGCTCGCACCCAGCACGGCGAGTTCACCGACTCGGCGCGCCTCGCCCTCGGCCAACTCGCGCTGACCGCCCTGACCGGACGGGCAAAGGACATTGCGGCCAAGGGCCTGACCATGCGTGAAAACCGGATCGACGACTCCGCATGGGTGTGGGGCAGCCGGACGCTGCTGCGCCGCGCGGTCGACAACGTGGTCGACAACGCGATCGCGCACAACGGCCCCGGGGGCTGGATCAGTGTCGCGGTACGGGCCGAAGGAGACGACGCAGGCGCAGTGTCCCTCGTCGTCGAGTCCAGCGGTCCGGTCCTCGACCAGCGGCGGGTGGCGGACCTCGTGCAGCCCTTCCGCCGCCTTGGCGCCGACCGGACCGGCACCGGCCAGGGCAGCGGCCTCGGCCTCTCCATCGTCGCGGCCATCACTCAGGCCCACCACGGCACCCTGGACCTGCGCGCCCGCCCCGACGGCGGCCTGCGCGTCACCATCACCCTCCCCCGTACGGACGGCAGGGCGACAGCGAAAGCTCCCAACAATGAGACAGGCTGGGCACGTTGAGAGTTCTGGTGGTCGAAGACGCCCGCCCCCTCGCCGAAGTCATTGCCGAGGGACTGCGCGACCAGGGCATGGCCGTGGACGTGGCCCACGACGGGCTCGACGCCGCGGCCAAGCTGGACGTCAACGCGTACGACGTCGTCGTGCTCGACCGAGACCTGCCAGGCATCCACGGCGACACCCTCTGCCAGATGATCACCGAGCAGGACGGCCGCGTGATGGTCCTGATGCTGACCGCGGCCGACTCACCCGGCGACCGCGTCAGCGGCCTGACCCTGGGTGCCGACGACTACCTCGCCAAGCCCTTCCACTTTCCCGAACTCATCCTGCGCATCCGCGCCCTGGCCCGCCGTCGCCCCGCCGCCCGGTCCCGCACCCTGAGCACGGCGGGCATCGAACTCGACCCGATGCGCCGCACCGCCAGCCGCGACGGCCACCAACTCGACCTCTCCGTCAAGGAATTCGCGGTACTCGAAGCCCTCCTGAACGCGAGCCCCGCCTTCCTCAGCACGGAGAACCTCCTCGAACAGGTCTGGGACGAACACGCCGACCCGTTCACCAACACCGTCACGGTGACCATCAGCCGCCTGCGCCGCAAACTCGGCGACCCCCCGGTCATCGCCACCACACCCGGCGTGGGGTATCGGATCATCGACCCAGCCGTCCCATCCGACTGAGCAGCCGCCAGGAGCCAGCGGCCCGCGAGCGGAGGCAATGCTCAGTGCACCCGACTCCAGTCACCTGCGCAGCCGACGTCGGAGACTGGCACACGCGACCACTCCCACAAACGTCCTTTGCGCGAGCAAGATCAATCACGGGCCGCCGGACCCCCGCCGGACCCGGATTCGTTCGCAGAGCCCGTTCTCACTCAAAAGCGGGGTGGGCCCCCTTTCGAGCTTGTCGTCCGCCACCGTCCACGCCGGCAACGCCCGTGCCAGCACCTGCTCCCCGACCCCGGTCAACTGCGACAGCAGACCCTGCCCCGCCGCATCCAGCAGTACCTCCGCATCCGCGCGCCCGGCCCCGCCGTCATGCCGGGGCCGACTGTTGCGCGACTTCCAGCAGCCCAACAATGCACCGGACTCCAAGCCGTAGCGGGCCGCTGTCCGGCAGAGGAAGGAGAACGTCGTCTCCCCGGCGAGGGGAGGAACACGGAAGACCGGTGAAACCATCCCCCAGCCTTCCGGACCACGCCCACCCCTGCACGCACTTTCCGCCGCGCCGCCCCCGCCAGCCGCAGTGCATCCCGTCGGCCCTCTGTACACATACGGGCGATGTCCCACGGCCTCGCCGCCAGGCCCGGGAGGGCTACACCAGGTGCCGGTTCGGGGCCTTCGCCACCTGCGCGTACTCGGGCAGCTCGATCACGGTCACACCGGCCTCCCGCAGGAGCTCAGCTCCGTTTGCGCCGGGGACGAACGTGTCAGGCTCCCGCCAGGCGGTGACGACACGGCGGATCCCGGCGTTCTGGATGAGCTGCGCGCAAGGCCGTGGCCGCGATGCGCGCCTCGCACAGGGCTCCAGCGAGCTGTAGACCGACGCTCCGGCCAGGCGCGGCTCATCATCGCCGAGCTTGGCCAAGGCGCCCTCCTCGGCATGATCGTGGGGGTCGTTCTCACGCGAGTAGCCGCGGGCGAGTTCGGTGCCATCGGCGGCGACGATGACCGCGCCCACGCTGAAGGCGGTTTCGGAGGGCGGGCACCGGTCGGCCAGTTCGCAGGCGAGCGCGAGCCAGGCCCGGTCCGCAGCGACAGCTTCGTGACCGGTGCCGGGGCGGCCGCGGTCATCCGAATTGAGGTCTGTGGTCATCGAGGCTCCGTGCTGATGTCCTTGGGCGCGTACCGAATCAGTACCACGTCGCCGATCTGCCGCGTCTCCAGCAGCCGCAGCCGGGCGGATGGTCCGCCCATGTAGTGGGCCGGGCCCAGCATCCTCACGGCGTCACTCTGGCCGACCAGAAGCGGGGCGACGGCGAGCTGTAGCTCGTCAGCGAGATGCTGCTCGAGGAACTGGGTGTGAATGGTGCCGCCTCCTTCGACCATCAACCGGCGCACCTTGTACACCTCGCCGAGAACGTCGAGGGCAACCGACCAGGTGGCATCCTGCGGAACACCCTGAATGGTGGCGAGACCGCCAAGCGCCTTTCCCGCCAACTCCGCAGCCCTGCTCCCGACGGCAAGGACGAGCTTCTCACCCCCGTGGTGCCAGAACTTCCAGTCCGGGTCGAGGTCACCGGTCCTGGTGATGGTGACCTTCAGCGGATACTCCGGCAGACCTGCCGCGACCCGGCCGGCACGCCGCTGCTCGGAATTGACCAGCAGGCGGGGATTGTCGGCGCGCAGGGTTCCCGCTCCTACGAGGATCGCGTCCGCGCTCGCACGGACGGAGTCCACACGGTCAAAGTCCTCCGGGTTGGACAGCAGCAGCCGGTCCTCGCCCGGCCGGGTGTCGAGGTAGCCGTCCAAAGACACGGCGGCGGACAGCAGGACATACGGGTAGGGCACGGGACGACTCCAGCTGGAGGGAACGGCGGGGGAGAAGGACAGAGAGAGGACGAGTGCCAGCCGCATGCGACCGGGCGCCGGCCTCTACATCGCCTCCACGAGGGTGTCGGTCAGAATTTCGCGAACTGGATGTCCCGGCAGTCGGCGCACATCTGGGCCGCGGGGAGGGCATAGCCGGCGGCCCGCTGGCAGTATGCGCAGATTCCCTCAAGCGGGTGACCACCGCACAGGCACATCAGGACCCGGCCGTCGGGCTCGTCCGCCGTCTGAGTCGGCACGACGCACGCGTCCACCCCCGAGCACTGTGCGCACTCGTACGCGGGCGGTTCGCCGCCCTGGGTGATCGCCTCGTAGAAGCTACCCACTCCGTAGGCGTCCACCGCTCCCGCGATGTCGGCGTACGCCTTCCCGCAGAGAAGGCAGACGACAGGACGGCGCGGTTCGCCGGTGACGACCGCCGCGAACTGGCCGCAGGACAGACAGCGCACGGCCGGGCTCCCGGCAGCATTCACCGAATGGGTTAAATTAAAAGGCTAAATAGAATCTCCTGTCAGGGTTAAATCATGTTAGTGTTCAGGGTGGAGGTAGACAGATATGGCATCCGAGGAAGAGCTGTTCGCGAACATCGACGCACTACTGGAGGAGGAGCCGCAGCTCCCGCCCCCGGCGGAGCGTGCCCGGCTCCGTGAGGCCGCTGGCATCACGCAGGCCCGTCTCGCTCAGGCCCTGAAGTCGACGACCCAGACGGTGAAGAACTGGGAGAACGGCCGGAGCGAGCCGAAGCCGCCGCGCCTGGAGGCGTACCAGCGACTGCTGAACGGATGGGCGGCGAAGTACCCCGCCCGCGGAGCTCCTGCCGCCCCGGCCCCGGTGGCCGCGCCGCAGCCCGCCTCGGCACAGGCCCCGGCCGCCGCTGCCGCGCCCGAGCGTCCCGCCCGCCCGGCGACGTCGTCGCGCCGCCCGGTAGCGAAGAAGGCGGCCAAGCCTGTCGTCGACCCGCGCTTCCCGCACGGCCCGCTTGCCGTGCTGGACGGCGACGGTTCCGCGTACGGCGTCGACGGCATCGTGCTCGACTGCCCGGCCACCACGGTGCCGGAGCTGGTGGAGTGGACCCTCAAGGAGTCCGGCCTCGGCGCCGCGAAGCTCAACCGGTACGGCAAGGACAGCGACCCGCTGATCGTGCTCACCGCCGCAGCCGCCGTGAGGCTCGGACTGCCCGAGCGCCTGGAGGGCCACGAGCAGCGCCGCTCCCTGCGCCTCCCGGAGGACCACCCGGTGGTCAAGCAGGTGGCGAAGGCGAAGTGGCAGCTCACGCAGCGCGGGTTCGGCCCGTGGGCCCGGGTCTACCGCAAGGCGCAGGGCCGCGAGCGGCAGTGCGTGCAACTCGCGATCCTGTCCTGGGACGCCCTCGACGAGCGGTCCTGGCCCGGCGTCTCCGAGATGGAGCCGGCCGACGTCGCCCGCGTCCTCGGGGTGTACGCCCAGCGGGTCATCACCCCGCGCGGCTCGACCGCCGTCTCCGGCCTGGAGCTGATGACGGCGCTGCGCCCGCCGACGAAGGCCGTGCAGGACCCGGCAACCGGGAATTGGGTGTCCGGGTACAACTCCGGCTCGCTGGGCACGGAGCCGATGGACCCGGCGCCGCCCGAGGCCACCCCGGAACACCCCGTCGTCGTGAACAGCGGCTGGGCCGGCGGGTTCCTCAATGAGGAGGCGTACCAGTGGGTGCGCTCGGTGGACTCGCTCAGCGATGAGGAGTGCACCCTGCCGTTCGCGGTCGGCCTGGACCTCAACACCGCGTTCCTGGCCGCTGCGGCCCGCCTGGTTGTCGGCCTGTCCGCCCCGGACCACTTCCACAATCCGAAGTTCAACCCGAAGATCCCGGGCTCCTGGCTGGTGGACCTCTCCCAGATCGAGCTGGACCCGCGCCTGCCCAGCCCGTTCACGCCGGACGGCACCCGCCCGACCGGTCCGGCCTGGTACCAGACGCACACCCTCGCCTACGCCCAGGAGCTCGGGCACGACGTGCACCCGATCGAGGCGTACCTGCGCCGCGATACCGGCGCGTACCTCGACCCGTGGCACGACCGGCTCAAGACCGCCTACGTCGACACCCTCGCCGATATGGGCGTCACCAAGGACCTCACCGACACCGAGTTCCTGGCCGCAATGGAGCAGCACAAGCAGAAGGACCCGGCCCTGGCCGCCGTCCTGTCCGCGATCAAGGCCACGGTCAAGGGCGGCGTCGGCAAGCTCCGTGAGCGCCCGCAGGGCAAGCACTACAAGGAGGGCGAGACGTGGCCGGCCCTCCAGCGGCCGACGTGGCGCCCCGACATCCGGGCCGCCGTGATCAGCAAGGCCCGGGTCAACATGCACCGCAAGCTCAACAGCATGGTCAAGATGACGGGCCTGTACCCGCTCGCCGTGCTGTCCGACTGCGTCGTCTACCCCTCGCCGGGGGAGAGTCCGCTGGACTTCCTGCCGTACGCGGCGTCCGGTAAGCCGCAGCCCGGCGGGTTCCGCCTCGGGCCCACGCCGGGCCTGGCGAAGCTGGAGGGCGTCCAGTCGATTCTGTGGGCGGTCGACCTGATGGAGAAGGGCCTGAACCCGGCCCGCCACATCAAGGGCGGCGACGCCGTCCTGGACGAAGGAGAGTAGGGCCGTGGGAGAGATCGAGGACGCCATCGAGCGGGCCGACCGGGAGGCGTTCACCCGGGAGCCGCCCAAGACCCTCCAGGGCCGCATCAACTACCTGCTCAGGCAGCTGAAGACGACGCGCGCCGTGGCTGCCGAGCTGGGCGTGACCCAGCGGTCGGTGGAGCGCTACCGCAAGGGCGAGCGGAAGCACCCACCCAAGGACATCGCCGCGAAGATCGACGCGGCAGTGCGGCAGCGCTGGCAACCCCAGGTCCGCAAACGCCGGCACAAGCAAGCCGCCACCACCGGGATCACTGTGGAGACGAGGGCCCGCTTCGGCTACACCGCACCGGTCGGCACGACCGACGACGGCCGGTTCCGCCGCCTCACCGTCCGCCTCCCCGCGATCTACGCGCAGCGCCTCTTCGACGCCCGCGACGCCGGAGCCAGCGACCAGCAGATGCGCGACATCATCGCCGAAGGATTCAAAGACGTGTATTTCCAAGACGGCGGAGGCCGCGCCATGGGAATCTCGGATGTGGCCATCAACGACATTGATTACCTCGACCTGGATTACTGACGACGGCTGCCGATTACCCGGGAGGGCACGTGTTGTGGTCGAGCGCTTCAGCTGGCGAGTGTGCGCGCGAGTTGGCGTCTGGAGCGGGCGGCGTCGACGGCTGGAAACGCTCAGTCACCAGGCAAGGTGGCTGACGTGTGGGAACGCCGTATCGCCTATGTGAGGGGGTGCCCGGGGCCGGGTGCTCGGCGTGTCTGGTTCAGCCCTGGAGGGCGGTGAGCCAGTCGGTCAGCAGGCGGTTGACCTCAGCGGGCCGTTCCTGCTGGATCCAGTGGCCGCAGCCTTCCAGCAGGTGGGAGGCGAACAGGGCGGGGAGGGTGGTGGGGTAGGCGTTGATGGCGTCGGCCATCCAGGTGGTGGAGGCGTCCAGGGTGCCGCCGATGAACAGGGATGGCTGCTTGATCGGGGCTCCGCGGTGGGGGGCGAGGTCTTCCCAGTCGCGGTCCATGTTGCGGTAGCGGTTGAGAGCGCCGGTCAGGCCGGTGCGCTCGAACTCCACGGCGTAGATGTCAAGGTCGTCCTCGCTCAACCAGGCGGGGGACTTGCCTGCGGGGAAGCGGTCGCGCAGCCGGCCGCCGTGGGTGACGAAGTGCGGGTCGGGCTCGCCCTGGGCGGGCATGGTGTCGGCGGACAGTGCCGCGTAGAAGCCGGCGAGCCAGCCCCGGACGTCGGGCTCGATCTCCGCCTCGGCGCGGCCGGGCTCCTGGAAGTAGGAGACGTAGAACTCCTGCTCAGGGCCGCCGATCTGACCGAAGATGCCGGTGGGGCGGGGACCGCCCGGCGGCGCGTAGGGGACGCTCAGCAGGCCGACCGCGCGGAAGACTTCGGGGTGGAGCAGGGCGGAGGAGGCAGCGATGTTGGATCCCCAGTCGTGGCCGATGACCACCGCGCTCTCCTCGCCGAGGGCGCGTACCGCGGCGACGTTGTCCTGCACCAGGTCGAGCATCCGGTAGGCGTCGGTCGCGGCGGGCTTGGAGGAGCGGCCGTAGCCGCGCACGTCGATCGCCACCGCCCGGTAGCCGGCGGCGGCGAGGGCCGGGAGCTGGCGGCGCCAGGAGTACCAGGACTCGGGGAAGCCGTGCACGAGCAGGACCAGCGGGCCGGTGCCCTGCTCGACGAGGTGCAGGCGCCCGGCCGGGGTCTCGATGGTGCGGTGGCGGAACTCGGCGGTCGGTTCGGGCTGCATGGGCTTCTCCTCGGTTCGCGGGCGGACGCGGTTACCTGTCGATCATGCGGCGCGGCGGCCTCCCGACGCGATCAGCGTTGCCATTCTGGCAAGATCGCAGCACAGGGCGGTTGAGCGGTGCGGCTGGAAGGAGCGGGAACGGTGGCAGGCGACGACCTGGACGGCACGCTGGCGGCGATGGGACCCAGACTGCGGGCCGCGCGCGAGCAGCACGGCGCTACGCTCGCCGGTATCAGCTGTGCGACCGGCATCTCGCCGAGCACGCTGTCGCGGATCGAGACCGGCCGGCGCAAGCCCACCCTGGAGGTCGTGTTGCAGTTGGCGAAGGAGTACGGCGTCTCCCTGGACGAGCTGGCCGGTACCGCTCCCGCCCCCGCGGTCGCGCGCCGCAGCACGGCGCTGCACAGCTTCGGGGACGACAAGGCGGTGCTGCTGCTCACCCGGTACGTCGGCGGCTTGCACGCCCACAAGCATGTGCTGTCCGCCGTCGAGGATTTGCCCGCGCGGCCCCGGCAGGTCTCCCACGAGGGCTACGAGTGGCTGTGCGTTCTGTACGGGCGACTGTGGCTCGCGCTCGGCAACAAGGATCTTGTCCTGGCCGCCGGGGACGTCGCCGAGTTCGATACCCGCACCCTGCACGGGGTGGCGAACGCTGGCCCCGGCGGGCCGGTCGAGTACCTGATCTTGTTCGGGCCGCAGGGCGAACGACTGCGGCCGCGGACCCCGCCGGTTCCCGGCCGCGGGGCCCGGTAGCCCGCAGCCCCCGTGACGATCCAGACCCGGTGCCGCTCAGCGTCGCGCAGCGGTCGCAGGTCTGAACGACCTTCAGTACTGCAGGACTGAGGCAGCGCGCACTGGTCGACGCCGGCGGAACACCAGCGGCCTGGGGCACCCTACGCGAGTCATCGTTCATCGCCGAACGAATTGCTCCGAAGGTGTCATGCATGATTCAAGAGCAGGCACCAGGTGGCATGCGATCCCATGCGCTGACGTCGGTTTTCTCGGGTTCTGGCTCACTTTCCGTTTGCGCCGTGAGGCGCTGTTGGTTCGAGTGGAGGTGAGAGACCTGCACCAACCCGCTGTCGCAGCAGTTGGGTTGAAGCTGAGGGCAGCCTGACCCGGGTGATGCCGGGGAGGGTGAGAGCGGCCCTGACAAAGCCGGGACGTGGCCAGTACTGCCAGTTGGGGCGGGTCCGGCAAGCGTGATGGAGAGGAGTACGCGAGGAATCGGCGTCTTACGTCTCTTAACGGGCCTCCGGCTCGAACCTGGTGGATCTGGGCCGGAAGCGGTGCGTGCTCGGGTCATCCTTTCGGGTGGTCTGAGTGGACGTTAAGTCCGATCTTCCTCGGTTCGTGATCGCTCGATCGTGTGACTGATTGCAGTACGGGGCTGGCGTTGGACATGGACATGCCGGGATTCGGGGCATGGGCAGAGAGTCGTATCCGAGCGACTTATCGGACGAGCAGTGGGCCTTGCTGGAGCCAATGATCACGGGCTGGAAGCAGGACCGAGTGGCACGGTCGGCGACCGGTGACCGGGGATCCTGTGACCTGCGGGAGGTCGTGAACGCGATCTTCTACTAGTGTTCTGAGTCGTGAATTCCGTGAAGATATGTAGGCTTGTTCTATGGCGCGGATGGGACGGCCGAAGGCTGAGTTGACGTTGTCGGACGAGGAACGGGCCGCACTTGAGGGGTGGGTTTCCCGACTCAGAACACTAGTAGGGCTGTTCGTTGGCCCACGGTCCGACCCAGGATTCGTCCCGCAGTTGCCGTGCTGCCATGAACTTGTGGGTGAGGTGCCCGTCGAGCCATGCCTGGATCCACTGAGGGAAGGTCAAGGCAAGTTTGTGGCGGTTGCCTTCCTCCCACCACCACATCTGGCCCTCGGGATGACGACAGTCGAGCAGCGCCCACATCGCGCAGCCGAAGTCGCAGAAGAACAGCACACCTGGTGGCGGGGCGGGCGGATCTTCCGGGTCCAGCTCGGCGTTCAGGTAGTCGAGATAGCCGCTGACCATGCCCATGTCCTCGCCGTGCAGGGGCGAGAAACCGAGGAACGGACCGACGCCGCCGTCAGCGATCTCCAGGTAAAGACGACGGACCAGCGGCGGTAGCCGGTAACCGGTAGTGCGCTCCGCATCCTCAACCGTGTCCAGCGAGGCGGGTTCGGGTGTCGTCAGAGTTGAGGTCAAGTCGGTGGGTTGTCCCGCCTTCACGCGAGCGCGGACGGCCTCGAACAGTTCGTCATCAGTCACTGAGTGATCTTCGTGCGTCCGTGGGGGAGCTGGCTAGGGCCTGCCCGGCGGGATCAGGCCGCATACGGGCGGCCGCCGTCACCTTCTGTGTGCAGATGGGCGTGCCAGGGCCCGCAACCGCGTCGTGACCCGCCGGACAGCCCCTAGTGTTCTGAGTCGTGAATTCTGTTTAGATAGCTGGCGAGGCGTTCGAGGATTTCGTCGGCGGACTTCGTCCAGACGTAGGGGTTCGGGTCGG
>NZ_JBHVPX010000048.1:0-27460 GCF_042887155.1 Streptomyces sp. NPDC057963
GCCCCTGACGGCCTCCCCGCGGGGAGGCCGTCAGGGGCGGCGGACCTCGAAGTGCAGGCAGCCGTACTCCACGGCCCTGACGTGCACCAGCGCCACCTCAGGTTCGGCGAATGCCTCGTCGAAGGCCTCGTCGTACCCCCGCTCCTCGTCGGCCGGGATCTCCAGCAGCCGGCCGCCGACGATGTGGCCGTCGGCGTTGTAGCGCCGGACGGTACGCAGCGCTCCCGCCCTGGAGAACGGGTATCCGGCCCGGTCGGCCGCGGGCCCCGCGCACTCCTCGGCGTGGATGAAGACCGGCCCCTGCTCGTCGTACGCCCCCGGCCTCGCCCACGTCTCGGACGCCCAGCGGCGCAGCGGCGCGTACGAGACAAGGGCGATCCGCTCCCCCGCCTCGTTCCCGCGCAGGCAGCAGCGCAGCGGGTGGCCGCTTCCGGTGGCGGTGTACGGAGCGCAGGGACGGCCCGCGTCGTCGGTGTCGCGGAGCTTTTTGAGCGTGGCCGGGTCGATCGGGCGTGCCTCGTAACTGGTCATGTGTCGAGCGTGGCCCGCCCCGCAGGCCCGGTCCGGCGGAAAACGGACATCGCGCTGCGCACAGGTCACGTGGAAGGATGGCCGGAAACGTCGCACAACAAGGAGATGACCGCGTGCCTGGCACCAATCTGACCCGCGAAGAGGCACAGGAGCGGGCGCGCCTGCTGACCGTGGACGCGTACGAGATCGACCTCGACCTCTCCGGAGCGCAGGAGGGCGGCACCTACCGGTCCGTGACCACCGTGCGCTTCGACTCCGCCGAAGCCGGTGCGGAGACCTTCATCGACCTGATCGCCCCCGCGGTGCACGAGGTCGAGCTGAACGGCAAGGCGTTGGATGTCGCGGCCGTGTTCCGCGACTCGCGCATCGCGCTCCCGCACCTGGTCGCGGGCTCCAACGAGCTGAAGGTCGTCGCCGACTGCTCGTACACCAACACGGGCGAGGGGCTGCACCGCTTCGTCGACCCGGTCGACGAGCAGGCGTACCTCTACACCCAGTTCGAGGTGCCGGACGCGCGCCGCGTCTTCGCGAGCTTCGAGCAGCCCGACCTGAAGGCCACGTTCCGGTTCACCGTGAAGGCGCCGGCGGGCTGGACGGTCATTTCGAACTCGCCGACGCCCGAGCCGCAGGACGACGTCTGGTCCTTCGAGCCGACGCCGCGCATCTCGACGTACATCACGGCGCTGATCGCCGGCCCGTACCACGCGGTGCACAGCAGCTACGAGAAGGACGGCCAGTCCGTTCCGCTCGGCATCTACTGCCGTCCGTCGCTGGCCGAGTACCTCGACGCGGACGCGATCTTCGACGTCACGCGCCAGGGCTTCGACTGGTTCCAGGAGAAGTTCGACTACGCCTACCCGTTCGCCAAGTACGACCAGCTGTTCGTCCCGGAGTTCAACGCGGGCGCGATGGAGAACGCGGGCGCGGTCACCATCCGCGACCAGTACGTGTTCCGCTCGAAGGTGACGGACGCGGCGTACGAGACGCGGGCCGAGACGATCCTGCACGAGCTGGCCCACATGTGGTTCGGCGACCTCGTCACCATGGAGTGGTGGAACGACCTGTGGCTGAACGAGTCGTTCGCCACGTACACGTCGATCGCCTGCCAGGCGTACGCGGAGGGCTCGAAGTGGCCGCACTCCTGGACCACGTTCGCCAACTCCATGAAGACGTGGGCGTACCGCCAGGACCAGCTGCCCTCCACCCACCCGATCATGGCGGACATCCGTGATCTGGACGACGTGCTGGTCAACTTCGACGGGATCACGTACGCCAAGGGCGCCTCGGTCCTGAAGCAGCTGGTGGCGTACGTCGGCATGGACGAGTTCTTCAAGGGCGTCCAGGCGTACTTCAAGGCGCACGCGTTCGGCAACACCCGCCTGTCCGACCTGCTGGGCGCGCTGGAGGAGACCTCCGGCCGCGACCTGAAGACCTGGTCGAAGGCGTGGCTGGAGACGGCGGGCATCAACATCCTGCGCCCGGAGATCACCACGGACGAGAACGGCCACGTCACGTCGTTCACCGTCCTCCAGGAGGCCCCGGCCCTCCCCGCCGGTGCGAAGGGCGAGCCGACGCTGCGGCCGCACCGCATCGCGATCGGCTGCTACGACCTCGACAGCTCCGGCAAGCTGGTCCGCACGAACCGGATCGAGCTGGACGTCGACGGCGCGCGCACGGCCGTGCCGTTCCCGGCCGGCACCGCCCGGCCGGCCGTGGTCCTGCTCAACGACGACGACCTCTCGTACGCGAAGGTCCGGCTCGACGAGGAGTCGCTGCGCGTCGTCACCGAGCACCTCGGCGACTTCACGGAGTCCCTCCCCCGTGCCCTGTGCTGGGCCTCCGCGTGGGACATGACCCGTGACGGCGAGCTGGCCACCCGGGACTACCTCGCCCTGGTGCTCTCCGGCATCGGCAAGGAGTCGGACATCGGCGTCGTCCAGTCGCTGCACCGCCAGGTGAAGCTGGCGCTGGACCTGTACGCGGCGCCGCAGTGGCGCGAGGCCGGGCTGACGCAGTGGACCGAGGCCACGCTCGCGCACCTGCGGGCGGCGGAGCCGGGCAGCGACCACCAGCTGGCCTGGGCCCGCGCCTTCGCGGCCACGGCCCGCACCCCGCAGCAGCTCGACCTGCTGCAGTCGCTGCTCGACGGCAAGGAGAGCGTCGAGGGCCTGGCCGTCGACACGGAGCTGCGCTGGGCGTTCGTCGAGCGGCTCGCCGCGACCGGCGTGCTCGACGAGGACGAGATCGCCGGCGAGTACGAGCGCGACAAGACGGCGGCGGGCGAGCGCCACGCGGCCACCGCCCGCGCGGCCCGCCCCACCGAGGAGGCGAAGGCGGAGGCGTGGGCCTCGGTCGTCGAGTCCGACAAGCTGCCGAACTCCCTCCAGGAAGCCGTCATCGCCGGCTTCGTCCAGACCGACCAGCGCGAGCTGCTCGCCCCGTACACGGAGAAGTTCTTCGCGGCGGTCAAGGACGTCTGGGAGTCGCGCAGCCACGAGATGGCGCAGCAGGTCGCCGTCGGCCTGTACCCGGCCGTCCAGGTCTCGCAGGCCACCCTGGACACCACGGACGCCTGGTTGTCCTCGGCGAAGCCGAGCGCGGCCCTGCACCGGCTGATGTCCGAGTCGCGCGCGGGCGTGGAACGCGCCCTGAAGGCCCAGGCCGCGGACGCGGCGGCGTAACGGCCGAGTGAAGAGAAGGGCGCCTCCCGCGACCGCGGGAGGCGCCCTTCTTCCTTCTGCCCCCGCCCGGCTGCCGGGCTGCCGGGCTCGCCGGGCTGCCGGACTCGCCGGGCTGCCGGACTCGCCGGGCTGCCGGACTCGCCGGGCTGCCTGGCTCACAGCCGGAACGTGCCGCCCCCCGGGTCGACCACGACCTCGATCTCCGCGCCCACGGTCGCCGCCGCCACGCCGTAGGGCATCAGGCAGCTCGCCTCGAACGCCGGGAATCCGCGTCCCTCGACGCGTATGCGAACCCAGATCATCCGGGAGGTGCCGTCCGCGCTCACGTCTTCCGGGCCGACCCGGATCACTTCGGCGGTCGCCCCGACCCCGTCGGCTTCGAGCCGGATCGTTGCGCGCCGCAGATCCCAGTTGTAGAGCACCGTGCTGAAGCCCACGTAGGCGACGAATGCCGCGAACAGGCCGCCCGCGATCACCAGCGCCAGCTCCACACCCGTCACCTCGCCGGAAGCCGCCAGGGTTCCCAGGGCCACGGCCACGCCCGCTCCGCCGAGGAGGAGCGCCAGACCGAAGACGCACGCGATCACGGCCAGGATCGGCCCCATGGGCTCTATCCGCTCGGGCCCGGTACTGCTCTCGCCAGCCATGCCGGCACCGTAGCTTCGTGGGGCACCCGCGCAACAGGGGGAGATCCGGGTCCCCTTGGAGGTGGAGACCGCTCGTCGGACGGGCGCATCGCGCAGCCGTCCGACGAGCGGGGCAGAAGGGGGTGACGGAAGGAGAGGCGGTACGGGGGTGCGGAGGTGCGGAGGTACGGGCGTTCGGGGTCAGGGGCGCCGGGTCACGCGCCCGACTCCTCGTGGCGCCGGGTCAGTTCGGCCGCGCCGCTCTCCGTCAGGCTGCCGTGCAGGCGCATGCGGGCGACTCCGCCGTCCGGGAAGGCGTCGAGGCGGACGTGGGTGACGATCGCACGGGCCCGGAGGGGAAAGCGGTGGAGGGTGTCGGGCTGGAGCCTGGTGCGGGGGATGATCTCGAACCACTCGCCGCTCTCGCCGTCGCGGCCCTGGAGGGCGATCCAGCCGGCCGCGTTGCCCTTGAGGCAGGCCGTGTCGATCTCGACCGCGCGGACCGCGCCCTGGGCGGGGAGGCGGAAGCGGACCCAGTCGTTCGTGTCGCGGACCCGGCGGCGGCGGTTCTCCCAGCCGTCGTCCATCTTGCGGGAGGTGCCGGGCAGGATGATCTGGGTCGGTGAGGAGTAGAAGCGGTCGGAGGCGTCCTCGCAACCGCCGCCGTTCAGGGCCGAGATCAGGTCGAACGTGCCGAGCGTCGCGAGCCAGGACGGGTCGGGGACGACCTCGCCGTGGACGCGGAGGCGGGCGATGCCGCCGTCGGGGTGCTGGCAGAGCCGGACATGGGTGCAGCGGCGGCCGCCGTTGATCTCGAAGCCGTTGGCGGCGTGGCCGCGTACGGGGGTCGGCGGGACGATCTCCTCCCACTCCACGTCGTCCGCAAGGAGTTCGGCGGGGCCGGGCGCGCCCTCCACCGCCGTCGCCTGGACCGAGACGCGCTGCGGGTAGTTGCCGCGGAAGTGGGCCGTGTCCACGACGATGCCGCGGATGATGCCGGGCGCGCCGAGGCGGATGAGCGCCCAGTCGTGCTCCTCGGGGGCCGGGAAGGGGTGGGCCGCGTCCGCGCCGCGCCGGCGGCGGGTCTCCCAGCCGTCCATGATCTTGCCCTTGTGGCCGAAGTGCCCGGGATCGAAGACCGCGCGCTCCCGGACGAGGAGGTTCTCGCGCTGGGCGAAGAACTCGTCGTTGGCGGCGATCACGCCCGCGCCGAGGCGGCGGTCGGCGAGGTCGACGAGGGTGGTGAAGGGGAGGTCGGTGGTCCGGTAGTCGGCGTACGGGTCGCCACCGCCGTACGGGGCCGCGTCGTTGGCGTGGGGGTCCTCGTGCCGGTTCTCATTCTGTCCGAAGGTCATGCGCCCACTGTCGCGACGGACAACCCATGAGGTCCATCGAAAGTTTTTGCATTGTTTATTCAGTTGAAGTGAACGATCCGGCCGCTTCGGTGAGGGCATCGAGGACCCGGGCCACCGCCGGCCCCCGCTCGGCCCCCTGCCGGACCGCCGCCACCACATGCCGTCGCGGCTGGTCGGCCTCCAGCGCGCGCATCACCACGCCGCCCCGGCTGCGCCGTTCCGCCGACGCCATGCGCGGAATCAGGGCAACTCCCATGCCCGCCTCGACCATCGCCAGGATCGCCGTCCAGCCGGAGGCGCTGTGCGCCTGCTCGGGTACGAACCCGGCGGCCTCGCACGCGGCGGTGGTGATCTGCGACCAGGGGCCCGAACCGCCGAAGATCCAGGGGTCGCCGGAGAGATCCGCGAGCCGGAGGGCGGGCGCCGCGGCGAGGCGGTGGCCGGCGGGCAGGGCCACGTCCAGCGGATCCGCCAGCAGGGGCAGCACGGCGAACCGGGGGTCGCGGGCCGTCGGGGCGTGCGCGGCGAGGGACAGGGCGAGGTCCGCGTCACCGGCGACCAGGAGTTCACAGGACCGCGCGGCCTCCGCCTCCCGCACCCGCACGTCCGGCCCCGGGCGGTGCTCGGCGCGCAGCCGCCGGATCGCGGGGACGACGAGGGCGGGCACCGCCGTGGAGAAGGCCGCGATCCGCACCTGGCCGGCCTCACCGCGCAGATAGCCGGTCAGTTCGGCGTCGGCGCGCTCCAGCTGGGCGAAGACGGCCTCGGCGTGGCGCAGCACGAGATGCGCGGCGTCGGTGAGACGGACCCGCCTGCCCTGGGCCTCCAGGAGCGGTACACCGAGCTGCTTGGCGAGGTTGGACAGCTGCTGCGAGACCGCGGACGGGGTCATCAGCAGGGCCTCGGCGGTCGCCGTGACCGTACCCCGGTCACGCAGGGCGCGCAGGATCCGGAGCTTCTTGACGTCCCACTCGATCATGGCCGCAACCTACCCGGGACGGGGCACCGGGGTCCGGGACGGCGTCGGGGCCCGGGTTTCCGGGTCCGGACACGCGTGTGCGCCGCACGGTACGGGGTACCTGCGGCGCACGCGTGAAGAGCGCGGGTGCTAGACCTGCTTCTTGGACTTGTCGAAGATCATGACCAGGCCGGCGATGACCACGAACAGGGCGATGGGGGCCACGACGTACAGCCCGATGGTCTCCATCGCGCTCAGGCCCGGACCGGGGTCGTCACCGTCGTCGCGGGTGAGCGCGAGCGCGGGGGACGACATGAGCAGCATCATCAGCGTCGTTCCGGCCGCGACGGCGCCGGCGCGCATAGCGTTCTTCTTGTCCACAGTGCAAACGTAGCGAACGCCCGCGACGGGCGCGCGCCCGGGGTGCCGTACGGGGCTCCGGACCGGGTTCCGATGGGGCTGCGGTGGGACTCCGCGGGGGCTGCCCAGGGGCTCACGGGTGGTCCTCCCGGGGCCCGAAGACCTCCATCAGCCGGTGCAGGCGGGGCGCGGCGGCCAGCTCCTCCAGGGTGACCGGGTGGCCCTCCGCGTCGGCGACGGGCAGGCGCCAGTTGGGGTACTGGTCCCAGGTGCCGGGGAGGTTCTGCGGGCGGCGGTCGCCGACTGCGTCGGGCAGCCAGACGCCGATCATGCGGGCGGGGGTGCGGAGCAGGAAGCGGTGCACGGCGCGGACGGCGCCCTCCTCGTCGTCCTCGCCCTCCGGAAGCAGGCCGCGCCGGGAGAGCTGCCCCAGCCACTCGGCGGTGTCGGTGGCGTCCGCCCCCAGCTCCTCCTCCAGGCCGCGGGTGAGCAGGCCGAGGCGGTGGCGCAGCGTCACGTGGTCGCCGGTCAGCCGGGCGGCGGTGGACGGCAGGTCGTGCGTGGTGGCGGTGGCCAGGCAGCCCTCGCGCCACTCCTCGGGGGCCAGCGGGCGGCCGCTGCCGGCCCAGTCCCGTTCGAACCAGAGGACGGAGGTGCCGAGCACGCCGCGCCGGGCCAGCGCCTCGCGGACCCCGGGTTCGACGGTGCCGAGGTCCTCCCCCACGACGACCGCGCCCGCCCGGTGCGCCTCCAGGACGAGAACGGCGAGCATCGCCTCGGCGTCGTGGCTGACGTAGGTGCCCTCGGTGGGCGGCCGTCCCTCGGGCACCCACCAGAGCCGGAACAGACCCATGACGTGGTCGATGCGCAGGGCGCCCGCGTGGGCGAGGAGCCCGCGCAGCAGTCCGCGGTACGGGGCGTAGCCGGACGCGGCGAGGGCGTCGGGGCGCCACGGGGGCAGGCCCCAGTCCTGGCCGCGGGCGTTGAAGGCGTCCGGGGGCGCACCGACGGACATGCCGTGCGCGAAGGCGTCCTGCTGGGCCCAGGTGTCGGCGCCGCCGGGGTGCACGCCGACGGCGAGGTCGTGGACGATGCCGACGGCCATCCCTGCGTCCAGGGCGGCGCGCTGGGCGGCGGCGAGCTGGCTGTCGGTCAGCCAGGCGAGGCGGCAGTGGAAGTCGACCCGGTCCAGCAGTTCGCGGCGGGCGCGGGCGGTCTCCTCGGAGCGGGGGTCGCGGAGCGCGGCCGGCCAGGTGTGCCAGTCGGAGCCGTGCACCTCGGCGAGGGCGCACCACAGGGCGTGGTCCTCCAGGGCCTGCCCCTGCTCGGCCAGGAAGTCGCAGTAGGCGGCGCGGCGGCCCGGGGTGAGGGGTACGTCCCGGACGAGTTCGAGGGCCTGGCGCTTGAGTTCCCAGACGGCGTCCCGGTCGATCAGGGCGCCCTTGTTCAGGACGGTGTCGCTGAGCGTCGCCGCGTCCTGCCGCAGATCGTCGAGGGTGGCCCGGTCCGCCACGTGCCCGTACTCGGGGACGGACTCGACGTGCAGATGGACGGGGTCGGGGAAGCGCCGCGAGGAGGGGCGGTACGGGGAGGGGTCGGTGGGGCTGCCGAGCACGGCCGCGTGGAGCGGGTTGACCTGGACGAATCCGGCGCCGAGGGTCCGCCCGGACCAGGCGGCCAGGTCGGCGAGGTCCCCGAGGTCGCCCATGCCCCAGGAGCGGGCGGAGAGCAGGGAGTAGAGCTGGACGAGGAAGCCGTGGCTGCGGGCGGGCGGCCGGGGCAGGTGGGGCGGGGAGACGACGAGCGTGCAGCTCGCGCTCCGGCCGCCCGGCCCGCGTACGGTCAGCCGGTGCACACCGGGCGGTGGTTCGACCCACCAGGCGGGGGCCGGGGGCCCGGCCGTCACGGCGCCGCCTCCCGCACCCTCGTCCGCGCACACCTCCGCACTCGCACCCGCACCCGCACGTGTACTCGCGCCCGTGGCCCCGCCGGCCGCGCCCCGCTCCGAGACGGCCGGGACGCGCATCCGCGGGTGCGCGGGCGATCCGGCGTCCTCCAGTCCGATGTCGAGCGTGGTGCCGGGCGGCAGGGCGGTCAGTGCCGGGGGCAGCGGCTCCCCGGTCCACGCCGCCAGCGTCGGCGGGAGCAGCCGGGAGCGGGCCGAGGACTCGGCGGCGGCGAGCGATTCCCGTACCGCTTGGGGCGTGGTGGCGTCCACACCGAGCGCGGCGAGCACGGCGACGACCGTGCCGTCGGGGACGGGCACCGTGAGGTCGGCGGACGGGGCGTAGGAGGTGGCGACGCCGTGCAGTGCGGCGAGCCGGGACAAGCCCATTCAGACTCCTGGGGACTCCATGCCCCACCCGGCGCCGGAGGCGGCCGGCTCGCTGGTCAGCGGGGCGTGGGCGGCGAGCGGGGGTTCGCTGGTCAGTGGCGTGGCGTCGGCGAGCGGCGGCTCGCTGGTGAGGGGTATCGCATCGGCGAGCGGCGGCTCGCTCGTCAGCGGACCGGGTGCGGGAGCCGGGAGCGCGGCGGGCGGCGCGGCGGGCGCGGATGCCTGTTCGGGGAGGGCGGAGAGCATGAGCTGCGCGGGAGCGGGCATGGTGGCCTCCTGGCCGTGGCGGAACAGGACACAGCAGGCCTACCCAGCGGACTCGACCGCAGACGTAGGCGTTGTCACAACGAGTTCAACGTGCTCCGGGTCACATTCCGTTCCCCGAAGGCCGTTTCTCCGCAAGTCGTCCGCCGTATTCGGCCATTCGACGTGATCTTTGGCGTCACCCGTCGGTGGCCGACCACCCCTCACCTCACCTGCCGCACCGGGCATTTGCGGCACAACAACCCCACGCATTGACACCCTCGCGCGCGGGTGGTGGGCTCGGAGCCCATCGGCGGAGCGCGGAGCGAGGGAGAAGAGCGATGCGGCTCAGGCGCGGAAAGCGGGCAACGGCCGTCGCGGTCGCCGTGCTCGGCGGGCTGCTCTCCGCGGCTGCCCCGGTCGCCGTCGCGGCTCCTTCGGTGTCCGGCTCCCCCGCCGCCGGCGCCGCCGACCGCGCGGACCGCGCCGCCGTGCCGGCCGTGTGGCCGCGCCCCCGGTCCATCAAGGCGTCCGGGCCGTCCGTGGCGCTCTCCGCCTCCGCCGGGGTCACCCTCGTGGCCGACCCGCACGCCGATCCGTACGCCGTCGACGCGCTCCGGCAGATCCTGCGGGACGCGGGTGTGCGGACCGTCCACGAGGCGCTGCCGGGCCGCGGCCCCGTCGTCCGGCTCGGCGGCGAAGGCGCCCGGGACGCCCTGCGGACACTGCGCGCCCCCGCCCGCGGCGAGCTGCCCTCCGGCGGCTACCGGATCGCCGTCGGCCGAGTCGCGGGCCGGGACACCGTGGCCGTGGACGGCGCCGGTGAGGACGGCCTCTTCCACGGCGTGCAGACGCTGCGTCAGCTGATCCGGGACAAAAGTGTCGCCGGGGTCACCGTCAGGGACTGGCCGGCGACCGCCGTACGCGGGACGACCGAGGGCTTCTACGGGCAGCCGTGGACCCGGGCGGAACGGCTGGCGCAGATCGGCTTCATGGGGCGTACGAAGCAGAACAGGTATCTGTACGCGGCGGGCGACGACCCGTACCGGCAGGCCCGTTGGCGCGACCCGTACCCCGCCGGCCGGCGCGACGGCTTCCGGGCGCTGGCCGAGCGGGCCCGCGCCGAGCATGTGACGCTCGGCTGGGCCGTCGCCCCCGGCCAGGCCATGTGCATGTCGTCGCAGAACGACGTGAAGGCGCTGACGAGGAAGCTCGACGCGATGTGGGCGCTGGGAGTGCGGGTCTTCCAGCTCCAGTTCCAGGACGTCAGCTACAGCGAGTGGCACTGCGACAGCGACGCCGACACCTTCGGCAGCGGCCCCGAGGCGGCGGCCAGGGCGCAGGCGCGGGTGGCCGGCGAGGTGGCGCGGCATCTCGCGGAGCGCCATCCGGGCGCGGAGCCGCTGTCGGTGATGCCGACGGAGTTCTACCAGGACGGGGCGACGGAGTACCGCACGGCGCTCGCCGGGGAGCTGGACGACCGGGTCCAGATCGCCTGGACCGGGGTCGGGGTCGTACCGAGGACCATCACCGGCGGGGAACTGGCCGGTGCGCGGGCCGCGTTCCGGCATCCGCTGGTCACGATGGACAACTACCCGGTCAACGACTACGCGCAGGACCGTATCTTCCTCGGCCCGTACACCGGCCGGGACCCGGCGGTGGCCACCGGTTCCGCGGCGCTGCTCGCCAACGCGATGGAGCAGCCGTCCGCGTCCCGCATACCGCTGTTCACCGCCGCCGACTTCGCGTGGAACCCCGAGGGCTACCGGCCGCAGGAGTCCTGGCAGGCGGCGATCGACGATCTGGCGGGCGGCGACGCCCGCACCGGGGACGCGCTGCGCGCCCTGGCCGGGAACAGCGCGACGTCGGTGCTGGGCGGTGACGAGTCGGCGTACCTGCGGCCGCTGCTGGACGCGTTCTGGACGTCCCGCGCGACGGCCGACGCCACGGCACAGGCCGATGCGGCACGCAGGCTGCGGAAGGCGTTCACCGTGATGCGGGAGACCCCGCAGCGGCTGAAGGACCTGGCCGACGGCCGTCTCGACGACGAAGTGCGGCCGTGGTCCGAGCAGTTGTCCCGGTACGGCCGGGCGGGCGAGCTGGCCGTCGATCTGCTGCGTGCCCAGTCGCGCGGCGACGGCGCCGCCGCGTGGCAGGCGTCGCTGGCGCTGGAGCCGGTGCGCGAGGCCGCGAAGGCGAGCGGTGCGACGGTCGGCAAGGGCGTCCTCGGCCCGTTCCTGGACCGGGTGCGCCGGGAGGCGGACGCCTGGACGGGTGCGGACCGCGACGCCGGTACGGTGACCGGGGCCGTGGGCAGCCATACGGTCCGGCTGGACCGGTCCCGTCCGGTGGAGGCCGTGACGGCGATGACCGTGCCCGGCGGCGGACCGGTGGCCGGTGCGGTGCTGGAGGCCCATGTGCCCGGTGAGGGCTGGCGCGGCCTCGGCCCGGTGTCGGCGACCGGCTGGACCCAGACTCCGGCCGGGGGGCTGCGGGCCGACGCGATCCGAATCGTCTGGCCCGCCGGAGCTCCGTCCACGCCCCCGGTGATCACGGGCACGCTGCCGCCCATCGTCCCGGAGAACCGGGCGGTGAACCGCCTGGGCGGCGGCACCGGAGGCGGTGCCTCCGCAAGCGCGCCGGACCGGTCCTTGCGGGTGCGCGCGCTCGTGCCGTGGTTCGGCGACGAGCCCGCCGCCCGGCTCGATCTCGCACGCGGCGAGACGGACGCGGAGATCGGCGGCGGACCGCAGCGGGTCGCGGCACGGCTGGCCGCCCGGCGCCCCGCGGAGGTGCGGGGAGCGCTCACCGCACGGGCCCCTGAGGGCATCGAGGTGCGCGTCCCGAAGCAGACCCGGGTGCCGCGCGGTTCCGGTACCGAGGTCCCCGTCGAGATCACGGTCCCCGCGGGCACCCCGGCCGGCGAGTACGAGGTGCCGTTCAGCTTCGGCGACGAGAGCAGCACGCTCACCGTCCGGGCGTACCCGCGCACCGCGGGCCCCGACCTGGTGCGTACCGCCACCGCCTCCTCGTCCGGCGACGAGACCCCGGACTTCCCGGCGGCAGCCGCCGCCGACGGCGACCCGGAGACCCGCTGGTCCTCACCGGTCGAGGACGGCGCCTGGTGGCAGGCGGAACTGCCGCGGCCGGCCCGGATCGGCCGGGTGGTGCTGCACTGGCAGGACGCCTACGCCTCCCGCTACCGCGTCCAGGTCTCCGCCGACGGCCGCAGCTGGCGCACGGCGGCGACCGTACGGGACGGCAGGGGCGGGCGCGAGTCGGTCCGGATGGACGCGAAGGGCGCCCGCTATCTCAGGATCCAGGGCGATGTCCGGGCGACCGGGTTCGGCTACTCGCTCCGGTCGGTCCAGGCGTACGCCGTCGCCGCGACGGAGTAGCGCGGCGGCCCCCGCCGCCCCCGGAGGCCGCCGTCGGGCCCCGGGGACGACAGAGGCCCGGATCTCTCAGGCTGAGATGCCGTCGATCCGGGCCATCGCGTCGTCCGCGCCGAACGGTTGCAAGTACGGCAACCAGCGCGGGTCGCGGTGTCCCGTCCCGATGATGCGCCAGGCCAGGCCCGTCGGCGGGGCGGGCTGCTGGTGCAGCCGCCAGCCGAGCTCCGGCAGGTGGCGGTCCGCCTTGACGTGGTTGCAGCGGCGGCAGGCCGCCACCACGTTGTCCCAGGCGTGCTGTCCGCCGCGGCTGCGCGGAATGACGTGGTCGACGCTGGTCGCGGCGGCGCCGCAGTACATGCAGCGCCCCCCGTCCCGGGCGAAGAGCGCCCTGCGGGTCAGCGGTACGGGCCCCCGGTAGGGAACCCGTACGAACCGCTTCAGGCGGACGACGCTGGGGGCCGGGACGGCCCGGGTGGCACTGTGCATGAAGGCGCCCGACTCCTCAAGACAGATGGCCTTGTTTTCGAGCACGAGGACGAGAGCGCGGCGGAGCGGTACGACGCCGAGCGGCTCGTACGACGCGTTGAGAACCAGGACATGCGGCACGGTGGATGCCTCCTTGTACGCCGGCGGCGCGTGGCTCGCGCCGGGACGATCCGATCTCAGTCTCTCCTCACGCCTGGTCGGAGCGCCACCACGTGCGGGTAACGGCCCGGGAGGATTTTCTCCGCGCACCCGGCCGCCCTCCCGTCGCCGGCCCCGGCGGCACAGGGCGGAACCGGCGCTTCGGGGCCGCCGCCGCGGCGGCCGGGGCCCGATGTGCGATCGGCCACACGCCGCCGCCGCGCCCCTCGTGAGACGTGTCTCTCCCTCCGCTCACGGCAACGGAACACCTCCGATACCCCGTTAGTGTGGTTGGTCTGCCGTCGCCCACCTGGAGGTTCCACCGTGTTCCCGTCCGCCCTGTTGGCCGCAGCTCCGTCACCCGGGCCCGGTAGCTCGCTGGACGAGGCCGCCGAGCAGGCCGGCAACGCCGCGGGCTGGGTGGAGGAGAACTGGTCCACCTGGCTGAACACCGGTCTGCGCATCGTGCTCATCGCCGCGATCGCGATCGTGTTGCGCATCGCGATCCGTCGTGCTCTCACCAAGCTCATCGACCGGATGAACCGCAGCGCCCAGGCGGTGGAGGGCACCGCGCTGGGCGGGCTGCTGGTCAACGCGGAACGCCGCCGCCAGCGCTCCGAGGCGATCGGTTCCGTGCTCCGCTCGGTCGCGTCGTTCCTGATCCTCGGCACGGCCGCCCTGATGATCCTGGGCGCGTTCCAGATCAACCTGGCCCCGCTGCTGGCCTCCGCCGGGGTCGCCGGTGTGGCGCTCGGTTTCGGTGCGCGCAATCTGGTCACCGACTTCCTCTCCGGCGTCTTCATGATCCTGGAGGACCAGTACGGCGTGGGCGACACCGTCGACGCGGGCGTCGCCTCCGGCGAGGTCATCGAGGTCGGCCTGCGGGTCACCAAGCTGCGCGGCGACAACGGCGAGATCTGGTACGTCCGCAACGGCGAGGTGAAGCGGATCGGCAACCTGAGCCAGGGCTGGTCCACGGCCGGCGTCGACGTGGCGGTGCGCCCCACGGAGGACCTGGACAGGGTCCGTACGGTGATCACCGAGGCCGCCGCCGCGATGGCCAAGGAGGACCCGTGGAACGAGCGCCTGTGGGGCCCCGTGGAGGTCCTGGGCCTGGACGCCGTGCTGCTGGACTCGATGACGGTCCGGCTGGCCGTCAAGACGATGCCGGGCAAGGCGCTGGGCGTGGAGCGCGAGCTGCGCTGGCGGATCAAGCAGGCGTTCGACGAGGCGGGCATACGGATGGCCGGCGGCGCCCCGGCCCCGGCGGACGAGCCGTCCGCGGCCGACCCGACGGCCGCCATGGCCGCCCCGTCCGCGTACGCGTCGGCGACCTCCCCGCAGTCGCTGGCCGCGACGCCCATCCCCCCGCCGCCGAACATGGCGAAGTAGGACCGGCTGCTCCGGATGGGCGAGGGGCGCCCCGCGAAGTCCGCGGGGCGCCCCTCGCCCATGTGCCGGCAAGCGGTCCGGTGCGGTCCCAACTCGGTTCGGCCCCGGCCTGATTGGGAAGGCGCCGCAAAGGACCCGCGCATTCCGGAAGCGCCCAGGTAACGCTTTGGTTGCCACCGGGGCACTGCCCATTGACGCTCCGGTGACGTGCGCATACCGTCCTTTCACCGAATAGGAAACTTTCCTAACAGAGGGCAGGTGCAGTGCTCATGGCCGGAAACACACCGGGTACCCCCCGCGTTCTGCGGGCCATGAACGACCGGGCCGCCCTCGATCTGCTGCTGGAGCACGGGCCCCTCTCCCGGACCAGGATCGGGAATCTGACGGGCCTCTCCAAGCCCACCGCTTCGCAGCTCCTCGCACGGCTGGAGGCGGCCGGGCTGGTCGTCGCCACCGGGACCGTGGCGGGGCGGCCGGGGCCCAACGCCCAGCTGTACGCGGTGAACGCGCGGGCCGCCCATGTCGCGGGGCTGGACGTGAACGCCCGCCGGATCGTCGCCGCCGTCGCCGATGTGACCGGTGAGACGGTCGGGGAGTTCGAACTGCGCACCCCGGGGCGGCGCGCCGACAGCGTGGTGCGGCAGGTGGCGGAGGCGCTGGACGGGGCGGTCAAGGACGCCGGACTCACCCGCACCGACGTGCACCGGGTCGTCATCGGCACCCCGGGCGCCTTCGACCCGGGCACCGGGCGGCTGCGGTACGCCTCGCACCTTCCCGGCTGGCACTCCCCCGCACTGCTGGACGAGCTGGCCGCCTTTCTGCCGATGCCGGTCGAGTACGAGAACGACGTGAACCTGGTCGCGGTGGCCGAACAGCGGCTCGGCGCGGCGCGCGGGCACGACGACTTCGTCCTGCTGTGGAACGAGGAGGGGCTCGGTGCCGCCCTCGTCATCAACGGACGGCTGCACCGCGGCTTCACCGGCGGCGCCGGCGAGGTCGGTTTCCTGCCGGTGCCGGGCGCCCCGCTGGTCCGTCAGGTCACCAAGGTGAACGCGGGCGGCTTCCAGGAGCTGGCGGGTGCGCAGGTGCTGGCCCGGCTGGGCCGGGAGCTCGGCATCGACGACGAGCTGATCCGCGCCCCCGGTACCCACCACGAGGTCGCCGCCCGGCTGCTCGCCCGCGCCGCCGAGGCCGCGGAGGCGGGCGAGGACGGCCCGTACCCCCGGCTCCTCGATCTGTTCGCCACCGGCCTCGCGACCGGTCTCGCCTCCATGGTCGCCGTGCTCGACCCGGAAGTCGTCGTGCTGTCCGGCGAGGTGATCGCGGCCGGCGGGGAGCCGCTGCGCTGCCGGGTGGCGTCCGAGCTCACCGAACTGGCGGCCTCCCGGCCCCGGCTGATCGCCGGTGCCGTCACGTACCGCCCCGTCCTGCGCGGCGCCCTGGAGAGCGCACTCGCCACCACCCGTGACGAAGTCTTCGACACGTCGCGCTGACCCCTTGTCCCTCCCCTCGGCCCCGCCCCTCGCCCCTCTCCGTCCCCATCCTTCACCGGGAGTCACCGCCATGTCCGGAAACCGCCGTAAGACGGCCGCCGCGCTCGCCGCGACCGCCGCGATGTCGCTGTTCGCGTCCGCCTGTACGGGGCAGAGCAACTCCGGTGCCAGTGATGACGCGTCCAAGGACACGACCATCAACTTCTGGCACGGCTGGAGCGCCCCGAACGAGGTCAAGGGAATCCAGGACACGGTCGACGCCTTCGAGAAGGCGCACCCCAACATCCATGTGAAGGTCGTCGGCAACATGACCGACGACAAGGTCAACCAGGCGCTGCGGGCGGGCGGTTCGAAGGCCCCGGACGTCGTTTCGTCGTTCACCACGAACAATGTCGGCAAGTTCTGTTCGTCGAAGGCGTTCGTCGATCTGAACCCCTTCCTGAAGAAGGACGGGATCGACGCGGACAAGACCTTCCCCAAGGCGATGAACGAGTACACGCAGTTCGACGGTGTGCGCTGCACCGTGCCGCTGCTCGGTGACGCGTACGGCCTCTACTACAACAAGGACGCGTTCGAGGACGCCGGCATCTCCCGTCCGCCGCAGACGTGGTCGGAACTGGCCGCGGACGCCAAGAAGCTGACGAAGGCCAAGGGCGACTCGTACGAGCAGCTCGGTTTCATGCCGAACTACCACGGCTACGAGACGACGACCGAGCACTACCTCGGCGGCTGGAACCCGAAGTACTTCGACGCGGACGGCAAGTCGAACATCGCCCGGGACCCGGCGTTCGCCGCCATGCTCACCACCCAGAAGAAGCTGGTCGACGACCTGGGCGGCTACGAGAAGCTGGAGAGGTTCCGCACGTCGTTCGGTGACGAGTGGGGCGCCAAGCACCCGTTCCACACCGGCCAGGTGGCCATGCAGCTGGACGGCGAGTGGCGGCTCGGGATGGCCGAGGAGACCAAGCCGGGGTTCGAGATCGGGGTGGCCCCGATGCCCGTCGCCGACGACGAGGCCGGCAGCTACGGCAAGGGCTATCTGACCGGCACCGTCGCCGGGATCGCCGCCACCTCGCAGAAGCAGAACGCGGCCTGGGAGCTGGTGAAGTTCATGACGACCGACACCGACGCGGTGGTGGGCTTCGCCAACGCGATCCACAACGTGCCCTCCACGCTGGCCGCGCTGAAGTCGCCGAAGCTGAAGCTCGACCCGCGGTTCAAGACGTTCCTGGACATCGCCGCGGACCCGGAGAGCACCACCACCCCGCCCTCGGTGAACGGCGGCGCGTACCTGGTGTCCCTGCAGAACCTCGGATTCGACATCGAGAAGGGCAAGCAGACGGACATCGAGGCGGGTCTGAAGAAGACCGCCGAAGAGATCGACGCAGCGATCGCACAGGCGAAGTAGCACCGCGATGAGCATGCGTACGGGCACGTACACACTCCGTGCGAAGCGCCGCCGGTCGGCGCTTCGCACGGCGGCCTTCATGTCGCCGTGGCTGATCGGGTTCTGCGTCTTCTTCGCCTACCCGCTGATCTCCACGCTCTATTTCTCCTTCACCAGCTACGACGGTTTCGCGGCCCCGGAATTCAGCGGGCTGAAGAACTGGTCGTTCGTCTTCAACGACTACCCGCTGTTCTGGCCCGCGCTGCGCAACACGCTCTGGCTGGTCGTGGTCATGGTGACCTGCCGGGTGGTGTTCGGCCTCGGCGTCGGGC
This sequence comes from Streptomyces sp. NPDC057963, assembly GCF_042887155.1. Lineage (NCBI taxonomy): Bacteria > Bacillati > Actinomycetota > Actinomycetes > Kitasatosporales > Streptomycetaceae > Streptomyces > Streptomyces sp. NPDC057963. The sequence continues at coordinate 17,713 of NZ_JBHVPX010000048.1, forward strand.
TGCTGATCACCAGGATCAAGACGGGTACCGGGGTCTTCCGCACCCTGTTCTACCTGCCGTACCTGGCCCCGCCGGTCGCGGCGACCCTCGGCTTCGTCTTCCTGCTCAACCCGGGTACGGGGCCGGTCAATTCGATCCTCGGCGATCTGGGGCTGCCCACGCCGGGCTGGTTCACCGACGCCGCCTGGTCCAAGCCGGCGCTGACCGCGCTCGCGGTGTGGGGGGTGGGCGACCTGATGGTGATCTTCATGGCCGCGCTGCTCGACGTACCGAAGGAGCAGTACGAGGCGGCGGAGCTGGACGGGGCGTCCGCGTTCCAGCGGTTCCGCTTCGTCACCCTGCCGAACATCTCGCCGATCGTGATGTTCGCCGTGGTCACCGGGATCATCCAGACGATGCAGTACTACACCCAGCCACTCGTGGCGGGGAAGGTCGCCTCGGGGGTGATGGGCGGCTCCGGGCAGCAGTTCGAACCGGGCTATCCCGACAAGTCGACACTGACGCTTCCGCAGCTCGTCTACAACCTCGGCTTCCAGCGCTTCGACTACGGCTCCGCCTGCGTGGTCGCGCTCGTCCTCTTCGTACTCGCCATGGCGTTCACCGCACTGCTGATGCGGCGCCGCAGCGGGCTGATCCAGGCAGGTGAGTGACGTGGCGCAGGCTCTCGACACCCTCAAGACGGCCGACGGGGCGGCCGAACCGGCCACCCCGGCCACCCCGGCCGCCCGCACGGCACGCCGCAAGGCGCTGCTGAACTGGATCGCCGTGCACGCGCTCGGCGTCGCGGCCGCGCTCTTCTTCGTGCTGCCGTTCGTCTTCCTGCTCCTCACCTCGCTGATGAGCGACCAGCAGGCGCTGACCCGCGATCTGTGGCCGCACCCCTTCGAGTGGAGCAACTACAAGAAGGTGTTCGACACCCCGGGCTTCCTGACCTGGTGGCGGAACACCCTGCTGTACGCGGGGCTCGGCACCGTCCTCACCGTCGTGTCGTCGCTGCCCGTGGCGTACGCGCTCGCCAAGTTCCGCTTCCGCGGGCGGCACCTGTCGCTGATGCTCGTCATCTCGATGATGATGCTGCCGCCGCAGGTCGTCGTCATCCCGATGTATCTGTTCTGGGCGAAGCAGCTGGACCTGTCCGGCACGCTCTGGCCGCTGATCATCCCGATGGCCTTCGGTGACGCGTTCTCCATCTTCCTGCTGCGGCAGTTCCTGCTGACCATCCCGAACGAGTACCTCGACGCGGCGAAGGTCGACGGCTGCGGCGAGTTCCGCACGCTGATGCGGGTCGTCATACCGATGGCCAGGCCGGGCATCGCCGCCGTCGCGCTCTTCCAGTTCTTCTACGCCTGGAACGACTACTTCGGCCCGCAGATCTACGCCTCGGAGAACCCGGCCGCCTGGACCCTCAGTTACGGCCTGGAGTCCTTCAAGGGCGCACACCACACCGACTGGAACCTGACCATGGCCGCGACCGTACTGGTCATGGCCCCCGTGATCCTCGTCTTCTTCTTCGCCCAGAAGGCTTTTGTCGAGGGCGTCACACTGACCGGAGTAAAGGGCTGACTATGAAGCTCGCAGTAGTGGGTGGCGGGTCCACCTACACACCTGAACTGATCGACGGATTCGCCCGGCTGCGGGACACGCTGCCCATCGAGGAGCTGGTGCTCGTCGACCCGGCGGCCGATCGTCTCGAACTCGTCGGCGGCCTCGCCCGGCGGATCTTCGCCAAGCAGGGCCACCCGGGAAGGATCGTCACCACCTCGGACCTCGACGCGGGCGTCGCCGACGCCGACGCGGTCCTGCTCCAGTTGCGCGTCGGCGGCCAGGCCGCCCGCAACCAGGACGAGACCTGGCCACTGGAGTGCGGCTGCGTCGGCCAGGAGACCACCGGGGCCGGCGGCCTCGCCAAGGCGCTGCGCACCGTCCCGGTCGTCCTGGACATCGCCGAGCGGGTCCGCCGCACCAACCCGAACGCCTGGATCATCGACTTCACCAACCCGGTCGGCATCGTCACCCGGGCGCTGCTCCAGGCCGGGCACAAGGCCGTCGGCCTGTGCAACGTGGCGATCGGCTTCCAGCGGAAGTTCGCCCGGCTCCTCGACGTCACGCCCGGTGAGGTGCACCTCGACCATGTCGGGCTCAACCACCTGACCTGGGAGCTCGGCGTCCGCCTCGGTGGCCCGGACGGCGAGAACGTCCTGCCGAGGCTGCTCGCCGAGCACGGCGACGCCGTCGCGGACGATCTGCGCATGCCCCGGGCGATCGTCGACCGGCTCGGCGTCGTCCCCTCGTACTACCTGCGTTACTTCTACGCGCACGACGCGGTCGTACGGGAGCTCGGCACCAAGCCGTCCCGGGCGGCCGAGGTCGCCGCGATGGAGAAGGAACTCCTCGCCATGTACGGCGACCCGGCGCTGGACGAGAAGCCCGCGCTGCTCGCCAAGCGCGGCGGTGCCTTCTACTCGGAGGCCGCGGTGGACCTGGCGTCCTCGCTGCTCGGCTCGGGCGGCAGCCCGGTGCAGGTGGTCAACACGTACAACAAGGGGACGCTGCCGTTCCTGCCGGACGACGCGGTGATCGAGGTGCAGGCCCGGGTCGACGGCACGGGCGCGACGCCGCTCGCCGTCCCCGGGCTGGACCCGCTGTACGCCGGTCTGATCGCCCAGGTCACCGCGTACGAGGACCTCGCGCTCGAAGCCGCGCTGCGCGGAGGCCGGGACCGGGTGTTCAAGGCACTGCTCGCGCACCCGTTGATCGGCCAGTTCGAGTACGCCGAGGCGCTCACCGACAAGCTGATCGCGCACAACCGGGAGCACCTGGCGTGGGCGTGAACGCTTCGGTCCTCGCGATCGACGCGGGGAACAGCAAGACCGATGTGGCACTGATCGGTGAGGACGGAACGGTGCTGGCGGCGTCCCGCGGCGGTGGCTTCCAGCCACCGGTCGTGGGCGTCGAGGCGGCCGTGGACATGCTCGGCGTGGCCGTCGGGCAGGTGCTGGAGCTGTCGGGTGAACCGGTCGGCTCCGTCGCGCATGTGTCGGCCTGTCTCGCCAACGCCGACCTCCCGGTGGAGGAGGAGCAGTTGGCGCGGGCGCTGCGCGCCCGCGGCTGGGGGACCACGGTGGAGGTGCACAACGACACCTTCGCGATCCTGCGCGCGGGCGTCGACGAGCCGCGGGGTGTGGCCGTCGTCTGCGGTGCGGGGATCAACTGCGTCGGCATGGTGCCGGACGGGCGGACCGCGCGCTTCCCCGCCATAGGCCGGATCTCCGGCGACTGGGGCGGCGGTTCGGGACTGGCCGAGGAGGCGATGTGGTTCGCCTCGCGGGCCGAGGACGGCCGCGGTGAGCCGACCGAGCTGGTCCGCACCCTGCCCGCGCACTTCGGGCTCGACTCGATGTACGCGCTGATCGAGGCACTGCATCTGGGCCGGGTCGAGTTCGAGCGCCGGCACGAGCTGGCCCCGGTGCTCTTCGCGACCGCGGCGGCCGGGGACCCGGTGGCGGGCGCGCTGGTGGACCGGCTGGCGCAGGAGGTCGTCGCGATGGCGTCGGTCGCGCTGGGCCGGCTCGGCCTGCTGGACGAGGAGGCGCCGGTGGTGCTGGGCGGCGGTGTGCTGGCGGCCCGTCATCCGCAGCTGGACGAGAGGATCACCGAACTCCTCGCGGTCCGTGCGCCGAAGGCGGTGGTCCGGGTGGTGACGGAGCCTCCGGTGCTGGGAGCCGCGCTGCTCGGCCTCGATCACACGGGGGCGGCGGCCGGGGTGCACGAGAGGCTGCGTGCACAGTACAGCTGATTTGGCCGGGCTCTGAGGGCGTCCCGCGGCGATTCGCGTCGCGGGACGCCCCTTGCGTACGGGAACCGATCAGTTGTCCCGGACGTGTTCAGGGGTGGGGAGATCGGTCCGCTTCGGGGATTGGTCCGCCGATCGGCTTGATCGGCGGCGCGGCCCTTGATCGAATGCGGGTGATCGCATCCGCGGACGATGCGGGATCCGGACGTTCATGGTGTGGATGCCGGTCCCTGCGGCCATACTTCTGGCCGGGCACCAGCCCCCGATCGGCCGGGGACCGGGCCACCGTCAGTGACCGAGGGGGAGGTCGAGTGACATACCCGCCGAATGTACGCACGGCGCCGGACCACGCACGGGCGCAGCCGCCCGTGCCCGCGACCGTGCCCGCTCCGCCGCGGCGCGGTGCCCTGTCCGCGGCGACCGAACAGCTGCGGGCGGCGGCGACGACCGAACCGGGCAGGCTCCGGATCATCGGGGCCGCACTGGCCCTGCTCGTCGTCGCGTTCGGGGCCGTGACGGCGTTCGAGATCGCCGACCGGGCGACCGCCGCCGACGACGTGGTGAGCCGCAGCCAGCCGCTGAGCGCCGGCGCGGCGGGCATCTACCGCTCGCTGGCCGATGCCGACACCGCGGCGGCGAGCGGCTTCCTGGCCGGGGCGCAGGAGCCGCGCGATGTCCACGACCGGTACGACAGGGACATCAAGGAGGCGTCCCGGCTGCTGGTGAAGGCCGCGGCCAACACGGACGCGTCGACCGATTCCGGGCACGAGATCACCACGCTCAACGAGGAACTCCCCCGGTACACGGGCCTGATCGAGCGGGCCCGCGCCAACAACCGGCAGGGTCTGCCGCTGGGCGGCGCCTATCTCCGGTACGCGAACCAGAAGATGACCGACGTGCTGCTGCCGGCCGCCGAGCGGCTGTACACGGCGGAGACCGGCAGGCTCGACGAGGACAACGACTCGGCCAGGGCCTGGCCGTTCTTCTCGCTCGGGCTCGGAGTCGCGGCACTGGCCGCGCTGTTCTGGGCGCAGCGGCGCAACTACCGCAGGACGAACCGGGTCTTCAACCACGGGCTGCTCGCCGCGACCGCCGCGTCCACCGTGGTGCTGCTGTGGCTCGCCGTGGGACACACGGTGGCGCGGTCCGCACTGCTGGACGCCGATGTGCACGGGCAGCAGTCCCTCGATGTCCTCAACCACGCGCGGATCGACTCGCTGAAGGCGCGTGCCAATGAGAACCTCACTCTGGTCGCCCGGGGCGCGGTGCTCACCCCGGACGGCAAGAACGACAAGTACGAGACCGACTACACCACGGGCATGAAGGCCCTCGGCGAAGAGCTGAGGAAGGCCAAGAAGCTCGCCGACGACTCCCAGGGGAGCGGGCCGGTGGCGAACGCCATCAACGGTGCCTCCGAGTGGCAGGGCCGCCACCGGACCGCCCGCACGACCGACGACAGCGGCGACTACGAGGGCGCGCTGAAGCAGATCATCGGGCCGAAGGACTCGACGGGCGAGTCCTTCAACCGGGTGGACAAGGCGCTGGAGCAGGCGCTCGCCCATGAGCAGGGCGAGTTCACCCGGGCCGCGGAGAACGGGCGCGGGGCGCTGGGCGGGTTGCCGGCGGGGGCCGCGGCGCTGGCCGCGCTGGGTGCCGTCGCCGCGATCGTCGGGGTCAACCGCAGGCTCTCGGAGTACCGGTGAGAGGGGCAGCGATGAGGAGGAAGCTCACGGGCGTGAGGGCCCGTGCCGGGTTTCCCGCCGGGTCGGGCGAGGCCGGTGGCAAGCGCGGCACGGGCCCCGGGTCCGCGCGCGGCGGGCTGCGCGGCTGGGGCGGGGTGACGGGCATGGCCGTGGCCTGCGCGGTGACGGCCTCGCTCACCCTGCTGCCGCTCTCCCACCGCGGCGCCGGCGCCTTCGGCGGTGGCGCCGCCTCGGGGCCGGGGGCGGCACAGGCGGTGCAGGCCCGGTCCGGCGACTGCACGGACCCGGAGGCGAGCCTGCCGCCGTCCGGCGCCGACGGCCCGAGCATCGCGAAGATCAAAGCGCGCGGAAAGCTGATCGCCGGTGTCGACCAGAACAGCTTCCAATGGGGATACCGCGATCCGGAGACCGGCGGGCTCGAAGGCTTCGACATCGATCTGGTGCGGGCCATCGCCAAGAACATCCTGGGCGACCCCGACGCCGTGATCTTCCGGGCCATCCCCACCAACCAGCGGATCGCCGCACTGGAGAACGACAAGGTCGACGTCGTCGTCCGGACGATGACGATCAACTGCGCCCGGCTGGACCAGGTCTCGTTCTCCACGGCGTACTTCCAGGCCGGGCAGCAGGTCCTCGCGCCGAAGGACTCGGCGATCACCGGGTTCGACAAGTCCCTGGCCGGGAAGCGGGTCTGCACCGCCGAGGGCTCCACCGCCTACGAGGCGTTGCAGAAGCAGTCGTTCGGCTCGGTCTTCAAGGACGAGCACGACGGCACCGACGCGGACGAGGACCGGCTCACCGTCCCCAACCAGCTGGACTGCCTGGTGCGGCTCCAGCTGGGTGAGGTCGACGCGATCGTCACGGACAACGCGCTGGCGGCCGGCCAGGCCGCCCAGGACCCGACGGTCGAGCTCAAGGGCGACAAGCCGTTCACCACCGAGTACTACGGCGTGGCGGCGAAGCGCGGAGCGGACGATCTGGTGGCCCGGGTCAATCAGGTCCTGGTCGACTACCGCAGGGGCGGCGCGGACAGCCCCTGGATGACGTCGTACCGGCATTGGCTTCAGGACGGTCTGCCGGGGATGACGGCGCCGCCGGCACCCAAGTACCGGAGCAACTAGTGCCGGGCCGGCCGGGTGCGCATGACGGCGCGGATCCGGTCGGCGAGGCAGTGGCACTGATCCTGGCGGGCCCGTCCCGGCAGGAGGAGCGGAGAGGTGATCGATGGGTGTCGCGGGCCCCTTCCCCGGCTACGCGGGGAGGTCCCCCGGCCCGGTCATGGACCGGGACGAGGCGGACCGTGCGCTGGCCCGGCTGGGCGCGGAGCACGAGGCGATCGAGACCTCGCTCCTCGCCCTGCAGGACCACGCGGGCCGCCGGCTCCTGGAGGGCGCCGATCTGACCGGTGTCACCAAGGAGCGCTGGGCCACCACCGAGCACTCGATCACCCTGCTGTGGGGGTATTTCGACGCCTACGCGGGTGCGCTGGCCGAGGCCCGCGCGGTGCGGGCACGCCGGCGCCATCCCAACCGGGACGACCTGGTGGCCCTCACCGAACTGCTGCGCGGCCAGGGCGTCACCGTGGCGCACGCGGCCGGCCGCCCCCATCCGTCGGTCACGGGCCCGGCCAAGCTCTCCGAGCGGTTCACGCTGGAGGAGCTGGTCGCCCGGATGAACGACCTGTACGCCCGCTCGCTGGACATGGTCGTCGCCTCCGACTCCGTGTGGTCGGCGCTGCCCGCCCGGATAGATCTGCTCGCCGCCGAGCTGCACCGCACCCGCTCGCTGGCGCACTCCGTCGGCGTACGGCCGGGCGAGCACCCGGCGGGCGACGACCTGGAGGCGATCACCCACGAGCTGACCACGCTGCGGGTGCAGGTGATCTCCGATCCGCTCGCCTTCTGGCTGCCGGGGCCCGGGAGTTCGGCGCCCGGCGGCGGGCGCCCGGACACGACGCGCTACGACCGGGCGGCCCGCGCCCTCGACGACGTGCGCCGCGAGATCGAGGCGGTGCTCGCGGTCCGCCAGGACGCCGAGCAGCGGCTGGTCCAGCTGCGTGACGTCCTCTCCCGTGCGGACCGCACCCTCACCGAGGCCCGGTCGGCGCGCGGCGAGGTGCTGGCGAAGATCGCCGCCTCCGAGGTGCCCGCGGTCAGCGGTCCGGCGACCGCGCTCCAGGAGCGGCTGGCCGCCGCTTCGGAGTACCGCAGGCACGCCCAGTGGCATCGGCTCTCGCCGCTCCTGGAGACGCTGGAGCAGGAGGCCGAGGAGGAACTGCTGCGGGCCCGCGAGTCGTTGACTGCGGTCACGGCCCCGCTGGCCGTACGTGCGGAGCTGCGCGGCAGGCTCGACGCGTACAAGGCGAAGGTCGCCCGGCACGGTTTGGCCGAGGACCCGCTGCTGATCGAGCGGTACGACGCGGCGCGCCGGATGCTGTGGAGCGCGCCGTGCGATCTGCGCGTCGCCACGCAGGCGGTGCTGCGCTACCAGGAGACGGCGGCCGAACTGCTGTCCCAGAGCCGGGCCCCGGGACCGGAGGACCGGCGATGAGTACGCAGGAGCGCAGGGTGGAAGAGCCGCCGCGGCGGCGGGGCGAACAGGGGGACGGACCATGAGTGCGCAGTGCCAGCGCCCCGCGTGCGAGGGCAGTTACGAGGACATGGGCGGCGGTGAGCTGTACTGCGACACCTGCGGTCTGGCTCCGGTCGTGTCTCCGGCGGGGCCTCCCCTGTCCGAGCGAGGCCGAGAACGTGGGGACGGCCTGGTGAGCTCGCCGCCGACCGGACTCGCGGGCGGCGGCGCGAGCAGCAGGGGCAGTCGGGGCAGCGGCAGCAGTGCGCTGGCCTCGTCCCGGGCGTCCTCGCGTTCCTCGTCTCGCTCGTCGACGTCGCGGCGTTCCGTTTCGGGGCGGCTCTCGCGGGCGCTGTCCGGTGGCACCACGTCCCGTTCGGTGTCGGTGCGTTCCTCCGGTTCGTCCACGGGCTCGTCCGCCCGGGGCAGGCTGGGCGTGGGCCTGGTACAGGTTCCGGACGTGCCGCGTCCCGATCCGCGCTCGGCGGTGATGGCGAACCCGGAGGTGCCGGAGCGGAAGCGTTTCTGTTCGCGTTCCGACTGCGGGGCCCCGGTGGGCCGGGCCCGCGGCGAACGGGCGGGCCGCACGGAGGGGTTCTGCACCAAGTGCGGCCACCCGTACTCCTTCGCGCCCAAGCTCGGCGAGGGCGACATCGTGCACGGCCAGTACGAGGTCGCGGGCTGTCTGGCGCACGGCGGGCTCGGCTGGGTCTACCTCGCGGTCGACCGGGCCGTGTCGGACCGCTGGGTGGTCCTCAAGGGACTGCTCGACACCGGTGACCAGGACGCCATGGCGGCCGCCATCTCGGAGCGCCGCTTCCTCGCCGAGATCGAGCACTCCAACATCGTCCGGATCTACAACTTCGTCGAGCATCTCGACCAGCGCACCGGCTCGCTCGACGGCTACATAGTGATGGAGTACGTCGGCGGCAAGGCGCTCAAGGAGATCGCGAACGAGCGCCGCACCCCGGCCGGGAAGCGCGATCCGCTGCCGGTCGAGCAGGCGTGCGCGTACGGCATCGAGGCGCTGGAGGCGCTCGGCCATCTGCACAGCCGCAACCTGCTCTACTGCGACTTCAAGGTCGACAACGCGATCCAGACCGAGGACCAGCTGAAGCTGATCGACATGGGCGCGGTCCGCAGGATGGACGACGACGAGTCGGCCATCTACGGCACGGTGGGCTACCAGGCGCCGGAGGTCGCGGAGGTGGGCCCGTCGGTCGCCTCCGATCTGTACACGGTCGCGCGGACGCTCGCGGTGCTCACCTTCGACTTCCAGGGCTACACCAACGTCTTCGTCGACTCGCTGCCGGACCCGGAGAACATCGAGGTCTTCCGCACGTACGAGTCGTTCTACCGGCTGCTGGTGCGGGCCACCGACCCGGATCCGGCGCGGCGGTTCGCCTCGGCGGCGGAGATGGCGGAGCAGCTGACGGGGGTGCTGCGCGAGGTGGTGTCGCTGCAGACGCGCCGGCCGCGGCCGGCGCTGTCGACGCTGTTCGGTACGGAAGTGCGGGTCACGGACACGCGGTTGTTCGCCGAGCCGGTGGGCGAGGTGTCGCGGCTGGGGGCACGGGCCGGCGCTCCGGCGGCGTCCGGGCGCTTCGGCCGGCGGCGCACCGGGGCGGGGGCTGCGGCCCCGGTCCCGCCCGCGGTGCCGCCCGCCGGACCGGGGCCGGGC
>NZ_JBHVPX010000049.1:0-19335 GCF_042887155.1 Streptomyces sp. NPDC057963
ACCGGCCCCGACACACGGCGAGTTCATCCACCCTCATACCATCAGGAAACCACCAGAAAGGCCCCTTGCCCAGAGACGTAACAAAGCCCTACTAGAAGGCCGACCTCGGAGGCGAGATGAAGTCCGAGGCCGGGCTGGGGACTCAAGGGGAGCATGTCCGTCCATCCCCCGGGCAGAGGGTGGGAATATCCCAAAGATCGCCATCGCCATCAGTTCGTGGTGGCTGCGGTGGGCGCCGGGCTGACGCCTGGACTGCTTTTGACCTGCGACGCCTGAAGGGCGAGTGGCGCTGCCCGGCGCCCTCGGACCGCCACGAAACCCCCTAGCAATTGCCTAGTTCCAAGAACAGGGGATTACGAAGTCGTCGTACGACCGCTTCACGTCGATCGCCTTGTCCGAGCCGTAGTACGCGCCGGTCTGGTAGTAGGACACGTCAAGCTGGCGGGCGCCGCACTTGATGATCCCGATGCCCCGGCCTACCCGGCTGCTGCGGGACTTCTGTTCCCAAGTGACCGATTGTGTGACTGAGGGGCCGCCCTGGACAGAGTTGGCGCCCATGTTGACGTCGGCCGAGACGCTGGCGCTGTAGCCGGTCGAGGTGTTGTACCAGGCTCCGGACCACCAGTAGGTGTTCCTGTCGGTCTCGATGACCACGGAGGACCGCCCTTCGCGGTCAGAGACGACCACGCAGGTGCGGAAATCGGTAAAGGTGTAGCCACCAGGGCCGTAGGCCGATTCCCAGGACGTGCAGTGCGTACCGACCTCAGGGTGGGGGCCGTTGTCGGCCGACGCAGTTGCGGGGACCGCAAGGACGGACACCGTCACGGCGATGGCTGTGGCAGCGGCGCGGGTCATGTGCCTGGTCTTCTTCATCGTTAATCTTCGGTGTAGTGATGTCGCCGAGCATGATCAGCAACGGCACGCTCAACGAGAAGACAGGCTGTCAGGCAACGTTCCTGAAACGTGGTTCTCCTGTTCGGTGTGGATGACGCCCCGACCCGCACCGCACCCTTCGCAGCACTCCGCCCCGCCGGATAGCTCCAGCGGGGCGGAGTGCTGCGAAGGATCCGTGAGGCCCGGAGCTCAGCCGTCCGCGCCAGTGCCGCCGATGACCTCTTCCTTGTCGCCAGTCGCTTCCAAAGTGCCATTGGTGTGGAGATCCATGAAGTCCAACAGGCCCTTGTAGTGAGTCTTGAGGTCGATGCCCCCGAGCTGGGTGTGGGCTTTGTTGGGCGTCCCGGAGTCAGCTGCGTTGGCTGCGGGAGCGCTGAACAGAACTGCGGCTGTGACAGCGGCCGTGCCGGTGAGAATACGAGTGATCCGCATACGACCGATCTTGGGATGACCGCCGGGGTGGCGTCAATCGCCCAACAGTGTTGCCATCGCCGCCTGGCTGACCAAATGGAGGAGATCACTAACAGTTCCAGGTGGTTTGTCTCCCAGGCGCACCTGACGGGACTCTTCTTCCGGCACATCCGCCTCCGCCTTCTCAAGGAGCTGGTTGTACTCCTCGGGGTGCGCGGAGATCAGGCGTCGGATCGCGATGCCCTCCAACGGGAAGTAGTTCGGCGTCCGACACTCGTAGGCGGCTCAGCCCCGGCGGCGGGGTCGCGTTCGACGCACGACGCCGAGGGCGGCACCTCCGCCGAGCCCGGACCGGGCGGGCGGACCCCCGGGCGGGCGCACCCGTCTCCGGGAGTGGCCGGCCGGCCACTCCCGGAGACGGGTCCGGGCTGCGGGGCCCGTTGTTCACTGTATGCGGCGCGGGTGCGGGGAGGAGTTCCCGCAGCGGTGGCGGTGAACACCCGAAAGGCGCCTCTGGGCCGTGACGTCGCCGCCTTTCGCGGCGAGGCCGTCATCGGGGGGCGAGGGGCGCTGTCACGCCTTCGGGCGGCCTGCGGGGCTTCGCTCACCCGCGCCGGGCAGGACCGGCCGCATCCGGGTGGGTCAACCGGTCGGTCGGCCGGTGGGCATCTGCAGGTCGTAGTCGCGGAAGTCGACGGCGTACCAGGCGACGATCTTCTCCGCGACCCTGGACATCTGGGCATGAGTCTCGGCGAGGAGCGGGAACTTCTGCTGGACCTCGTAGACCGGGCGGTACAGGTACGGGGCGAGCGTGGCGATGGCGGCGTCGAGGGGCGGGTTGGGGCGGATGCGCAGCACGTCGGCGACGTGCGCGTCCGCCATCCGGACCATGGACGCTCCGACGAGCCCGGCGCCGGGGAAGACCTTGCGGTCCATCCAGTCCAGCATGTTGTGCGCCAGCTCGACCCCCTCATCGGAGGAGGCACGGTGATGCGCGGCGGCATCAGCGAGGACCAGTTCGGCTTGTCGCATGGTGCGCGGGTTGTACCTGTCATCGATGCCGAGCAGCCTGCCGCCGATGCGCATGGTGGCCATCAGCTCGTCGGCCTGTTCCGCGGTGGGGTTGAGGTTGTACTTGGCCGCGAGTTGGACGTTGTAGGCGCTCACGTACATGAGCTCCTCGACCTTGAGGCGCTGGCTGATCGGCATGCCGTCGCGGGCGGTGTCCCATCCGTGGGCCAGGGCCATGTGGCGGGCGGCGGCGTGCACGAGGCGCAGCTTGACCAGGGTGATCGGCGCGTTGCCGGACGGCTCCCAGCTGTTGCCGGCGAGCATGTCCCATCCGGTGTTCATGGTGCGGGAGAAGCGCCGACCGATGTCCATGACGAGGTCGAACTTCGCGTGCCACACCGATTTGGCGAGCAGCGGGTCGGCGAGGGCGACGAACAGGCCGCCGAACGCCTCGGCCATCGTGAAGACTTCCATGTTGGACTGGAGGAGCTTGATCGTGTCGCCGTGCGCGAGCCGGTCGACGGTCGAGCGTTCGTCCCCGGTCAGCACAGCGTTGCGCTGGAGGAAGTCGCGCAGCACGGGCGGCGCCTCGGCGGGCACCGGCTGGTCGTTGCGGGTCCAGGCGTGGAAGACCTGGTTGGCCAGCACCATCTGGTCGGCGCGCATCAACTGGGCGATGACATCGTCGGCTTCGGGGTCGCCTTCCGTTGCCGCCTGGTCCCCCGGCAGCATCCAGGCCGAATCGGGGTTCGTGGCCGGGCCGCCACCGCTGTCCTTCGCCTGGGCGGAAGCAGCGGCGCCGGGCAGGCCAGCTGCGGCCGCACGGGCGGCCATAGCAGAAAGAGCGGTAGGTTTGATGACAAATTCACTCATACGCCACATCATGCTGGTCACCGCTCCGCGCTTTCATCGGAAGTCGCAGGTGGTCACCCGGACGGATGAGGGGCAGCTCGTGCGCGTTGATCAGCCGCTTGAACCGCGGATACGCGGTCCGCTCGATCGATGTCACAACCCACCCCAGGCCCCAGACGACGGTCGACATCACCAACGACACTGGGTCGAATGGGTGACGGGCCGGGCGCTCAGAGCTCCAAGAGCATTCCATTGCCCCTTTGGCGCGTATCTCGGCCACACCCGTAGGTAGCCGCAACGGCGACCCCTTCGGGATCCTCACCGGGTTCACCGACCTCGACGCCCTCACCGGCGGCCTCCGGCGGGGACACCTGACCGTCATCGCTGCCCGCCCGGCCATGGGAACATCCACCCTCGCCCTGGACTTCCTGCGCAACGCGGCGATTAAGCACAACCTCCCGGCCGTGCTGTTCACCTATGAATCCGACCGGAAGGAAGTCCGTATCCGGATCCTCTCGGCCGAAGCGCGCGTTGCTCTGCACCACATGCGGTCCGGCACCATGACCGACGACGACTGGATCAGGCTCGCCCGGCGGATGCCCGAAGTCTCTGCAGCCCCCCTGTACATCCAGGACGACGGGTGGCCCACGTACACGGCCCTCAGGGCCCAGTGCCGCCGCCTGGTCAGTCAACGCGACATCAGGCTCATCGTTGTCGACAACCTGCAGATGCTCACCTACGGCACACGCCCGCTGGGCTCCCGGTACGCGGAGATCTCGGAGATCTCCCGGTGCCTCAAACTCCTGGCCAAACTCCTGGCGAAAGAACTCAAGGTTCCCATTGTCACGCTCTCCAAGAGCAACCGAGGGGCGGAGCAGCGGACCGACAAGAAGCCGATGCTGACTGACCTTCGTGACTCCGGAGCGTTGGAGGACAACGCCGACCTGGTCATCCTTCTCCACCGGGAGGACGCGTACGAGAAGGAATCCCCACGCGCCGGGGAAGCCGACCTGATCATTGCTAAGCACCGACAAGGCCCGACAGCGACCATCACTGTGACCTTCCAGGGACATTACTCATGTTTCGCCGATATGACGTATACCGCAACAGACCGGTCGGCGGCATCATCCGACAACGAGAGCAAGGAATAGCCGCCGGATTTCTTCGAGAGCCGGGCTGCATGGTGCCGCATGTGGGATCTCAGTTCGGCTGACCGAATCTCACGGCCGGTGGCCATTGCGTGGCCGATCGGCCACGGAACTGAGACTGGCTGGGCAGTCTGTTCACTCGTTGGAGTGAGCCACACATGGGACAGGTCCTCCATGGACGGTGTCTTGGTGGCGCGGCCTTTCTGCCACTGGTCCGCACTGGGGGTACGCATGAACCTTTCTTGCTGTCACAGTCAGTATTCGTCGTCGAGATGACGAAGCTGTTGAGGGCCTGGGGTGGTCAGGTGCTTCGCCTGATCTGCTGCGCTCAGCCGCTCCGTGCGAGCCGCTGTGTGATCCGGTCGAACAAGTCTGTCAGTGGCGCACCGACATCCTGGCCGAACCCAGTCAGCCCGTAGGTGACTTGGGGTGGCGTCGTCGGCTCGACTTTCCGCCAGACCAGGTCGTCCTGGACCAGTACGCGCAGTGTCTGAGCAAGCATCTTCTCGCTGATGCCCTGGATGCTGTCGCGCAGCTCGTAAAACCGAAGGTCGGTGCTCCGCAAGGAAATCAGCACCCAGATACCCCACCTGCTGGTCACGTGGTCGACCACGTCGCGCGCAGGGCAGTCGGTGTGAAACACCTCATACCGATTGCCCGCCTCGCCTTGCCTCAGCTGCGTACCTTCCCTCATGTCCGGAGCTTACCTCTGGGTATGTCCTTACGAAAAGTAAGCCTGCCTCCTAGCGTCAATTGCCGTAGTGCACAACGGACTAGGAGCTGAACATGATCGTGGTGACCGGAGCTACCGGGAACGTGGGCCGGCCTTTGACGCAGGCCCTGGCCAACGCGGGCGAGCACGTGACGGCGGTGTCACGGCACGCGGCGGTGATGCCTGACGGGGTCCGGCACGTGCCGGCCGACTTGGCCGAGCCGCAGGACCTCACCCCCGCTCTGGACGGGGCGAAGGCGCTGTTCCTCCTGCTGTCCGGCGACCTGCACGCCTCCGAAGCCAGGCCGATCGACATTATCGACCTGGCCGCTGCCAGCGGGGTCCGCCGAGTCGTCCTGCTGTCTTCGCAGGGCGTGGCGACCAGGCCACTCGGCCTGTCGCGGATCGCGTTGCGCGCAGTGGAGGACGCGTTGAGAGAGTCCGGCCTGGACTGGGCCGTCCTGCGACCGGGCGGCTTCGCCTCCAACGCCTTGGCGTGGGCGGAGTCTGTCCGCACGCAAGGGATGGTCGCCGCACCCTTCGGCGATGTCGGGGTTCCGGTCGTCGACCCGGCAGACATCGCCGAGGTCGCGGCGGCCTGCCTGCTGGACGACCGGCACACCGGCGGAATCTTCGAGCTGACCGGGCCCGAGGTGATCACGCCCCGTCAGCAGGCGGAGGCCATCGCCGCCGCGCTCGGCTCGCCGGTGCGGTTCCACGAACTCACCCGTGAGGAGGCCAAGGCCGCGATGGCCCGGTTCGTGCCGCCGGAGCTCGCCGACGACACCCTGGACATCGTCTCCGCCCCGAACCCTGCCGAACTGCGGATCAGCTCGGACGTGGAACGAGTCCTCGGCCGCGCTCCGCGCCGTTTCAACGACTGGGTCGCCCGTAACATCGCCGCCTTTCGCTGAGGCACAACTCAGCTGAAGCGCCCGGGCAGCCCCGTGTGGCTACGGCCGCACGGGGCTACCGCATGGCATCACCGCCACGGTGCTGCCCCATGACGTCACCGCCCACCAGCATCCAAAATCAGGAGCCGGAGCGACCTGGCAGAGTCCTACTGGTCTCCTGCGGGCCAACCGCCTGCTAATCGTGGCCGGGATGAGGATTCGGACGCAACGATGAGACTGGCCAGCTTGGACACAGCGTGAGACACCCGGGCCAGCCGCAGCTCACAACCTCTTAACAGGACACGAACCGCGAGAACCTACACCGCAGCAGCGGAAGAAGTCCCCCTTCCGCCTGCGCGCCTGGTGCGCTCCAAGAGCACGATCGATGGGCCGCCCCACTCTCATGGCCGGGCACCCTACCAGGAAAGTCGCCACCCCAGCCGCGAAGAAGGAACCCAGCTACGACGGCCAGACGACGGTGCCGTCACGCACCACCAGCGGATCGGGCTGACGCTCTCCATGGAACCGGATCCGTCCCAGGCGGACACCGCCATCGGGGTCGCGGTGAAAATCACCGGTCTTGTTCGCAAGCCAGGCGAGCAGTTCGCCGGTGCGCTCGAAGTCGTCAGGGTGGATCTCCTGCCGGCTGGTCAGAGTCCAGGCATGACGCCGCATGTCCTGCTTGGGCAGCAGGACGGAGACCAGGGCACCGGCCACCTTGGACGCATCGCCGTGCTGGCCCACTCTCGTCGGGACTGTAGTCCTGAACGAGAGGTGGGCAAGCCGGTACACCGGCTCCCTGCTGCGGTTTGGTGGGCGGCTTGGATGTCGCAGATCAAGCGGGCCTGGAACATCAAGCGGTGCGCTTCACCCGTCGCTGAGGTAATCCCGCAGCTCATGGGAGCGTGAGGGGTGCCGGAGCTTGCTCATCGCTTTGCCCTCGATCTGGCGTATACGCTCGCGGGTCACGCCGTAGGTGTTGCCGATCTCCTCCAGGGTCCGCGGGCGACCGCCGAGAAGGCCGAACCGTAGAGAGATGATGCCGGCTTCACGAGGGCTGAGGCCGGCCAGGACGGCCTGGATGGCTTCCTGGAGAAGTCCGAAGGCGACCACTTCCCAGGGGGAGGGCAAGTCGCTGTCCATGATGAGATCACCGAACCCGGTATTGCCATCGTCGGACAGACTGACGTCCAGCGAAACGGGCTCCTTGGTGTAGGCGTCGAGTGCGATCAGTTTCTCCATCGGGACTTCCGCCTTGTCGGCCAGTTCCTGCGGGGTGGGCTCGGACCCGGTGTCGCGGAGGAACTCACGGCGGATCCGCGCCACGCGGTTGATGATTTCCACGGTATGCACTGGGATGCGGATGGTGCGGCTCTGATCGGCAAGGGCCCGGGAGACTCCCTGCTTGATCCACCAAGTGGCATAGGTGGAGAACTTGAAGCCCTTGACGTAGTCGAACTTCTCGACGGCTCTGATGAGTCCGGTGTTGCCTTCCTGAACGAGGTCAAGAAAGTGGAGACCTCGTCCGGTGAAGCGCTTGGCGACGGCGACCACCAGGCGGAGGTTGGCCTCGGTGAAGTGCTGTTTGGCGCGGTGTCCGTCTTCAGCGAGGAAGCTGAGTTCGCGACGGTAGTGCGGGTCCAGGCCAGGCTCTTCGGCGAGAAGGCGCTCCGCGTACAGTCCGGCTTCGATGCGCTTGGCCAGCTCCACCTCCTGTTCGGCGGTGAGCAGTTTGACCTTGGCAATGAGCCGGAGGTAGTCCTTGACCTGGTCGACGGTGCCGCTGTCCGTGGGAAGACCGGGTGGAGGCGCCTCGCTCTCGTCGTCCTGGTCCAGCGGGTCCTGCGAGTCCTGCAGATCCGTGGCGTTCATCGGTTCCCCAGCAAGTGCTTGAGGAACTGCCCGGTGTGTGACCAATGGTGGGCCGCGATCTCCTCCGGGGTGCCCTCGGCGACGACCTCTCCGCCTCGGTGTCCGCCTTCTGGGCCCATGTCGACGATCCAGTCGGCCGTTTTGATCACGTCGAGGTTGTGCTCGATGACGACGACCGTATTGCCGCCGTCGACGAGGCGTTGCAGGGCAGTCAGCAGCCGGTCAACGTCGGCGACATGCAGGCCGGTGGTGGGTTCGTCCAGTACATAGAGGGTTCGACCGCGGCTACGGCGTTGGAGTTCGGCGGCGAGTTTGACACGCTGCGCCTCGCCTCCGGACAGGGTGGTGGCCGCTTGGCCGAGCTTGACGTAGCCGAGCCCGACGTTGTCCAGGGCCCGTAGGTGGCGGGAGATGATCTGGTGGCCGTCGAAGAACTCCAGGCTTTCTGTCACGGTCATGGCGAGGACGTCGGCGATGGATTTGCCCTTGTAGTGGACATCCAGGGTCTCGCGGTTGTATTGGGCGCCTCTGCACACCTCGCACGGCACGTACACGTCCGGTAGGAAGTTCATCTCGATCCTGACGGTGCCATCGCCGTAGCAGTGCTCGCAGCGGCCGCCCTTGACGTTGAAGGAGAACCGGCCGGGCTGGTAGCCACGGACTTTTGCCCCCGGGGTCTGAGCGAACAGCTTGCGCAGGTGGTCGAAGACGCCCGTGTAGGTTGCCGGGTTGGACCGAGGGCTGCGGCCGATCGGGGTCTGGTCGACCTGGACCACCTTGTCGAGGTGTTCGACGCCGTCGATGGTGCGGTGGCGGCCGGGCACCTTGTGCGCACGGTGGATCTGCTGGGCGAGGGCGGTGTGCAGGATGTCGTTGACCAGGGTCGACTTGCCGGAGCCGGAGACGCCGGTGACCACGGTGAACAGACCGAGCGGGAAGGACACGGTGATGTCACGTAGGTTGTGCTCGCAGGCCCCGTGCACGGTGAGGGCCCGGCCCGCTGTCGGCTTTCGGCGCCGTGCGGGCAGGGGAATGGTTCGGCGTCCGGAGAGATAGGCGCCGGTGACGGACTCGGGGTGCTCGGCGACCTCCTGCACGGTGCCTGAGCAGACGATGCGGCCGCCGTGTGTACCGGCGCCGGGGCCGATGTCGACCACCCAGTCGGCGACCTGCAGGGTCTCCTCGTCGTGTTCGACGACGATCACGGTGTTGCCACGGTCGCGTAGCCGCTTGAGTGTTTCGATGAGCCGCTGATTGTCGCGCTGGTGAAGCCCGACGGAGGGCTCGTCCAGCACGTAGAGCACGCCGGTCAGGCCGGCGCCGATCTGCGTTGCCAGCCGGATCCGTTGGGCCTCCCCGCCGGAGAGGGAGGCGGCAGGCCGGTCGAGTGAGAGATAGTCCAAGCCCACGTCGAGCAGGAATCGCAACCGCTCACCGATCTCCGCGAGGACGGCTTCCGCGATCCGCCGCTCACTGCCCGTCAGCTGCAACGCCGCCACAAAGCGGGCGAGTTCACCGAGCGGCAGCGCGGCTGCCTGAGCGATGCTGTGCCCTCCCACGGTGACCGACAGGACGGCTGGGGCCAGGCGGGCGCCTCCGCAGGCTGCACAGGGCACTGCACGCATGTATCCACCGAAGCGATTCGACGCGCCACCGGACTCGATGCCTTCGGCGAAGCGGCGCACGATGTGCGGGATCACGCCTTCGAAGCGGGCCAGGTACGAACGCTCGCGGCCCAGCCGGTTCCGGAACGAGAGGTGCAGCCGACGGTTCGCCCCGTGCAGCACCATCTCCCGCGTCTCGGAGGAGAGCTGGTGCCAGGGAGTGGCGGTGCTGAATCCGGCGTCGGCGGCCAGAGCTTCGAGGAGATGGGTGAAGTAGTCGGCGCCGCTGGTGTTGGTCCATGGGGCGATGGCGCCCTCGGCCAGCGACTTGGTCTCGTCGGGTACGACGAGATCGGGGTCGACTTCCATGGCCGAACCGATGCCCGTGCAGGCAGGGCAGGCGCCCCAAGGGGCGTTGAAGGAGAACAGCCTCGGCTCCAGCGACTCCAGGCCGATGTCGTGGGAGCGTGGGCAGGCCATCGCCTCGGAGAAGACCAGCTCGCGTCCGGCCCGGCCAGGCTCCCGGTCGATGAACTCGACCCGCAGGACACCGCCACCGACTCCCAGTGCAGTTTCCACTGACTCCGTCAGCCGCTGCCGGATATCCCGCTTGACGGCCAGCCTGTCCACGATTACGTCGATGGAGTGCTTCTTGCGCTTGTCGAGCGCGGGCGGGGTGGCCAGTGCGAGGACCGTCCCGTCCACCCGCACCCGGCTGAATCCGTCAGCGGACAGCTGACGGAAAACCTCGGCGTGCTCGCCCTTTCGGTCACGGACGACCGGGGCCAGCACCTGGAAACGGGTCCCTTCGTCCTCGTCCAGCAGCAGGTCGACGATGCGCTGCGGGGTCTGCCGGCTGACTGGTTCGCCGCACTCGGGGCAATGGGGGCGGCCGATGCGGGCGTACAGCAACCGCAGGTGGTCGTAGACCTCGGTGATGGTGCCGACTGTGGAGCGCGGGTTGCGACTCGACGTCTTCTGATCGATGGCGATCGCCGGGGACAGCCCCTCGACGGCATCGACGTCGGGCTTCTCAAGCTGCCCGAGAAACTGTCGCGCATATGCCGAGAGGGATTCGACATAGCGCCGCTGACCTTCGGCAAATATAGTATCGAACGCCAGACTTGACTTTCCGGATCCGGACACACCCGTAAACACGATCAGCGCGTCCCGCGGCAGTTCCACGGACACGTCACGGAGATTATGCTGCCGCGCGCCCTTGACGACAAGCCGATTTCTCACTTCGTCAACCTCAGGTGTTGAGAGTTAGCCAGATTCCACCGTAACACCACAACATTGCAGGCCAGGGCGGCTGCTCAGCAGTTTTCAGCTGTGGGGGATATCGCGCTTGACAGTGAGTCCGGCGGTGTGGGCAAAGAATTATGCAGCCAGCTGGAAGGCAGTGTGAATGACCCAGCATTCACTGTTGACTTCTGGTCGACCCTGTGTGCAACAACAAGGCATCAGGCGATGGTGTCGACGACCATGGCTGATTAGATGGTGTGGGGAAATCCTTCTCACGGTCGTGCTTCGACGGGGTGATTCGCGACAGCTGAGCTACGACGCCCGCGCGCGAATCACGGAATGGGCCTTCCCCGTTCCGCGACAGTCTCGTCGTCCATCTCGAGCGAACGGAGCGGGTGCGGCAGGGCGCGGGTGTGAGAGCGCAGCGGTCTCAGGCAGGGACATTACGGGCCGTATGTCCATGGCACTGACGCTCCCGGCCGCCACCCACGCACGTCCTGGCCCACCTACGCAACCTGCGCCAACAGGGCATCCAGACGCGCTTCTCCGTCGGACACCCCGTCACCGAACCGGTCCGCCACGCGATCCGGGCCCTGCCCCGGCAGGTCTGGCACCCGGCCCTGGAACAGGACGGTTCCTTAGCGGTTCAGCCGAGGTCGCCGAGCTGACCGGCATGATCGACCTGACCCGATATCCCGACGGCACCCGGATCAACGTCCGCCGCGAGCGACCGCACCCCGGTGCCCGGCTCTCCCTGTTCAACCTCGATGAAGGCATGCGCCACCAGGTCTTCCTCACGGACACCCCCTACGGAGAGGGCTCCGTGCAGCATCTGGAGGTCCGCCACCGCGCACACGCCCGGCTCGAAGACCGCATCCGCTGCGGCAAGACCACCGGCTTCGGCCGCTTCCCCTCCCGCCACTTCCATATCAACGCGGCCTGGCTGGAGCTGTCCCTGACCGCGATCGACCTGCCCGCCTGCACCCGCGCCCTGCTCCTGCACGGCGAACTCGCCGATGCCGAGCCCAAGAAGCTCCGCTACCAGCTGCTGCATGCCGCCGCCCGCCTCACCCGCGAAGGCCGCCGCCTCCACCTGCGAATCGCCGTCACCTGGCCATGGCGGGCCGCAGGCCGCCGCTTTCACACGGAGCACCTCAGCAGAGACGCTCACCCGCTCCAACCGAACATCGCTCCCGGGAAACAGCACATCCTCGAGCGAACCAACCCCCATCGTCGAGAACTGCCCGAGAGGAACGTTCCCGCATACCCCCTCTGACCTGGGATTTCACGGAACTCCCGACAGATCCATTTCCAGAGATTCCCATCACGTGGGCCAGCTCCCTGACCGCCGGCCCCGTAGGTCCTGTACTGCACAGCCCACGTGCCGACTCGTATACGGCAATGGTCTCTTCAGGTCAGCAAGTCGTCGCTGCTGGGGGCAGCCTCGTCTCTCGAGGCTTCGGCGTACGCGATTCTGAAGGCCGCAGTGGGCATGTGAGGGTCGGCTCCGGCAGTGGGTGAGGGTCGGCGTGGCTCGCCGCCTGGGCGGCCGACCCGGTCGACGGCAGCACGCATACGGCGGGCCATGTCACCCTGGACCTCCCCAGCGAATGGGGCGGGAACGTCGCGGCGGTCCACCACCCCCACCATCGTCCCGCGCTGGGTGCCGACCATGGCGAAACTCTCGGCCCTCCAGCCGAGCTGCTGCGCCGCCGCGCGGAGCGAGGACCGGAGCGGTCGACACCGCCGAGCTCGTCCTCCTCCGCATCGGGCATACGAAGTTCGACGCTGCCGTGCCCCGAGGCCGGACTCACGCCATCCCTGTTCGCAGCGGACGCCCACCGTGCCCTGGGTGCGGTCATGGGCTGCGCTGCTGCAGCCGATCCGTTCCTGACATGGGTCCGTGGCTGCGCGTATGGACCAGGCCCTGCCACCGCTCCGCGATGTCCGCGGTGCCCACGGGGAGATCGAACTGGCCGAGGATCCGCATGACGATGTGATCCACGAGGATGTGTCACATCGGCGAGTTCGGCGCAGTGTCTGCTGGTGTAGGGCGTCTCCACCTCGATGGTGGAGCGGGCCCAGGTGCTCAGCACGAGATGGGTCTCCACCTGCGGCACCTCCCGCAGGATTTCCGGTAGGCGAACAGCGAGCGGGGCCCCGGTGGCACCGGTGACTCCGACGATGAGGCGGGTTGGGGAAGCGGTTGTCACAGCGGGCTCCAGTCGCGGCGGGGATGGGGGCAGAGGACGGACTTGCGGGGGGGGAGGGGCAGCGCGCTGCCCCCCTACCCCGCGGTGCCGGGCTACATCGACAGGAGCCCTGCCCAGCGCTTGCGCAGCTCGTCGCGAGTCGTCTCGTCGACGCGGTTGGCTGCCGGGTACCGGTCCTTCCACGCGAACGGCTTGGTCGCGTCGATCAGCACGATGCCCATCGACAGGTCGCCGGCGGCGCGCCGTTCGGGCGAGAGCCGCGGGTCGATGGCGGTGGTGGGCGCGCGCAGTACCTGGAGGGACTCGGACGGGTCGACGCGGGTGAACACCGCCCACAGGACGTGGTTGATGTCGGTGATGTCGATGTCCTCGTCGACCACGACGAAGTACCGCTCCATGCCGCCGGTGCGCTTGCGCCCTGCCGCCGCCAGGAGCGCGTGCATGGCGTCGCCCGCGCCGGTCTGTTCGATGGAGACGACCATCAGGAGCTGGCGGGCATACGCCCACACTCCCTTGATGTTCTGGACGCCGGAGGCCTCCAGGTGGTCCCAGGTCACTGATGCCGAGTACAGGGGTACGGCCTGGTCGCCGGCCGGGACGGTCGGGAGCATCGGCGGGGCGCCCAGGATGATCGGGTCGTTCCGGTGCAGGATCCGGGTCACCCGGACCACCGTCTCCTGGCCCGAGTGCGTGTAGTAGCCGGTCCACTCCCCGAAGGGCCCCTCCAGTACGGACTCCTCCTCGACCGGCGGCAGTTCGCCCTCGATCACGATCTCCGCGTGCGCCGGCACCGGAAGGTCGCTGCCCTGGGGGTACAGCACCTCGACCGGCTCTCCGCGGAGTCCGCCGGCGAGGTCGTACTCCGACATCCCGGACGGTGCGGCGATCGCCGCGGCGGTCGACAGGATCGGGTCCTGGCCCACCACCACCGCGATCGGGCAGTTCCGGCCGCGCTCCCAGTACTTCTCGGCGATGGCCCTGGCGTGCCGGTTGCCGAGCATCCACAGCGAGAGCCGGTCCGGGCCCTGGACGCAGGCCCGGTAGGTGCCGATGTTCACCCAGCCGCTGTCGGGATCCCGGGCGATGACCATGCAGGCGGTGCCGATGTAGCGGCCGCCGTCCCCGTCGTGCCACCGGGGCGCCGGGAAGACACCGAGGTCCACGTCGTCGCCGGTCAGGACGTTCTCCAGGACCGGTCCGGTGGGGACCTCGACCGGCGGGATCGGTTCGATCCGCTTGCTCAGGTCCTTCCAGGCCCGCACGATGTCCAGCTTCGCGGTGCCGGGCGGCAGCCCGAGCGCCACCGCGGTCCGGGCCGCCGTCCCCATGAAGTTGGTGAACACCCGGTATCCCGCGGGGAAGCCGGGAATGTTGTCGAACATCAGGGCGGGGCCTTCCTTCTCCGCCATCAGTTCGGTGATGCCGCCGATGTCCAGATCCCGGTCCGCGCCGTCGATCCGGAGAACCTCGTCCTTCCCGAGCGTCTCGGTCATGTTTTCGATGTAGTGCCGAAGGTCACGGAATGTGCTCATGTGCCGTCGGGGGCGCGGGCGTTGCGCCGACGCCTCCCGTCCTCCTCTTCTTCTCTTTCCTGATGGCGGCGGCTGCGCCTGCAGCAGTCGCCATCAGGGGGCGGCTTCACGGGGCCAGCCACCGCACGGGCCTGCGTCGTCAGGATCCGGACCGGCCGGGAGGGGGTGCAACGAGTCCGGACGCGTATGCCGGATACTGCGCGAGATAGAGTCGAAAGGCGTGGAACACATCGATCTCCAGCTCATTCATGCACTACAGATTGATGGCCGCGCACCACTGCGCCGGATTGCCTCAGTGCTGGGCGTCTCCGACCAGATGGCCGCCCGCCGCTACGCCCGGCTGCGCGAGACGGCCGGGCTCCGGGTCGTCGGCCGGCTCAATCCCCGGCCCGTCGGGCAGACCGTGTGGGCACTGCGGCTGCAGTGCGTACCCAGCGCCTCGCTCGGTCTGGCCCAGGCACTGGCCGAGCGCGAGGACACGCGATGGGTCCAACTCGCCTCCGGCGGAACCGAGATCATCTGCCACCTCGCAGTGCACAGTGACAGCGACCGGGACGCGCTGCTGATAGACAGGCTCCCTTCGAGCCGCCGGGTCACCTCGATCACCGCCCATCGCATGCTGCGGCTCTTCAAGGGCGGACCGACCACCTGGGACGGTCCCACTGCCGCGTTGAGCCGGGAACAGACGGATGCCCTCGCGCCCTCGTACCCGACCCCTCACTCCCAGGCAGCGCCGGTGCAACTCACGGATCTCGACAACGTCCTGCTCGCCGCGCTGAACCGCGACGGCCGCGCGTCGCACGCCGCGCTGGCCGTCGAGGCCCGCTGTCACGAGTCGACGGTGCGCCGCCGCATTGCGCACCTGCGCACGGCCGGAGCACTCTTCTTCGTCCTGAACATGGACGAGCGTCTGCTGGGTGACCCGTCCGGCACCGCCATCTGGATGTCGGTGCAGCCCTCGCAGCTTGCTGCCGCCGGCGCCGCGCTGGCAGGCCACCCTGAAGTGGCCTACGCCGCCGCCACTACGGGGCGGACCAACCTCCTGGCCATTGTCCTCTGCTCCGACGACGAGTCCCTCTACGTGTACCTCTCCGACCGCATCGGTACTCTCCTGGGCGTCGACACGGTCGAGACCGCGCCGATCATCCGCACTCTCAAGCGCGACGGCGCAGTCGAACGCAATCACAGCTTCGGGACTGGTGAGCGCCGTTGACCGTGTGGCAGGAACCGCCGCCCGCGACGCACAGCCGACACTCAAAGAGCTGTTCGTGGTGCACGGTCCATATGGCGGCGACGCGTCCGGCAACGAGGACGGCGCGTAGGCCGGCGACGGACAGGCCGAGGTGGGCGTGGTCGATGATGCGGCTGCGGTCCTGTAGCCGAGTACCGCGTTGTCGAACGCCGGTAGGAAGCGGACGGCTGCGGGGGTGTCCGGTGTGGGCGCGGTGCGTCGGTAGGTCGAGAAGCTCACGGCCGCGTTCGTCGCGGAAGGTGACGAGTTCTGCGTCGAAACTCCCGCTGCAGGCTGCCGCATGAACCGACCAAAGGCCTGCCCTCGCCGGAACTGCGCCCGGGGCCGTGAGCGAGCGTGCTCACCGGCACGCACCACCGTCCATTGAAGAGATCGTTCAGGACCCGGCGAGAAACGGATTCACTCCCGAGCAGGTAGACCAGGCGTTGCTTCACCAGAGCCGAGGCGGTCGATACGGCGTCGAGCGGACCGCTGCGTTCGCTGGGCTACTGGCCCGCGCCTATCACAGCGAGCAGGAGCGCCCTCGCTGAAACCAGAGGTACCTGCCCACGCTGATGCCAACGCCGGCCAGGAGCTGCTGTCGTTACGTGGGGGTGTAGTTGAGGTACGGGGTGCGGTGTGTGCTGGGGATTCGGTGAGTGGTTTCTGGATTATCTCAAGGGCAGGGACGTGACGTTGTGTTCTCGCAACTTCGCGCCTGACGGCCCGTTCTACGAATTCCTGCCCTGAGACCGACCGCGGTGGTATCTCCGGTCCCGGCGACAAGAGATACCACCGCATGAAGGTACCCGTGATCGGGCCCAGCGGCTTCGGGGACGCGGTGAGCGAGCCGTGCGGGCCTACTCAGTGCCTCGCGATCCGCGGCGGGTCGACCACGACCGGCCCGGCCTGCGCCTGCCCGCAGGCACAGGCCGGGCCGGGAAGCGTTCCGCGTACGACGAGAACACGGTGTCCAGTTCGCCGCCGGCTACGCCGCGGGCCGGCAAAGCCCGGTGGCGGCGCTCAGAAGCCCGGCGGGCGGCGGAATCCGCCGATCACCTCCGCAAGGCACCGCACGAACTGGACCGCGGTGCGGTCGTGCAGGTAGGGCGCGATCACCTGGATACCGACCGGAAGCCCGTCCCGGGTCGTCCCGACAGGTGCCACCGCCGCGGGCAGATGGTTGACCGCCGACGGCGCCATCCACGTGAGCATCTCGCGATACGGCCGGTCGGCGCCGTCGACCTGCAGTGTCCGGACCGACCAGGTGGGATCGGCCTGCTGGTCGTGGGGGAAGGCGGCCGTGGGGGTCACCGGGCAGAGGAGCACGTCGACGTCGCGGAAGAACTCGGCCCAGCGGCGCCGGGAGTGCTGCCGACGCTCGTCGAGCGCGTGCCACTCACGGAAGCTGACCGTCAGGTCCGACGCGAACCCGCCCGCGGCCCCTTCAGCGGCGGCGAAGTCTACGAGCCCGGCATACGACTCGTCCGACTCGACCAACCCGCTCTGCGCCATCAGCAACGGCTCATAGAGGGCCATCGTTTCTTCGAGCCCGACCGGTCCCTTGCCCTCGACCACGACGGCGCCCTCGGCCCGCACCGCTTCCAGCGTCGCCTGCATGATCGCGACCAGCTCGCTGTCGACGGGGCAGAACGGGTCTTCGAGCCATGCCGCGACCCGAAAGCCCCGCAGAGTGGTCGACCTGGTGGCGGGCAGCTCCAGCCGCCAAGCCGGGGCGCGGTCGTGGTCCGCTCCTGCGAGGATGTCGAGACCCAGGTCGAGGTCGTCGGCGTGCCTGCCGAGCGGGCCAAGCACCGCCATATCGAAATCCGCCAGCGTCCCAGGGGCATGTCCCGAGACGCTCCCGTACCTCGGCACAATCCCGAACGACGTGCGCAGCCCGTAGACGCCGCAGAAGTGGGCAGGCACCCGAATCGAGCCCGCCGAGTCGCCGCCGAGCTCCAGGCCGGTCAGCCCAGCGGCGAGCGCCGCGGCGGACCCGCCGGACGAACCGCCAGGTCCGCGGGTCGGGTCCCACGGATTGTTCGTGGTCCCGTAGACCTCGTTGTAGGTCTGCCAGTCCCGGGCGTCCGGCGGCATGTTGGACTTGCCGAACACGATCGCTCCCGCGTTCTTGAGGCGCGCGACCGACTCGGCGTCGCTCGTCGAGACATGCTCCCCCCAGCGGGTCGAACCCCCGGTGGTCCGCATGCCCGCAACTTCGAGACTGTCCTTGATCGTGACAGGGACGCCGTGCAGGCGGCCGAGCGGTTCGCCGCGCGAGACCGTGCGGTCGGCCTCCAGCGCTGCGGCCCTCGCACCCTCCTCGTCCCGGGCGACAATCGCGTTCACCTTCGGATCGAGTTGCTCCACCCGGGCGAGGTAGTGGTCGAGCAACTCGACGCTCGATACCTCCTTTGCCGCGACGGCGGCAGCGAGCTGGCCTGCGGAGCGAAATGCCAGATCGGTCATACGAACCTCCAGTAAAGCTTGACCCGCGGCGATCACATCTCTGTGGGCGACGCAAAATCCCAGTTCAGGGCGGGTCTCACTCGACTTTAGCGGACGCGGGGGACCATGTCGGGGTGTGGCTTTTCTCACTTTCCGCCACAGCTTCGCCCGGCACGCCGGGTAGCGACCGGAGGTCGACGGGCTCGGGAATGTTCACGAGAAATGGGTTCTGGCACAGACCTTGGGGAGCCGTCGCGGTGCGTTACGTCGATGTTCGATTGCGAGGGACTGGCTCGTGTGAGACGGCGTACGCCTTGTCGCCTTACAGCCAGAACTGACGCTCCATCAGGTGCTTGTCGGTCGATGCCGTGGTCGGCTGTGGACGGTGATGGTGCTGGTCGTGCAGTCCGATGGACCGTTCTGGGACTCGCTGGTGTTCGACGGGATCGACGAGGTGGGTGTCGAGGCGGATACGGCCGCGTTCGGCACGGTCGAGGTGGTGGCGAGAGGTCGCGCGGCCGGGGCTGCCTGTCCGGACTGCGGCCGATTTTCGGACCGAGTCCACGACCGATACCAGCGCAGGCTGAAAGACCTTCCGCTCGTTGATCAGGGCTTTGTGATCCGGCTGACGGTCCGGCGCTTCATCTGCGGGTCGGTGGACCACTGTCCTTTCGTGGGGGTGTAGTTGAGGTACGGGGAGCGGTGTGTGCTGGGATATCCGGGATTGGTTGAGACCGCCGTACATCGCTCCATGCCCACGACGATGCTCGGGCAACAACGTCAGGTCCACCGGGGACTTCACCGCACCGTCCGCACACAGCACCGCGTCCATCAGCTCGAACAACTCGTCGCGCCGAGCGGCCAGGCACTCGTAGAACTCGCCCTGGAAGCGTGACGACTCCGCGAACGCTTCCCTCCAGACAGCATCTGGCAGCAGACTCACCCTCACGGCCTTCGTCGTGGTCACGTGCACCTTGGTCGGAGCACAGGATCAGACGAAGGCCGCCCCCACGTCCGGCGAATCCCCATGCGAGCGAATCCGTTCGAGACGCCATTCGAGACCGTGCCACCATGTACCGCATGACGACGAACCGAAAGGTCCATGCCGCGTAGGCTGCCAGGACAGATCCGTGCCGGCGGCCCTGGCGGCCATCGAACAACGGGGGCAAGGCTAGTACTGCAACCGCGTTTGGTGTGACGGGTTGTCGGCGTGGTCGTTGTTCCTGTCATGGGTGGGGACCTCGAAGCTGGTGACGTGTGGCGGTG
>NZ_JBHVPX010000050.1:0-13894 GCF_042887155.1 Streptomyces sp. NPDC057963
GCAGCGCATCGCGCTGCCGCTCGGACGCAGAGACCTCTTTTCAACAACAGCAGCCCACACAGGCGCAAACTCTTCGTACTGGGGGACGTGAGCAGCACGCCGTGCCGCTCCTTCGCACTGCCCGCCTGACCGGGAAGGTTCGCCGGGTCAGTGGTCGCGGCGGTTGGATGTGCGGTGACGTCCGATCCGGCTGCCGGGGTCGCGGTGGCAGAGCCTGTCCGTGTGCGCAGAGTGACCGGCCAGGAGGGGCAGACGCTGCAGCAGATCGTGCGCCGAGCAGCCGCTCGGCTGAGCTTCACTCCGGTGAACCTTCCCGGTCAGAGCAGGACCCGTTCCACGGTGTCGCTGAGCCGAAGGGTGCCGTTCTCGCGCCGCACGGCCAGTCCGGCGGTCTTCGCCCGCTGCCGGGGTTGTGGAGCCAGGACGGTCGCGAGCGCGTCGTGCAGCCCCTCACCCGTCAGCTTCCGGAACGGGAAGGTGACACCGATGCCCAGATCCCGCACCTGTCTGCCCCACAGCGGCTGGTCTCCACCGACCGGCACGACCACCGCCGGGATGCCCGCGCGGGCGACATCGTGGGTGGTGCCGGAGCCGCCGTGGTGGACCGCCGCGGTGCATCGCGGCAGCACGCGCCGGTAGTCGATCGAGCGGGCGACGAAGGTCCTCCCCCGGTCGCCCGGCGGGAGGTCGGACCAGCCGGCGCCGACCAGTGCGCGCACGCCCAGTCGCGTGGCGACCTCGCCGATCAGTTCGAGCAGCCCGGCCGGGTCCTGCAGTGGCATGCTGCCGAATCCGAAGAACACCGGTGGTTCGCCATGGCTCAGCCATACATCGAGTTCCGGGTCGGGGTTCCGCTCACCGGAGGACGCCGGCATGCCGGCGATCGTGCAGTAGTCCGGCCAGTCGGGCGGTTTCGGGAACAACACCGGACTCACCAGCAGTTCCTGGGGTGTCCGTTGCGCCCGCAGGCGGGCGAAGGAGTTGAGGCCGGTGCCGGGCAGGCCGAGCCGCCGGCGGATGCGCCGGATGGTTGCCCGGTTAGCCTGCCGGTAGACCTGCTCGAAAACGGCGTGCGCCGGCCGTCGCAGGAGGGGCGGCAGGAAGTAGTCGCCGAGGAACGACGGGTGGTAGGCGCTCGACCGCTCAAGCGGGTAGGGCAGGTTGAGCACCAGCGGCTGCGCGTTCCGTTCCACGACGCACTGCGCGCGCAGGGTGGTCATCGGGCTGGTCACGACGGCGTCTGCGCCCGCACAGCCGGCGATGAGCGCTTCGTCGATGGCGGCGCCGGCGCGGGCCTCGAGACGCGCCACTTCCCTGCCGAACTTGACCAGGCTGCGGGACAGCATGAACTGCCGGAGCACCCCGCTGAGATCCACCGGGATCTCGCACGCCTCGAAACCGGCCTGGCTCACCCGGTCCAGGTGGGCGGTGTTCACGGTCAGCACCAGGTGGTGGCCACGGGTGCGAAGTTCCTCCGCCACGGCGAGGTTCGGCTCAAGGTCGCCGCGCGAGCCCAGCGACAGCACTGCGATCTTCACACCGCGCCTCCTCGCGCTCCGGCTTTCGGTGACACCGGCAGCGTCCGCAGGCCGCGCAGGACCGGGCTTGCGATCCGTTCCGGGGTTCCGGCCGGGCGCAGGCCGGGCAGCCGCCGGAAGATCGCCTCGATCGCGCTCCGGGCTCCGGGCCCGGCCGGGGTGTGGTCGGCGCAGTAGTGGATCCCGTGGCCGAACGCCAGGTGGCCGGTGCGGCCACGGTCCAGGACGGGGCCGTCGAGCCGGAACGCGGTCACCGGCACGCCCTCACGTTGCAGACTCCCAGGACCTGCCCCAGGAGGGGGTGGGGCTCGCTGGTCACGGTCATTCCCTTGTCCCGCAGCAGTTCTTCCACGTCGTCGACCTGTGAGACCGCCGTGTTGTGCACTTCGAGTGCGACGTTGCGGATCCTGGCCCAGTCGGTTTCGTCGATCCCCGCCAGCACGTCGAGTTCCGCGCCCTCGACGTCGATCTTGAGCAGGTCGATCACCGTGCGGTCCGGGTGGTGCTCGGCCAGCGACCGCGAAAGCCGCTCGACGCCGACCGTCAACGGGCTCGAGGCGAAGAGCGCCTCCGCCTGCTCGGCGCCGACCAGTTCGGCGGTGACCTGCTTCTGACCGGCTTTCCCTTCGGGGTAGAACGTCGAGTTCCCCGGCATGGCGGGGTAGTAGGTGAACGCGGCGGCGCCCGCCTCGGCACCGAGCGCGTGGGTGTGCACGGTGATGTCGGTGATCCCGTGGAGCTCCAGGTTCCGCCGCAGCACGCGCGCGGTTTCGGGTGCGGGCTCGTAGGCCACGATCCGCGCGCCGGGATACCGCCGGCGCATGTTCAGCGAGAACAGCCCGATGTTGGCGCCGACGTCCACGATGAACGGGGCCTCGCCCAGGTCCTCGTCACCGTAGGCGTGATCGACGAAGACCTCCTGGTGGATGAAGCGGGCCTCGATCTCGCTCAGCGCGTAGCAGGAGAATCCGCCGTCGAATTCGATCAGGGTCGGGCTCATATCGGGGTCGCCTTTCGGGTCAGGCTCGGAAGTGCTGGAGCGGGGGCCGGAGCCGGCCGCACGGCTCGGTCGGGCCGGCTCCGGCCTGGTCGTCCCCCGGCCGGCCCGACGGTTTCGTGCCAGCGCTCGATCCCGGCGCGCTCGCGCGCCCGCGGGTCCGTCACACCGAGGCCCGGCTCCGGCGCCAGGCAGGTCACGGCGACCTTGCCGACGTGCTCGTTGAGCTGTACCAGGCGGGCGGCCTCACCGGTCTCGGCGAGCGGATAGGTGGCCGAGAGCACGGGCCGCAGCATGCCCTGCCGGAACAGCCGGGTGCACTCGGCCAACTCGCTGTAGTTGACCCCGTGGCTGCCGATGATCCGCTTGAGGTTCATCCACAGGTAGCGGTTGTCGAACTGGTGCTGGTAGCCCGTGGTCGAACCGCAGGTAACCACCACTCCACCACGGCGGACGACAAAAACCGAGGCCCCAAAGGTCTCCCGGCCCACGTGGTCGAACACCACATGCGGATCCTCGCCCAGCCCGGCACGGATGATCCTGCCGATGTGCTTGCCGACCGCCTGCGACCGCGCGGCGAGGTCCGGTTCCCCGGTGTCCGGCAGCTCTTCCCGGTTGATCACGAGGTCGCAGCCGAGCCGTCGCGCCAGACCTGCCTTCGCCTCGGACCCGACGATACCGACGGCGATCCCGCCGCCGTTCTTGACCAGTTGCACCGCGAACGCGCCGAGCCCGCCGGTCGCGCCCCAGATCAGCACGATGTCGCCCTGCTTGATCCTGGCGCCGTGCTCCCCGACCAGCATCCGGTACGCAGTCCCGGCGCACAGGGCAAAGCAGGCGGACTCCTCCCAGGTCAGATGCGCCGGTTTCGGCAGCACCTGCGAGGCGCGCACCACCGCGTAGGTGGCCAGGCCGCCGAAGTTCGTTTCGTAGCCCCACGCCAGCTGGCCCGCGCCCAGCATGCCGTCGTGGTGGGTCAGCGGTTCCTGGTCGTCGACGTAGACCGGACTGACCACGACGTGGTCGCCGGGCTTCCAGTGCCGCACCCCGCTGCCCGCCCGGACCACCACCCCGGACGCGTCCGACCCGATGACCTGGTGGTCCCGGTCGTGCCGGGCGGCGAACCCGCCCTGGCGCGCGAACCGCGACAGCATGCCGAAGGTCGGCACGGGTTCGAAGGTGGCCGACCACACGGTGTTGAAGTTGATGGAACTGGCCATCACGGCGACGAGGACTTCGTCCGGGGCGAGTTCGGGCATCGGCACGTACCCGACCCTGATCGACTTGCGCACGTCCTTGTCCGCGATGCCGCGGAACATCCCCACGTCCTCGCGGCGCAGGTGAGCGGCCAGGTAGTCGGCCGGAACGGGCTCGGCCAGCAGCTGTTCTCCCGTGGCACCTTCGGCCACCGCGTGGGCAAGGCTGTCCACTGCATCACTCCGATCGTGGTTGTGTTGACCGCAGCCCCCTGCCTCACCGGAACTCGTCCAGGAACCGCAGGATTCGCCCGAACACGTCAAGCGCCGCACCGCGTCCGGCGAAGGCGTCGAAATGGCCGTACCCCGGCACCTCGACGTACCGCACGTCGAGGTGCGGCTGCCGTGCCGAGAGCACTTCGTGGCACAGCTTGTTGGAGTCGAACCACGCCTCGTTCCGGCTCCCCGACAGCAGCAGGACCGGACAGTCGATCCGGTCGGCCGCGTCGAGCGCGTTCTCCGGCAGCACGCGGTAGCGGTCGTCGTGGTCGTTCCACCGCACCACCGAGTGGGCGAGCTCGACCCGGCGCAGGTGCGGGATGATCCAGGTCGGCACCGGGCCGAACAGGTCGGCCAGCCCGCGGTGCGTGCGCGGGTCCAGGTTCTCGTGCACGAACAGCGTCCCGCCGAGGCCCCAGTTGCGGTGCACCAGCGCGCAGGTGGGATCGGGGCAGGGAGCACGCCGGGCCAGCAGCGCGAACAGCGGCGTGTACCGCGACCACAGCCCGACCTTGCGGAAGTCGCTGGGCAGCTGGTCGAAGCGGGTGCGCAGCAGTTCGGCGCCGAACGAGGCGCGCATCCTGGCCGATCCGCTCATCTTCGGGGTGAGGAACACGCCGTGGGCCACCACCCCGTCGAGGCCGGGCACCAGGCCCGCCGTCAGGCTCATCGACAGCGCCAGCGCTCCGATGCAGTGCGCGACGACGAACAGCTTCCGCTCGCCGATGCGCGCGCGGATGTGCTGCACCGCACCGGGAATGTCGTAGAGCGCCACGTCGTCGTAGCTGAACCGGGCACCGGTTTCGTTGTACGGCAACCGGCAGCTCCCCCGCCAGTCCAGCAGCCACGGTTCGTACCCGGCGTCGACGAGTACGTCGACGACGTTGCGGATGTCGGGCAGGGTGAACATGTCCGAGGAGGCGGAATGCCCGTGCAGGAGCAGCACGGCCGGGCGCGGTTCGTCGTCGACCGCGATCCGGCGCAGCCTGAGCAGGGTGCCGTCCCCGACCCGCAGCGGGATGTCTTCCACCAGCTGGACGGCATCCCGGCGGTGCAGTGGGCTGAGGGTCATCGGCGTGTCTCCTGGTGGGTGGCGCCCCGGCGCAGGTCGAGCAGTTCGGCAGCGGCACGCAACGACGGTTCGAGCAGGCCGCGGCCGACCTGGAGGTTGAACCAGCCGAGCCAGATCAGCTTCGCCCGCCGCCGGTCACGTTCCGGCAGGGCCGGATCAACCCGCAGGCCGTCGACCTGGTCGGGCAGGTAGCTGCGCACCGGCACCGCGACCTCACCGGCGTGGCTCGCCGCCTCGCCGTCGCGGCCGATCTCGACGGTCACCGTCCGCGTCTGGCGCAGCAGGTCACGTCCGGCGCGCGCGGTCTTCGTGCCCGCCAGCCACCACTGCCGCCCGTCGGCGTCGCGCAACTGCAGCCGGTACCGCATCAGGGGGTGCCGTAGTCCGTTGCGGACCGGGATGCCCTCCTGCGGGCGCACCCGGAGCGAGCCGGCCAGCACGGTCAGCGGCTCGGCGTGCAGCAGGGCGCAGGTGATGTCCCCGCCGACGTCGACCCGCCGCTCGGTCACCAACTGGTACATGCTCTGGATCGACAACCGCAGCGCCAGTGTGCACGGCGTGCGTGCCTTGTCTCCGACGGCCCCGATCTCTCCGTCCATGGTTTCGTGGAACCACAGGTAGGGCGTGCCGCCGGGCCTCGGCAGCCGGGCCACCCCGCTGCGGGCCAGCTCCTCCAGGGTCCTCCGCTGCGCCCTGCCGTCGTACGGGGAGGCGGCGGGAAGACCGTGTCCGGCGGCGAAGGCCAGGGTGCGGTCGCAGCGCGCCGCCGGCGCGGACAGCTGCGCCTCGCACAGCCGCGCCGCGGTGGGCGACTGCAGCATCCGCGCCAGGAACTCCAGTTCCGGGACCGGTTCCTCCCTGATCCTGGTCAGGGTTTCGTCCCGCCACCGGTCCCAGTCCTGAACGCGCGGGATCATGCCGCCGATCGTCATGTCCCGGACGACCTCGTCCAGGCTCCTCGGCACGCCGGTGAGGTGGTAGGTGCGACCCCACGCACCCGGTTCGCCCACGATGGCCGCGG
Organism: Streptomyces sp. NPDC057963; assembly: GCF_042887155.1. NCBI lineage: Bacteria > Bacillati > Actinomycetota > Actinomycetes > Kitasatosporales > Streptomycetaceae > Streptomyces > Streptomyces sp. NPDC057963. Next base: position 6,104 of record NZ_JBHVPX010000050.1, read on the forward strand.
CCGTCCGGCTCACCCAGTCGACGGCGGCCACGTTCAGGTAGCGGAAGGCGGGCAGGGTGCCGAAGCGCGAGTACGCGGCGAGGAACGCACTGGAGAAGTCGTGCCCGTTGTGCGCGCCGGTGTCCGGGTGCCCGCCGATCCCGGCCGGGCGCAGCAGGGTGACGACCAGGCCGCGTTCACGGGCGCGGCGCAGGACGGCCTCGGCCGCCCACTTCGTCTGGTCGTATCCGGCCGAGAGCCGGTCGAGGTGGGCCACCGGGTCGTCCTCGCCCATCGACCCGATGCCCAGCTCGTTGAAGACCGCGACCGACGAGACATGGTGCAGCGGCTTGATCCGGCCCGTCATGGCCAGCTCCGCCAGCGTCAGCGGGCCGAGCACGTTGCTCCGGCGCAGCGACGGGTACCCGCGGAGGAAGTCGACGGCCGCGCCGACGTTGACGATCGCGTCGACCTCGTCCGCCAGCTCCGCCCAGCGCTCGGCGGACAGCCCCAGCATCGGCCGCCGGAAGTCGCCGGCCAGCGCGGTCACCCGGCGCGCCACCTCGGCCGACCAGGGCAGGTGGAAGTGGGTCAGTCCTTCGGCGAGGCGCCTGAGCGCTGCTTCGTCGTCCTCCGCGCGTACGAGGCAGACCACGTGCGCGTCGCTGTGCCGCAGCAGGTCCAGCAGCAGGTGGCTGCCGAGGAACCCGGTGGCCCCGGTAAGCAGGGGGCGCCGGGGTGCGTCCGGTGGCGGTGGTCCCACGAACGGCAGGCTGTCCGCGCGCGCGACGTCGGCCATGATCTGGACGAGTGTCTCGTCGACCGCCGGGGAGTGCCGTGCCGGGGCGGACGGCTCGGCAGGCGCCGGGGTGCCGTGCGCGGCGAGCCAGCGGTGGGCGAGCTGCCGCGGCCGCGCGTCGGCGAACAGGTCGTCCAGTTCGACAGGTAGGTCGTGCTCGCGCGCCAGCGCCGCGGCGATCTCGACCGCGGTCACGGACGTGGCGCCGGCGTCGAACAGGTCGGTGTCCCGGTCGACCTCCTTTCCCAGGATCCGGCCCGCCACCGCCGAAATGACCGATACGAGCCGTTCCGCGTTCCAGCGGCCGACGTCGGCCGCGGGTGCCGCGACCGCGCTGCCCGGCGCGCCGGCGCTCGCCAGCAGATCGGCCACGGTCAGCTTCCCGGCGCCACCGCGCTCGATCGCCTCGGCGGTCCGGCGCGGGGCAGCCCCGGCCGCATGCGGATTCCCCATCGAACCCCTTCTCTGTCCGGCGTTCATCGCTGTTCCCAGGAGCGGAACGCACGTAGCCGCGCCGTGGTCACGGTGACGTCCAGCTCGTCCGCGTCGGCGTCGGCACCACCGAGCGCGGCGATGAGCCGTCGGGCCGGGACGTTGCGCGGCGTGGCTTCGGCGGTCAGCCGCACGGCCCGGCACCCGAGGCTCTCCGCGCGGCGGGCCAACCAGTCCAGCAGGCGCTCCTCGACCCCGCGGCCGAGCGCGCGGCAGCTCAGGTGCCACCCCACAACCCGCAGTTCCTCCCCGTGGGACCGGATCGCCAGCAGCCCGATCACCCCATAGTCGCCGAACCGGTCCCGGGCCGACGCCGTCCACACCTCACCGTCCCGCCGCCACCGCACCAGCTCGCCGTCGTCGACCTCGCGCAACGCGAACTGGTTGGTGCGCCGGACGAGTTGGGCGGCCCGTTCCACGGTGGCCTCGGTCAGCGCCACGACCTCCACCTCCAGCCGCAGGTCGGCGAGGAACTCGGCGAACTCCGTCCGCGCCCGCACCTCGTCCCGTTCGCGTTCGAGCCGGTAGGACTCCGCGCGGACCGCGTCCTCGGGGGTCACGGCCGACGGAACCAGCGGCCACAGCCTGGTCAGGAACGCCTCCAGCTCGTCGTCACCGGGGCAGGTCAGGGTGAGCACCTCCGGCAGCGCGGCCCGCAGCGCGGCCACCTCGACCGGGTTGTCGTCCAGGAACACGAAGCTGTCCAGGCCCAGCCCGAGCTCCGTCGCCACCGCCTCCAGCCGTTCCGCCTTGGGCTGCCAGCCGGTGGACAGCACGCTGAAGTGCTCCGCGCGCACGAGCGCGTCCGGCCGGTCGAGCACCGCGCGCACGGTGGCTTCGTCGTTGTTGCTCACCAGCACCAGCAGCGCGCCGGCGTCCCGCCACCGCAGCAACCGGCGGGCGAGCACCGCTCGCGGCCCCCCGAGTTCGACCGTCTCCGGGCCGGACTCGTCGGCGACACCGCCCCACAGCGTCTCGTCGCCGTCGACCGCGATCACCTTCGGCGGCGCCTCGCGCACCGCGGACACCAGCTCGCCGAGTTCGATCGCCACGGCCGCCTGGAACTCCGGGGTGAACGGCAGGTGCCCCATCGCCTCGGTCCGCTCGTCGAAGCGGTCCGCGGCCTGCTCGGCAGGCCATCCCGTGGCGTCCACCACCGCGATGCCGGGAACGTCGCGCAGCGCGTCCCCGACCGCGCGTTCCCAGCGTTCGAGCCTGGGGGCGGTGTCGCGCGCGGGCAGGAACCCGACGATCAGCGGTTTTCGGGTGCGCTCGGCCAGCGCCCGCGCCGCGGCCGGATACGCGTGCTCCAGTTCGGTCCACTGGTCTTCGCTCAACGCCCCGAACCGTTCCAGGTCCGCCGCCCGCAGCAGGAGCACACCGGCTTCCGTCGACGGCGCCGCCAGCACTCCGGCCGGATCGCGCAGGGCCGCCAGCAGGTGGTGGTACGGCGCTTCGACCACGCCGCAGTCGCCGAGCGCGAGCCGGCACAGCTCCGGCAGGCGGCCCAGCGCGAAGGTCGCGGCAAGCGCGACCTGCGGCTCGGGCACCGCGGTGGTGGCGACGGCCTCCGGGTTGTCGGCGATCTCACCGAGCACGGCGAGGTAGTCCGCGCCCAGCTCGGCGCAGGCCGCTTCGTCGATGATGTCGAGGTTGTAGTAGAAGCAGACCTGGTTGCCGTCCGGCAGGACGGTGACCATCAGGTCCAGGTCGCAGTAGCCCGGCCCGACCGGCACCGGTTCGGCGCCCCGGAAAGCCGCGCCGGACTTCAGGTAGTTGAAGTAAACCTCGACCATGGGCGCGTTTTCCCGGTACAGCCCTTCGGCGGCGAGCGTGGCCAGTGTGTCCGAGAACCCCGCTCCGCGGCCCAGCAGCCGGTGCAGCCTGCCGCCGGTCCGGCGCAGTACCTCGGCGGCCGGCTCGCCGTCCTCGACGGTGGCCGGGAACGGCACCGGGACACCGAAGTAACCGACCCCGGCTGGTGATTCGACATGGATCCGGGTGTCCACCGGGACCGCCAGCGCGAACCGGGACCTCCGCTGCCGCCGCGCGAGCAGCACCGTCAGCGCGCCGAGGAAGAACGCCGCCGGGGTGATCCCCAGTCCCCTGGCCCGCTCCGCAATCCGGTCGAGCGCACCGTCGGGCAGCGCCAGGAAGCAGGCACCGGCCCGGTAGCTCCGCACGGCCGGGCGTGGCCGGGCAAGGGTCAGGTCCAGCCGCCTGACACCGGTGAATTCGCGGGCCCACGCGGCTTTCGCCGTGTCGTCGCCGCCCTCCACCCGCTGCGCTGCGACGAGGTCCTCGATGTCCTGATCGGACACCGGGAGATCCGGAACGCCGCCGTGCAGCGCCGCGTCGATCTCGGCGGCCACCAGCAGCATCGACTGCCCGTCGGAAACACTGTGGTGGGCACCGAAGACCAGCACCTGTTCGTCGCCCGGGTCGAGCAGTTCGAACCGCCACAGCGGTGAGGTCGTCAGGTCGAACGGCGGTTCCAGCAGTTCCCGGACCCGGTCCTGCACGGTCGCATGCGCGCAGTCGCCGACCTCGGACCACCGCAGCAGCGGGCCCGCCGGTGCCCGCCGCACCTGCAGTTCGGTGTGCTGGGTGCCGGGCAGGATCGCTGTGCGCAGTGCGGCATGACGTGCGGCCAGCCCGGCGAGCACGCCTTCCAGTTCGTCCCGGGTGACCCTCCTGCCCAGCCGGACGGCCATGGCCACGGTGTGCGCGGCGCTCGGCACGCCCTGCTGCCCGGTCCGCAGCAGGCGCATGACGTCCCTGGTTGCCGGGTATCGCACGACCTCCGGCACCTCGGTCCGCTGCTCGGCGGGTGGTGCCACGGCGACGGGCGCCGGGACGCTGCCCAGCTCGTCCACGAGGTGGCGCGCCAGCGCGACCGGGCTCGGGTGCTCGAAGATCGCGGTGACCGGGAGCGGGACGCCGGTCACCGCACGCAGGCCGTTGCGGAGTTCCACGGCCATCAGCGAGTCGAAGCCGAACTGCTGGAACGTGCCCGACGGATCGAGTTCGCCCGGACTGCCGCCCAGCACGGCCGCGGCCTTCGCGCGGATCAGGTCCAGTACGACGCCGACCGCGTCCTCTTCGGACAGTCCGACGAGCCTGGCCGCCAGCTTCGGACCCGCGGCTGGATCGGCGGCCGGGTCCGCCGCGGTCGCACGCCGCGTACGCGGTGGCAGGAGCCCGCTGAGCAGCCTGGCGCGCTGCTCGGTACCGGCGAAGGACGCGAAGTCGAGCCGGGCGGGGACGACAACGGCTTCGCCGAGGGAGAGCGCGGCGTCGAACAGCGCCATGCCTTCGCGCGGTGACATCGCGCGGACGCCCCGGCGCAGCATCCGGGCCCGGTCGGCGTCGGCCAGGTTGTCCGCCGAGGTGAGCTCCCACAGCCCCCACGCGAGCGAGTGCGCCGGCAGGCCGTGCGCCGCGCGACGGGTGGCCAGCGCGTCGAGGAAGGTGTTCGCCGCCGCGTAGTTCGCCTGCCCCGGATTGCCGAGCGTTCCCGCGGCCGAGGAGAACAACGCGAACAGCGACAGGTCCATCCCCGCGGTCAGCTCGTGCAGGTGCAGCGCCGCGTCCACCTTCGGCCGGAGCACCCGGTCGAGCTGCTCGGCGGTCATCGAGGCGATGGTCGCGTCGTCGAGCACCGCGGCGGAGTGCACCACCCCGGCCAGTCGTTCTCCGCTGAGCAGCAGGGCCAGCTCGCCGCGGTCGGTCACGTCGCAGCTGACGATCTCGGCCTTGGCCCCGAGCTCGACCAGCTCCGTGCACAGCTCTTCGGCACCGGGGGCCGCCATGCCCCGCCGACTGGCCAGCAGCAGCCTGCCGACCCCGTGCTCGGTGACGAGGTGGCGGGCGACCACGGACCCGATGCCGCCGGGCGCGCCGGTGACCAGCACCGAACCACCGCGCAGGGCGTCCCCGCCGATCCCCGACGGTTCCCGGCCTGCCGCGAGCCGCACCATGCGCGCCCCGTACAGAGTGCCGTCGCGCACGACGAGCTGAGGTTCGCCGGTGGCCAGCACGGCCGCGGCGTCGAGGTCGTCGGCGTCGGTGCCGTCGGCTTCGTCGGTGTCGTCGGTGTCGACCAGCACGATCCGGCCGGGGTGCTCCGACTGCGCCGAGCGCACCATGCCCCACACGGCCGCGCCCGCGAGATCCCGTACATCCTCGCCCGGCAACGCGACGGCCCGCCGGGTGCGCACCAGCAGCGTCGCCGTGGAGGCGTCGTCGGCCAGTTCGGACTTCAGCACCGCGAGCAGGTCGCGGGTCGCCGCGTGCACGGCGGCGGCGCTGTCCCCGGCCGGCGTCTCGACCACGACGGCCGCCGGCACCCTGCCTGCCGGCCCGCCGCAGACCGGTTGCCAGTCCAGCCGGAACAGGTCCTGGTGGCACCCCGGCGCGGTCGCGGCCGCGATCTGCGCCGCGGACACCTCCCTGACCACGAGCGACTCCACGCGCACCACCGGCGTCCCGGCCTGATCGGCGGCCACCAGCGACACGGTGTCCGGACCCGTCGCGGTCATCCGAACCCGCAGCGAAACCGCGCCCGCGGCCGACAACCGCACGTCGTTCCACTCCATCGGCAGGCGGACCCGGCGGTCCTCGCCGTGGCTGAACGCCATCGTGTGGAGTGCGGCATCGAACAGCGCCGGGTGCAGGCCGTACTTGCCCGCGTCCCGCGCGGCGTCCTCGGGCAGCGTGATCTCGGCGAAGGTCTCCGCACCACGCCGCCAGGCCGCGCGCAGGCCCCGGAACGCCGGGCCGTAGTCGTAGCCGTGGCCGGCGAGGTCCTGGTAGAAGCCGTCCACCTCGATCACCTCGGCCCCGGCCGGTGGCCACTGCGCGAGTTCGGGGGCCGCCGGCGGCACGGCTTCGGCCGACACCGTGCCCTGAGCGTGACGCACCCAGGCCGAACCGGCGGGCTGCCCGGGGCGCGAGTGGATCGAGACGGCACGGTCGCCTGTTCCGTCCGGCGGACCGACGACCACCTGGAACTGCACCCATTCGCCGTTCGGCAGGACCAGCGGCGCCTCCAGGACGAGCTCGCGCAGCACGGTGGCGCCCACCTCGTCGCCCGCCCGGATCGCCAGTTCGACGAATCCGGTCCCGGGGAACAGCACCGCACCCCGCAGCGCGTGGTCGGCCAGCCACAGGTGGGTCCGCGACGACACCCGGCCAGTCAGCACCAGGCCATCCCCGTCGGGCTGGGACACCACCGCGCCGAGGAACGGATGGGCCTCGGTCAAGCCGAATCCGCCCGCGTCACCGGCCGGGGCCGTGGGCTCCAGCCAGTACCGCCGCCGCTGGAAGGCGTAGGTCGGCAGGTCCACCCGGGTCGCCCCGGCGCCGGCGAGGCAGCGCGCCCAGTCCAGCTCCACCCCGGCCACGTGCAGTTCCGCCGCCGACCTCAGCAGCCGTGCCATCCCGCCGTCGTTGCGGCGCAGGGAGCCACCGACAAAGATCTCTTCGCGCTCGCCGTCGAGTGTCTCCCGGATGCGCATGGTCAGCGCCGGGTGCGGGCTGATTTCGAGAAAGACCCGGTGTCCCTGCCGGTACGCGGCACGTACTGCCTGCTCGAACTGCACCGTTTCGCGGACGTTGCGCCACCAGTGGGCGCGGTCCAGCAGGCCGGTGTCCAGCTCGGCACCGGTGACGGTGGAGAAGAAGCCGATGTCCGGCGCGCTCACCCCGGTGACCGCGAGCACCGGGTCCAGTTCTACGCGGAGAGGCTCGATCTGCCGTGAATGGCCCGCGCCCCGGGCGGCGACCCTGGTCACCCCGACACCGTCGGCCGCGCACCGCGCCGAGAACTCGTCCACCGCGTCCACCGCACCCGACACGACAGTCGACTGCGGACTGTTGACCACCGCGACATCCAGCCGGTCCGCCCACGGCGCGATCCGCTCCCGCACCGCGTCCTCCGGCAACGCGACGACCGTCATCGCGCCGTTGCCGGACAGCGAAACCAGCGCTTGCGCGCGCAGCGCCACCAGTCGCACGGCTTCGGGCAGGGACAGTGCGCCTGCAACGTGCGCGGCGACGATCTCGCCCTGCGAATGCCCGATCACCGCGGCGGGTCGCACTCCCACCGACTCCCACAGCCGCGTCAACGACACCATCACCGCGAACAGGACCGGCTGCACCACATCAAGACGATCCAGTTCGGGCGCACCGGATACCCCGCGCAGCACGTCCACCAGCGACCAGTCGACCAGCCCCTCCAGCACCGCCGCACACTCACCCAGCTGCTCCGCGAACACCGGCGACGAATCCAGCAACTCCACCGCCATACCCGCCCACTGCGAGCCCTGGCCGGGGAAGACGAACACGGGCTTCCCCGAGACCGCGGCGCGTCCGCGGACGGCGTCGCCGGAGAGTTCGTCGTCGGCCAGCGAGCGTAATCCGGAAAGGAGTTGTTCCCGGTCGGCGCCGAGTACCACGGCCCGCTCGGCGAACGTCGACCGCGTGGTCACCAGCGAGAACCCGACATCGGCCGGATCCAG
>NZ_JBHVPX010000051.1:0-13860 GCF_042887155.1 Streptomyces sp. NPDC057963
ACGGCCACCCGCTGCGGTGTCGATGGCGCTACGAAGAATGGGGCTCATGGCCCCAGCCTGGCAGTTTAAGTAGGTCTTTCGCAGAGGTTTGCTAGATCGAAGCCGGAGCCGCCCTTCGGCACCGACGCCGGTGACAGACCCACCGTGAGCTTCTTCTGCGGCCACTCGGCCCCGGAATTCACCACCGCGGCCCTGACCCGGTCCCGGCTCTCCACCAGGCTCTTGTCCGGCAGCCCCACCAGGGTGAACGCGGCCACCCCCGCCTCCAGGTCCGCCTGGACCTCCACCACCACGCCCTCGACACCGACGAGCGCCACCGAACACGCCCGTGCGAACCCCATCAGGCCACCCCGCGCGCATGCTCGACAACGGGCGCCCCTCGCCTGGGCAGCACCACGCCGACCAGGTCGATCCGGACCCCGCCGGACGGCGGGCCGCCGTGCCGGTGGAGCCAGATCCCGGCCAGCCGTCGCAGCCGCTCCGCCTTGACCGGGGTGACGGCTGCCATCGGATGCTCGAAGGCACCCTTCCTGCGGGTCTTCACCTCGCAGACCACGAGTGCGTCGGCGTCCATCGCGACAATGTCGATCTCACCGGCACGACAGCGCCAGTTCCGTTCCAGTACGGACATGCCGGCGTCGGTCAGCAGCCGCGCTGCCAGATCCTCGCCGTACCGCCCGAGTGCCCCCCGTGCGTTCATATCGGAACCACCTCCGGGACCGACTCTGACGCGTTCGGTCCCGGCTCGTGGATCTTGGTGGACAACTCCGGGACTGTGGACAACCCGACCACCCGAAGGGGGGAATCAACCCCCCGAGACGGAGTCAGCCCCCGGAAGGGGGAATCATTCCTCGGAAACGGGAATCAATCCTTCCCGTATCCCCGCGGAGAACGGGCTCAGCCGCCCGGAAGTTCAAGATCGCTCTTGTTGAGCTCCTCGATGTTGACGTCCTTGAACGTCAATACCCGTACCTGCTTGACGAAGCGTGCGGGCCGGTACATGTCCCAGACCCAGGCGTCCGCCATGGAAACTTCGAAAAACACCTCGCCCTGAACCGAGTGCACCTGCATCTCGTAGTCGTTGGTGAGGTAGAAGCGCCGTTCGGTCTCGATCACATATTTGAACAGACCGACGACATCTCGGTACTCCCGGTAGAGCTTCAGCTCCATCTCGGTCTCGTACTTTTCGAGGTCCTCGGCGCTCATTGGCATGTTCCCCTTCAGCCGTGCGTGCCCCCATTGTGCGCCAGACCCCGGCGCCCCTGGGCGCTTAGGCGATTTCGGGGGCCAGGACCAGTGGCGTACGCGGAGGACCCTCGTCGAGCAGCGTGCGCAGCAGCTCGGCGAGCCTGGTCGGGTACACCGTCTCACGCGCCGCCGACAGTTCGGCGGAGGTCCACCACCTCAGACCCGTGACGCTGCGCTGCTCCAGCCCGGTCAGCCCACTGGTGTCGGTGGCGGTCTGCGTGGTACGTGCCAGGTAGTACCACTCGTCCTGCTCCCAGCGGCGCCCGTCGAACGGGAACGAGCACATCCGCTGCCAGAGCAGCGGGCCCAGCTCGACCTGGGTGATCCCGGTCTCCTCGGCGAGTTCGCGAAGCGCGGCCTGCTCCCGGGTCTCCTCGCCCTCCAGGCCGCCACCGGGGGTGAACCACCAGGTGCTCCCGGGGTCCTCCGGTTCGAACCCGTGCACGAGGAGGATGCGGTCGTCGGGATCCAGGAGCACCACCCGGGCGACCTTCCGCTTCTCAGTGTGCACCGGTCGTCACCCCTGCCCGCCTGCTCTGCGCCGATCGCGCGGACCGTGCCGCGATCGGGCCGTACGCGGCACCGCCGAAGATGAGCACCACACCGGCCACCACGGCACCGAGCTGCAACCGCAGCGGCCCCGGCGACGACACCCCGCCCGGGAGGGCGGCGAAGGCCTGCGGCCGCCCGATCATGCCGCCCATCGGCCAGGCGACGGCGTCCACCCGGGCCTGCACCGCGCTGCGCGGCACGGAGCCCTGCCCCGGGTCGTCCAGATGGACCCGCGAGTCCAGCGAGGAGGCACGCTCGTCACCGAGCAGGAAGAGCTGCCCCTCGGGCACGTCCGCCGTGAAGTCGTTCACCGAGGCCAGGTTCTTGGTGTGCAGATACGGTTCCTCAATGGATGTGCCGTTGATGGTGAGCCGGCCCTTGTCGCAGCAGGCGATCTTGTCGCCGCCGATCCCGACGACCCGCTTCACCATCGGTACCGCGCCCCACGTCGGATCCGTGAAGACCACCACGTCGCCGCGGTGCACCTCGCTGCCGTCGATCCGCTGGGCGAGCACCCGGTCGCCGGCGTGCACCGTCGGTGTCATCGACCCGGTCGGCACGGTGTACGGCCGGTACACCACGGCACCCCAGGCGAAACCGCCGAGGAAGAGCACACAGCCGACGGCCACGGCCAGCCCCGACAGCTTGCTGCCGAGCCGACCGTGGCCGTCACCCGTACGTCCTGTTCCACTCATCCCAGCGCCCCCACCTCGGAGATCGACACCCGCTGATCCGAGTCGGCACACTACCCGGCGGTACGCCCGCCGGTCAGCCTCCTGCGACGCCACAGCACGATGGGGATCGCACCGGCCGCGCCGAGCGCTCCGGGCGCCAGGCCCATCGCCGTGTTGATCCCCGGCTGGTCGAAGGTCTTCGGGACGGGCAGCGTCGCCCAGCGGTTGATCGGCCACGCCACGACGATGGCCCGGCCGACGACCTCGTCGTCGGAGACCGTGCCGCCGCCCGGCAGCTCCTGGTGGTAGCGGGAGTCGAGGGAGTTCTGACGGTGGTCGCCCATCACCCAGATCCGGCCCTCGGGCACGTTGATCGGGCCGAACGGCTCGTCGTTGCAGGCGGTGTTCCCCGGGAAGATGAACGACTTGTCGTCCAGAGCCTTGCCGTTGACGACGACAGGGCCGTCCTTCTTGCACTCCACCGTGTCGCCGCCGACCGCGATGACCCGCTTGATCAGGTCCTTCTCCTCGGCGGACGGCATCAGTCCGATGAAGCTGAGGAACTTCTGCACCACATTCGGATTGGCCGCCTGAGTGTCCTCCAGCCAGCCGCCCGGGTCGTGGAAGACCACGACCTCGCCCCGCTTGGGCTCCGCGCCGAACCACGGGGTCAACTTGTCGACCAGCACCCGGTCGCCCCGCTGGAGCGTGTTCTGCATCGAGTCCGAGGGGATCGAGAACGCCTGCACCAGAAACGTCTTGATCAGCAGCGCGAGAACCAGCGCGATACCGATGAGCAGAGGCAGCTCCTTCCAGAAGGAGCGCGGCTTCTTCAGGGCCGTACCGCCGCTGTCCGGAGAGTCGCCGTCACTCTCCGTACGGCCTGTCGCCCCGGCTGACTCGACATTCTCCGGATTTTCCGGCCGGTCCTCGGGTTCCTCGTGTCCGGATCGTGCGCCGACCGCCAAATCCCCCACATCCACTCCTTACTCCGTGCCACCGCCCGCGCCCTAGCCGGTGCAGGCCCACCACTCCCATAACGAGCGGGAGTTCCGCAGGGGTCGGGAGAGGGATCATTCCGTTGGGATCCTTGGACAACACACTATTCGACGGGCCCGAAACAGCGGCCGTCCCGGCGCGCGCGTCAGGGACCGAGTCGAATGTCTCCGGTTCCTCCAGTTTTCGCCAGTGCCCGAAGGGCCAGGCGATGACCACAGCACGTCCCACGACCTCGTCCTCGGAAACCGTTCCGTGCCCCGGCTCGTCCAGGTGGTAGCGCGAATCGGCCGAATCCGACCGATGGTCGCCCATCACGAAGATCCGGCCGGCCGGAACCTTTACCTCGAATTTGATGAGGGAGGGCGGATTACCGGGGTTCAGATAGGGCTCGTCGAGCGGTACGCCGTTGACGGTGATCCGGCCGCCCTTGTCGCAGCACTTCACGGTGTCACCACCGACCGCGACCACCCGCTTGATCAGATCCTGCTCGTCGTCCGACGGCAGCAGCCCGATGAAGGTCAGGGCTTCCTTCGCCTGTTTGACGACGACGGGCGGGGTCTTCTTCTCGGCATTCTCCTGCTTCAGCCAGTGGTCCGGATCCTTGAAGACCACCACGTCGCCGCGCTGGGGCCGGGATCCGAACCAGGGTGTCAGTTTGTCGACAAGCACCCGGTCGCCGATCCGGATGGTCTGCTCCATCGATCCCGACGGGATCACGAAGGCCTGCACCAGGAAGGTCTTGAGCACGAGCGCGATCAGCAGCGCCACGGTGATGAGGAGGGGTATCTCCCGGACGGCCGACCGGCGTCGCCGCCGCGCGACCTTGCGGGCCAGTCTGCGCCGCTCCGCCCTGGTCGGCCGCGAGCGCGCGGCCGTCGGCCGGGGGCCGGTCGACGGCGGTGTCTCCGAGTCGGCGGCCCCGCCCTGCCCCCGGTCCCGGTTACTCATGGGCCCCGCCCGGCGCCCGTACGCCGGAGAAGGCCGCGCTGCCCGGCAGCGAGCCCAGCCGGCCCAGCGGCCAGCCGATCCAGTCCACCCTGCCGATCACCATGCCGACCGGGACCATGCCACCGCCCGGCTCTCCCAGGTGGTCGCGCGAGTCGCGGGAATTGCTGCGGTGGTCGCCCATCATCCACAGCGTGCCGTCGGGGACCACGATGTCGAAGCGCACCCCGGACGGCACATCGCCCGGGTACAGATAGTCCTCGTCGACCGGGTGGCCGTTCACCTCGACCCTTCCCCGTTTGTCGCAGCAGACCACCCGGTCGCCCCCCACGCCCACCACCCTCTTCACGTAGTCGGTCTCGACGGGCTCCACCAGGCCCAGGGACGCTGCCGCGCCGTGCAGCAGTCCGGTGACGGGGTTCTCCCGGGGCGGCTCCTGTACGAAGGAACCGGTGCCGTCGAAGACCACCACGTCACCGCGGCGCGGTTCGGAGCCGAAACGGTACGCCAGCTTGTTCACCAGCACCCGGTCCCCCACTCGCAGGGTGGACTCCATCGAGCCGCTGGGGATCAGGAAGGGCTGCACCACGAAGGCGCTGACGAGCAGCACGAAGACCGAGCAGACGGCTCCGAGCACGGCGGTCCGCCGCCACGACGTCGAGGTGGTCGACCGCTCGGGGATACGCGAGGAGCGCGACCCCTCCTCCGACCCTGCTGCGGGTGCGAAGGAGCGATCGCGCTCCGAGGGCTTGGCTTCCGTGTCCATCGGGGCCAGAGCTTAACCGGCCGTCCTGTGGACCTGGGAGTCAGCTCAGTTGTCGCGCTTCTCCTTGATCTTCGCGGCCTTGCCGCGCAGCTCACGGAGGTAGTACAGCTTGGCGCGGCGGACGTCACCGCGGGTGACGAGCTCGATCTTCTCGAAGATCGGGCTGTGCACCGGGAAGGTGCGCTCGACGCCGACGCTGAAGGAGACCTTGCGGACCGTGAAGGTCTCGCTGACGCCCGAGCCCTGGCGGCGGATGACTACGCCCTTGAACTGCTGGATACGGGAGCGGTTGCCCTCGATCACTCGCACGTGGACGTTGACGGTGTCACCGGGGCGGAACGCCGGGACGTCGGTACGCAGCGATGCGGCGTTGACGCCATCGAGCAGGGAAGCCATGTTGTCTGCTTTCTTCGCCGATGCCACAGGTCATCGGCGGGAGTTCGTGAGGAGATGGGAGTGCTGATCGCGTCGGACGGGCGTCGGGACCACCCCCATGCGCATGGGGGTCAAAACGGTCGCTTCCCCCTGTGGCAGGGGCGCACGTCGGACGTACAGCAGCGGCCTATTGTTCCACGGCCTCGGGCCTGCGCCAAAATCGGCCCCCGGGCTCCGGGGACCAGCCGAGGATGGAGAGGATCTCGCGGTCCTTCTTGTCGAAGCCGCTCGCCTCGCAGCGCTCGATCAGATCGGGCCGGTGGAGCGCGGTGCGACGGAACGCCTCGTCCCGCCGCCAGCGTGCGATCTTCCCGTGGTGCCCGCTGAGCAGGACGTCCGGGACGCCCCTGCCGCGCCACTCGGGCGGCTTGGTGTAGACGGGTCCCTCCAGCAGGTCGGCCATCGCGCCGGGGGCGAACGAGTCGTCCCGGTGCGACTCGGCGTTGCCGAGCACGCCGGGCAGCAGCCGGGCCACCGCCTCCGTGATCACCAGTACCGCGGCTTCCCCGCCGGCCAGCACGTAGTCACCGATGGATACCTCGACGACCGGCACGCGGGTCGCGTACTCGTCCATCACCCTGCGGTCGATGCCCTCGTAGCGGGCCGGAGTGAAGATCAGCCACGGCCGCTCGGAGAGCTCGACGGCGAGCTCCTGGGTGAACGGACGGCCGCTGGGCGTGGGCACCACGAGCACCGGGGAGTGCGCCCCCGCCTCGTACCCGGACGCCAGCGCGTCGTCCAGCGCCTCGCCCCACGGCTCGGTCTTCATGACCATGCCGGGGCCGCCGCCGTACGGGGTGTCGTCGACCGTGTTGTGCCGGTCGTGCGTCCAGTCACGCAGGTCGTGCACGTGCACGTCGAGGCGGCCGCGCGCGCGGGCCTTGCCGACGAGGGAGACGTTCAGCGGCTCCAGGTACTCCGGGAAGATCGTGACGACGTCGAGGCGCATCAGGCGTCCTTCCCGGTGCCGGGCGCCTCGTCCCCGCCGCTCTCCTCGTCGCGCGAGGAGTCGATCACGGCCTGGCTCTCGTCGATCAGACCGGGCGGCGGGGTGATCACCGCGCGCTGCTCGTCGAGATCGATCTCGGTGACGATCTCCTCGACGAAGGGGATCATCACCTCGCTGCCGTCGGGCCGCTCGACGATGAAGAGGTCCTGGGACGGCAGATGCGTGATCTCGGTGATCCGGCCGACCTCGGTGCCGTCGACGAGGACCACATCGAGGTCCATGAGCTGGTGGTCGTAGAACTCCTCGGGGTCCTCGGGGAGTTCCGCCGGGTCGACGTCGGCGATCAGGAGCGTGTTGCGCAGGGCCTCGGCAGCCGTACGGTCGCGTACGCCCTCGAAGCGCAGCAGCAGCCGTCCGCTGTGCACCCGGCCGGTCTCGATCGTCAGCGGTCCGGCGCCGGCCGGTTCGGTGGCGAGCACGGCCCCGGGCGCGAGCCGCAGCTCCGGCTCGTCCGTACGCACCTCGACGGTGACCTCGCCCTTGATGCCATGGGCACGGCCGATCCGCGCGACTACCAACTGCACCTTGTGTCTCTCCTGTCATACGACGACGGGCCGGGGCGGGCGCTTGGCCCTCCCCGGCCCGTGCCGGTGTTCAACTCTGTCAGCGAACCTGATCCACATCGACGAGGTCGACGCGGATGCCACGGCCGCCGATGGCGCCCACGACGGTACGCAGCGCGCGAGCGGTGCGGCCGTTGCGGCCGATCACCTTGCCGAGGTCGTCGGGATGAACCCGGACCTCCAGCACGCGACCACGGCGCAGGTTGCGCGAGGCGACCTGCACATCGTCAGGGTTGTCGACAATGCCCTTCACGAGGTGCTCGAGAGCCTCCTCGAGCATGCTCAGGCCTCGGTCGACTCGGCGGGCGCAGCCGCGTCAGCAGCCTCGTCCGCCTTCTTGTCGGACTTCTTCGCCTTCTGCGTGATGGCCTCGCCCTTGGACTCCTCGCCAGTGTCCTTGGCCAGGGCCTCGAACAGGGCGCGCTTGTCAGCCTTGGGCTCCGGCTGCAGCAGCGGCGCGGGGGCCGGAAGACCCTTGTGGGCCTGCCAGTCACCGGTGAGCTTCAGGATCGCGAGAACCGGCTCGGTCGGCTGGGCGCCGACGGACAGCCAGTACTGCGCACGCTCCGAGTTGACCTCGATGCGCGAGGGGTTCTGCACCGGGTGGTACAGGCCGATCTCCTCGATGGCCCTGCCGTCACGGCGGGTACGGGAGTCGGCGACGACGATGCGGTAGTGAGGCGAACGGATCTTGCCCAGACGCTTCAGCTTGATCTTGACTGCCACGGAAGTGGTGTCTCCTGGTCTATGACGTGGTTGGGCACAACGAAGATGCCACGTGGGGTTGCGGTACTCGGGTGCCCGATGGACGCGTCAGCCGGAGGAGAGAGGGGTCCTATGCGACTGTCGAGTACAGCTAGCCATTGTGCCACACCGCATCGGGTCACCCCACCGCGACCGCGGCTTCGGGGATGCGGAACGGCTTTCCGCAGCCGCCGCAGACGATCGGCGCCTGCGCCAGCACCGACGGGACGACCCGCACATTGCGTCCGCAGTCGCAGACGGCCTTGACGCGGACGCCCCCACCGGAGGAGCCGTGCCGGGCGGCCGGCCCGCGGAAGGAACGCTTGGTGTCGGCGGCGGTGGCGACCGTGTGCGCCTTGAGGGCGCGCTGCAGCCGCTCGATCGTCGGGCGGTACCTCCGCTTGGCCTCGGGGTTGAGCGCGACCAGCGAGAAACCGCTGCTGGGGTGGGGCTCCTCGGCGTGGTCGAGGCCCAACTCCTCGGCGATCGCGAGGAATCGTCGGTTGTGGTAGCGGCCGGCCCGCGAGGTGTCGCGGACACCTCTCGCGGCGGCGATGCCATGGACTGCCTCATGGAGCAGTCGCTCGAAGGAGAGCTCGGCGCCGCAGGCGGACGAGGACTCTCCGATCAGGGACTCGGGCGCGGCTAGATCCGGCAGCTCGGGGTGGTACCGCTGAATATCGGCCCACGCCTGCGCCAGCTCTGCGGCAAGTACAGGTGGTGTCGTGCTCACGTCGTGACAACGAGCGCGAGTGCCCCGGTGTTCCGATTCCGGGCCATCCCAAATAATTTGCACGTACCAGTCAGTTGCCGTTGATGCGTCCTGACGAGGGCGGGTGCGCAGATCTGCGGAGAAGTCTCACAGCTCGCACCAAGGTGGTATGTAGCGGCCCGTACGCCCGGACGCGTAGCAAGCAGCGTGGAGAGCAACCGTACGCCGGCCCGGGAGGCGGGTGGCGCGTCAGTAGGCGCGGGCCACCAGGGCGACAGTACCGGGGGCGTCGTCCGAATCCGGCACCGACCCGTCCTCGGCGACCAGGCACCGCACGGACACCCCGTGCTCCGCGAGCCGGGCCTCCCCCGCCGGGCCGAGGGCCGGCCAGGCGATACGCGCCCAACCGCCCGCCGCCGCCGCTTCCACGGCCTCCTCGGCCGACGCGACCTCACTGGTGGCCGACTCGCGCCTGCCCCGGGACTCCCGCAGCAGGGCCGCCTGATCCTCCTCCAGGAGGGCCGGGAGCAGCGCGGCCAGGGCCTCGATCGCCACCGGTTCCTTTCCACCGGGGACGCGCCGGGCCAGCATCGCGGTGCCGTTCTCCAGATCACGCGGACCGACCTCGATCCGTACCGGCACTCCCTTCAGCTCCCAGTCGACCGCGCGGCGGCCGAACGGGACGTCGGTGCGGTCGTCGACCTCGGCCCTGATCCCGGCGGCGCGCAGCCGCTCCCCGATCGACCGGACCGCGGTCAGCACCGCGTCGCCCTCCTTGACCGCGAGGACGACGGCCTGGACGGGGGCGAGGCGCGGCGGCACCCGGAGGCCGTGATCGTCGCCGTGCGCCATGATCAGGCCGCCGACCATACGGGTCGACGAGCCCCAGGAGGTCTGCCAGACGAGCTCCTGCCTGCCCTCCCTGGACAGATAGCTGGTGTGGAAGGCCCTGGCGAAATTGGTGCCGAGTTCGTGGCTCGTCCCCAGTTGCAGGGCCTTGCCGTCCCGCATCATTCCTTCGAGCGTCAGGGTGTTGACGGCCCCCGCGAAGCGCTCGGCCGGGGTCTTGCGGCCCAGGACCACGTCGATGGCCAGGACATTGACCATGAAGTCCGCGTAGACGTCCCGGTGGATGTGCGCGGCGTAGTCGCGGGCCTCCTCGTACGTGGCATGGGCGGTGTGGCCCTCCTGCCAGAGGAACTCCGTCGTGCGGAGAAAGACCCGCGGGCGCATCTCCCAGCGCACGACGTTGGCCCACTGGTTGATCAGCAGCGGCAGATCGCGGTGGCTCTGGACCCATTTCGAGAAGTACTCGTTGATGATCGTTTCGGACGTCGGCCGCACCACCACGGGCTCTTCGAGCTCTTTTCCACCGGCGCGGGTCACGATCGCGAGCTCCGGTGCGAAGCCCTCGACGTGCTCGGCCTCGCGTGTCAGGTAAGACTGGGGGATGAAGAGCGGGAAGTAGGCGTTCCGGGCGCCGGCCTGTTTGATCCGGGCATCCATCTCCTGCTGCATCCGCTCCCACAGGCCGTATCCGTACGGCCGGATGACCATGGTGCCGCGCACCGGACCGTTGTCCGCGAGTTCGGCCTTGTTGATCAGATCCTGGTACCAGCGGGGAAAGTCCTCGGCCTGGGGCGTGAGAACGGGTGCCTTTGCCATGGCGCGCATCGTACGGCGACACCGTCCACCACACAGAGCGACGGGCCCTGCCTCCACGGACCGGACCCACGGGCGCATCACCGCAGCACACAACCATTGCCATCAGACCTCTGGACGCGGGCGCGGATGCGCAGTTCTCTGACATACGGGGGGAACGGGCGCAGACGCGCAGGGGGGAGCATCCACTCGGGCACGACCGATCGGACACGACCGACCTCTCGGCGGATTGGGGCGCTTCCATGACACCAACGCTCGTCCGGCACCACAGCTACGCGGACACGGCCACCCCGGTGGACCCGGGGACCCGTGCCCGGGACTGGGCCGAGATCCAGGAGCGGATGCTCGCACCGCTGTACGAAGCGGTGTACGAGCGGCTCGAAGTGGGAACCGGGACCCGGCTGCTCTCCCTCGGCTGCGGCTCCGGTCTCGCACTGCTGATCGCGTCCGCGCGCGGTGTGCGCGTCACCGGCGTCGACAGCGATTCCGAACGGCTGGCACTCGCGCGGGCCCGGCTGCTGCCCGGCGCGGGGAGCGATGCCGGGCTCCCGGCCGGGCACGCCCGGCTCCTCGACGGTGATCCGTCCGAGGCCGCCCCGGCCGACGGAGCCCCGTACGACCTGATCACGGCGTTCACCCCGATCGGCTGCTCGTCCGGTGACGGCGAACGGCTCGTGGACGCGCTGCGAGCCGCCGTACCGCTGGCCGCCCGGGGCGGCACGGTCGTGCTGACCGGGTGGGGGCCGCCGGAACGGTGTGCGACGGCGCCGGTACTGCGGGTGGCGGGCCGGTTCTCCGACGATTCCGGGGCGCCGCGCGGCGGTGGCTGGCGGCCGTGGGAGCGGGACTATCTGGAGGAAGTGGCGTACCGGTCGGGTCTGAACCCGGACGGCTCGGGCCGGGTGGCGTGCCCGTTCGGGTACGCGGACGTCGACAGCGCGGTACGGGGGCTGCTGTCGACGCGGCTCTTCGATGCGGCGGTACGGGCGACGGACCGGGGCCGGGTGGCGAAAGAGGTCGCGGAGGCCCTCCGTCCGCACCTGCGCCGGGACGGCACGATCTGGATGCCGAACGTCTTCCGCTATCTCGTGTGCACCACCTGAACCCCGCGGGCGCCGTTCGGGCCGCGACGGCTACTTGGCCAGGCGGGGGATGCCCGCCGCACGGTAGGCCGCGGCCTCGTCGAGCGTCTCGTTCTCCAGCAGTGCCGCGGCCAGCGAGTCCAGCCTGTCCCGGTTCTCGCGCAGGAGCCGGCAGGCGGACTCGTAGCACTCGTCCACGATGCGCCGCATCTCGCCGTCCACCGCGTCGAGCGTCGCGGGGGCCGCGGAGAGCCCGTACGCCTGCTGGGCATCGCTCGGGATCGCCGTCAGCCTGCCCACCTTCTGGCTCATGCCCCAGCGGCCGACCATGCCGCGGGCCAGGTTGGTGACCTGTTCCAGGTCGCTCTCCGCGCCGGTGGTGACCACGCCGAAGACCACCTGTTCGGCGGCCATCCCGCCGAGCGCGCCGATGATGCGGCCGCGCAGGTACTCCTCGGTGTAGGAGTACTTGTCGGCGTCCGGCGTCGAGAGGGTGACGCCCAGGGCCCGGCCGCGCGGCACGATGGTGACCTTGCGGACCGGGTCGGCACCCGGCTGGACCATGCCGAGCAGGGCGTGCCCGCTCTCGTGGTACGCGGTCCGGTGGCGCTCCTCGTCCGACATGACCAGTGAGCGTTCCGCCCCCAGCTGGACCTTCTCCAGGGCGTCCGAGAGATCGGACTGGCTGACCTCGGGCTGTCGGCGTTTGACGGCGAGCAGAGCGGCCTCATTGGCGAGGTTGGCGAGATCGGCGCCGGTCATTCCCGGGGTCGTCCCGGCCACCTGGGCCAGGTTCACGTCGTCGGCGAGCGGGATCTGCCGGGTGTGGATCTCCAGGATCGCCTCCCGGCCGGTCCGGTCCGGCGGGCTGACCTGGACGATCCGGTCGAAGCGGCCGGGCCGGGTGAGGGCGGGGTCGAGGACGTCGGCGCGGTTGGTGGCGGCGAGGACGACGACCCCCTCCGAACCGGAGAAGCCGTCCATCTCGGTGAGGATCTGGTTGAGCGTCTGCTCGCGCTCGTCGTGCCCGCCCATGCCGGAGCCGCCACCGCGGGCCCGGCCGATGGTGTCGATCTCGTCGATGAAGACGATGGCGGGGGCGATCTTGCGCGCCTCCGCGAAGAGCTCCCGCACCCGGCTCGCGCCGACGCCGACGATCATCTCGATGAACTCGGAGGCCGATGCCGAGAAGAACGGCACCCCCGCCTCACCCGCGACGGCCCGTGCGAGCAGGGTCTTGCCGGTGCCGGGCGGTCCCGCGAGGAGCACTCCCCCGGGCATCCGGGCGCCCATCTTCCGGTATGCCTGCGGGTTCTTCAGGAAGTCCACGACATCGTTGAGCTCGCCCTCGACCTCGTCGATCCCGGCCACGTCCTCGAAGGTGGTGCGCTTGCCGGCCTCCAGCTCGACGGGCTTCGGCGGGGCCTTGCGCCCGAAGCCGCCCATCCCGCCGCCCATGCCCTTGGCCATCCGCCGGGCGATGAACACCCAGAGCAGGACGAGCAGCAGCATCGGGGCCAGCGAGATCAGCAGGTTGGCGAGGAAGCTGCGCTGCTGGACGACGGGCTCGGCGGTGACCATGACGTCGTCCTTGACCAGTTCGGCCCAGAGGTTGTCGTCCGCGAAGGCGGGCCGCTGGGTGACGAACTTGGTGTACGTCTTGTCGCTTCCCGGGACCTTCGCCTCCTTCTTGAGCTGTCCCTCGATGGCGTCGCCCTTGGAGTAGATCTTGGAGACGTTGCCCGAGGTGACCTGCTTGCTGAATTCCGTGTACGCGATCGTCCGCTCCTCCTCCCCGTTGAAGAAGGACAGCACCAGATTGGCGATCAGGTAGACGGCGAGCGCGGTCAGCAGCAGTCCGCCCCAGCCTCCCGGCATCTTCCGGCCCGGTGGCGGGGGCGGCGGCGCGCCCTCGGAGCGCCACGGCTGATCGGGTCGGTCGCGGGGAGGTACGGGGGTGGTCACGCGCTCTCCTCTGCCGACAGCAACTGAATGTGACATTAGATGAGAAAACGCCTCAGAGCTCCCGGTGGCCCCTTCCAGTGGGCCCACCGGGGGAAGCGAGGCCCGATGGATGCCCGTCCGGGCCGCGCGGCGCCGCTGAAGAGGCAGGCGGGCGCACCGTTCGCGATCACGTCCGTGCAAGGCACCGGGGCTTCCTGCCGCGGCCCGGCCGGGGCCGGGTCGGCCTCGGCTTCCCCGCACGGCGGGCATGCGCAAGGGGCGCCCACCCGCGGTGAGCGCCCCTTGCACATGCCGATGCCGTCGGCCGTTCAGCCCATGAACTTCTTGAACTCGTCGGGCAGCTCGAAGTCCTTGTCGTCCTGCGCCGGCAGACCGAACGCACCGCCCTGCGCAGCCTGCTCACGACGGACCGCGGCAGCCTGCTCCTCGGCCTTGCGCTTCATCGGGTTACCACTCTTACGCTTGCCCTTGGCCTGCTTGACCTGCTTCTTCTGCCGACCCGGA
>NZ_JBHVPX010000052.1:0-13524 GCF_042887155.1 Streptomyces sp. NPDC057963
CGCTGGCCTCGTCTCCGACCGCAACACCACCGGCTGACACAAACCCCCAGCTCAGGCCCTCACGCCTCCAATGCAATCACGCACCAGCTCGTAAGTATCAGGTTGGAAAAGGCTCACTGTCGCTGTTGGACAACCGGAGTGGGACTTGGTCACTGTGGAGGTTCACTGCCGACGGTTCGGGCACGGACTCTCGCACTACCAAGCGTTCGCCGACACCTATGGTTGGGACGTCGTGCGTTGGCCTGGGTACGGCACGCTGACTAGAATTCGGGAACTTCGCGTGATCACGACAAACGCCCGGAAGGCTCATCACACCCCAGGCAGCGTGGCAGAGGTCAAGCACCGTATCCAAGGCCTCCGCCAGGAGGACCGCCATCTCCGCTGGCAAATTCTGTGACATGGCTTTGTAGGTGACGAGGAAACAGCGCTTCTCGACGGGTTCGGGAGGCGCCTGCCTGCCCACGCCGGCAGGCGGAGATGTCGATGAACGCGGGCGGCTCTCGCCGATGGGTATGCGGCTGATTGCTGACGCCGTGGCTGAATTGGGCCGGGCCGAGGGCAAGGATGCCGACATCGGGGTCAGGCTGCGGGGGCGGAAGAGCTCCGAAATCGTCTGCCGAACCTCAATGCGCCCTGCCTTCCGTACACGTCGACACCATGGTTGCTGCAAGCGTGCAGTCGCTTCCCGAGCCGTTTGAGAAGCGACTGCACAACTGCTGACATCCTCGGCCACGACATCCGCATCGGACGGCGCGGCACGCGGCCCGGACTCGGGTTCGGCGGAGGTTGCGTGCCCAAGGACCTTGGCGGCTTCATCACCCGCGCCGACGAGCTCGACGCCGACGAGGACGTCGGCATGGCCTGCGAAGCCGGCGCGGTCAAACTCGGGCACCGCGGGCCGGACGGAGAACTGCCAGGCGGCAGCAGCCGTCGGCGCGGTGTCGACCCCGGTGCTCCTGGTCGTGCTCGTCGTCGGTCCGGTGCCCAGTAGGCGGCGACCCTGATTCGGGCCCCGGCCGGGCCGGCGCCGCCGGGCCGTGCGGGAACCCCCACCAAAATTCGAACGCCTGAGTGAATATGTGGATGACGTCCTTGCGTTTCCCCGACGACCTGATCGATCTCAGGCGCCGGCAGATCCGCATCTACAACGAGCTCGCCTTGCGGCCTGCCGTTGGGGCGGCCGAGCTGCGCCGGGAACTGATCCGGCTGTCCTGCCTGATCAGCGCTTATTCGTGCTGGGCGGAGCACGGCTGGAGCATGGCGGGCCGGGTCGAGCTGGTGCGGGCAGCCCGGAGCGGACCGGACGGGGTACGGGAACTGGTCATGCACTGGAATGGCGAGGAATTCGTCGTCATCGGGCCCGAGGCATCCGAGGCAGGGCCGTGAGAGGGCGAGAGTCCCCGCCCGTCGCCGAAGCTCTTCAGCTGTCCTTGGCGAGGGCGTCAACGAGCTGATCACGGGTCATGCTGGAACGCCCTTTGACGCCGGCCTTGGTGGCCTTCTCGTACAGATCGGCCTTGGTCAGCGACCGCAGCGACCCGGCGCCCGAGACCCCGGTGCGCTTCTTCGCGGCAGGCTTCTTCCCACGCCCGGCCTTCCCGGAAGCGCCGGCCTTCTCACCAGTGTCCTTCGGGCTGCGGGCCCCCTCGACGCGGCCGCGCAGGGCCTCCAGCAGGTCGACCACACTGGTCGGCTGCGCAGCCGGCTCGGCCTTCTCAACTGCCTCGCCTGCGGCTTTGGCCTCGATCAGCGCCTCGACCTTCTCCTGGAAGGTGTCGTGGAAGTCTTCCGGATTCCAGTCGGCGGTGAGGGCATCGATGAGCTGGTGGGCCATCTTCACCTCGGCGGCGGTCGGCTCCGCCTTGCCCGGCAGGTCGGGGACCTCCTCGTGGGGGTCGCGGATTTCGTCCGCCCAGTGCAGGGAATGCAGGGTCAGCAGGTCGTCCTCGGCCTTCAGAGCGACGAGGTACTGGCGCCCGCGCATCACGAAGGTCGCGATCCCTGCTTTGTTCGACTCCTCCAGGGCCCGCTGGAGCAGGGCATACACCTTGCCGTACTGCTCGCCCCGCGGCCCGAGGTAGTACGTCTTGTCGAAGAAGACCGATTCCACCGCGTCGAGATCGACGAACTCGGACACCTTCAGGGCCTTGGACCGGCCCGGCGCGATGCCGTTGAGTTCCTCGGGCTCGACGATCACGTACTCGCTGCTGGTGTCGTAGCCCTTGACGATGACGGCCGCGGCCCCGATCGTGGCCCCGGTACCGATGGTGACGGGGTGACGGGCCCAGTCCTTGAGGCTTTTGCGCTGCCCGTCGGGGGTGGTGGCCCGCGGGGCCGGATCCTCCAGGACGAGCGTGCCGGGGCAGATCATCGCCCCGTCGCCCACGTCCGCACCGAACACGTTGGAGTAGTTCCCGATCTTCACGCGGTCGCCGATGGTGCTGCCTGAGCCTCTTGTGTCAGCCGGTTACTGGTGTCACATCGCCGTTGGGGCCGCAGCGGACCGTCCAGGGGTTCTGGGAGCGGATGTGGTTCTCGTGGATGCGAATGTCGATCTGTGTGGGGGGGTTGTTGCCGGGGACGTTGGCGTGGGCGGCGGTGCAGGCGATCTGGCTGACCGCTGTGACGTCGAGGTCACCGGTGCTGACTTTTTGGGGGACGAGGACATCGACGGCTCCGTCGGCCGTGGTGGCGGTGAGTTGGCTGGCCATCGGCGTTACTTGGCTGATCAGGCCGCGTTGGCGTTCGGCGGGGGTGGGGCCCTCCAGGAGGAGGTCGAGGGCTTGCTGGGGGCTGAGTGGTCGGTCCGTGGGGCGTGAGACGGCGCGGATGCCGGTGGGGCCGACGAAGTAGAGGCGTACGAAGCGGGCTTCGGTTCCGGGTTGCTGGATGCCGGAGGCCGGGGGGCCGGCGTGCACGGGGTTGGTGGGGCCGATCGCGCAGCCGGCGGCTGTGGCGATGAGCAAGGTGGACAGAGTCAGGGTCCCGAGGGCGGCTGCCGTAGTGCGGGAGGTGCGTCGGGACCGGGACGGGAGGCGGGTCATCGTTGTTCCTGCGGGTCGGCCGGGGGCAGGGTGAGAGTGAAGACGGCACCACCGTGGGGGGCGTTTGCCGCGGTCAGGGTTCCGCCGTGCAGGTGGGCGTTCTCGTAGGCGATGGCCAGGCCAAGGCCACTGCCTTCGGAGCGAGTGCGTGCCGTGTCGGCTTTGTAGAAGCGTTCGAAGATGTGCGGGAGTACGTCGTCGGGGATGCCGGGGCCGTGATCGGTGACGGTGATGACCGCGTGGTCGTCCTCTGCGCGGGCGGAGACGGTGACCGGTGGGAGGCCGTGGCGCAGCGCGTTGCCGATGAGGTTGGCCAGGATGACGTCGATGCGGCGGGGGTCGGCGCGTACCGGTACCGGGGCGGGGATGTCGGCGGTGACGCGTTCGTCGTCGGCCCAGCCGCGCAGTTGGAGGGTCTTGGTCACGATGGTGCGCAGGTCCAGCTCCTCGGCGTGCAGCGGGGCGGCCTTGGCGTCGAAGCGGGAGACCTCCATCAGGTCTTCGACCATGCGGGCGAGGGTGCGGGTCTCCTCGCAGATGAGTTGGACGGCGTCGGCGGTGTCGGGGGGCAGGATGCCGGAGGTGGCGTCCTCGTCGAGAACCTCGGTGACGGCGGTCATGGCTGCGAGGGGGGTGCGCAGTTCATGGGCGACATCGGCGGCGAAGCGGCGTGCTCCGGCTTCCATGCGGCGCAGTTCGGCGTCGTCCTTTTGCAGGGTTTCGGCCATGGTGTTGAAGGAGCGGGTCAGATCGGTCAGTTCGTCGTGGCCCTCGGTGCCGAGGCGGGTGTCCAGTTCGCCGGCGGTGATGCGTTCGGCGCCGCTGCGCAGGCGTCGTACGGGGCGCAGGACGCTGCGGGCGGCGAAGAAGGCGGGGATGAGGGCGAGGGCAAGCGCGGGGATGGCCCCGGCTTCGGCGGCGGTGACCAGGGCGGAGATGTCGGCCTGGTCGGCGTCGAGGGGCAAGGCGACGTACACGGTTAGCCCGGAGAGCTTGTCCGCGCTCGCGGGCCGTTCGGGCTCCGCGGCGTAGGCGACGGGCATGCCGACGGCCAGCCAGGGGCGGCCATCGCGTTCGATGCGCTGGTACGTCGCCTGGCCGCTTGCCTGGACAGCTTCGCGGAGCTCTTTGGGCACGGAGGGTGCGGGGGAAGCCGGGACCGGTGTGCCGCCTTGGTAGGAGGCGGAGGAGTGCCAGGTGCGGGAGCCTCCGGCCCGGTCGAGTTGGAGGGACAGGCCGCGCAGGTCCTCGGCGCGGGGTGGGAAGGTCAGGCCAGGGGCGAGGGAGTCGAGCTGGATGCGCAGGTCGGCGACGGCGGTGTTCTGAGTGCGTTCCAGGACGGAGGAGCGGGCCTGGTGGAAGGTGAGGCCCGCGGTGAGCAGTGCGCCGAAGGCGACGGCCAGCAGCACGGCGACTACGATCCGTGCCCGCAGCCCCCTGAGGAAGCGGATTTTGAGGTTCATCAGAGGGGGCCGAAGCGGTAGCCGAAGCCGCGTACCGTCTGGACGTACTCCGGCTTGCGCGGATCGTCCTCGGTCTTGGCGCGCAGCCGCATCACGCAGGCGTCGACGAGACGGACGTCGCCGTAGAAGGAGTGCTCCCAGACCTGTTCCAGGAGCTGGTGGCGGGAGTAGACCTGACCGGGTGTGGCGGTGAGGAACAGCAGCAGCTTGAGTTCGGAGGGAGCCAGGGTCAGCTCCGTGCCGTGCTTGGCCACGACCAGGCTGGTGCGGTCCACGGTGAGGTCGCCATGGTGCTCTGCCCCCGTGGGCGTGGCCGCGGGGCTGTCCTGGGCGGGGGCGACCCGGCGCAGGACGGCTTTCATCCGGGCTTCGATGATCTCCCCGCTGGCGGGTTTGGTGATGTAGTCGTCGGCACCTGCTTCCAGGCCGACGACCATGTCGATCTCGTCACCGCGGGCAGAGAGGATGATGATCGGGATCTGTTTGCTCTCCCGGATCCGGCGGCACACCTCCAGGCCGCTCATCCCTGGCAGCATCAGGTCGAGCAGCACCAGGTCGGGCCGGTAGCGTTCCAGGGTGAGGAGTCCCGTCTCCCCGCTTGCCGCGACTTCTACTTCATGGCCACGGCGCTTCAGCGCGAGGGTGACGCCCCTTTGTACGGCGGGGTCGTCTTCGACGAGCAGGACTCGTGCCATCGGTGGTGCTCTCTTCTCCGGCTGCGCGGCATGGGGGTCTTCTCTGACAAGGGTGCTGGAAGCGTATGATGCCCGGTTCCGCATTCCTTGACGAAACGGTGACGGTCGGCCGTTCGCGGTACGGCGGGCGGTTCCGTCGGGCGCATGAGCAACGACACGAACAACACCCGAGGCAGCAACGGCAGGCGCGTCGGCACCCTACGGCGGGCGGTGGCCACCGCCGCGGCTCTGGCTCTGACCGGAACGGCCGCCTTCGCGGCTCTGGCGGAGAGAGGTGCCGGTCAGCCCGCCGGGGCCGCCGGGGCCGCCGGGACCGCCGGGACCGCCGGGGCCGCCGGGGGCAAGACGGCTGGGGCAAGCACGACGATCGACCCCGCGCTGCCCGTACCGACCGTGGACATGGCCATCGTCCGGGAGTCCGAGGACGACGGGAAGTCGGTGAACCTCACCCTCGACGACGGTCCGGACCCGCGCTGGACTCAGAAGGCCCTGGAGCTGCTGAAGCGGTACAAAGCCAAGGCCGTCTTCTGTCTGACCGGCCCCAATGCCGCCGCCCATCCCGACCTCGTCAGGCGGATCGTCGCCGAGGGGCACCGGCTGTGCGATCACTCGGTCAGCCACGATGTCGCCATGGACAAGAAGCCGGTGTCCTACCAGGAGAAGGAGATCCTCGACGCCAAGCGCATGATCGACGAGGCATCCGGTGGCGAACGGATCTGGTACTACCGGGCCCCGGGCGGCGCCTTCACGGCGCAGAGCCGTCAGATCGCGGCAGCCCACGGGATGCGGAACCTCGGCTGGAACGTCGACCCCGGCGACTTCCGGCAGCCCGGTGCGGACACGATCGTCCGCACCGTGAAGGACCAGCTCTCCACGGGGCCGACGGTTCTCCTCCACGACGGCGGCGGGAACCGCGCCCAGACGATGGAAGCGCTGGAACGGCTTCTCCTCTGGTTCGTCGAAGAGCGCTACGTCTTCAGCTTCCCGAAGGCCGGATGACCGTACTGCTCGCCCTGTATAGCGGTCCTTCTTCCGGCATGTGACGGAACGATGATGGCCCGCCCAGGCGGCCTCCTCGCGGGTTCTGCTGGAGACATGAACAGCAAGAACACGCCCTTCCCTCTTCTTCAGCGACCCGCCCGCCGTGCCGCGGGACTCGTCCTCGCCGCCACGACGGCCGCACTCGCTCTCACCGCCTGCCAAGCTTCCGGCAACGGCAACGGCAACGGCAACGGCTCCGACACCGCCGCCGACCGCAGCACTGCCACGGCCGGTGACCAGCAGACGCCCGACGGCCGGAAGAACGCCACGAAGCCGCACCGGCTGCTGTGGATGGGCGACTCCATCGGCGAGGTTCAGGCACCGCCCCTCGGCGCGGCGATGAAGGCCGGCCACGTGGAGTTCAAGTCGATCGCCGCCGCAGGGGGCGGCGGTGTCGTCGGGGAGATCGCGCAGCCCACCTGGGAGAGGCTCCCGAAAGAGCTGAAGTCCTTCAAACCGGACGTCGTCGCCTACCAGATCACCACCTACGACTGGGGTACCCCCGGCGAACAACGCGGGGCCTACGAACGTCTGGCCAAGACGGTCAACGATGCGGGCGCCGAACTTCTCATCGTGTCCGCGCCCCCTTTCAAGGTGGACGACTTCTACAAGTCACACGAGGCCGCGATCAAGACCGCGCCGAAGTCCGCCAAGGAGGTCGCGGACATGCACCCGAACACGGTCCGTTTCCTCGACGCCTCCGCCCTGTGGGGCACCGACAACACGGCTGCCACGGCACAGCGCGGCAAGGACGGCATCCACTCCTGCCAGCAGGGCTCGGCCGCTTTCACCAAATGGTTCGGCGAACAGCTGAACAAGCAGTACGGCTTCACCCCGGCCGCCGTGGACCAGTGGGCCACCGGGTCGTGGACCGGCGACAAGGTCTACGCCCAGCTCAGCTGCAAGTAGTCCACCACCGGACAGCGATCGTCCTGCCGGAACGCATACCGGCCGGAAGGCAGCCCGGGTTCAGTGCCCGGTCCGCCTCGACCTCCTTGGTGCTGGGCCCGAAACGGGCCGGCTCGCTCATCTCGTTGGAGACCCATGCCCACCCCGACGAAACCCGTGCGCACCCATCGCCGCCCCTGCACGAAGGCCGTCCCCGCACCGTCCGACAAGCGGCACATCGCACCCTTGGACGGTCTGCGTGGCCTGGCCGTCCTGGGTGTGCTGTTCTTCCACGCAGGCCACTTCGGCGGCGGCTTCCTCGGCGTCGACCTGTTCTTCGTCCTCTCCGGTTTCCTGATCACGGGCCTCCTGCTGAAGGAGACACAGGCGCGGGGCGGCCGCATCGACCTCCTCGCCTTCTGGGGGCGGCGCGCACGGCGCCTGCTGCCGGCGCTCGCCGTCACGATCGCGGGCACCCTGTTCCTCGTCTGGGCCCTCGGTCCATCACCCCTGCTCCGCTACGCCCTCGACGACGCGCCCTGGGTGACGGCAAACCTCGCCAACTGGCACTTCATCGCCGACCAGGTCGGATACTGGAAAGCGGCCGACACCCGGATCTTCGGCCACCTGTGGAGCATCGCGGTCGAGGAACAGTTCTACCTGGTCTGGCCCCTGGCCATCGGCCTGCTGGCCCGCGGGCGCAACGGTGGCCGACGTGTCGCCGTCGTGGCCGTGACCGGAGCCGCCGTCTCACTGGTCCTCATGATCGTGTTCACCGTCCCGGGCGACACCACCCGCGTCTATGAGGGCGCCGACACCCGAGCCTTCTCGCTCCTTCTCGGCTCCCTCATGGCCACACCACCGGCCACCCTCCTCCTGGCCCGCGTCGGCGAACGGGCCGCAGCCTGGGGGAGTCTGGCCCTGGCATGCGGGATCGGGGCGTACTGGGCCCTGGCCGACGGGCAGAAGGACCTCTCCCTCTTCCAGGGCGGACTCTTCCTCCACGCCTTGGCCACCGCCCTGCTCATCGCCTGCCTCGCCCAAGCACCCCGCACTACCGTAGGCCGCGTCTTCGCCGCGCCTCCCCTGCGCTGGTGCGGCCTGGTCTCCTACAGCCTCTATCTGTGGCACTGGCCCATCTACCTGCTCCTGAACGAGGAACGCCTCGGCATGACGGGTTGGAGCCGTACGGCCGTCATCCTCGCCGTCTCCCTCGCGGCTGCATGGCTCTCCAAGGTCCTGATCGAGGACCCGATCCGCTTCCGGGCCCGCTGGGCGAAGGGCCGCACAGGAGCCGCCGCTCTGCTGGCCACCTTCGCCGTACTGGCAGCCCTATGGACTCTCATCCCCGAGCCGCAGACCGGGGCCGGCACCGTCGACGTCACCCAACTCGTCTCCGGCCGGAGCCCCACCCCGGACCGGGGCCGTGAAGGGGCCGTTCGTCAAGCCGTAGCGCCGTGATCAGCCCTCAACAGCCCCCGAAGAGCCGGAGCCTTCTGAATATCGGCGCGACCGGCAAGCGGCCGACGCCGAGAAGTTCCCGACAAGTCAAGGAGATCCACGTGTCCAAAAGGTCACCTCGGAGCTGACGATGCCCGGTGGGCCGGGCGGCGGCAAGCCCAGCGCAGAGCTCAACTTCAGGTAGCCGTTGGTGCCGATGGGTCTATCAGGAATCAGGCTCTGTCCCGTAGTCGGTGGTGACGGTGCGTTCTCCTTGTTGCAGGAGGATGCGGTGAGGAGGAGGTCGAATCCTGCTCGGCCGTGCATCTGCCGCATGATCTTCTTGGTTCGGGTATTGACGCCTTCTGTCCGGCCGTTGTGGTGGGGCAGGGTGAGGCCGGCGTTCACGGCGGCGCGGTCGAGTTCGAGTTCGAGGCCGTTGCAGAAGCTGTGCAGGTGGGGCAGGCCAGCGGTGCGGACCGTGGCGACCCACTGGGTGAGCTTGTCGTCGTTGGCCTGGGCCGTGGCCAGGAGCGCAGCGAACTCGGCGGTGAGCCGGGCGAGTGCGGTCATCTCCGGGCACGCTGCGGTGAGGAGGCCGAGCAGGTCGGTGTCTCTGGTCCACCGGTGCTCGGGGTGGGTGGGTGAGCAGGAGCCGGGCGAGGCGGCGGGGGGCGTCACAGGGCGGTCGCCTTCGGCGCGGCCCTGATTGGGGGTAGCGGACCAGCAGGTTGGCGCTGCCGGTATAGCCCAGTTCCCTGATCTCGTGCAGGAGGTGCGCGACGGGAACAGCCGGGTTGTCGGACCGGCGCCGGCGAGGGAGTCCACGGCGATGCCTGCGGTCCTGGCCTTGCGGAGCGGAAGACGCAGCGGCCTGTGCGCGCCCGCTGTGGGAGTACACGTCGACCCGCCCCGGCCAGCGTCAGCTGCACCTACCCCAAGCCGTAGCCCCGTAGGGCACGGCAAACGACTAACGGGGCCGGAGAGAGGATCCTCTTTCCGGCCCCCGCGGCACGACCCGGCCGTGCGTCGCTAGGAGCGCGGGTCAGTAAACAACTCCTGGAATGCCGCGCCTCGTGGTGGAGTGGGGCTGTCGGGCGCTGCTGTTGAAAAGGCGTGGCTGCCCGTCAGTCGTGATGCGAAGATGCGCATCTTGATCCAAATCTGCGTCCCGGAGGTCCGCATGGACATCGCCCCGCTGCTGCCGATGACCACGCCCCGGTTGTCGCTGCGTCTGTTCACTCCCGGCGACGCCGACGACCTGTACGCCTACCAGAGCCTGCCGAGCGTGGCGCGCTACTTGTACCGGCCGGCGCACACGCGGGAGCGCAGCGAGCAGGTTGCGTCCGAGCGCGCGGCGCACTCGGTTTGGTGCGCCGACGGGGACAAGCTGGCGCTTGCTGTGTGCCGACGCGATGAGCCCGGCGTCCTTGGCGAGGTGACGCTTACCCTGGCCAATGCCCGCGCCGCCCAGGCCGAGATCGGCTGGACTCTCGACCCACGTCACCAGGGGCACGGCTATGCGACCGAGGCGGCCGTGGCGTTGGCCGGGTTTGCCTTCGACAGGCTGGGCGTGCACCGGCTCTACGCGCGGCTGGATGTGGAGAACACCGGGTCTGTGCGGGTCTGTGAGCGCCTCGGGATGCGTCGGGAGGCGCACCTGGTCGAGAACGACCTCGACGGGGATCGCTGGGGCAGCGAGTACATCTACGCGGCGCTGGCCGCGGACATTGGCGGGCAATCAGGCAGTTGAGCCCGACGTCGCCTCCTGTTCATGATCTTCTGTAAGGAAGAATCCTGGTAAGTCTGGTGGGGATGGCCTGTTCGAGGTGGATACGGCGGCGGTGGTGGAGCCGCAGACCGCGCCGACGGTGCCGGTGAAGAAGACGTTCCGGGTGTTCGTCCCCGATCAGA
Source organism: Streptomyces sp. NPDC057963 (assembly GCF_042887155.1). Lineage (NCBI taxonomy): Bacteria > Bacillati > Actinomycetota > Actinomycetes > Kitasatosporales > Streptomycetaceae > Streptomyces > Streptomyces sp. NPDC057963. The sequence continues at coordinate 10,486 of NZ_JBHVPX010000052.1, forward strand.
TGATGTTGCTGCCGCCGTCGCTGGACGAGTGGTTGCCGCAGGACCATCTGGCGCGGTTCGCCGCCGAGTTGGTCGACGAGGTCCTGGACCCGGCCCCGATCCTGGCGGCCTACACCGAGAAGCGCGGGGTTCCCGCCGTATGACCCGCGTCTGATGGTCCGGCTGCTGATCTACGGCTACACAACCGGGGTGCGCTCGTCGCGGGCGATCGAGCGCAGGTGCGTGGACGATGTGGCGTTCCGCTACCTGGCCGCCGGGGCCGGCCCGGATCATCGGTCGATATCCAGGTTCCGGGCCCGGCACCTGGACGCCCTGGCCGGGATCTTCACCCAGTCGCTGCACCTGGCGCAGAGGCTGGGCGTGGTGAAGATGGGGAGGGTGGCGTTGGACGGTACGAAGCTTGAGGCCAATGCCTCAAAGCACAAGGCGATGAGCTACGCCCGCTTGGTCGACAAGGAGCAGCACGTCGAGGCGGAGATTGCAGAACTCGAAGCCGCTGCGGCCGCGCTGCTGGCCGACGCGGCCGCCGTCGACGCCGCCGAGGATGAGAAGTTCGGCCGCGGTGGCAAGGACACCGATCTGCCTGGCGAGCTGGACCGGCGGGAGAAGCGCCTGGCGAAGAAGCAGGCCGCTCGCGCGCAGATCGAGGCCGAGGCCGCCGAGCGGGCCCGGCGCCACGCCGAGGACAAGGAACGCCGACGCCAGGGGCGGTCCGGTGCCGGCGACAATCCCGACGCCGTGCAGGCCGCCGGAGACAAGGCCGCCGAGGTTACGCGGCCGATGGACAAGGCGCAGGCCAACTTCACCGACCCGGACTCCCGGATCATGAAGAACAGCGACGGGGCCTACATCCAGGCCTACAACGCCCAGGCCGTCGTGGACGGCGCGCACCAGATCATCACCGCTGCCGATGTGACGACGAACCCCTCGGACGTGCTGAACTACACCATGATGCTCGACCAGTCCGCCGCGAACACCGGTACCCATCCCAAGCAGGCGCTGGTCGACGCAGGATACTGCTCCGAGGCGACCCTCGCGGCCGCGGCCGACCGCAAGGAAGAACACGGCACCGACACGTTCATGGCCACCGGTCGTCTGACCCACGACGAGCAGGTCGGCGCCGCACCGCGCGGACGCATCCCACAGGACGCCACGGCCCGTGAGCGCATGGCCCGCAAGCTGCGGACCAAACCCGGCCGCGCCGCCTGCAGCCGCCGCAAAGCCATCGTCGAACGCGTATTCGGCCAGATTATGACCTGCCAGGATGGCCGTGAACTGCTGCTGCGCGATGAGAACGGGGCCCGTGGCGAGTGGCGACTCCTGGCGGCCTGCCGCAACCTCCGCAAGATCTTCCGGCACGCCGGAAACGCCGGGCTGGCCGCCGCCCGAGCCTGACGGCCCGGCCGGAGCCCCCTGAACAACGGCCCACCGAGCCCACCACTGCGGCACCAGGCCCGAACAAACGGCGGCGACCGGCCATCAGCCGATCCACAGCCGCTTGTCGGCTGGGCCACTACCGACCCACGCTCCTAGCTAGTCGCCCAGGTTCTCCGGGTGTGTGAGCGCGGTCACCGCGGCGGGCAGGCGCCTCTCAAGGACTGCGTCTCGTGGCAGGGACAGCCCGAAGTGCTCTTCCAGCACCGCCAGGGTCGCCCGCACCGAATCGAAGTCCTCCGGCCGTTCAGACAACACAGGATCATCGATGAGGCCGGCCGCCTCGAACGCCGGGGCCAGGAACGTCATGTCACCGTCGGGTATCTCGCCGATGCTGAAGTGACCCACGGTGGTCCCGTCGCGGTAGTACCAGGCCTCCGACGGAGGTTCGTAGCCCTTCGGCGTCAGATGCAGCACCTCCACCCCGCCCGCAGATAGGCCGGGCTTGCCCCACCAGCCAGCCGAGGGGCAGATCGGCTCCAACGCGAATGACCACCCGCCGCACTCACCGAAACGCGCTACGCGGGCGCACCCGTCAGTGCCGGTCATTCCGATCGCCTCCGTGGCGGTGATCCGGTCCAGCGACATTCCCGGGGCGGCCCCGAGGCGGATAACCAGCTCTCCCGGGCTGATGCCGCGGGCGAAGGTCACATTCAGATCCTGTGCGTGCCAAACGTCGGCCAGCCAAGTGATCCCGTCCGTACTCTCAAGATCGTTAGGGTCGGTCATGGCTCCGAACCTAAGGGAAGGAACAGGTCCGACGAGCAGGCCGCCACCGCCGCCCGCCTCCAGCACCAGCAGCGCACCGGCCTGGGCACGAGCAGTAACGAACCAGACAGCAACTCGGCGTAGTGCTTCTCCTCGAACTCGACCGGACTGAGGTACTTCTGGATGCGCCGGGAGTTATAGAAGCCGTTCAGGCTCCTACCACTGGCGGCGCAGCTGGGCGCACTCCGCAGTGATCTGGGCGAGGAGGCCGGTGTCGTCGGCGGGCGCGGGACGTTGCAAGCGGTGCAGCAGGTCCCGGTGCAGGCGCAGCGCGTCATCGCTGCCGGTGGCGGCCAGGACAGCTGACCACAGGGGACTGCCTGGGAGGGTCTTGTTCTCCGCTGTCTCCAGCAGTGTCAGTTTGTCCTGGTGGGTGAGGCGGCTCAGCTCATGCTGCCCGGCCTTGTCTCCCATCTCGCGCCAGGTGGTGACCCGCTCCTCACGGGCCGCCTTCTTCAGCGCCCCCATGACGAACGGCGCCAGGTAACCGAGCCTCTCGGCGCGTTTTTGCTGTGCCTGGCGCTCCGCTGCCTCCTCTTGTTCACGCTGCACGGCCAACGCCCGCTCCGCCCGCTCCCGTCGGGCGGCCTCGTTGCGCTCACGCTGCTCCGCCAGCTGCTGCTCCCTCTGCTCGCGCCATTCCTTTTCCTAGGACCCTGCTGTAGCCGGATTCCTCGGCTGCGTCGACCTTGAGCCTGCGGACGGCCGCGGGTAGGGCTTCGCGTTGGATGAGGTGGTGGCGGGCGGGCGGGTGCGGGGCGGCGGGGCTCTTGAAGGTGGCGGCTTCCAGGGCCCGAGGGGCCAGGCGTCCGCGCGCTCTGCCCGCCGGTTATCCGC
>NZ_JBHVPX010000053.1:0-12545 GCF_042887155.1 Streptomyces sp. NPDC057963
ACCCGCGCCGCGTACGCACACGCCAGATCCGCAGTCAACGGCCCCATCGACCACCCATCCGCAGCAATATGATGCAACACCAACACCAACACCGACTCGAGATCCCCGTACGGGACCACCGCGGCATGCACCGGCGGATCAACCGCGAGGTCGAACACGTGCGTGCTCTCCCTTGCCACCATGGCATCAGCCTGCTCAGCAGCGCACTCGAGCCACGACGCCGTCAGTGAGCCCGGACCGCCCGGGAGTATCCGCTGAACAGGCTCTCCGTCCACCGTGGGGAACACCGTGCGCAGCGCCTCGTGCCGGTCCACCACATCGGACAGCGCGGCATCGAGCGCCTCCCGGTCCAGCCGGCCCCGGATCCGCGTCACCAGCGGCACCGTGTACGTCGAGCTCGGGCCTTCGACCCGGTGCAGGAACCACAGCCGCCGCTGCGCCGGAGACAGCGGCAGGAGTGCTCCGGGCCACGGCTCGATTCGGGTCGGCCGCGCACGGGAGCCTGTCGATGCCGTGTCGAGAAAGGCCCCGACTCCGGCAACGGTCGGCGCGTCGAACAGCGTCTGCACAGCGAGGTCGGCCCCGAGCAGGGTGCGAATCCGGTTGATCAACCGGGTGGCAAGCAGGGAATGGCCGCCCAGTTCGAAGAAGTTGTCGTGCACCCCGACCTGCGCGACACCGAGGACGTCGGCGAACACCCCGCAGAGAATCTCCTCGGCAGGTGTACGTGGGGCGCGAGAGCCGGCGCGAGCAGCGAAGTCGGCCTGGGGCAGGGCCCGTTTGTCCAGCTTTCCATTGGTGGTCATGGGCATGTGGTCGACCACGACGAACGCGCTGGGAACCATGTGGGCCGGTAGCAGCCTCCGCAGGTGGGCTTTGGCGGAGGCGACGAGCTCGGCCTCCTCCAGACGTCGCAGCGGATTGTTGGTGTACGAGTGCGGCGCCGACGACTGGTCGCGTGGTACGTACAGCTGGTCCACTGGAGCAGGTTGTGCCGGATCGTGGAACAGCGCGTCCATGCTGCCGTCGTCGGCGCTGCCCGCCCAGGTGGTGAGAACCGCGAAGCCGAAGGACTCGCCCAGGGCGTGCAGTTCTTCGGGATCGGGCGTGGTGCCCGGAGCAGTCAGCAGAACGGCGGCTTCGGCAGGCGAGGCGCCGGCATCCAGTGCCCGGCGCGCGCTGATCTCCCCGTGCAGCCGACCGTTGGGTATCCCGAGCACGCGGACCGGCGTGACGGGACCGGCGGCCAGAACTGCCGCGAGCTGATCGAGCGTGCTGATCTCGGTGCCCCAGCGCAGTTCATGGTGAGCAGGCTCAGCGATTGCCGCGACGGGGCCCCGGCGCAGTACCACGTCATAGCGGTGACGGGTCAACTCATTATGGAATGTGCCGCGTTGCAACTGTATATCCACGGCGTGGATGCGAGGGTCGGTGCGACGGATCGCGGCGAACATGTCCGGGTCGACCAGCAGTTCCTTCTCTCCTGCTGTGAGTTGGTCGACCGTACGTGCGATCGATGCCGGATCGGCCGGCAGTTCCGTGGCGGTCAGCGCGATCGCCGTGTGCAGGGTTCGCATCAGGCGCAGGTTGCGCAGATCGCCCAGGAACAGCCGGCCGCCCGGCGCCAACAGCCCGAGAGCGGCGCGGATGACGCCGACCAGGTACTCGGCACCGGGGAAGTACTGCGCCACCGAGTTGACGACCACGGTGTCGAAGTACTCCTGTGGCAGGTCATCGAGTTCGTGCGCGCCGGCGGCGTGCAGCCGCACCCGGCCGGCCAGTTCCGGGATCTGTGCCACCTTCCCGGACAGGTGGGCCACAACCACAGGGGACAAGTCGGTGCCCCAGTACTCCTGGCAATGCGGCGCGGTGCGGGACATGATCAGGCCGGTGCCGACCCCGATCTCGAGTACCCGCGCGGGCTGGGCCTCGAGGATCCGGTCCACTGTGGCCTGACGCCACTCGCGCATCTCCTCGTCGCCCATGGGTTCCCCGGTATAGCTGCTGGTCCACCCGGAGAAGACATCGTCGAGACCCTGGTCGTCGATGGTGCCGTAGTGGGCGTCGCTGACCTCGCGCCACTCGTCGACCTGCTGTCCGGCGCGATCGGTCTCAGCACCGGAATCACCGTCGGGTACGAGGTAGGCCACCAGTCGCTTGTCCCCGCGGTCGTCCTGCTGGACGAGTACCGCGGCGCGATCCACCCCTGCCACCTCGGCGAGCGCGACCTCCACCTCGCTGGGCTCGATCCGGAACCCGCGGACCTTCACCTGGTCGTCGGTGCGGCCCACATATTCGAGGCGGCCCTGATGGTTCCAGCGCACCAGATCGCCGGTGCGGTACATGCGCTCGCCGGGCGCGCCGAACGGGTTCGCCACGAACCGTTCCGCGGTCAGACCCCGGCGGTTGAGGTATCCCCGCGCGAGTCCGGGGCCGGCTACGTAGAGTTCCCCGGCGAACCCGGGTGGCAGTGGGCGCAGTGCCTCGTCGAGCACGAACACACGAGTGGCCTCGATCGGCCCGCCCACCGTGACCGGCTCCCCGGCCGCGAGTGAACCGCTGGCCGCGGACACCGTGGTTTCGGTGGGGCCGTAGGAGTTGATCAGCCGATGCTTTTCCGACCACCGGTCGACCAGCGCCGGTGTGCAGGCCTCGCTGGCGGTGATGAGGGTGGCCCCCGCCGGGAACGCCTCGGTCGGCAGGGCCGAAAGCAGGGACGGCGTGACGGTCGCGTGTGTGATGTCCCCGGCGGTGCTGCCTCCGGTCAGTAGCGCCTCGGGATCGCCGACTACGAGGGTGCCGCCGCTCAACAGGGCCATCATGATTTCCCAGACGGAGCCGTCGAAGGCGATGGAGGCGAGTTGCAGCACGCGGTGGCTGGCGTCGGAGCTGACATAGCGGCGGTGCCGGTGCACCAAGCGGGACAGGCCGGTATGCGCCAGTCCGACACCCTTCGGCGTACCGGTGGAGCCGGACGTGTAGATCACGTATGCCAGCTGGGTGTGATGTCTGGGCGCCGAGTGTTCCTCGTCTTCGAGATCGCCGGCCGGATAGCCGGATACGTCCACATCGGCGAGCACCACCTGGTTCCCGCCGGGCAGCCGGGCGGCTTTGTCCACCAGGGTCAGCAGCGGCTGGGTGTCATCGAGCACGAACTGCTTGCGCGGCAAGGGGTACGCGGGGTCGACAGGGACGTAGGTTCCGCCCGCCTTGGTGATCGCGAGCAGCGCTACCACCAGGTCGATGCCGCGGCCCATCGATACCACCACCGGCACGTCCGGGCCGACCCCGCGGCCGATCAGGAACCGCGTCATGCGGTTCGCTCGCTGGTTCAGCTCGTGGTAGGTGACCTGTTGCGAGCCGTGCTCGACCGCAATCGTGTCGGGGTGCTGGGATGCCTGCTCTTCGAACAGTTGATGCAGTAGACGAGGTTCGACGTCAGGCAGGCCATGCCATTCGCCCAATACACTGTGGCGCTCGTCGGGATGGAGCAGGTCCAGCCGCGCCAGCGGCTCGTCGGGTGAGTCGACCAGCCGCGGGAGTATGGTCGCCAGGCGGGCCCCCACGCTATGGACGCTCGGTCCGGCCAGGCCACCGCCGTGCAGGTCCATGCGTCCGGGCCGGTCCGGGCGCAGCACGCCCACCAGCGTGTGACGCCCCCGCTCCACCACCTCACCGGTAGTGATGAGGACATCGGTGAGCACGATGCCGTCCGCGGTCACGGGCGGCGCGGATGCCTCGTGTCCTTGGATCCGGCGACGCTGCGCGCGCAGCGCGGCCAGGACGTCCGCAAAGCTCATGTCCGGGCCGGGCGTCAGTACCAAGGGGACTGCGCCGGCCGTGCCGTCGATCAGGTCGACGACCACCGTGCGTTGACCGAGCAGGGCACCGAGTACGATGCCGAGCGCGGCGGACACGACCGACGCGGGTGTGCAGCCGATCAGCTCGCCCAACTCCGCAAGCCCTTCGGGCACGTTCACGCCGGCGATGTCGTGATCACCGTCGGGAACCGGACTCAGCCGCGAGACCAGTGTGGGCTCGGCGACCGGAGTCAGCTCGGCGCGCCAGACCTCGACACCGTCCTGCTGTTCGACAGCGGGCACCGGCGCGGATGCCGATGTCGCGGATCCTGGGACGAGACCGATCGCGGTGTCGCGCTTGGTATGGGCAGCGCTCGACATGCACTCTCCTGGTCTGGCTACGGGAACGGGAGTCCGCAACGCGATGTGCCCGATGGGAGAGCGAGCAGGGGCGTGCTGTCGCAGGGCGCCCAATGCGGCGGACGATCCAGACAGTAGGGACGTAGCGCCGGGCCTCCAAGAGTTTGCAGTGTTATGACAACTAGCTGACACCCGGAGTGCGGTGCCGGCCGCCCGGCATTCTGCGGCCCCCGCGGGAGGCAGGAGTAACCGTCACCTTCCTGACGGTTCGCTTCCGGCTCCACGCAAGGTCCGCAACTTTGCGGGAATGTGGTCGCGTCGATGACCTCTCAAGACGAAGTCTCGTCGGTTCTCCAGTTCTTCTACTCCGCCGGGACCGGTGTGTGCCGTGGGTCCGGAGCCGCAGACCCTGAGGAGGGTGGCCGATGTCCGAGAGCGACGCACGCGATGGTGGAGGCGAGGCGGTGACGACCGAGAAACGGAGCGACCCGGTTCCGCTGCGCCGGAACCGGGGCTTTCAGCTGCTCTGGACCGGTTCGGCGTTCTCGACGCTCGGACTGGAGACCGCCGATATGGCGTTTCCGCTGCTCGTGCTGGCTGTCACCCGGTCGCCTGCGGCTGCGGGAATAGCCGGCGCGGTGCAGATGACCACCGCCCTTGTGCTGGGATTGCCGGCCGGTGAACTGGCCGACCGTTTCGACCGGCGGACGCTGCTGCTCGTCGTGGAGTCGTTGCGCGCGGTTGCCATTGGCAGCATCGTCCTGGCGCAGGTGACGCACCACCTTGTGCTGGTCCATCTGCTGGCCGTCGCCCTGGTCATGGGTGCGATGCGACCGCTCAGCGCCACCGCACGGATGCTGCTGCTCCGCTCGGTAGTGCCGTCTGAGCAGTTGACTGCCGCACTGACCAGGGAAGAGGTCAGGATCAGTGGTGCCTCGCTGGCCGGCCCTCCACTCGGCGGCATGCTGTTCGCCCTTGGGCGTGTGGTGCCGTTCCTGGTGACCACACTGACTTTTGTGGTGTCGATCTCCTGTGTGTCGCTGATGCGACCGCAGGCCGGCGCGGACAAGGCATTCAAGGCCGACGGGGCCGACGAGGCCGGCAGGATGCGTCCGGATGTTTCCTCGGCTGTGCGCCGGATGCTCAGCGGAGCAGTGGTCATGTGGCGGAACCCATTGCTGCGCAGGACCACTTTGTTCACCGCTGTAATGAATGCGGCCAGTGCACCGGTGGTGTTGATAGTTGTGGTACAACTGCAACACCAGGGAATTTCCTCGGGGTTGATCGGTGTGGCGACTGCGGGTCTGGCGCTCGGTGGGCTCGCCGGTGCCGCGCTCGTCACACGGTTGCACCGGCTTTCCCCGGCCACGCTGATGCTCGGACAGGCCGGTTCGGTGGCCGTTCTGCTCTGTCTGCTCGGCCTCTCACCGGGCCCGTGGTGGGCTGCTGCCGTGCTGTTCCTGCTCATGCTCGGTGTCCCGGCGATGCGGGTACTGGTCGACATCGTGATGTTCCGTCAGGTTCCGGACGAGCAGCGTGGCCGCGTGGTCGCGGCAGTGATGACCCTGTGGGGTCTGGGAGCCGCTGCGGGCACGCTGCTCGTCGGGGTCCTGCTCGACTTCATGTCGCCGCTGGCCATACTGATCGCCATCGCGGCTGCGCTCGGCATGGTGTTTTGCCTCGGACTGGCCAGCGGGGCGTTTCGCGCAATGGCATGGCCCACCGAGGCGGCGGCATCAGATCACTGAATCAACTCGCTCATCGGCGACAACCGTCGTCCGATGTCGGTCAGGCCCAGTTGGGAGACTCGCATGCCTGCCTCGAATCTGGATGTCACATCGAGGGTCTTGAGAATGTTCGCGACATAGCGTCGGTAGGTGCGAACGGAGACCCGCATCTGCCGTGCGGCGCACTCGTCCTTCATCCCCGTGCACAGCTTCTCCAGAACCTCGGCGAGTGGGCTCGGCCGCAGCAGAACCGGAACCGCCCGGCTGACCAGCCTGAAATCCACGGCCAGGTCTCGGAGGCCGTCGTGCATTCGGTGCAGGGCCCGAACCGTTTCCGGCGACCGGACCACCAGGCCCTGCTTCGGGCAGGTGGGGGAGGTGTGCAACAAGGCGGAATCGGCGCCCACCACAGCAATGGTCGGCAAGCTTCGTGGTAGCAGCCGCACATCGGCGCCGGCGCCGACCAGCACGGCCAGCCGCTGTAAGTCCGGACTTCGTAGCGCCGCAAGATCGTGGTGCAAAATAGTCAGCTGGTGACCGCGGGCGAGTACCTCCCGGCAGAGCAGATCCACTGGATCGGCCCCCATCTGGTGTGCGATGTCGTCGAGAGACCCGCAGATGACCTGGACCGGCAGACTCCGTTCCGACCCGCTCCTCATGAGTCGGCTCAGCAGCATGGGGAATTGGCTGGGTTCCACTGATGTCGCGGACGTGAATCGCTCGCGCCGGGAGGTTATCAAGGCATTGAGCAGGAGAAGGCGTGCGCCTTCGATCGCAGACTCGATTTCGGACGTGCCCGAGTTCTCCGACCCGCGCACGCCCAACGGTCTCGGCCGCTCGGGAAGGACGACCGGATTTGATTCGTCTAATAGCATCTCATCAACCCTTCCGTGTTTCTTAATTAATTCCTTGCAGCCACATCTCTTTCTTGCGACCTTATGCCGGACGGTCGCCGACGTGAGGTGGAGGTCACTGTAACCTGAACCCGCTCCGGCGTGGAGGAACTCTGAGTGGATGCTTGGGCCTGGGGTTTCATGGTGACTCGTCGATGTTTTTGTGGCTGATGGGTGGAATGTTCACTATTTCCACCGTGCGGGCAGCACTGGGCGTATGGGGTGAATCTGCTCAGCGGCGGTCATCGGGTGCGATGGTCGGCGTACGAGCCCGGCGTGGCCGCTCGTCCCCGACCGGCCCGGCACGCAGCCGATGAGTCCGGCAGTCCGATTGTCCACTTCCTGTAAACACGCTGTGGAGACATGTGCCGCGGGATCTGCTAAACACCCCTGCCCGGCACGCCGTAAGCCAGCTACCTGACAGGTGCGAGTTCTTGTGGTCGCTTGCCTGGGCGCGGGCGCGGCTTTTAGGCTGTCGCCAGATTTTGTTCCGCTTCCTCCTGCATTATTTCTTTCCTTATCGCCTCGTCGCTGAGAGACTGCCCCGATCGCCAAGGAGATGAATTGATGAATCCGTTCGACGATGACAGCGGACTTTTTAAAGTTCTGGTCAACGATGAGGGTCAGCACTCGCTATGGCCGTCGTTCGCGGACGTCCCCCAAGGGTGGCGAGTGATGCTCGATGACACATCCCGTGCTGACTGCATCGACTACGTGGAAAGCAATTGGACCGATATGCGTCCGGCCAGCCTGATCCAAGCCATGAATCGGGCCGAGCACGAGCCGTCGGTCGGCTCACCGGCTTCATGAACACGGACACCGAGGCCCTCACCACGACCACGTCCGGACCGGCCGCGACGATGATGCTGGAGGACCTTCACGGCTCGCTGGGCCATCCACTGGCCGAGTCGATGAACTTCCTCAACGAGGTTGCCCAGCGGTACCCGGACGCGATCTCGTTCGCAGCCGGCCGGCCCACCGAGCAGTTCTTCGGCATCGACGCGGTACACCGCTACCTCGACAGGTTCCGCGAGCATCTGCTGGCCGTGTTCGACGGCGACGAAGTGCAAGTCCACCGCGAGATCATGCAGTACGGCCGGACCAAGGGCATTATCCACGACCTGATCGCGCGCAACCTGATGGTCGACGAGAACATGAAGGTGGACCCGGAATCGATCGTTGTCACCGTCGGCTGCCAGGAGGCGCTGTTCCTGACACTGCGCGTGCTGCGACGTACCTCTGACGACGTCATGCTCGCGGTGAGTCCGAGCTATGTCGGCGCGGTGGGAGCGGCACAGTTGGTGGACATGCCGGTGCTGCCCGTGGCCAGTTCCTCGGAGGGTATCGACTTCGATGATCTGGTGCGCCAGCTCGACATGGCGGCTGCCACGGGCCGACGGGTGCGAGCTCTTTACGTGGTCGCTGATTTCGCCAACCCCTCGGGCGTGAGTCTGGACCTCGACGCGCGCCTGCGCTTGTTGCGGCTGGCTGCTGAGCACGATTTCCTCCTGCTGGAGGACAATCCGTACGGGCTGTTCACCGCGGACGGCGAACCGGGCCCGCCGACGCTCAAGGCGCTCGACTCCGAGCGGCGAGTCGTCTATCTCGGCTCATTCAGCAAGACCGCTCTGCCCGGCGCGCGGGTCGGCTATGTCGTGGCCGACCAGAGAGTCTCGGCGGCGGACGGCCGAGAAGAACTTCTCGCCGACCAACTCGGCCGCATCAAGAGCATGCTCACGGTCAACACCTCACCATTGGCGCAGGCGGTGATCGGCGGCAAGCTGCTGGAGCACGACTTCAGCCTGCGCGCCGGAAACGTCCGCGAGCAGCGGACCTACCGTGACAATCTGCTGCAGATGCTGGACGGACTGCGCGACAGATTCCCACCTGGTCGGTATCCCGAGGTCACTTGGAACGTGCCCACCGGCGGGTTCTTTCTCGTTCTCACCGTGCCCTTTGCGGTGGACGACCACGTGCTCGAGCACTCCGCACGGGCGCACCAAGTGCTGTGGACCCCGATGCACCACTTCTACGGGGACGGCGTACCGGTCAAGCAGATCAGGCTGTCGGTCAGCCATGTCACTCCCGCTGAGCTCGACGCCGGGCTGGACAACCTCGCGGCCTTCCTCCGCGAGTACCGCGATCACTGACCCATTGCCTCAAGTCAGCGCGAGGCCGTAGGAGAGGGTTGTCATGTATCCGCTGTCGCCGGCGCAACGCCGATTGTGGTTCGCACACCGGCTTGAGGGGCCGAGCGCGACATACAACATCCCAGTGGTGACATGCCTGCGCGGTGACCTCGATCTGTCCGCACTGCAGGCGTCGTTGAGGGATGTGATCGACCGGCACGAGGTACTGCGCACCGTCTACACGGAGCAGGACGGCGAGCCGGTCCAGGTGGTGCTGCCCCCCGCGCAGTCGCAGGTTCGCATCGGCACCACCTGGTGCTCGGCCGGTGATGCCGGTCGTGTCGTGGCCCAGCAGAGCCGGCACGCGTTCGATCTCGCCGCTGACCTTCCTGTGCACGCGCACGTGGTGCGCACCGGCGACCTCGACGCGTTCTTTGTGCTGGTGCTGCACCACATCGCCGCGGACGGCTGGTCCATAGGGCCGTTGGCCACCGACCTGGCGCATGCGTACAAGGCTCGGACCGCCGGTCACGCGCCGACATGGGAGCCGCTACCGGTTCAGTACGCGGATTACACGTTGTGGCACCACGAGTTGCTGGGAGAGACGTCCGATCCGGACAGCGAGATATCCCGCCAGCTCGGCTACTGGCGCGAGACACTGGCCGGGATGGTCGAGGAACTCCCGCTGCCGAGGGATCGCTTGCGCCCGGCCCGCCCCACGTTTCGGGGCGACTCGGTGACCTTCCACATCGAGACGAGCGCGATCGAACGGCTGCGAGAGGTCGCCCGGGCCCATCACGCCACCATGTTCATGGTGGTGCAAGCGGCGCTCGCGGCCTGCCTGACCCGCTTGGGGGGCGGCACCGATATTCCGCTGGGAACGGTTGCCGCGGGCCGTACGGAGGAGGCGCTCGACGACCTGGTCGGCTTCTTCGTCAACACCCTTGTGCTGCGCACCGACACCTCGGGCAACCCCACTTTCGAGGAGTTGCTCGAAAGGGCCCGGCACACTGCTCTGTCGGCATACGCACACCAGGACGTCCCCTTCGACCGCCTGGTGGAAGACCTGCAGCCGGCCAGGTCTCCGGCCTCCCACCCGCTGTTCCAGATCCTGCTGACGTCGGCAGCGGGTGGACAGGAGTGCCTTGCGCTGCCCGGGTTGGAGTGCACGCCGGCGGCGACCGGCCTGGACATTGCGAAGTTCGACCTCGACGTCGCCGCGGTCGAACTGCCCGAGGGGCTCGACATCGTGGTCGGCTATGCCGCCGACATTTTCGACCACGACACAGTGCGGTTGCTGGGTGAACGGCTGGTCCGCATGCTCACCGCGGTCGCCGACGACCCGGCAGCGCGGATCAACGATGTCGAACTGCTGACCGCCACGGAAAGGGAGCAGCTGGGGCGGTGGGGCCGCAACCAGGCAGACGCGGGTCCGGCCACGGTGATCGACGCTTTCACGGCAAGTGCCGACGCCGAGGCCGGTGCCACAGCCATCGTGCACGGCGGCACGGTCCTGACCCGGACCGAACTGGATGACCGGTCGACCCGGCTGGCCGCTGGGCTGGTGGCGCGTGGAGTCGAGCCGGGGACCGTAGTGGCTGTGATGCTGCCGCGGTCCGCGGACACGGTCGTAGCGCTGCTCGGCGTGCTCAAGGCAGGCTGTGTCCACCTCACCATCGATCCGACGGCACCGGTCGACCGCACTCGGTGGATGCTGGCGGACAGCGGGGCCGCCGTCGTGCTGACCGACGCCGCGAGCCGGGATCCCGGCACATGTCCGGCGCCGGCGCTGACACTCGACGAGGTGGTCAGCTCAGCCGGAAGCGTACGGGCCATAGCCCCTTCTCCCACGGATGCCGCCTACACGATCTACACCTCGGGATCGACCGGGCGCCCCAAAGGCGTTCTGGTGCCGCACAGCGCGTTGGCCAACCTGCTCCAGCACCATGTGACCAGCACGCTGCCGCCCGTAGCCGACGGTGGGAGGCTGCGCGTGGGGCTGACCGCGGCCATGGCGTTCGACGCGTCATGGGATCCGCTTCTGTGGATGATCGCCGGCCATGAACTGCACCTGATAGACGACGACACCCGCCGCGATCCGGCCATGCTGGTCCAACATGTGAGGGACGCACGCCTGGACGTGCTGAGCACCACACCCTCATTCGCCGGACCGCTGATTGAGGCCGGACTGTTCGACGGTGAGCAGCGCCCGCGTATGTTCGTGGTGGGCGGCGAGGCGGTGGGCGACGACCTGTGGTCGCAACTGTCCGAGCTGCGTGGCGTAGTGGCGTACGACTTCTACGGGCCGACCGAGACGACGGTCACCGCCACCTTCGCCCGGATCGACGGCACCGGGCCCCATATCGGTGGACCGATCCAGAACGCCCGTCTGCAAGTGCTCGACCCGGCACTGCGGCCGGTGCCGCCGGGCGTGGTGGGCGAGTTGTATGTGGGAGGCCCCGGCGTCGCCCTCGGCTATGTCGGCCTGCCGGCCGCGACTGCGACCCGGTTCGTCGCCGCCCCGTTCGGTCGACCGGGCGAACGTCGGTACCGCACCGGTGACCTGGTGAGGTACCGACCGGACGGCGCGTTGGAGTATGTCGGGCGTGCCGACGACCAGGTCAAGATCCGCGGTTTCCGGATCGAACCGGGTGAGGTGGAAGCGGCGCTGGCCGCAGTGGACGGCGTCGATCAAGCCGTAGTGGTCGGGCGCGAGGACCGGGCCGGCGACCGGCGGCTCGTCGGCTACGTCACCGGCGCGGTCGACCCGGACAAGGTGCGGAGCGCGCTCACCGAGCGGTTGCCCGAATACCTTCTCCCGTCCGCCGTCGTGGTGCTGGATGCCCTGCCGCTGACCCCGCACGGGAAGCTCGATCGTGCTGCCCTGCCGATGCCTGACCGCACGGCCACCGGTCGGGGCGCGCGCACTCCGCGTGAAGAAATGCTGTGCGGGCTGTTCGCCGAAGTGCTCGGTGTCACCGAGGTGGGCATCGATGACGGATTCTTCGAGTTGGGCGGCCATTCCCTGCTGGCCGTCAAACTGGTGAACCGGATCCGGGCCGTGCTCGGCCTCACGGTCGATCTGCGTTCCGTGTTCGAGCACCCGACCGTGGCCGGGATCGGCCGGTCCGCGCGGGCCGGTGATCCCGGAGACCGCCCCGTGGTGTCGGTTCGTTCGCGTCCCGCCCAGCTTCCGCTGTCTCCCGCGCAACGTCGGCTGTGGTTCCTGCACCAGGTCGACGGCACTGCCGCGACCTACAACATGTACCTGGTGACCAGGATGTCCGGGCAGGCCGATCCGAGTGCCCTGTCGGCCGCGCTGTCCGATGTGGTCGACCGGCACGAGGCGCTGCGCACGGTGTTCCCCACCGTGGACGGGGAGCCTGTACAGCATGTACTGATGCCACGCCGGGTCTCTGTCACGACCACCTCCTGTGCGCCCTGCGACGCCGACCGGATCATTGCTGAGCACTGCCACCATCAGTTCGACCTCGCCACCGACATCCCGATCCACGCGCATCTCGTGGTGACCCCAGAGGATTCGGTGTTGGTGTTGGTGTTGCATCATATTGCTGCGGATGGGTGGTCGATGGGGCCGTTGACTGCGGATCTGGCGTGTGCGTACGCGGCGCGGGT
>NZ_JBHVPX010000054.1:0-12427 GCF_042887155.1 Streptomyces sp. NPDC057963
CCCAGCAAACTCCTCCAACCGGCCCCGACACACGGCGAGTTCATCCACCCTCATACCATCAGGAAACCACCAGAAAGGCCCCTTGCCCAGAGACGCAACAAAGCCCTACTAGGGTCTTTCGTCGGGATCAGGCCGGATCAGGGAGCGGGGTCCGGTGCGTGCGATCGCAAGGCGGAGGAGGGAGTCGACGCAGAGCGTCGGCGACCGACGACAACGCCGCGAGCGTGCGTGCCGGACCCCGCGAGCCCGGCGTGATCCGGACGAGAGGCCCTAGGCCAGCGGTCCGGTCACCGGCTCGACCGCGGCGACCAGCCGGCCCTCCCGTACGAACGCGTCCGCCGCGGCCAGGTCCGGCGAAAGGAAGCGGTCCGGCCCCGGGCCCTCGACGCCTGCCGCGCGCAGCGCCTCGATGGCGGCCTGCGAGGCGGGCGCGGGGGTGAGGCCCTGGGCGGCGCGCAGTTCGACGGCGCGGGTCGCCGCGTACAGCTCGACGGCGACGATCCGGGCGAGGTTGTCGACGGCGGTACGGAGCTTGCGCGCCGCCGACCAGCCCATGGAGACGTGGTCCTCCTGCATCGCGGAGGACGGGATCGAGTCGGCCGAGGCCGGGACGGCGAGCCGCTTCATCTCGCTGACCAGGGCGGCCTGGGTGTACTGAGCGATCATCAGGCCCGAGTCCACACCGGCGTCGTCGGCGAGGAACGGCGGCAGCCCGTGCGAGCGGTTCTTGTCCAGCAGCCGGTCGGTGCGGCGCTCCGTGATCGAACCGAGGTCGGCCGCGACGATCGCCAGGAAGTCGAGTACGTACGCGACGGGGGCGCCGTGGAAGTTCCCGTTGGACTCGACCCGGCCGTCGGGCAGGACGACGGGGTTGTCGACGGCGGAGGCCAGTTCGCGGCCCGCGACGATCGCGGCGTAGTCGAGGGTGTCGCGTCCGGCGCCGTTGACCTGGGGCGCGCAGCGCACGGAGTAGGCGTCCTGCACACGGGGCGCCTCGTCCTCCTGGAAGTGGCCGGTGAGGCCGGACCCGGCGAGGACCCGCAGCATGTTGTCGGCACTGACGCCCTGGCCCGGGTGCGGGCGGATGGCGTGCAGTTCCGGGGCGAGCACCTTGTCCGTGCCGAGCAGCGCCTCCAGGGAGAGGGCGGCGGTGATGTCGGCCGAGGTGTAGAGGTTCTTCAGGTCGGCGAGGGCCATGACGAGCATGCCGAGCATGCCGTCGGTGCCGTTGAGGAGGGCGAGGCCCTCCTTCTCGCGCAGCTCGACCGGGGTGATGCCGTGGGCGGCGAGCAGCTCGCCGGCGGGGCGCACGGTGCCGTCGGGGCCCTCCGCGTCACCCTCGCCCATCAGCGCCAGGGCGCAGTGGGAGAGCGGGGCCAGGTCGCCGGAGCAGCCGAGCGAGCCGTACTCGTGGACGACGGGGGTGATGCCCGCGTTGAGGACGTCGGCCATGGTCTGCGCGACCTCGGGCCGTACGCCGGTGTGCCCGGAGGCCACCGTCTTCAGCCGCAGGAACATCAGGGCGCGGACGACCTCGCGCTCGACCCGCGGTCCCATGCCGGCGGCGTGCGAGCGGACGATGTTGCGCTGGAGCCGGCCGCGGAGCTCCTGGCTGATGTGCCGGCTGGCCAGCGCCCCGAAGCCGGTGGAGACGCCGTAGACCGGCTCGGGCTTGGCGGCGAGCGCGTCCACGATCTCGCGGGCGGCGGCGAGCGCGCCCACGGCCGCCGCGGAGAGCTCGACTCGGGCGTTGCCGCGGGCCACGGCGATGACGTCCTGGGCGGTGGTACCGGACGTCCCCACCACGACTGTGTGCATATCCATATTCAGAAGCGTACGGACTGAATCCCTTCATGTCACTAGTCGTCGTACGGTTGACCCCTTACCGATCTGCTGCACGAGCACGGCACACCCCGCGCCGACCCCGCGCCGGTGCGGCGCCGCACGGTCACGGACGGCTGCCGCGCAGGTGGCGGCGGTCGTGCGGAGACCTGGGCGGCGAGTCGGCCAGCCGGATCACCTCGCCGTCGCGCCCCGCCACCACCGGCTCGGCGGAACGGGCGGCCTTCGCGCGGTACTGGGCCGCGTCCGCCAGCCGGAACAGCCGCCGCGCCGACACCACCGGGCCGATCGGATCACCGGTCGACGCGATGCCGCACGCCACCCCGTCCCCCAGCTCCAACTCGCCCGCTCGCTCGCAGAGTTCACCGGCCACCCGGATCACGTCCTCCGACCCCGGCCCCACCGCGAGCAGACAGAACTCGTCACCGCCGAGCCGGGCCGCGAGCGCACCGGGCAGCATGGCCCCGCAACGGGACAGCACCGAGCCGAAACGTTCCAGCAGACGGTCCCCGACCGCATGGCCATGGGTGTCGTTGACCCGCTTGAGGCCGTTGAGGTCGCACACGACCAGGCTGACCACGGCCCCGTCCGCCCGGTGCCGCTCCACCGCCTCGTCGAGCCGCACGTCGACGGCGCGGCGGTTGGCCAGCCCGGTGAGCGGATCGGTGAAGGCGAGCTTGCGGACCTCCTCGAACCGTTCGCTCTGGGAGATCCCGGCGGCGACGACCGAAGCCAGCACGGTCGCGAAGTCCGCGTCCTCCCGCCCGAACACCGGCTCCCCCATCGGGCGGGCCACATACAGCTCGCCCCAGGCGCGCCCGTGCAGCACGATCGGCGCCACCACACAGCAGCCGCGCCCGCGTCGGCGCAGGGCGGCCACCCGCTGCTCGCAGTACCCGCGGCCGTACCCGCGCACCCCGGCGCACGGCATCCCGCCCGCCGGGCCGTCGGCGGTCTCCACCCAGGCGTCCGGCTCGCCGCCGCCGGCCCACCGTTCGTGCAGGAACTCGGTGATCTCCGGGAACTGGTGCACCGGGTACGCCTCGCCCTCGGGGAACTCCTCCTCCCCTTCGGCCCGTTCGCCCGCGTTGACCAGCACGCGCAGCCGCCCGGGGCCGCGCTCCCACACGGAGAGCGCGGCAAAGCTGCCGCCCAACGCCTCGCACGCCCCCAGCGCAGCCGCTCGCCACGACCCCCGCGGGGTGTGCGCCGCCGCCATCGTCTGTGCAAGCGAAACCACGGCCCGCAGCCGCGCATCATCACCACCCATCACTACAGCTTATGTAGGTTTGTGGTGATTTGATCAGTTTGGGACATCGGCGATACTCGTTGCGTGTCTCTTTGAACACGCAACGTTACTCACCGGGCCAGTTCGGCTTCCTCTTCTCGTTGAACGCGGCCACGCCCTCGGCCCGGTCGCCGGAGAAGGCGACCGACCGCCAGGCGGCGTCCTCGACTTCGAGACCGGCCCGCAGGTCGAGGCCGTGCCCGAGCCGCAGCGCCCGCTTGGCGGCCCGCAGCCCCACCGGGGAGTTGGCGGCGATCCGGCCCGCGAGCGCCAGCGCGGCCTCGCGGTCCCGCCCCTCCTCCACCAGCTCGTCGACCAGCCCCGCCTCGCGTGCCTCGGCCGCCTCCACCCGGCGGGCCGTGAAGACCAGCTCGGCGGCGCGCGCCGCGCCGATCCGCCGCGGCAGCAACTGCGTACCGCCGCCGCCCGGAATGACACCGACGGACACCTCGGGCAGGCCCACCACGGCGGTGCGGTCGGCGACGATCAGATCGCAGGACAGGGCCAGCTCGAATCCTCCGCCGAGCGCGAAGCCGTGGACGGCCGCGATCGTCGGCATCGGCAGTTCGAGCACGCCGGTGTACGCGGCGCGGGCGGTGGGGCGCTGGCGCAGCAGCTCGGCGTCGGTGAAGGAGTTGCGCTCCTTGAGGTCCGCCCCCACGCAGAAGGCGCGCTCGTGGCTGGAGGTGAGGACGGCGACCCGTACCCCCGGGTCGGCGGCGAGTGCGGCACAGGCGGCGGCGATCGAGCGCGCCATGTCCGTGGACACCGCGTTCATCGCCTTCGGGCGGTCCAGAACCAGTTCGGCGACGTGCTCCTGCCCCTCGTGGACCCGTACGACGACGTGTTCCCCGAACCGCTGCTCGGACGTGACGGTCATGACTGCACCCCTCCGGTTAACGAGCGTTACCGGAGGGATCCTATGGGGCGCCCCGCACGACGGTCCCGGGCCGGGACCGTCGTGCGGGGACCGGGGTGGAGTCCGCGCCCGGCGCCGGACGGAGGATGGGGCCGGGACCGGCTCAGGACGTGCCCCGGCGTGCCAGCAGCCAGGGCTCCACGACGCCGAGGCCGCGCACCGGGCGCTGCCACATGGGCTGCAGCCCGTAGCGGTACGCGGGCACCGGCACCGGCTCCACGCCGGCCCGGCGCTCCTTCTCGGCGACCGCGGCCTCCGCCGCCGCCTGCGCCTCGGAGGCCGGGGCGTCGCCGGTGCGGGTCAGCTCCTCCGCGAACGCCCCGTCCACCAGCACGGCGTCCTTGGGCGCTATGGAGGTCAGCCGGCTGGCGAGGTTCACCGTCGTACCGAAGACATCGCCCATTCGGGTGGTGACCGTGCCGAACGCGATGCCGACGCGCAGCGCGGGCATCGTCTCGTCCTGGGTCATCGCCTCGATCAGGCGCAGCGCGATCTCGGCCGCGGTGCCCGCGTCGTCGGCGGCGAAGAGGACCTCGTCGCCGAGGGTCTTGATGAGCCGGCCGCCGTGGGCGGCGACCAGGTCGGCGCAGGTGGTCTCGAACGCCTCGACCAGTTCGCCGAGCTCCTCCTCCTCCAGCCGCCGGGTCAGCCGGGTGAAACCGACGAGGTCGGCGAAACCGACGGCCAGGCGCCGGTCGACCATCTCCTCGTCGTCGGCGGCCTGCACGACCCGGCCGGTGGCGGCGGCGAGCTGGCGCCGCCACACGTACACCAGGAACTCCTCCAGCTCCGGCAGGAGCAGCTCGACCAGCGGGTACGTGACCTCGGTCCGGGTCATTCCGGGCTCGGGCGGCTCGGTCAGCCCTTCCAGGAAGGAGTCGATCTGCCACTCCGCCAGCCGGGCGGTGGTCTGCCCGGTGGACCGGGCCACCTGGATCGCCATCGGCTCGCTGAGCAGCCCCGCCTCGACGAGGCCGGCGAGCCGGCGCAGCGCCAGCACATCGGCCTCGGTGAGCGCCCTGGCCTGTCCGATGTCGGCGAAGCCCATGGCCCGCCAGAACCGGGAGGCCAGGTCCATCGAGACGCCGGCGGTACGGGCCGCCTGGAACGGCGTGTAGCGACGGTCGGCGCCCAGGATCAGCTGCTCCAGCCGGATCGCGAGGGGATCGTCGGTCGGTTCCGCCGTATGGTCGACTTCGTGATGCGGCGTCGGGTGGACCGAGGGTTCCGGCGGGGGCTCCGCGCCCGCACCGGAGGTCGTGTCGTCGACGGTCACCAGCCGCCTCCTGCCCGTTCCCTGCGCACTGCCCTGCCGATCTGTCGGTGGATCGCCTCAACGATACGGCAGGTGTGCCGTGGCTCACGTCCCCAGGGCGTCGGGGAACGCTCCCGGGTGAGCCGGGGGCGCGGGAGGTTTCGGCCGGTGGGCGGTTTCCGGGAGGGCGTGGTCCCGTGCCCCGGGTACGCGGCCGGGTGAGCCGGGGCGCGGGGCGGGGCGGAGACGTCGCTGCGGCCTCCCCGTGGGCGCCCGTGCCGGAGGCGCCCCGCCTCCGTGCGCACCCGGGCCCGGCACGGTGCGGACGGGGCCCGCGTCCGGGCGGCGGCAGGGTGGCCGGGCGCGCCGTGACGGCCGCTCCCGCGCCCTCAGGTCAGGCCGCCCCCGACCCCCCGCAGGTGCACGATGTCGCCCGCCGAAACGGGTTCCTGGAGGCCGTCGTCGGTGGACAGGATCAGCCGGCCGTCGCCGTCGACCGCCACGGCCTCGCCGATGAGCGTGCGGCCGCCGGGCAGCTGGGCCCGTACCGTCCGGCCCAGCGTCGCGCAGCCCGCCGCGTACGCCTCCCGCAGGCCGCTCGCCGCCGCGTCGCCGTCCGCGGCGCGCCACTGGCCGTACCAGTGCTCCAGCGAGCGCAGTACGCCCCGCAGCAGCGTCTCCCGGTCGGTGGAGACCGCCCCGGCCAGGGCCAGCGAACCGGCCGTGGGGGCCGGGAGTTCCCCGGCGCGCAGCGAGACGTTGAGGCCGATGCCCACGACGACGCCGTCCCCGGCGCGCTCGGCCAGGATGCCGCCCGCCTTCCGCTCCTCGCTCTCCACTGTCACGAGGAGGTCGTTGGGCCACTTCAGGGCCGTGTCGACGCCCGCGGCGCGCGCCAGGCCGGTGGCCGTCGCGACGCCGGCGAGCAGCGGCAGCCAGCCCCATCGCCCGACCGGGACGCCGCCCGGCTTCAGGAGGACGGAGAAGAAGAGGCCCGAACGGGCCGGAGCCGTCCAGGTGCGGTCCAGCCGGCCGCGGCCGGCGGTCTGTTCCTCGGCGATCAGCACGGCGCCCTCGGCGAGCCCCTCCGCCGCCCGCCGCGCGAGATCGGAGTTGGTGGACCCGGTGGTCTCCACGACGTCGAGCGCGGTCCACAGCCCGCCCGGCCGCAGCAGCCCGCGGCGCAGCGCGGGGACGTTCAGGGGCGGCCGGTCCAGGTCCGACCAGCGGCTGTGAGGCGCATCCGAAGGTGTCATGCAAGCCAGACTAGGTGTGGTAAACGACGCACTGCCGAACCGTATCCACGCCGATACGCTACGGGTCAGTAGGTGTCCAGTACCTGATCAGTGGTGGTTCAGCAGCTGATCAGCAGCACAGTCGTCCCCCGTGACCAGGCAGGGAGCCGCCACCCGATGTCCGAGCCGGAAGAGATCGACATCCACACCACCGCGGGCAAGATCGCGGACCTGCAGCGCCGAATCGACGAAGCGACGCACGCAGGCTCCGCACGCGCGGTCGAGAAGCAGCACGCGAAGGGCAAGTTGACGGCCCGCGAGCGGATCGACCTCCTGCTCGACCAGGGCTCTTTCGTGGAGCTCGACGAATTCGCCCGGCACCGCTCCACCAACTTCGGCATCGAGAAGAACCGCCCGTACGGGGACGGCGTCGTCACCGGATACGGCACGGTCGACGGCCGCCCCGTCTGCGTCTACTCGCAGGACTTCACCATCTTCGGCGGCTCGCTCGGCGAGGTCTACGGTGAGAAAATCGTCAAGGTGATGGACTTTGCGCTGAAGACCGGCTGCCCGGTCATCGGCATCAACGACGGCGGTGGTGCCCGCATCCAGGAAGGCGTCGCCGCGCTCGGCCTGTTCGCCGAGATCTTCCGCCGCAATGTGCACGCCTCGGGCGTCGTCCCGCAGATCTCGCTGATCGTCGGACCGTGCGCGGGTGGCGCGGTCTACTCCCCCGCGATCACCGACTTCACCGTCATGGTCGACCAGACCTCGCACATGTTCATCACCGGCCCCGACGTCATCAAGACCGTCACCGGCGAGGACGTCGGCTTCGAGCAGCTCGGCGGCGCCCGCACCCACAACACCACCTCCGGCGTGGCGCATCACATGGCGGGCGACGAGAAGGACGCCATCGAGTACGTCAAGTCGCTGCTGTCGTACCTCCCGTCGAACAACCTCTCCGAGGCACCGGCGTTCCCGGAGGAGGCGGACCTCACCACCACCGACGAGGACCGCGAGCTCGACACCCTCATCCCGGACTCGGCGAACCAGCCGTACGACATGCACACCGCCGTCGAGCACGTGCTGGACGACGGCGAGTTCCTGGAGACCCAGGCCCTGTTCGCGCCGAACATCCTCACCGGCTTCGGGCGCGTGGAGGGCTATCCGGTCGGCGTCGTCGCCAACCAGCCGATGCAGTTCGCGGGCTGCCTGGACATCAACGCGAGCGAGAAGGCGGCCCGGTTCGTCCGCACCTGCGACGCGTTCAATGTGCCCGTGCTGACCTTCGTCGACGTCCCCGGCTTCCTGCCCGGCGTCGACCAGGAGTACGGCGGCATCATCCGCCGCGGCGCCAAGCTGATCTACGCCTACGCGGAGGCGACCGTCCCGCTGATCACGGTGATCACCCGCAAGGCCTTCGGCGGCGCGTACGACGTCATGGGCTCCAAGCACCTGGGCGCCGACATCAACGTCGCCTGGCCGAGCGCGCAGATCGCCGTCATGGGCGCGCAGGGCGCGGTGAACATCCTGCACCGCCGCACCATCGCCGCCGCCGAGGATCAGGACGCCACCCGTGCCGAGCTGATCGCCGACTACGAGGACGCGCTGCTCAACCCGTACGTGGCGGCCGAGCGCGGCTACGTGGACGCGGTGATCATGCCGTCCGACACCCGCGCCCACATCGTGAAGGGGCTGCGCCAGCTGCGTACGAAGCGGGAGTCGCTGCCCCCGAAGAAGCACGGCAACATCCCCCTCTAGAAAGGGCCCTGGCCATGATCAAGGTCGTACGGGGCAACCCGACCCCTGAGGAGCTCGCCGCCGCACTGGCGGTGGTCCGGGCCCGCGCGGCGGCGACGTCCGAGGTGTCGTCCGGCGCGCCGGCGCTGCCCGGCCAGTGGTCCGACCCGGGACGCCTCGCCCGCCGCGAGCGCCGTCTGCCGGGGCCGCGGGCCTGGGCGCGCACGTACTGGCCCGGATAGTCGCGGCCGTACCCGTTCGCACGTGTTTCAGGAGGTCCGGGTCCGTACGGGACCCGGACCTCCGGTGCGTCCGGGCGCGCTTCTGGTCCGTACGCACCAGGGCGCCTGAGTACCCGTACTCAGGCGCGGCATACACGACCGCAGCAGGATCGGTCCCATGCTGTGGTCCGACCCCGAGAACAAGCCGCCGAAGGAACTGCGCGACGCCCAGGACATGATGCGTCGCGCGGGGCTGGTGCTTGCGCTCGCGATGGTGGTCGCGATGCTCGTGCTCGGAACGCGGTGAGGGGCACCGCCACCGGGCTCCGCCCGGACCCCTGCCTCTGATCCCGAACCTCCCGGCCCTGGTCCCGAGCACCGGTCCCGGCCGCTGGTCCTCGTACGCCGGACGGCCGGACGGCCGGACGGCCGGGTTGCCGCCCGGCGGGCCGGCCGCCGCCCGTCTGCTTCTACGATGGCGCGTATGACTGATCAGCGCCGTCTCGTGCTCGCCTCCGCCTCCCCCGCCCGCCTCGGTCTTCTGCGGCAGGCCGGATTCGCGCCCGAGGTGATCGTCAGCGGGGTGGACGAGGACGCGCTCGACGCCCCGACGCCGGCCGAACTGGCCCTCGTGCTCGCCCAGGCCAAGGCCGCCGCGGTGGCCGGCCGGCCGGAGGCTGCGGGCGCCCTGGTCATCGGGTGCGACTCGGTGCTCGAACTCGACGGCGAGGCGCTCGGCAAGCCGGCCGACGACGAGGAGGCCACCGCCCGCTGGAAGTCCATGCGCGGCCGCGCCGGGGTGCTGCGGACCGGCCACAGCGTGATCGACACCGCGACCGGGCGCACGGCCTCGGCGACCGCCTCCACGACCGTCCGCTTCGGCGAACCGACGGACGCGGAGATCGCCGCCTACGTGGCCTCGGGCGAGCCGCTCCACGTTGCGGGCGCCTTCACCCTGGACGGCCGCTCGGCGCCGTTCGTCGACTCCATCGAGGGCGACCACGGCAATGTCATCGGGCTCTCGCTGCCGCTGCTGCGCCGGCTGCTGGGCGAGCTGGGGATCTCCGTCACCGAGCTCTGGGCCTGAACCGGACCGGTGTCCCGGCCGGACCGCCCTCGGGCCGGGCCGACCGGACTCGGGTCGGGCCGACCGGACTCGGGCCGGGCCGAACGGGTCGGGCCCTGTGCGCCGTCCGGGTCGGGCCCTGTACGCCGTACGGGTCAGATCGGGGCCGGCGCGCTCGGCTCGGCGTCACCCGCGGGCCGGTCGGCACCTGGCCCGGCCTCGGGGCCGGGGCCGTACGCCACCAGCGTCAGCACGATCAGCCCGAGCACCACCATCATGGACCCGAACGCCGCCCAGCCGACCAGACCGACCGTCAGCGCGCCCAGCACCCCGTGCACCACGGCGCAGGCGATGAGGGCGATGCGGCCGATACGGCCGGGGGCCCGGTCGCGGATGCCGGTCAGCAGGAGGACCAGTCCGCACAGCAGCAGGTACAGGCCGAAGACACCGCCCATCGCCCAGGTGCCGTGGGAGATGGCGGCGGGGTCCAGCCCGGCCAGCGACATGTCCTGGTTCTTGACGACCGTCGCCAGGACGGCATTGATGAACACGATGCCCACGGCTTCCACGAACAGCACGATCGCGGCCACGAACGCCACCGGTCTGCGCACCACGGTGCTCACCCCCTGTTACCTGCAGTACGTGCGACAGCGGGGACCCTACTCATGGGTAACGCGCGGGACAAGAGTGCGGCCGGCCTTCACTTCCGCCCCGCACCACCCGCGCGCGTCCGTGCGCTTCCTCTGCACCCCCTTGTGGCGGCTCTCGTGCGTCGGGCAAAGAATCGTTCGCCCGTTAGTGGGGACTCGACAAAGAAACGCCGGGCGTAGCTGCTTGCGCGAACAGAGACCTGGACCACACCTTGTGGCTACTGTGCGGTCATGAAACCCGGCGTACCGTGGTGCCACAAGGGATTTCGCGACTTGAGCAAGCCTCGAATCACACTCCGTGTGGGCAAGCTCACCATTGGGGACGGGTCGTAGGGCCGTGTCGGTAGTCCCTAAACTCAGCTTGTTTCAAGGAGGGAGCCATCGTGCGCAAGGTGCTCATCGCCAACCGTGGCGAAATTGCTGTCCGCGTTGCTCGGGCATGCCGGGATGCCGGGATCGGGAGCGTGGCCGTCTACGCCGACCCGGACCGCGACGCTCTGCATGTGCGTGCGGCCGACGAGGCATTCGCTCTGGGCGGTGACACCCCGGCCGCCAGCTATCTGGACATGGCCAAGGTGCTCCAGGCTGCCAAGGACTCCGGGGCGGACGCGATCCATCCGGGATACGGCTTCCTGTCGGAGAACGCCGAATTCGCCCAGGCCGTCATCGACGCGGGTCTGACATGGATCGGCCCGCCGCCGCAGGCGATCCGGGACCTCGGTGACAAGGTCGCCGCCCGGCACATCGCGCAGCGCGCCGGTGCCCCGCTGGTGGCCGGCACGCCCGACCCGGTCGAGGGCTCCGCGGAGGTCGTGGCGTTCGCCGAGCAGCACGGGCTGCCGATCGCGATCAAGGCCGCCTTCGGTGGCGGCGGTCGCGGACTGAAGGTGGCGCGCACGCTGGAGGAGATCCCGGAGCTGTACGACTCCGCGGTCCGTGAGGCCGTGGCCGCGTTCGGCCGGGGCGAGTGCTTCGTGGAGCGCTACCTCGACAAGCCGCGCCACGTCGAGACGCAGTGCCTGGCCGACACCCACGGCAACGTCGTCGTCGTCTCCACCCGTGACTGCTCGCTCCAGCGCCGCCACCAGAAGCTGGTCGAGGAGGCCCCCGCGCCGTTCCTCTCCGAGGCGCAGAACGCCGAGCTGTACGCGGCGTCGAAGGCCATCCTCAAGGAGGCCGGATACGTCGGTGCGGGCACCGTGGAGTTCCTCGTCGGCACGGACGGCACCATCTCGTTCCTGGAGGTCAACACCCGCCTCCAGGTCGAGCACCCGGTCACCGAGGAGGTCACCGGCCTCGACCTCGTACGCGAGATGTTCCGCATCGCCGACGGCGAGGAGCTCGGCTACGACGACCCGGCCGTGCGCGGACACTCCTTCGAGTTCCGGATCAACGGCGAGGACCCGGGCCGCGGCTTCCTGCCGGCTCCCGGCACGGTGACCGTCTTCGCCCCGCCGACCGGCCCCGGCGTCCGCCTCGACGCGGGCGTGGAGTCCGGTTCCGTCATCGGCCCCGCCTGGGACTCGCTGCTGGCGAAGCTCGTGGTGACCGGCGCGACCCGTGAGCAGGCGCTGCAGCGGGCGGCGCGCGCACTGGCCGAGTTCAACGTCGAGGGCATGGCCACCGCCATTCCGTTCCACCGCGCGGTCGTCACCGACCCGGCGTTCACCAGTGCCCCGTTCCGGATCCACACCCGGTGGATCGAGACCGAGTTCGTCAACGAGATCAAGCCCTTCACCGCCGCCGCCGACGTGGAGGCGGAGGAGGAGGCCGGTCGCGAGACCGTGGTCGTCGAGGTTGGCGGCAAGCGGCTCGAGGTCTCGCTGCCCTCGTCGCTGGGCATGAGCCTGGCCCGTACCGGTCTCGCGGCGGGCGCCAAGCCCAAGCGCCGCGCGGCGAAGAAGTCCGGCTCCGCGGTCTCCGGCGACACCCTGGCGTCCCCGATGCAGGGCACCATCGTCAAGATCGCCGTCGAGGAGGGCCAGCAGGTCCAGGAGGGCGACCTCGTCGTCGTCCTGGAGGCCATGAAGATGGAGCAGCCGCTGAACGCGCACCGCGCCGGCACCATCAAGGGACTGGCCGCCGAGGTCGGCAGCTCGGTCTCCTCCGGCGCCGTGATCTGCGAGATCAAGGACTGACCGGGCGGCCGGTCGAGCGGCACCCGTTGTTCCACCGGGCCCCCGCGGGCTCGGAGCCGTACGGCTCCGAGCC
>NZ_JBHVPX010000055.1:0-10420 GCF_042887155.1 Streptomyces sp. NPDC057963
CGTCCGCATCGCCCGCAAGGGAATCGAATCCAGTGAACGGCTCGGACGCCGAAGGTGGGTCATCGAACGCACGATGTCGTGGCTGACCGGCTACCACAGACTCAACCACCGCTACGAACGCCATCCCCACAACTACCTGGCCTTCCTCGGACTCGCCGCCACCCACTGCTGCTACAAACAACTCCTCCGACTCACCACATAGGACACGGTCTTATACATGGCGGCTGCGCGAAGTCATGACTCAGCACCAGATCTTCACGGCCACCGAGCTGGTGCCTCTGTTGCGCGAGCGCCGCGTCGGCCTGTCCGCCTCTCAAGTCCACCGCCTGGTCTCCGGCACCCTGGAACGCTTGTCGTTGCAGGTCATGGCCGCGCTCTGCGACATTCTGTCCTGCACCCCGGCCGACCTGGTGGCCGCCGCGGCCGAGAAGGCCGGAGTCCGCAAGACCGCCGCCGGAGACCTGCCCGCCCCGCCCGCGAACGTCGCGAAGCTGTGGCCCGCGCCGCCCGCATCCTGCCCGACGCATGCCCCCTACGCCCCCCCACGAGCAGTACGAACGCTGGTACATGGCCAAGTCCTGCCGCTGCGGCCGCCGCAGACACAAGGCCGGGACCTGGCTCTCCCGCTTCCGCACCTGGCGCAGGCAGGTCGGCGCTGTCAGTGGCGGCTGCGAGGCTGAACGGACGGACCGTGATGACGAGCTGTTGCTACGCCGCCGGGTCTACGGCGCCGACCACGACCACCCGGGCCCGCGGCCGGACCGGCGCTACGCCGAACTGGTCGGCAACCCGCTGGACGGCCTATTGCTTCTCGACATCACCGGCTGGACGCAGGACGAAGTCGACACCGACTGCGCGTTCTCCACCCAGCCGGGGCAGTTCGGCGCCGGTGGCCAGGCCATGTACAACCCGCGCCCCGGCGACCCGGCCCGCTTCGACTTGACCGGCGACGCTCCCTGACGTTCCCGGGCCGGCTCACCCCTCGAACCGGCCCGGGGCACGCTGGGAGGCGTGACCAGCACGCCGACCGTCGTGCACCAGCCCTCGTGGGCTATTTAGGGTCAGAGAGGCGGTTGCGCAGGTCAGACGGCGCTCCAATGATGAAGGCACGTAAGGCATGTGGCTGATCGGAAACGATCGCCGAATCGTTTCCTGGGCATCTGACACGGCCCCGCTGCGCGCCCCCCTCAGCGTGGGGCGCACGCTGCAGCCCCTGCCCCTCCCCGTCCGCCGCAGCGAGGACTGCACCGTCGAGCCGATGTACGACCATGAACGGGCCGCACTGCTGGCCGGGCTCGACAGGCCGTAGCCGCGCCCTTGCGGGACGGCTACGGGCGGGCGTTCAGGGGCAGGGCGGGCAGGGCGGATAAGCTCAGGTCGGGGTCGAGTCGGGTCACATGAGCTTCCGGCGGCCGGTCTCCCTTCTGAGACCGCCCACGTTGATCGGCTGGAGGATGACGGTGATCGCGCCGACCGAAAAGTGCTGCACCGGAGCGCCGGTGTTTCGCCCGTGGAAACTGTGCGGCAGCGCCTGCCCGTTGGTCGGGTCAGTGCCCGCCGTATACATGTCGACGATGCCCTCGTGCCCCTGGCGGGCCTTTGCGTCGGTGCCGTCCGCGGCCTGCTCCACGGTGATGCGGTCATCGCCGTCCACGGCGACCACGGCCGCCACGTGGTAGGGCCACCCGCTGGTGTTGGCGGGCAGCTCGAAATCCTCGTCCCACGCGGTCTCCACGATGGCGAACGCCTGGCCGGGGTCCGGCCGTTCCTCGCCGTTCGCGTGCGGGCCGCCGGGCCTGGCATGCGCGTAGGCCCGGGCGCCCTCCACGTTTTCCCTTTCGCCCAAGCCGAACTGAGCGCCGCCCAAGGCGAATTCGCTGGCGTCCTGCCCCAGGGCCAGTCGCTGCTGGTGCATGATCTCCTCGGCGGTGTGGGCACAGTCCGCGAGGAAGGTCGTCGACGGCTCGTACTCCGCGTACGTGCGCCCCCCGATGTCCCCGCTCTGCCCGGTCGGCGTGCAGTACCGGGGCGCTGGGGCGTCCTCCGCGACCCAGATAACGGTGGTGTCCGCCCCGGGAGTGACGGTCATGAGATATAGGCCATTCTCCGAGATCCGTACGGGCCCCAACTCCACGGTGGTGACCTGGGAAAAGCGCTGGAGGGCCGTCGCATCGGTGCCGCGCGCCGTGCCCCGGGCCATGGCGTCTGCTTCCCGCTGTACGGGGGCAACTTGGGGGCCCTGGTCGCTCCGGGCGCTCTGCTCGGGCGTCCGCCTCATCACCCGGACCGCGTTGGCCTCAGCCTCGCGCTCGAAGCGGTCACCGGGGTCGGAGACGCTCAGTCCCGCCCCGTTGTCCGTGCCGGCCACCGGACCCTGGCGCTGCTGAATGACGTGCGTCAGCTCATGGGCGAGGGTGTGCTTGTCGCCGCCGCCGTCGCCAATGACGACATGGCTGCCGGAGGTGTAGGCACGGGCACCCACCTCGGCGGCGGAGTCGCGGGCTGCGGAGTCGGTGTGCAGGCGGACGTCGGAGAAGTCGGCGCCGAGGCGGGATTCCATCTCCTGGCGCAGCAGTTCGTCCAGCGGCTTGCCCGGCGCGCGCAGCACGTCGTGCACGGTGGAGCGCTGCACCGGCTCCGCCGTGGGCTGTTGGTGGCCGCAGCCTGCGCCGTGCTGGTGCCGGTCCTGCTGGAGCATACGGACGACGGCCGCGTTGCCGACGGTGCGCTGCAGCTCGAGTAGCGCATCGGGCACCCGACTGCTCGGGGCCTCCCCTGGCCGCTCAGCCGCGCTCTTGACGGGGCGCTGCGGCTGCTTTTCGTTCTTTCTCGCCTCTTGCGAGTACATGTACTTCCGCTCGTAGGGCTGGCAGTTTCGCTGTGCTCCCCCTACTTACCTGGTGCAGTGGTTGCGGATAAGGGGTGTACGGGCACGATGCGGTAGCCCGTATGGGCAGCACGTCCGCCTGGCGGGTATCGACCGGATCGCCGCCGGCACGCCGTACTGTCGAGTCGGCACGGAGCGCGGTAGCCGTGTGTCTTGCGCGGACGGTGGTTGAGCTCGTGGGCGATGGCGTCCAGGTCGGCCTGGCTGAACGTGCGGAGGTCCGCGCCCTTGGGGAGGTACTGCCACAGCAGCCGGTTGGTGTTCTCGTTGGTGCCGCGCTGCCACGGACTTCTCGGCTTGCAGAGGTAAATCGGCATCCCGGTCTCGGCGGTGATGACCTGGTGCTCGGTCATCTCACGGCCCCGGTCCCAGGTGAGCGTCCGCCGCAGCGGGGTCGGGATACCGAGGAGACTTCTGGTGAGGTGCGGGGCGACCTGCTCAGCCTTGATGCCGTCCGGTAGCGCAACGATGGCCGTGTAGCGGCTGGTGCGCTCGACCAGCGTTGCGATTACCGAGGGCCGGGTGCCCATCACGAGGTCGCCCTCCCAATGGCCGGGAACCCTGCGGTCCTCGACCTCGGCGGGGCGGGCGGTGATCGACACCATGCCGCGGATGATCCCCCGCCCAGTGGGCCTTCGGGCGATCTTCGGGCGACGCATGGGCCGCGCAGACCGCAGCCGCTGGATAAGGTCACGGTCGATCGCCTGGCGGCGGCGCGGGTCGTAGAGCGAGAGATGGATCGCCTCGTGCGAGATCTGCATCGAGGTGTCGCCAGGGAAGTGGCGTCGCGGCCAGCCCGCGACCTGCTCGGGCGACCAGCACAAGGCCAGCTTGGCCTCCACCACCGCGCGCAGAGTCGGCCGTTGGGCCGGCTTGGCCTTCTTGGGCCGGCGTCCGCGTTCGTAGGCGGCCGCATCGGCGGGCGCTGCACGGTAGCGCTCCCGGCCGCCGTTGCGGGCGATCTTGCGGGAGACGGTCGAAGGGGATCGGCCCAGCCGCTTGGCTGGCTGCCGGGCAGATTCTCCGGCGGCGATGCCGGGGGATATCTCCTCGCGCTCGCCGCAGGTCAGATGCCGCTCTGACCGCTTCTGCGGGGCCAGGCGGACACCACCGCTCTGGTACAGAAACTGGCGGACGTGGTGCATCGGTGCCCCGAGCGCCCGCCCCATCAAGCTGAACGACTGCCCCTCTCGCCAGCGTCTCCAGATCTCGTCCTGCTGAGCCGGCGAAAACCCGTAGTCACGCACCTGCGCCTCCACGATCACATGATCATCCGTGGGTGGTGCGTTGATCACTTGAGGGTGCCGTCGTTTGACGACAGGCAGCGTGCGGCAGCCGGAGCAGCGGAAGGGCGTTGACCGCCCGGCACTGGTGCCGGGCGGTCGTTGTACTCCGGAGGGCCCGGTGTCCGGAAGCCCTGGAAAACCTGAGACGGCTGCGGGATGCCTGGAGTCGCCTGCTCGACGGCACTGTCACCGATGCCAACGAGATCGCCACGGTCATCTCGGCCTTCAGTACATCGAGACCCAGCTCTCCCAGAACTCGGACGGTCCCGGGAGGCTCCGGTAGCCAACACAGCCGTCCCCGCGGCCGACGGGGGCTTTGTATCTCAGTACGAAGACCGACACAGTCGACCCCGCTCTGCGCGTACCGTGAAGACATGGCCGGGTGGGTGCGCCGCTGCGCGTTCCACCATTGTTGCCAGGGTGGGGGAAACCGGAGTGCCGAGCAGACCGGGCCCCGTATGGCTGGTCAGCACGACAAGCTCAGCGGAAGTCGTCGGCGTGGTCGACGGCCCACTGGGCGTAGGTGTGTGCCGGAGCGCCGGTGATCTTTTCGGCGATGACGGAGGTGACGGCCACGACGCCGTCGGCGGCGGCCCACTGACTCACGATTGCCTCGGCCACGACCGGATGCATTGTTCTGGCGACTTCCACGCGAGCCTGCTCGTCGGAGATGTGTTCAACCCGGATATGACGGCCGACGGCCTCGCCGATGTGCTCGACCTGGCGTTGCAGGGTCAGGGGCTCAGCCCCGTAGATGGTGTAGGCCTGGTGCGAGTGGCCCGGTTCGGTCAGGGCGGTCACCGCCAGCGCCGCGATGTCCTTCTCGTGCACCGGTGCCGACTGTGCGAGCGGATAAGGAAGGCGGACGACGTTGTCAGTGCGGATCGATTCGGCCCACCAGGTGCGGGTGTTGGTCGCGAATGTCCCCGGCCTGAGGAACGTCCAGTCCGTGCCGGACCGTTGGACGGCCTGCTCGATCGTGCGGTTCAGGCGGGCGACCGGGTGGTCGGCGTCGGGGTCCAGGACGACCGACACCGACGAGAGCAGAACCACCTGCCGGATCCCCGCAGCTGCGGCCGCCGCAGCGACCTTCTCGATGTCGTAGGGCTTCTGGGGGTCGAGCATTCCGTACAGGAACACCTTGTCGGCGCCGTCGAGCGCTGCGGGCAGCGTCTCGGGACGCTCCAGGTCGGCGACGACTGCTTCGCACCCAGGCGTCAAGCCCGCGGCTGAGGTCCTGCTGACTGCTCTGACCTGCTCACCGGCGACCAGCAGGCCATCGGCCACATGACGACCGACGTTACCGCGAGCGCCGAAGACAACTGCCACCATGATGGAACCTCCTGCTTGTTGTGGACATGAATTGCCGCACTGGCGCGGGTAGTGCGAGATGTGTCGCTGCCACGCGGGTGGCGGACCGGCGCCGGCGGGCCTGGTTGCTGGCGATGGTGTGGGGAACAAGTCGGGAGCCGGAGCGCGTTGACCGCGGGATGTGGGGGTACGAGATGCCGCTGCGGCGAGACGGTCGGTCGCGAGTGACGTAGGTGAGGGTTCTCCGCTGTCAACGTAAGCGCCGACAGCGGGTCAGCCGGGATCGTCGGTCGCCGATCAGGACTGGATGTTCTCCAGGTCCTCCAGAAGGCTGGGGTGCTTCGGCTCCCAGCCGAACGCCTGCCGGGTGCGGGTGCTGGACGAGGGCTGGTCGGCCTTGAAGATCGGGCCGAGCGCGCCGTAGGTCTCCTCCGGCACCGACTCGACCGGCAGGCCCAGCCGTCGGCCGATGACGGCCGCGATGTCCCGTACCTTGTCCCCCTCGTCGGCCACGGCGTGCCAGGCGGTACCGGCCTCCGCCTGCTCCAGGGCGAGCCGGAAGAGAACGGCCGCGTCGAGCGCGTGGACGGCGGGCCAGCGCTGTGTGCCGTCACCGGGGTAGCCGGAGATCCTGCTCTGGCGTGCGATGTTGGTCAGCAGACCGGCGAACCCGCCCGTGCCCTCGTTGTGAACCGTGCGCGGCATGCGTACGGACGTGCTCCGGACCCCGCGCGAGGCCAGGCCCAGGACCGCCGTGACCGTGCGACTGCGGCCGCCGACCGGCCCGTCGGTCGGCACCGGGTCGGCCTCGGTGGAGGCACGGCCCGGCACCCAGGGCGTACCCGAGACGGTGACCAAGGGGCGGTCGCTGCCGACGAGCTCCTCGCCGAGGGTGGTGAGGGCGGTGGTCTCCTCGGCGACGTTCTGGGCGAGGGCCTCGGGGCTGCTGAAGTCATTGCCGAAGGCCAGGTGGATCACCCCGTCGGCCTGGGCGGCGCCTGAGCGCAGGACGTCCAGATCGGCGAGGCCTCCCCGCAGCGGCTCGGCGCCAGCTGCCTCGGCGGCCTGTGCGGAGGCGTCGGAGCGGGCGAGCGCGAGGACGGTGTGGCCGTTGCCGAGGAGTTCGGCGACGACGGCGGAACCGATCAGACCGGTGCCGCCGGTGACAAAGACGCGCATGGAAACCCTCCCAGAAGTGATGGGACTCTTGTCCCGTCACCCTAGCAGGGTGACGGGACAAGAGTCCCATCACGTATGCTGAACCCATGGGTCGATGGGAACCAGGTGCGCGTGAACGCCTCGTCGTGGCTGCGGTCGACCTGTTCACGGAGCAGGGGTATGACGCCACGACGGTCGCGCAGATCGCCGAGCGTGCCGGGGTCACCAAGAGCACCTTCTTCCGGCACTTTCCCGACAAGCGCGAGCTGCTGGTCGCCGGGCAGGAGACGCTGAGCCGGCTGCTGGCAGAGGGGATCGCCGACGCGCCCGGTAACGCCAGCCCGCTTGAGGCAGTCGCTGCCGGTCTCGAGCGAGCCTCGGCCGCGATGGGCCCCAGGAGTCGCGAGCTCGCCCCCCGCCTGAAGACGGCCATCGCCTCCAGCGCCGAGCTTCAAGAGCGTGACACCCTCAAGACCGTCAGTCTCGCGGCCGCGATGACAACCGCTCTGGTCGCCCGCGGCGTACCCGACCCGACTGCGGCTCTCGCGGGCGAGCTGGGCGTCCTCGCTTTCAAACGGGGGTACGCCGAATGGGCCGAGGGCGACCGTGGCGCCGAGGACGAGCTCGCCGGGTACACCCTGGCGGCCCTGGACGAACTGCGTGCGGCGAGCGCATCGCTGGGCTGACCGGACGAGCATCGTCCAGCGCTGGTGCGGTGGACGAGAAGCAGACCTCACAGCTCTTCCTCACCGCCGAGCGGGAGTTGGGGCGCCTGGCCGGTGACGCTGACATCGACACACTCGCCCCCATCCTCGTCGGGGCCGGGTATTTGCTGTTCGCCGACCGGGCCAGCGCCCCACCGCAGATCGCCGCGGTCCGCAGGATGGTGACCACTGTCATCGCCGGCGCCTTGCGACCACTTCAGTCGTGACCAAAGAGCCCAGGTCACACGTCGCGCAGCTCCTGCCCCTCCGATCTGGGCTGTCCTGTGCCATCGAGGCTGAGTGACCTGGGTCACTCAATACGGCGAGGCTTTGGCCGCTGTGGAGTCTTGGAAGCCGAGGTAGAGCTTCGTGACGGTCGTCAGGGTGAGCCAGGTGTCGTGGTCGTCGAGGAAGGATCGCCACGACTGCGTCGCGGTGAGGCCCTGCGTGTAGTGGTGCTTGATCCTTCGGTAGGTGTCCTCGGGCGCCGTCATGCCAGTGCAGCCGGAACGGCTGTGAAGAGATGCCTCTGACTTGCGGATCAGCGTCCAGCAGGATCAGCCGGTCCCGCCCCAGCCACGACTCGTGGCCGACGTGCCCGCCGGTCGTAGCGCAGAAGTACCAGCCCGCGAAGCTCTCCCCGCCCTTGGGCCAGGTGACCGCTACCACCGACCTGGCAGCCGTGATGAGCGGCGCCGACTACCTCGTGCTCTCCATCCCCGCCCAGTCCCCGCGGGCCAACCTCACGGCCTGGTCCCCGCACATCCCCGACAATGTGGTGATCGTCTCACTGATGAAGGGCATCGAGCAGGGGACCGGGATGCGGGCCAGCGAGGTCATCGCTGAGACGACCGGCGTGGCAAAGGAAAGGATCGCGGTCCTCTCGGGCCCCAATCTCGCACGCGAGATCGTCAGCGAGCAACCGGCCGCCGCCACCATCGCCTGCCACGATGAGGATGTGGCCCGCCGCTTCCAAGCCGCCTGTCACACCACCTACTTCCGCCCGTACACAACCACCGACGTCATCGGCTGTGAGCTGGGCGGCGTCCTCAGGAACGTCACCGCCCTGGCCGTCGGCATCGCCAGCGGCATGAAAATGGGCCAGAACGCCACCGGGGTGCTCGTCGCCCGGGGCCTGGCGGAGGCCATCAGGCTGGCCACCGCACTGGGCGCCGACCCCATCACCCTCACCGGTCTGGCCGGCCTGGGCGACCTGGGCGCCACCTGCTCCTCGCCCCTGTCGCGAAACCGCACCTTCGGGTCACACCTCGGCACCGGGAGCACCGTCGACCAGGCGGCCGCCGCCACTCGGCAGACCACCGAGGGCGTGAAATCGGCCGACGCAATCCTTACTCTCGCCCATGCCCACGGCATCGAGATGCCGATCACCGAGACCGTCGCCGCGCTGCTGCGCGGGACACTCACCCTCGACGAGGCCGCAGCCGCGCTCATGGAGCGGCCCGCGAAATCCGAGCACTGACCGGCTCCCCCAGCGGGGCTCACCACCACACTTCTCCCTCCCATCCGGAGGTCCATCTGTCGTGCCCGCATCACTCGTCAGCACCGCCGAGCTCGCTCTGACCGCCGCCCTGGCAACCTGGATGGCCTTCGGCTTCACCAAGCGCCCCGGCCGATGGTTCCGCTGGAAACTCTTCGCCAACGCCACCTTCACCGTCGTCACCCTCACCGGGACCAAGGATGGGCGCACTGAGCTGGTGAACCCGTACGCGGAGCTGTCACCCGGCAGCCTCCTCCTGCCACCCCCCGTGCTCCAGACGATCATCAGCCACTACGTCCGCACCGGCCGCTACGACCAGATCGACGGTCACGGACGCGTCCTGTCCACGCAGGGCGAGCAGCGGATCGAGGTGCGCGACAGCAATGTGGTTCTATGACGCCGTCGCCTCCGGGTTTCAGTACCCCACCGATCCCGCGCGCCTCCAGGCGTTCCGGATGGCCTTCGGGGCAGTGCTGACCGTCCGGTTCGCCGTCGCCTTCACCAGCGGCGGCTGGAGCCGGTTCGCCCCGGGCCAGATCCAGGCCGCCCTCGCCCGCCGGCGTCACGGTGCCGCCAGGGCCCGCGTCCTGTTCGCCGTTTACCGGCCGCTGCTGGTCTTGCGCGTCCAGGCGGCACCGGCACTCGCCCTGGGTCTCGCCCCCACCTTGCCCTGCTGATCGTGCTTGCCGGCGCCGCAATGGAGTTCGCCTATCTGAGGAGCCCCAGCGCCGTCCGCTACACCGTCCTCACCGGCACCTGCCTCCTGCTCGCCGGAAACCTCGGCAACGGCCTCGCTCTCAACCACACACCCAGCCACGCCAACACCTGGGCACAGTGCCTGCTCGTCCTGATCACCACGGACATCTACCTCAACTCCGCCTGGCAGAAAATCCGATCTCACCAGTTCCGCAGTGGCCTCCACCTCGCCCAGTTCATCCACACCTATGCCCACGTCAAGGGCCAGCTCGTCCACCTGCACCAGTTCGCCATCCCCAGCCCCGTCCAGCGCCACCTCGGCAACCTCACCGCCCGGGAGATCCGGATCTGGCGCATGCTGTCCGTCATCGTTATCGCGGTGGAGATCGCGCTCCCCGTCGGCCTGCTCCTCCCCCAGTCCCTGCCCTACACCGTCGCCGCAGGCGTCGCCATGCACGCGGCGTTCCTGTGTCTCAAGCCAGTCCAACTTGTGACCTTCTCCGGGCTGGTCACCACAAGCTACCTAAGGCTTGTCTGATAATTGATCTTGTGGCAGGTCGAGGTGAGTTGACGGACGCGGCGTGGGAGCGAATAGATCCCCTGTTGCCACAGGTGGACGGGCGTGGCCGTCCGTGGCGTGATCACCGGCAGGTGGTCAACGGTGTGTTGTGGCGGCTGCGGACCGGGGCCCCGTGGCGCGACCTGCCCGAGCGGTACGGGCCGTGGCAGACCGTCTACGAGCGTTTCGCCCGCTGGGAGGCGGACGGCACGTGGGCAAGGTTGCTGGAACAGGTGCAGGTCCGTGACGACGCGGTGGGCCGGGTGGAGTGGACCGTCTCGGTCGACTCCACGGTCAACCGTGCCCACCAGCACGCTGCCG
>NZ_JBHVPX010000056.1:0-10020 GCF_042887155.1 Streptomyces sp. NPDC057963
TATTCGCGTGGTGTGGGTGTGGAGGAGTGGTCTCGGCATGCGTGGGGTCGTGTGAGGGGTGATGTGTCGGGGTCTTTGGGTGTGGTGGGGGTTGGAGAGGGTGTGGAGGGTGTGGGGGTGGGTGTGTGGCCGCCGGTGGGTGCGGTGGCGGTGGATGTGTCGGGTTGTTATGAGCGGTTGGCTGAGCGTGGGTATGAGTACGGGCCGGTGTTCAGGGGGTTGCGTGGGGTCTGGCGGGATGGTGGGGCGACGTATGCGGAGGTGGAGTTGCCGGCGGGGACGGATCCCGCAGGACACACACTGCATCCGGCGCTCCTTGATGCGGGTCTGCATGCGTTGTTGCTGGAGGAGGAGGACGGGCCGCTCCGGGTTCCCTTCTCCTGGTCGAACGTCGTCCTGCACGCGACCGGGGCCACCAGTCTCCGCGTAACCCTCACCAAGAACACCGACACGACTGCTCGGTTCATCGCGACCGACCCCGCTGGTCTGCCGGTTCTGACCGCCGAGGCGGTGACGACCCGCCCCCTGGCATTCGACGAGGCTTCCGCAGACCTCGATTCGCTGTACGAAGTCGCTTGGATACCCACAGGCCATGCGGTCTCGTCCGCCGAGGACTGGGCCGTTCTCACCTCTGCTGCGCACGTCGCGCGCAGCATCGGGCTGGAGACCTGCAGCCGCTACGCCGACATCGGCGCACTGAGCCGGGCGCTCGAAGACGGGGCCAAGGCGCCCAGCGTCGTGTGCGTACCGGTGCTGCCCGGCAGCGCCGGTGGTTCCGACGACCCCACCGAGACGCTGGAGTGGCTGCTCGCACTGATTCAGGAGTGGGTGGCCGGCGGTGGACCGGCCGGAACGCCGCTCGTGCTCGTGACGCGGGGTGCGGTGGCAGTCGGCGCCGGCGACGGCGTCGACCACCTGGCGGGCGCCGCCGTGTGGGGGCTGGTGCGTGCGGCGCAGGCCGAGTATCCGGACAGGTTCGTGCTCCTGGACCTCGATCCCGACGCCGACGCCTCCGACGTGACCGGTGCACCGGTACTGGTTTCCTCCGCGTCCCAACTGGCCCTACGGGACGGGCAACCTCACGTACCCCGGTTGGTCCGCAAGACCCTCAAGCCCACCGGAGCCGATGCTGCGACCGACGGCGACTCCGTACCCGGCGAGGACCGCGCACCCGACTTCGGGAACCGAGTCCTCATCACCGGCGGCACGGGCACCCTCGGGGCTCTGACCGCTCGCCATCTGGTCACTCGGTACGGCGTAGCGGAGCTGGTCCTCGTCGGGCGCCGGGGGAGGGACGCCGAAGGCGCCGCCGAACTGGAGGCGGAGCTCACGGCCCTCGGAGCGAGGGTCACACTCGCCGTGTGCGATGCCGCCGACCGTGAGGCGCTGGCCGCACTGCTCGCCGACCACGCACCCACCGGGGTGATCCACGCCGCGGGTGTACTGGACGACGGTCTGCTCATGACACTCACTCCGGAACGGCTCCGGAAGGTGCTCAGGCCCAAGATCGACGCGGTACGCAACCTCCATGAACTGACCGCCGGCCTGCCGCAGCCCCTCACCGCCTTTGTGCTGTTCTCCTCCGTCGCGGCCACGCTCGGCAACACCGGCCAG
Organism: Streptomyces sp. NPDC057963; assembly: GCF_042887155.1. NCBI lineage: Bacteria > Bacillati > Actinomycetota > Actinomycetes > Kitasatosporales > Streptomycetaceae > Streptomyces > Streptomyces sp. NPDC057963. Next base: position 1,615 of record NZ_JBHVPX010000056.1, read on the forward strand.
GCCGGCTATGCGGCCGCCAACGCATACCTGGACGCCCTGGCCCACCACCGCCGCGCCGCGGGGCTCCCCGCAGCATCGCTGGCATGGGGTCTCTGGGCGGAGACCAGCAGCATGACGGAGGGCCTGGACCGGTCGCAGGTCGGCACCAGCGGAATCGCGCCGCTGCCGACCGTGCAGGCCCTCGCCCTCTTCGACCGGGCGTCGTCCGCGAGCGCGGGGCCGGTCTCCGTACCCGTGCGATTCGACCGCGCGGTGCTGAACGAGCAGGCGGTAAGAGGCACCCTGCCCGACACACTGCGCAGCCTCGTGCGCGTGCCCGTGCGGCAGGTGTCGACCGACAGCGCCTCGGGCGGTGCATCGAGTCCGTTCGCCCGCAGTCTCGCCGTCCTGCCCGAGTCGAAGCGACTCGGCGCCGTACTGCAACTGGTCCGGGAGCAGTGTGCCGCGGTACTCGGCCACGCCACGGCGGATGCCGTCGATATGGGCAGTGCCTTCAACGCACTCGGTTTCGACTCGCTCATGGCGGTGGAACTGCGCGACCACCTCGGCAGGGCCACTGGCCTGAGGCTGCCCGCCACCCTTGTCTTCGATCACCCGACGCCCGCGGCACTGGCCGACTACCTCCTCGCCACGGCATCGGGGACGGTCGCGGATGCTCCTGCCGTGTCGGTGGGTTCTTCGGTTGAGGGTGAGGAGCCGATTGCGATTGTGGGGATGGCGTGCCGGTATCCGGGTGGGGTGGGTTCGCCGGAGGATTTGTGGCGGTTGGTTGCTGAGGGGACGGATGCGATTGGTGATTTTCCGGTGAATCGGGGGTGGCGTACGGAGGGGTTGTACGACCCGGATCCCGATGTGGTGGGGACGACGTATGCGCGCGGTGGTGGGTTTCTGCATGACGCGGATGAGTTCGATCCGGCATTCTTCGGGTTGAGTCCGCGGGAGGCGTCGGCGACGGATCCGCAGCAGCGGTTGTTGCTGGAGACGGCGTGGGAGGCGGTGGAGCGGGCCGGTATCGACCCCACCACGCTGCGCGGGACCGCGACCGGAGTCTTCGCCGGAGTCATGTACAACGACTACGGGGCCCGCCTCTTCCACCGCCTGGAGAACTTCGACGGCTACATAGGCAACGGCAGCGCCGGCAGTGTGGCGTCGGGGCGTATTTCGTACACGTTCGGGTTCGAGGGTCCGGCGGTGACGGTGGATACGGCGTGTTCGTCGTCTTTGGTGGCGGTGCATCTGGCTGCGCAGGCGTTGCGGAGTGGTGAGTGTTCGTTGGCGTTGGCGGGTGGTGTGACGGTGATGGCGACGCCGAACACGTTTGTGGAGTTCAGTCGTCAGCGGGGTCTGTCTCCGGATGGTCGGTGCAAGGCGTTTTCGGCGGATGCGGATGGTACGGGGTGGGGTGAGGGTGCGGGGACGTTGTTGTTGGAGCGGTTGTCGGATGCGCGGGCCAATGGTCATCGGGTGTTGGCGTTGGTGCGGGGTTCGGCGGTGAATCAGGATGGTGCGTCGAATGGTCTGACGGCGCCGAACGGTCCGTCGCAGCAGCGGGTGATCCGTCAGGCGTTGGCGAACGCGCGGCTGTCTCCTGCCGATGTGGATGTGGTCGAGGCCCATGGCACGGGAACACGTCTCGGTGATCCGATCGAGGCCCAGGCCCTGATGGCCACCTACGGACAGAACCGGGAACCGGGACGCCCGTTGCACCTCGGCTCGGTGAAGTCGAACATCGGTCACACCCAGGCCGCCGCAGGTGTTGCGGGGATCATCAAGATGGTCGAGTCGTTGAGGGAGGGGCGGCTGGCGCGGACGTTGCACGCGGACGAGCCGTCGCCGCACATCGACTGGTCTGCGGGTGCGGTGTCATTGCTGACGGAGGCGCAGGAGTGGTCGCGCAACGGCAGGGCTCGTCGTGCGGGTGTGTCGTCGTTCGGGATCAGCGGGACGAACGCGCACGTGATCCTCGAAGAGGCCCCCGCCGAAGAAGCCCCTGCTGAAGAGACATCTGCCGGAGACGCGCTTGCCGGAGACGCGTTTGCCGGAGAGGCCCCGGTCGAAGAGGCACCTGGCGGAGACGCGCTTGCCGGAGAGACCCCGGTCGAAGAGGCCCCGGTCGGGGACGCGGTCGGGGACGCGGTCGGAGTGCCGCTGGATGAGGGATCTGAGACTGCGGAGAGTTCTGTTCCGTCGGTGTGGGTGCTGTCGGGGCACACTCCTGGTGCGTTGCGGGCGCAGGCCGCGCGGCTCGCCGAGCACGTGGAAGCCCACCCCCGGCTCACCCCCACCGACATCGGCCACTCCCTCGCCACGACACGGGCGATGCTCGACGAGCGCGCCGCGATCGTCGCCACCGGACGTGACGGCTTCCTGGCCGCCCTCGGCGAACTGGCGCGCGGAGCGACTCCGGCCGGTTCGACGACCGGGACAGCTTCGGCAGGCGGCGCCCGGCCGGTGTTCGTGTTTCCGGGGCAGGGGTCGCAGTGGGTGGGTATGGCGGTGGGTTTGTTGGGGGAGTCGGAGGTGTTTGCTGCTGAGGTGGGTCGGTGTGGTGAGGCGCTTTCGCGGTATGTGGATTGGTCGTTGGAGGATGTGTTGTGGGGGCGGCCGGGTGCTGTGTCGTTGGATCGGGTGGATGTGGTGCAGCCGGTTCTGTTTTCGGTGATGGTGTCGTTGGCGGCGTTGTGGCGGTCGGTGGGTGTGTGTCCGTCGGCTGTGGTGGGGCATTCGCAGGGTGAGATCGCGGCTGCGTATGTGGCGGGTGCGTTGAGTCTGGATGACGCGGTCCGTGTGGTGGCGTTGCGGAGCAGGGCTTTGGGGGCGCTTGCGGGGCGGGGTGGGATGCTTTCGGTGGCGTTGGGTACGGAGGAGGTGCGTGAGCGGCTGGTGTCTTTCGGGGACCGTGCGACGGTCGCGGCGGTCAATGGTCCTCTGTCCACGGTCATTGCGGGTGAGCCGGGTGCGCTGGACGATTTCGCGGCCCGGTGTGCGGTGGACGAGGTACGGACCCGGCGGATTCCGGTGGATTATGCCTCGCACTCGCCGCAGGTCGAGGCGATCCGTGAGGAACTGCTCGGGCTGCTGGCCGGTATCACGCCCGGTGAGCCGGACGTGCCGTTCTACTCGACCCTCACCGGCGGGCTTCTGCCCGCGGGCCGGCTGCTGGACGCCGACTACTGGTACGACAACCTCCGTCACACCGTTCGCTTCGAACAGACCACCCGCAGCCTCATCAGCGCTGATCACCACCTGTTCATCGAGGTCAGCCCCCATCCCGGACTCACCGTCGGCATCCAGGAGACCATCGAGGACGCCGGAGCTCCCGGCACCGCACTGGGCACCCTGCGCCGCGACGACGGCGGACAGGACCGCCTGCTCTCCTCGATGGCCGACGCATGGGTCAACGGAGCGGAGGTGAACTGGCCGCTGCTGTTCGAGGGGCACCGGTCGAAGAAGGTGGCGCTGCCCACGTACGCGTTCCAGCGCGACCGCTACTGGCTCGACGTCCCGGAGGAAACGGGCGACGTCGGATCGGTCGGTCTGACCGCGTCGCTCCACGGACTGCTGGGCGCGGCAGTCGAACTGGCCGGTGGCGGAGGCATGGTGTTCACCGGTGTCGTCTCCTGCGACGCCCACCCCTGGCTGGCCGATCACGAGGTCGGAGGGACGGTCCTGCTGCCGGGCGCCGGATTCGTGGAACTCGCTCTGCACGCCGGCGAGCAGGTCGGTTGCGACTCCGTCGAGGAACTCACGATCGAGGCACCGCTGTTGCTGGGTCCCGGCAGGGAACAGGTCCGGATACAGATCGTCGCAGGGGACGACGACGGGGACGGCCGCCGCACCGTCACCGTCCACTCGCGCCCCGTCGGCGACGGGCAGGACACAGACGTGCCGTGGATCCGGCACGCGTCGGGTGTACTGGCAACGGCGGACGCGGAGAGCGACGCCGCGCAGACCGGTGCCCAAGACCTCGCATGGCCGCCGCCCGGGGCTCAGCCCGTCCCCGTGGACGACGCCTACGAGCACCTCGCAGACATCGGATTCACCTACGGGCCGGTCTTCCAGGGGCTGCGGGCCGCATGGCGGCTCGACGGAGACACGTACGCGGAGATCCGCCTGCCCGATGACGTCCCGGTGACCGGCTTCGGCATCCACCCGGCGCTCCTCGACAGTGCGTTGCATCCGCTGGCACTCGCCGCCGGGAGCGACGTGCCCGATCAGGTGATGCTGCCGTTCTCCTGGAACGGTGTACGTCTGTACGCCGCCGAAGCACGCGAGCTGCGGGTCAGCGTGAAGTCCGCAGGGACCGACACGGTCTCCCTCCGGCTCGACGACATCGAGGGCGGCCCCGTCCTCACCGTCGGCTCGCTCACGGCGCGACCGATCCCGCTGGACGAACTGCGTCGCGCCGCAGCAGCATCCCCGGTGTCGCCCAACGGAACCGACGCGCTGTTCCACATCGACTGGACCGACCTCCCTGACCTGCGGGAAACGGACGAACAGACCGGTCGCGCGTCGACCGGTGCCGACGAGGACGAAAGCGACCCGGCCGGACCCGACCTGGCGCTCCTCGGTGACGACCCGTTCGGGCTCGCGGAGGCGCTGAGCACGGCGCCCCGCGGAGTGCGCCCCCACGGCTTCCCCGACCTGGCCGCACTCGGCGAGGCCGTCGCTTCAGGCCTGCCGCTGCCCGAGGACGTCCTGTTCACCCTCCCGCCCCGCCCCGCGCAGGCCGATCCCGTATCCGGTGCGCATGACGCGGCGGCCCGGGTGCTCGCGTTGGCACAGGAATGGCTGTCTGATGAACGATTTGCTGGTGCGCGGCTGGTCGTCGTGACCCGGGGGGCCGTAGCCGTACACGGCGGTGAACACACCGATGCTCCCGACGCGGCCGCCGTCTGGGGTCTGCTGCGCTCGGCCCAGTCGGAACACCCCGGCCGGTTCGCCCTCCTCGACCTCGACGCACAGGCCGAATCCGCCGCCGCGCTGCCGACGGCGCTGATGAGCGGAGAGCCTCAGCTCGCGGTGCGCCACGGGGCCGTACAGGCGGCTCGACTGGCACGGGCCGGCACCTCCGCTCTTCTCGTGCCGCCCGAGGACGCACCGACCTGGAGGCTGAACCTCACCGGCAAGGGAGGGGTCGACGGCCTTGCCTTCGACGCCTGCCCCGAGGTCCGGGAGCCGCTGCGGCCCGGACACGTACGGATCGCGGTACGCGCGGCCGGACTCAACTTCCGGGACATCCTGCTGGCTCTCGGCATGGTGCCGGACGACGAACGCCCCGCGGCGGGCGAAGGCTCCGGGGTCGTCCTGGAGACCGGGCCCGGGGTGACCGCCTTCTCCCCGGGAGACCGGGTGATGGGCCTGTTGTCGGGCGGTATGGGGCCGATCACCGTGGCCGACGAGCGCCTCCTGGCCCCGATCCCCGACGGTTTCTCCTTCGCCGAGGCGGCCGGAATCCCCGTCGTCTTCCTGACCGCCTACTACGGCCTCGCCGATCTCGCGGCGATCAGGTCTGGCGAATCCCTCCTGCTGCATGCCGCGACCGGTGGCGTGGGCATGGCGGCACTGCAGCTCGCGGAGCACTGGGGCGTTGAGGTGTACGGCACGGCCAGCCCCGGCAAATGGGCCACGCTCAGGGCCCTCGGCCTCGACGACGCCCACATCGCATCGTCGCGGGAACTGGGCTTCGAGGAGCAGTTCCTCCACGCGACCGGGGGCACGGGCGTGGACGTCGTACTCAACTCCCTGGCCCGGGAGTACGTCGACGCCTCCCTGCGACTGCTGCCGCGCGGCGGCCGCTTCCTGGAGATGGGCAAGACCGACATCCGCGACGCCCAGGAAGTCGCCGCCGAGTACCCCGACATCGCCTACCAGGTGTATGACGTGCTGGACGCGGGGCCCGACCGCATCCAGGAGATGCTCACCGAGCTCGTCCGGCTCTTCAACAACGGGGTACTGCGGCCGCTGCCCGTCACCGCGTGGGACATCCACCGGGCACCCGAGGCGTTCCGGTACTTCAGCCAGGCCAGGCACACCGGCAAGATCGTGCTGACCCTGCCCGTGCCGAGCGAACCCGAAGGCACCGTCCTCATCACCGGCGGCACCGGAACCCTCGGAAGCCTGTTTGCACGGCAACTGGTCACCCACCACGGTGCGCGGCATCTGCTGCTCACCAGTCGTCGTGGCCGGGAGGCGGAGGGCGCGGACGACCTCGCAAGCGAACTGACCGCACTGGGCGCGGAATCCGTGACGATCGCCGCCTGCGATGTCGCCGAACGGGACCAGCTCGCGGAACTGCTCGCCTCCGTACCCGAGGCGCATCCGCTGACCACTGTCATCCACGCCGCGGGCGTGATCGACGACGGGGTCCTCCCCGCCCTGGACACGGCGCGACTCGATACCGTATTCCGCCCGAAGCTCGACGCGGCGTGGCACCTGCACGAACTCACCCGCGATCTCGACCTGTCGGCCTTCGTGCTCTTCTCCTCCCTCGCCGGCACGCTCGGCACGCCGGGGCAGGCCAACTACGCGGCGGCCAACGCATTCCTCGACGCACTCGCCCAGCACCGGCACGCACACGGACTTCCGGCCACCTCACTCGCCTGGGGCCTGTGGGAGGAGGCCAGCACCATGACCGGGCACCTGGACGCGGCCGCTCGCACCAGGCTGGAGCGCGCCGGGGCCCGACAGCTCACCAACGGGCAGGGACTGGCACTCTTCGATGCCGCTCGCGCCACTCGTCAGGCAGTCCTGGTCACCGCGCCCCTCGACACCGCCGCACTCCGTTCCACCGACCCGTCGGCCCTCCCGCACATGGTGCGCGCCCTCGTCCGCACACCGGCACGACGTGTGGCCGCGGGCCGCCGAACAGCACCGGAGAGCGGCGAACAGCCGTGGACCTCACGGCTGGCCGGGCTGCACCGGACCCAGCAGCGGGCGCTGCTCCTGGATCTCGTACGGACCCATGTGGCAGCGGTCCTCGGCCACTCCTCACCCGGCAGCGTGGTCGCCGACCGGGCGTTCAAGGAGATCGGCTTCGATTCCCTGACGGCCGTGGAACTGCGCAACCGGCTCAAGGCCGCGACGGGGCTGCCTCTGGCGGCCACGCTCGTCTTCGACCACCCGACACCGGCCGCACTCGCCGACCAGCTGCGCGAGCAACTGGCACCGCCGCCCGGAACCGACGGAGCGACCGGCACGGTCACGGCGGTCCTCGCCGAACTCGACAGGCTTGAGGCGTCACTGTCCCGAACCGCCACCGACGGGCCCGCCACCCTGGCCCCGTCGACAGGCGAAGCGCTCACGGACGACGCTACATACACCGAACTCACCGCCCGGCTACAGGACTTCCTGGTCAAGCTCGGCAACGCACGGGACGCGCTCGGCAACGGCACGGGAAGCGACGCCGGGAACGACGCCGTCAACGAAAAGATCACATCCGCCAGTGACGACGAGATCTTCGACTTCATCGACAACGAGCTCGGAATCTCCTGAGGGGGCTGACCAGGTCATGGCCAACAACGAGCAGAAGCTTCGCGAATACCTGAAGCGCGTCACCACCGACCTGCATCAGACCCGTCAGCGTTTGCGCGAGGCGGAGGCGGAGGTCGAGGGCAGGGACCTGGAGCCGGTGGCGGTGGTGGCCATGAGCTGCCGGTTCCCCGGCGGGGTGTCGTCACCGGAAGAGATGTGGGCGCTCCTGGAGCGAGGCGACGACGCCATCGCGGAGTTCCCCGACAACCGTGGCTGGGACCGCGAGGCGCTCTACGATCCCGACCCGGAGACCGTCGGTACGACCTACTGCACCACGGGTGGGTTCCTCACCGACGCGGACCGGTTCGACGCCGCCTTCTTCGGCATCAGCCCCCGCGAGGCCGAGGCCATCGACCCGCAGCAGCGGTTGCTGCTGGAGACCTCCTGGGAACTACTGGAACGCGCCCGAATCCGCCCCGAGGACGTCAAGGGCAGCCGCACCGGCGTCTTCGTCGGAGTCATCTCGCAGAACTACGGCTCGCAGCTCGACGAACCCTCCGAGGATCACGAGGGATACCTACTGACGGGCACCACCACGAGTGTGGCGTCGGGTCGTATTTCGTACACGTTCGGTTTTGAGGGTCCGGCGGTCACGATCGATACGGCGTGTTCGTCGTCGCTCGTCGCGGTGCATCTGGCGGCCCAAGCTCTGCGCAGCGGCGAATGCTCGCTCGCGCTGGCCGGCGGGGCGACGGTGATGGCCACGCCTGCTTTGTTCACGGAGTTCGCACGGCAGCGGGGTCTGTCCACGGATGGGCGGTGCAAGGCGTTCTCGGACGGTGCGGATGGCACGGGGTTTGCCGAGGGTGCTGGGTTGTTGCTGTTGGAGAAGTTGTCGGATGCTCGGGCCAATGGTCATCGGGTGCTGGCGGT
>NZ_JBHVPX010000057.1:0-9822 GCF_042887155.1 Streptomyces sp. NPDC057963
GCCCGGAACCGTGTGGAACGGTTCCGGGCCCCTTCTGCCTGTCCAGGGGGCACTCCGGTCAGTCGTCGGAGTCTCAGTCGTCCGAGTCGCCCCGGCGCACCGACAGCAGGTCCTCCAGCTGCTCTTCGCGCGCCTGCGCGGCCACGAAGAGCAGCTCGTCACCGGCCTCCAGCGTCTCTTCGGTGCTCGGCGTCAGCACGCGCTGCCCGCGGATGATGGTGACCAGCGAGGTGTCCTCGGGCCAGGCCACTTCGCCGACCTGGATGCCGGCCAGCGCCGACTCCGGGGGCAGCGTCAGCTCGACCAGGTTGGCGTCGCCGTGGCTGAAGCGCAGCAGCCGGACCAGATCGCCGACGCTCACCGCCTCCTCGACCAGGGCGGACATCAGACGGGGCGTGGAAACCGCCACATCGACGCCCCACGCCTCGTTGAACAGCCATTCGTTCTTGGGGTTGTTGACCCGGGCGACGACCCTCGGCACGCCGTACTCGGTCTTCGCGAGCAGGGAGACGACCAGATTCACCTTGTCGTCACCGGTCGCGGCGATCACGACGTTGCAGCGTTGAAGCGCCGCCTCGTCGAGCGAAGTGATCTCGCAGGCGTCCGCCAGCAGCCACTCGGCCATCGGCACCCGCTCCACGGAGATGGCTGTGGGCGCCTTGTCGACGAGCAGCACCTCGTGCCCGTTCTCCAGCAGTTCGCCCGCGATGGAACGGCCCACCGCACCGGCCCCGGCAATCGCGACACGCATCAGTGACCGCCCTCCTCAGGACCTTCGGCGAAGGCCGCCTCGACCTTCGCGATCTCGTCCGTACGCATCATCACGTGGACCAGGTCGCCCTCCTGCAGCACCGTCTGCGAGGTGGGCAGTATGGCTTCACCCAATCGGGTGAGGAACGCCACGCGGACGCCCGTCTCCTCCTGCAGGGTGCTGATCTTGTGGCCGATCCAGGACGGGGTGGTGTGCACCTCCGCGAGCTGCACGCCGCCGCTCGGATCCCGCCACAGCGGCTCGGCGCCCGAGGGCAGCAGCCGCCGCAGCATCTGGTCCGCCGTCCAGCGCACCGTGGCGACCGTGGGGATGCCGAGGCGCTGGTAGACCTCGGCGCGCCGGGGGTCGTAGATCCGCGCCGCGACATTCTCGATGCCGAACATCTCGCGGGCGACCCGTGCGGCGATGATGTTCGAGTTGTCGCCGCTGCTCACCGCGGCGAACGCACCGGCCTCCTCGATCCCCGCCTCGCGGAGGGTGTCCTGGTCGAAGCCGACACCGGTGACACGCCGCCCGCCGAAGCCGGACCCGAGACGCCGGAACGCGGTCGGGTCCTGATCGACGACGGCGACCGTGTGCCCCTGCTGCTCCAGGGTCTGCGCGAGAGCGGCTCCCACTCGCCCGCAGCCCATGATGACGATGTGCACCTTGCGCCTACCTCGCAGTCCTGGTCGTCCGGCTGACCTGCGAAAACACCCTGCTCACAACTTCTTCCTCAGCTTGCCGGGCAAACAACGGGGCAACGGTCTGTCCCGTTGCCCAGGATGAGCTTATGCGGCCGGGAGTGCGAGGCCTCATCCGAGTGCGCCTTCGCCGCGCCCGCGATGCGGACGGGGAGGGCCGTCGGCTGCGATCCCGCGAAACGGACCTCTTGAACGCCACGAGGACAGACATCTAACATGTCAGTTCATGGAGACCTTGCGCCCCGTCCGACGGACCCTGCTGCGGGACACCGCGTACGAGGCGATCCGTGACGCCATCGTCCGCGGCAACATCCCGCCCGGTGCCCCGGTCCGCGACGCCGACCTCGCCGAACGCCTCGGCCTGTCCCGGGCCCCGGTGCGCGACGCACTGTCCCGGCTCTCCGGCGAGGGCCTCGTCGAGTCCAAGCCGCAGAGCTACACGCGGGTGACCCGCCTGGTGCCGCGTGACGTACGGGACGCGGCGGCGGTCGTACGGGCCATGCAGGAACTGGCCGCCAGGACCGCCGTACCTCTCCTCACGGATCCGGACATCACCGCGATGCGGGAGGCGAACGACGGCTTCCGGGACGCGACGCGCCGCGGTGACGTGGCGGACGCGCTGCGCGCCGACGACCGGCTCCACGACGTCCTGGTCACCGCCTGCGGCAACCGTGCCGTGGCCGCCACCGTCGAGCGCTACACCCCCTTGATCCGGCGCCTGGAATGGCGGCGGTTCGGCACGGCGAGTGCGGCGCACGGCTCGGCGGAGCTGCACGACCGGCTGATCGAGGCGTGCGCGGGGCGCGATGCCGATGCGGCGGCCCGGGTCACCGCGGAGATCTGGCGGGCACTCGAAGAACTCGCCGACGAGCCGCCCGCCGGACCCTCTGACGAACGGGGCGCTGATCCGTCCGCCGAAACCTGTGACGAACGGGGCGCTGGTCAGGCAGCCGAAACCCTGTGACGAACGGGGCGCCGATCCGTCCGCCGATCCGCCCGCCGGGCCGTCTGCGGATCTGTCCGGAGAGTGGACCGGGGCCGCCGGTCCGAGCAGGGCCGGGCGCACTGGCGGGGCCGCGACTCCGCCGGTCCGAGCACCGACCGTGACGCCTGCGGACGCCCCGACAACCACGACCCTCGCCCTCGCCATCACCGACCTCACCACCGACATCACCACTGTGACCACCACCGTCACTGCCACCGACGTCACCACATCACCCCCGACCCGAGGGAGCTTCCGTGACACCCCCAGCCCTTCCTTCGCGTTCCTCCGCCTCTTCCCCTTCCCTCTCCTCGTACGACCGCTATCCCCTCCTCTTCGGCCCCTCTCCCGTCCACCGCCTGGACCGGCTCACCGACCACCTCGGCGGCGCCGCCGTCTGGGCCAAGCGGGAGGACTGCAACTCGGGCATCGCCTACGGCGGCAACAAGACCCGCAAGCTCGAATACCTCGTCGCCGACGCCCTGGCGAAGGGCTGCGACACGCTCGTATCGATCGGCGGTGTCCAGTCCAACCACACCCGCCAGGTCGCGGCGGTCGCCGCCCGCGCCGGCCTCAAGTGCGTACTCATCCAGGAGAGCTGGGTCGAGTGGCCCGACGCCGTCTACGACAAGGTCGGCAACATCCTGATCAGCCGCCTGGCCGGTGCCGATGTCCGCCTGGTGCGCGCCGGGTTCGGCATCGGCGTCAAGGAGAGCTGGGAGCAGGCGCTGCGCGAGGTCGAGGAGGGCGGTGGCAAGCCGTACGCCATCCCCGCCGGTGCGTCCGACCATCCGCTCGGCGGGCTGGGCTTCGCCAACTGGGCGTACGAGGTCGCCGAGCAGGAGCGCGCACTCGGCGTGTTCTTCGACACCGTGATCGTCTGCTCGGTGACCGGTTCCACCCAGGCCGGGATGGTCGCGGGCTTCGCCGCGCTCGAAGAGGAAGGCGGCCGTCCGCGCCGCGTGCTGGGCATCGACGCCTCCGCCGAACCCGCCCGGACGCGTGAGCAGATCGCCCGGATCGCGGCCGGCACCGCACGGCTCATCGGGGTGCGCCGCGAGCTCACCGTGGACGACATCGAACTGGACGAGCGCTACCACGCGGGGACGTACGGCATCCCCGACGACGCCACCCTCGACGCGATGCGGCTCGCCGCCCGTACCGAGGGTATGGTCACCGACCCCGTGTACGAGGGGAAGTCGATGGCCGGGACGGTCGACCTCGTCGCGCGCGGCGAGATCGCCCGCGATTCCACCGTCCTCTACGCCCATCTCGGCGGTCAGCCCGCGCTCAACGGCTACAGCGCCCTGTTCGCGGACGCCTGAGCGCAAGGATTTCGTTAAGGATTTCGTGGCCTTTTCGGCCGAGCGCAGGAGATTGCAGGGCCACGAGGGTGGTGGGTCTGCGGCTTCCATACGGAACGCTTACGATCCTCTGCGTGTCCAAACTGACCGACCTGCCCAAACGGATTCTGATCGGACGGGCGCTGCGCAGCGACAAGCTGGGAGAGACGCTCCTCCCCAAGCGCATCGCACTTCCCGTCTTCGCATCCGACCCGCTTTCATCGGTGGCGTACGCACCAGGAGAGGTTCTCCTGGTGCTCTCCGTCGCGGGCGTGTCGGCCTACCACTTCAGCCCCTGGATCGCGCTCGCCGTCGTGGTGCTGATGTTCACGGTCGTTGCCTCGTACCGGCAGAACGTCCACGCCTACCCGAGCGGTGGTGGTGACTACGAGGTCGCCACCACCAACCTGGGACCCAAGGCCGGGCTCACCGTGGCCAGTGCGCTGCTGGTCGACTACGTGCTGACCGTCGCCGTGTCGATCGCCTCCGGGGTGGAGAACCTCGGGTCCGCGATCCCGTTCGTCGTCGAACACAAGACGGCGTGCGCGATCGCGGCCATCGTGCTGCTGACGCTGATGAACCTGCGCGGCGTCAAGGAGTCCGGCAAGCTCTTCGCCATCCCCACGTACCTCTTTGTGGCCGGCGTCTTCATCATGATCATCTGGGGTGCGTTCCGGGGGCTGGTCCTCGACGACACCATGCACGCCCCGACCTCGGGCTACACGATCAGGGCCGAGCACCAGGGACTGGCCGGCTTCGCACTGGTCTTCCTGCTGCTGCGGGCGTTCTCCTCCGGATGCGCCGCCCTCACCGGCGTCGAGGCGATCAGCAACGGTGTGCCCGCCTTCCGCAAGCCGAAGAGCAAGAACGCCGCGACGACCCTCGCGATGATGGGCCTGCTGGCCGTCACCATGTTCTGCGGCATCATCGGTCTGGCCATGGCCACCGGTGTGAAGATGGCGGAGAACCCGGCCAAGGACCTGATCAACAACGGTCTCCCGGTCGGCTCCGGCTTCGTCCAGGACCCGGTGATCTCCCAGGTCGCGGCCGCCGTCTTCGGTAAGGGCACGTTCTTCTTCGTCGTTCTCGCGGCGGCCACCGCACTCGTTCTCTTCCTGGCCGCCAACACCGCGTACAACGGCTTCCCGCTGCTCGGCTCGATCCTCGCCCAGGACCGCTACCTGCCGCGCCAGCTCCACACCCGCGGTGACCGGCTGGCCTTCTCCAACGGCATCGTGCTGCTGGCGGGCGCGGCGATCCTGCTGACCTGGGTCTACGGAGCGGACTCGACCCGGCTCATCCAGCTCTACATCGTCGGCGTCTTCGTCTCCTTCACCCTCAGCCAGACCGGCATGGTCAGGCATTGGAACCGCCACCTGGCGACGGAGAAGGACCCGGCCAAACGCCGCCACATGGTGCGCTCCCGCGCGATCAACACCTTCGGCGCCTTCTTCACCGGCCTGGTGCTCGTCGTGGTGCTCGCCACCAAGTTCACCCACGGCGCCTGGGTCGCGCTGCTCGGCATGGTGATCTTCTACGGGACGATGACGGCGATCCGCAAGCACTACGACCGGGTCGCCGAGGAGATCGCGGCGGAGGAGACCCCGCCCGACGAGACGATGCGACCCTCCAGGGTCCACTCGATCGTCCTGGTCTCCAAGCTCCACCGGCCCACGCTGCGTGCCCTCGCCTACGCCAAGCTGATCCGCTCCGACCGCCTGGAGGCGCTCTCCATCAGCGTCGACGCGGCCGAGACCAAGGCGCTCAAGGAGGACTGGGAGCGGCGCGGCATCGACATCCCGCTGAAGATCCTCGACTCGCCGTACCGCGAGGTGACCCGCCCGGTCATCGACTACGTGAAGGGCTTGCGCCGGGACAGCCCGCGCGACGTCGTGAGCGTGTACATCCCGGAGTATGTGGTCGGCCACTGGTACGAGCACCTCCTCCACAACCAGAGCGCCCTGCGGTTGAAGGGGCGGCTGCTGTTCACCCCGGGCGTGATGGTGACCTCCGTGCCGTATCAGCTGGAGTCCTCCGAGGCGGCCAAGAAGCGCGCCAGGAAGCGCGCCGAGTGGAACGCACCGGGCTCCGTGCGCCGCGGCCCCGTGGAGCGCAGGCCCAAGGAACCCGCCAACCGGGGCTGACCGCGCCGGCATGGGCTGACCCGGCCGGCATGGGCAGACCGGGCCGGCAAGGGCTGACCAGGCCGGCAAGGGTTGGCCAGGCCGGCAACGGTTGGCCGCGCCGACAAGACCGACCGCGCCCTACCCGCGCGTGGTAAGCGGCCGGACGACACCCACGTAGACTCGTGGGTTGTTGTCCGGCCGTTTTTCCCTTGATCTCTGGAGCCACCCCCTCATGCAGAACGAACCCACGTCGTCGCTGGTCGGGGAGGAGTACGAGGTCGAGGTCGGGCCCGTCGCACACGGCGGCCACTGCATCGCCCGTACGTCGGAGGGCCGGGTCCTCTTCGTGCGGCACACCCTGCCCGGCGAGAAAGTCGTCGCCCGGATCACCGAGGGCGAGAGCGACTCCCGCTTCCTGCGCGCCGACGCGGTACGGATCATCGAGGCGTCCAAGGACCGCGTCGAGGCCCCGTGCCCGTACGCGGGTCCCGGCAAGTGCGGCGGCTGCGACTGGCAGCACGCCAAGCCCGGTGCCCAGCGCAGGCTCAAGGGCGAGGTGATCGCCGAACAGCTCCAGCGCCTTGCGGGCCTCACTCCCGAGGAGGCGGGCTGGGACGGCACCGTCATGCCGGCCGAGGGCGACAAGCTCCCGGCGGGCGAGGTCCCGGCCTGGCGCACCCGGGTCCAGTACGCCATCGACGAGGACGGCCGGGTCGGCCTGCGCAAGCACCGCTCGCACGACGTGGAGCCCATCGAGCGCTGCCTGATCGCGGCCCCCGGTGTCACCGAACTCGGCGTCGAGAAGCGGGAGTGGCCCGGCATGGCCTCGGTGGAGGCCATCGCCGCCACCGGCTCCCACGACCGCCAGGTCATCCTCACCCCGAAGCCCGGCGGCCGGCTGCCCCTCGTCGCGCTCGACAAGCCCGTCTCGGTGATGCGCGTCGACGAGCGCGACGGCGGCGTCCACCGGGTGCACGGCAGGGCCTTCGTCCGCGAGCGCGCCGACGACCGCACCTACCGAGTCGGCTCGGGCGGCTTCTGGCAGGTCCACCCGCAGGCCGCCACCACCCTCGTCCGCGCCGTCATGCAGGGCCTGCTGCCCCGCAAGGGCGACACCGCGCTCGACCTGTACTGCGGCGTCGGCCTGTTCGCGGGCGCCCTCGGCCAGCGCATCGGCGAGAAGGGCGCGGTCCTGGGCATCGAGTCCGGCAAGCGCGCCGTCGAGGACGCCCGGCACAACCTGAAGGACCTGGAGCGAGTCCGCATCGAGCACGGCAAGGTCGACCAGATCCTGCCGCGCACCGGCATCACCGAGACCGACCTGATCGTCCTCGACCCCCCGCGCGCAGGCGCCGGCAAGCAGACGGTCAAGCACCTGACGGGCCTGGGCGCCCGCCGCATCGCCTACGTGGCGTGCGACCCGGCGGCCCTCGCCCGCGACCTGGCGTACTTCCGCGACGGCGGCTACCGGGTGCGGACGCTGCGGGCGTTCGATCTGTTTCCGATGACGCATCATGTGGAGTGCGTGGCGATCCTCGAACCGGCCACGAAGGGCTCCTGACCTGCGCTTTTGCTCGTGCGCGGTATGTGCAGTACGGGCGTTACGGGCGATATCTTGACGCTGAGATGACGCTCGTGACGCTCGTTCTGAGGGGTCGTCAGGCACTTTTTCCCTGGTCGGGCAGCCTTCTGGCTATGTGGGCACGGCAGGGCGTCGAGGGCCTCATGACGGCTAGCGAGGTGCTTCCCCACGCGTACGCAACGCCCGCAGGATTCTCGGTTCCCCGGCGGCATCCACCCTGACCTTTAGCGGCGGCTGGATCGCTGCTCCTTGGCTATGTTGGTCCGCACTCGGTCCGGATCTTGGCCTGGGGCCCCGAAGCGAAGTCTTTTTTGGCACTGCAGGGCCCAGGTGGTGCAAGCATCTTGTGGGAAGCAGATGTTCTAGCCAGGGGCGTAAGCGCAGGTTAGGACTTGCGCTTCGAGGGAGTCACTGGTCAGTGGACGCCGAAACTCGTTCCTGCATCGTGGCCACGAGCGCAGCCGCCTGTTCGGTCAGCGCCTCGTCGTCGGTCTCGCTGAGCGCAGCGACCGCCGCCGTACCGAGCGAGATGGCTTCCTCTGGGTCCGTCGCCCATACAGTCGAGGAAAGCAGGAAGAGTACTCTCCCCTCCCCGTGGCGGTCCCGGGCCGGCCGGTAGAGCGTGATCGCGCCGCGGACCGCTTCGGTGGCCCGGTCCGTGAACCCGAGGACCCCCCACGCCTTGCCCAGGTTCATCAGTGCCTTGGCCTGTGCGTGAGCATGGCCGACCTCCTCACGTAGGTCACTCGCCCTCGTCAGCATTCGGGCGGCCTCGGCCGGCGCGTCCGCCTGGAGTCGGTTGGGCCCGAGGTTCGACAGGGCGATACCTTCACCCCGTTTGTCCCCGATGTCTCGGCAGAGGGAGACAGCCTCCTCAAGGACGTCGGACCCGTCACCGAGTCCGCCCGCACGTAGCGCCGTGCCCAAATTGGTGAGGACCATGGCGACACCGTGGCGATCATCCGCCTTGCGGAAGGCGTCCCGTGCGGCCGCGGCCTCACCGGCCCGCCCCAATTCCCTGAGCCAGGCCGAGATTGTTCTGGGTAACAGCTTCACCGTGCCAGTCACCGACGAGGCGGCAGATTTTGAGGTCCCGCTGGTACACGCCCACAGCTTCCTCGTAACGGCGCGACTCGTCCAGAGAGCGTCCGAGGTTGGTGAGCGCGGCACCTTCACCATGGAGGTTCCCCGCCTTGCCCTGGAGGACCACGGCCTGTCGCAGTACGAGCACGGCCCGCTCGATGTCACGCATTTCGTGCAGAGTATGACCGAGGTTGGTCATTGCCTCCGCTTCACCCAGCAGGTTCCCATCCGCCCTGAGCATACGGAGGGCCTCCTCGTGTGCGGCAACTGCTTCGGGGAACCGGGTCAGTCCTCTGGGCGCGCATGCCCGTGCGTCGAGGAACACGGCACGGAAAGTGGCAGGGGTGCTTCCAGAGCAGTGCTCCAGTGCGCTGTCGTATACGGCCGTCAACTCGGCGAAACCCCGACGCAGTTTGAGATAGTCGCCGATGCGTCCCGCCATCTCGAGGATGACGTAAGGGTTGTGTGTGGGGCGTTGCGGTGATGGCCGCGACGAGGTTCGCCCGTTCTTCGTCCAGCCAGGTGAGCGCGGCGCTCCGATCGGCGATCGTAGGTGGGCTGCTGGGATCGGTCAGGTGGATGAGGACGGTGTCGGCGTCGGGCGTGTCATTCTCTGCCCGGTTTCGGAGCGAAAGTGGGCCGAGGGGCTCAGTGGAGCCTTTCCGAGAGGTGCCCGCAGGCCCATCTCTGTTGGTGTGGAGTTGGACCGGCCCCCGGCCGTGACTGGCTGGCTGCTTTTGCTCGTTGCTGCTGAGAAGCGTGCCGTGACAGCATTAGGCAGGTGTTCGAAAACGGGGATGACGTAGTAGAGCCGCCTGTCCGGCGTTCGAAGATCACCGACTTGGCCGACTGGCCTACTCCTGAGGCGTCGCCGGCACCGTGTGAGGCACCGGAACCGGTCCCTGCCAACACGCCGGAAAATGATTCGACGGCGGCGGCTCGGCATGAGTTTGCTGTGTTGCTGGGTGAGTTTCGGCGTAGGGCGGTGCTGGTGCCGCTGGATGAGGCCGGGGATCTGTGGTCGGCGGAGCAGAACGGGGTTCGCTGGATCTGCGCGTTCTCGGACGAGGAGGCGCTGGCCCGGTTCGCGCGGGCCCGGGGGGATGCCGGGCGGGAGTGGGTGTACCGGACGGTGTTGGGTGCGCGGTTGCTGGACGTGATGGTGCCGCTGCTGCCGGGGCCTGCGGGGGTGGCGCTGGATGCGGGTGGTGAGGGCGGGATGTTGTTTCCGCCGGTGGCGGGGATCGTGCC
>NZ_JBHVPX010000058.1:0-7182 GCF_042887155.1 Streptomyces sp. NPDC057963
TGCGTGGGGTCTGGCGGGATGGTGGGGCGACGTATGCGGAGGTGGAGTTGCCGGCGGGGACGGATCCCGCAGGACACACACTGCATCCGGCGCTCATCGACTCCAGTCTCCACGCCATGGCACTGGGTGGCCTGGTCGAGGACGCGGCCGACGGACTGGCCCGTCTCCCGTTCAGCTGGAGCGGTGTACGGCTGACCGCCACGGGGGCCACCAGCCTCCGCGCGGTCCTGAAGTCGAAGGGACCGGACCGCTTGAGCATCGCGTACTACGACTCGACCGGGGCACCCGTCGGCTCTGTCGACTCCCTTGTTCTGCGCTCGGTCTCGCACGAGGCGCTCGGCGGCAGTGGCAATGAGCTTCGGCGCTCCCTCTACCAGGTGGACTGGACGCCCCTCGATGCGGGCCCGGCCGCGCCTGCCGGCTCATCCGAGCCCTTCGACGGTGTCAAGACCTCGGCCACGACGGTGCTGCTCGGCAGCGGCGACCCTCGTTTTCCCGGAATCCCCGCATACACCGGTCTGCCCGCGCTCGCCGCAGCCGTCGAGCAGGGTGCGCCGGTGCCCGATGCCGTGGTGTGGGCGATGAGCGCCCAGGGCGACCCGGTCACCGCGACGCACGATGCGGTACGGGAGGCCGCCGACCTGGCACGTGCATGGCTGGAGCTGGAGACGCTCGTGTCATCGCGCCTGGTCGTGCTCACCCATGGCGCCCTGGCCGCCCGGAGCGGGGAACACATCACAGGGCTGGCCGAAGCCGCCGTATGGGGCCTCTTCCGCTCCGCCCAGCATGAGCACCCCGATCGGTTCGTACTCCTCGATGCGGACATTCCTGCCCATGCGGCCCCGGGATCACCGTCCGCCGCTCCCACGTCCATGCCTTCCCCGCCCACCTCCACCTCCCCCTCCATCTCCCCCTCCGCTCCCGCCTCCATCTCAGCCTCGACCTCCGCCTCCGACTCCATCTCCGCCTCCACCTCTCCGTCCCTCCCCGTCGCGCTCTCTCGCGCTCTCGTCTCCGGCGAGGGCCAGCTGGCGCTGCGCGGCGACGCCCTGCTCGTCCCGCGCATCGCCAGGGCCGATGCGACCCCCGCGCTCACCAGGCCGACGACGCCCTGGCGGCTGGATGTGACCGAAAAGGGAACGCTGGACAACCTGGCGCCGGTCGAACACCCCGAGGCCGCACGGCCACTCGCCACCGGTGAGGTCAGAGTCGAGATACGTGCGGCCGCGCTGAACTTCCGCGATGTGCTGATCGCGCTCGGCATGTACCCGGGTGAGGCGATGCTCGGCAGCGAGGGTGCGGGTGTGGTCACCGAAGTGGGCTCAGGTGTTGTCGACCTGGTTCCCGGCCAGCGTGTGATGGGGCTCTTCGAAGGAGCGATCGGCCCTGTCGCCGTCGCCGACCGACGGTTGCTGGCCCCCATGCCCGAAGGCTGGACTTTCGCCGAGGGCGCCGCCACACCGATCGTCTTCATGACCGCCTATCACGCCCTCACCGACCTCAGCAGCCTGCAAGCAGGCGAGTCCGTGCTGGTCCACGCCGCCGCGGGCGGTGTCGGGATGGCGGCCGTACAACTCGCCCACCATCTCGGTGCCGAGGTCTTTGGCACGGCCGGAACCGGCAAGTGGGACACGCTGCGCACGCTCGGCCTCGACGACCGGCACATCGCCTCGTCGCGGACACTCGACTTCGAGAGCGAGTTCCTTTCCAGGACCGACGGCCGGGGGATGGACGTCGTACTCGACTCCCTGGCCGGTGAGTTCGTGGATGCCTCGTTGCGGCTGCTGCCGCGCGGTGGCCGGTTCCTGGAAATGGGCAAGACCGACATCCGCGATGCCGATGAGGTCGGTGCCACCCATCCCGGGGTCTCCTATCGCGCGTTCGACCTGATGGACGCGGGCCACGACCGCATCCAGGAGATGCTGGTGGCGCTGCTGGAGCTTTTCGCCTCCGGTGCGCTCCGGCCGCTGCCGGTCACCTCGTGGGAGGTCGGCAGGGCCGTCGAGGCGTTCCGGTTCCTGGGACAGGCCAAGCACGTCGGCAAGGTGGTACTGACCATGCCGCCGGCCCCGACCTCCCAGGGCACCGTTCTGATCACCGGCGCCACCGGTGCCATCGGCCGAATCGTGGCGCGGAGATACGTCACCGAATACGGTGCACGCAACCTGCTGCTGGTCAGTCGCAGCGGACCGGCGGCTGAAGGCGCCGCCGAACTGGAAGCAGAGCTGACGGCGCTCGGTGCCACCGTCACCATCACCGCATGCGACACGTCCGACCGCGCGTCGCTGGCCGCGCTTCTCGCGGAGATCCCCGTCGGGCAGCCCTTGAGCGCGGTCGTGCACGCAGCAGGAGTCATCGACGACGGCGTATTGACGTCGCTGACCGCCGAACAGATCGCGACCGTTCTCCGGCCCAAGATCGACGCCGCCTGGCACCTCCACGAACTCACCCTGGACCACGCCCCGGCGGAGTTCGTCCTCTTCTCCTCGGTCGCGGGCGTCATCGGCAACCCGGGGCAGGCCAACTACGCGGCCGCGAACAGCTTCCTGGACGCCCTCGCCCAGTACCGCCATGCCCAGGGTCTGCCCGCGCATTCGATTGCCTGGGGAGTGTGGGACACCAGTGACGGAATGGCAGAGGCGCATGCTCGCCGCCGAGCCGACCGTTCCGGAATTCAGCCGCTTCCGGTTGAAGCCGGCGGCGAACTCATCGACGGACTGAGGACGTTGGGCAGGCCGTTCGTGATGGCGGCCAGGCTCGACCAGGCCGCTCTGCGCGACAGGGCCGCCGCCGGAAATCTGCCGTCGATCCTGAGCGGACTCGTCCGCACCACCACCCGCCGCACCGTGGGCGCCGACACCGGAGACTCGGCACTCGGCCGGCGGCTGGCCCAGCTCTCCACCGCCGACGGTGACCAACTGCTCCTGGACCTCGTCCGGTCCGAAGTGGCCGCGGTTCTCGGTCACGCGACACCGGACGGTATCGAGCCCACCCGCCCCTTCGGCGAGATCGGTCTCGACTCGCTGACGGCAGTCGAGCTGCGCAACCGGCTCAACACCGCCACCGGCGTCCGGCTCCCTGCCACCCTGGTCTTCGACTACCCGACCCCTGCCGCACTCGTGCCCTTCCTGCGCGGCGAGCTCGGCACCGAATCGGCGGACCACAGCATTCCCGCCGCCGTGTCGGTGGGTTCTTCGGTTGAGGGTGAGGAGCCGATTGCGATTGTGGGGATGGCGTGCCGGTATCCGGGTGGGGTGGGTTCGCCGGAGGATTTGTGGCGGTTGGTTGCTGAGGGGACGGATGCGATTGGTGATTTTCCGGTGAATCGGGGGTGGCGTACGGAGGGGTTGTACGACCCGGATCCCGATGTGGTGGGGACGACGTATGCGCGCGGTGGTGGGTTTCTGCATGACGCGGATGAGTTCGATCCGGCGTTCTTCGGGTTGAGTCCGCGGGAGGCGTTGGCGACGGATCCGCAGCAGCGGTTGTTGCTGGAGACGGCGTGGGAGGCGGTGGAGCGGGCCGGTATCGACCCCACCACGCTGCGCGGGACCGCGACCGGAGTCTTCGCCGGAGTCATCGCCGGTGACTACGCCTCACGGCTGCGGAACGTCCCGGACGGCTTCGAGGGATACCTGTCCACCGGGAACACGACCAGTGTGGCGTCGGGGCGTATTTCGTACACGTTCGGGTTCGAGGGTCCGGCGGTGACGGTGGATACGGCGTGTTCGTCGTCTTTGGTGGCGGTGCATCTGGCTGCGCAGGCGTTGCGGAGTGGTGAGTGTTCGTTGGCGTTGGCGGGTGGTGTGACGGTGATGGCGACGCCGAACACGTTTGTGGAGTTCAGTCGTCAGCGGGGTCTGTCTCCGGATGGTCGGTGCAAGGCGTTTTCGGCGGATGCGGATGGTACGGGGTGGGGTGAGGGTGCGGGGACGTTGTTGTTGGAGCGGTTGTCGGATGCGCGGGCCAATGGTCATCGGGTGTTGGCGTTGGTGCGGGGTTCGGCGGTGAATCAGGATGGTGCGTCGAATGGTCTGACGGCGCCGAACGGTCCGTCGCAGCAGCGGGTGATCCGGCAGGCATTGGCGAACGCGCGGCTGTCTCCTGCCGATGTGGATGTGGTCGAGGCCCATGGCACGGGAACACGTCTCGGTGATCCGATCGAGGCCCAGGCCCTGATGGCCACCTACGGACAGGAGCGGGAGTCCGACAGGCCGTTGTGGCTGGGTTCCGTGAAGTCGAACATCGGTCATACGCTCGCGGCCGCAGGTGTTGCGGGGATCATCAAGATGGTCGAGTCGTTGAGGGAGGGGCGGCTGGCGCGGACGTTGCACGCGGACGAGCCGTCGCCGCACATCGACTGGTCTGCGGGTGCGGTGTCGTTGCTGACGGAGGCGCAGGAGTGGCCGCGCAACGGCAGGACTCGTCGTGCGGGTGTGTCGTCGTTCGGGATCAGCGGGACGAACGCGCACGTGATCCTCGAAGAGGCCCCCGCCGAAGAAGCCCCTGCTGAAGAGGCATCTGCCGGAGACACGCTTGCCGGAGACGCGTTTGCCGGAGAGGCCCCGGTCGAAGAAGCACCTGGCGGAGACGCAGTTGCCGAGGAAACCCCGGTCGAAGAGGCCCCGGTCGGGGACGCGGTCGGAGTGCCGCTGGATGAGGGATCTGAGACTGCGGAGAGTTCTGTTCCGTCGGTGTGGGTGCTGTCGGGGCACACTCCTGGTGCGTTGCGGGCGCAGGCCGCGCGGCTCGCGGAGCACGTGGAAGCCCACCCCCGGCTCACCCCCACCGACATCGGCCACTCCCTCGCCAACAGCCGGACTCTGCTGGAGCACCGCGCCGTCGTGATCGGCGAGAACCGCGGCGAATACCTCGACGGGCTTGCGGCACTCGCATGCGCCGAATCGGCCCCGAACGTCGTCGTGGGCGACGCACCCCGACCTGCCCGGCCGGTGTTCGTGTTTCCGGGTCAGGGGTCGCAGTGGGTGGGTATGGCGGTGGGTTTGTTGGGGGAGTCGGAGGTGTTTGCTGCTGAGGTGGGTCGGTGTGGTGAGGTGCTTTCGCGGTATGTGGATTGGTCGTTGGAGGATGTGTTGTGGGGGCGGCCGGGTGCTGTGTCGTTGGATCGGGTGGATGTGGTGCAGCCGGTTCTGTTTTCGGTGATGGTGTCGTTGGCGGCGTTGTGGCGGTCGGTGGGTGTGTGTCCGTCGGCTGTGGTGGGGCATTCGCAGGGTGAGATCGCGGCTGCGTATGTGGCGGGTGCGTTGAGTCTGGATGACGCGGTCCGTGTGGTGGCGTTGCGGAGCCGGGCTTTGGGGGCGCTTGCGGGGCGGGGTGGGATGCTTTCGGTGGCGTTGGGTACGGAGGAGGTGCGTGAGCGGCTGGTGTCTTTCGGGGACCGTGCGACGGTCGCGGCGGTCAATGGTCCTCTGTCCACGGTCATTGCGGGTGAGCCGGGTGCGCTGGACGATTTCGCGGCCCGGTGTGCGGTGGACGAGGTACGGACCCGGCGGATTCCGGTGGATTATGCCTCGCACTCGCCGCAGGTCGAGGCGATCCGTGAGGAACTGCTCGGGCTGCTGGCCGGTATCACGCCCGGTGAGCCGGACGTGCCGTTCTACTCGACCCTCACCGGCGGGCTTCTGCCCGCGGGCCGGCTGCTGGATGCCGACTACTGGTACGACAACCTCCGTCACACCGTTCGCTTCGAACAGACCACCCGCAGCCTCATCAGCGCTGATCACCACCTGTTCATCGAGGTCAGCCCCCATCCCGGACTCACCGTCGGCATCCAGGAGACCATCGAGGACGCCGGAGCTCCCGGCACCGCACTGGGCACCCTGCGCCGCGACGACGGCGGACGCCGCCGTTTTCTCACCGCCCTCGGCGGAGCCCACGCCGCAGGCGCCCCCGTCGACTGGAGCCAGGTGCTCGGGAACCCGGCCGGCCGGTACGTCGACCTGCCCACGTACGCGTTCCAGCGCGACCGATACTGGCTGGAGGAGAGTGCCGAGGGACCGGCCGATGCGGCAGGACTCGGCCTGGAGGCGGCCAACCACTCGCTGCTCGGCGCGGCCGTCGCACTTGCCGACGGGGACGGGGCTGTCCTGACCGGCAGGATCTCGCTCCAGTCGCACCCGTGGCTGGCCGACCACGCCGTCGGCGAGACCGTACTGATGCCGGGCACGGGCTATGTCGAGATGGCGATCCGGGCCGGCGACCACGTCGGCTGCGGACGCATCGGTGAGCTCACGCTGCGCAGCCCGCTGGTCGTCCCACAGTCCGGAAGCGTGACCATCCAGATATCCGTCGGGCCCCCCGACGGCGCCGGGCACCGGACCTTCTCCGTGCACGCGCGGCGGGAACACCACGACAGCACAGCGAACGCCGAATCGGACTGGACCTGCCACGCGACGGGAACGCTCACCGCCGGTGCACCCTCGCCCGGCGCGTCCACGATCACAGGCCCGGCCGTCTGGCCGCCGGAAGGTGCCGTCTCCCTCCCCGTCGACGGGCGATACGCCGAACTCGCCGAACTGGGCTACAACTACGGTCCCGTCTTCCAGGGCCTCACGGCGGCCTGGCGACTCGGCGAGACCGTCTACGCGGAGGTCGGACTGCCGGAAGGCACGGACAACACCCGCTTCGGTCTGCATCCCGCGCTGCTCGATGCCGCACTGCACACCATTGCGCTGAGCGGCATCGCGCAGACGGTGGCGGAGCCCGGCCACGTGCTACTGCCCTTCTCCTGGGAGGGTGTGAGCCTCCACGCCACCGGTGCGCGCACGCTCAGGGTGCGTATGGAACGCGCCGGCAGCGATGCCGTGGCCCTCCAGCTCACCGCACCGACCGGCGAACCGGTGGCCTCGGTCGATGCCTTGTCGCTGCGTTCGGTTCCGGTCGCACAGTTCGACGTCGCCGACGGCCGACAGAACTCACTGTTCCGTATCAACTGGGTCGAGGTGCCCACCTCCGGCGCAGCAGCCACGGACACACAGGAGAACTCCGCGTTCGAGCTGTACCACTCCGAGGGGCACACCGTCGTCGAGGTCCTGGACCACGTGCGTGGGTGGTTGTTGGGTGTGGATGGGGGTGGTGTGGGTCGGTTGGTGGTGGTGACGCGGGGTGCGGTTGCTGCTGGTGGTGATGGTGATGTGGTGGATGTGGTGGGTGCGGGTGTGT
>NZ_JBHVPX010000059.1:0-6903 GCF_042887155.1 Streptomyces sp. NPDC057963
ATCGGCTCCGCGAGTGCTGTCTGCCATCCAGGCGCGCCGAAGGCGTCCGCGAAGCACTGCGTCTCGTGCACCACATGCCCGCGGGCACATTCCATCTCGTAACTTCACGTTCGAACCTCCATCGAGGAACCTAGCCCTTGTGATCGACGCTGGTCGATACGGCCGACGTCCTGCCTGGTACAGGACACGGCGAGACGTGCCGCCGGCCCCAGCCCGCACAGGCCCGGCCGACCCGCGCGCCGGTTCGAATCTGCTGCACTGATCGGCCGTCATCCGTGTCACCGCCTGGGAAGGCGAGCTGGTGCTGCGGGAGCCGGAGAAATTCTCACGCTGGGAGTGGCACCCCCTGCACACCCTGGCCGCCCTGGCCACCCTGGGAAGAATCTTCATGCCCTCCGCGCAGACGCTGAACGCGGTGTGGCCCGGAGCGCTTCCCGGGCTGCCGCCCATCCTTTCCTACCCGTGCGCCACCACCGTCCCGCCCGTGCCCGGAGAGCCGGCCGAGGCCACGCGGCTGCGGACCCGGATGGCTGATGCCGTGGTGGCCAAGGGGTGGGCGCCGTCCCTGCGGGTTCAGTCGGCGCTGCGGGAGGTCCCCCGGCACCGGTTCGTCCCTGAAGCCCCTCTGGAGACGGCCTACGACGACGACCTCGCCGTGCTGACGGCCAGGGACTCCTCCGGGACCGCGCTCAGCTCCGTGTCCGCTCCCTGGCTCCAGGCTGACATGATCGAGAGCCTTCAGCTGGAGCCGGGCGCGGTCGTGTACGAGGCAGGGTCCGGTGGCTACAACGCCGAGCTACTGGCCCACGTCACCGGCCCCACAGGGCAGGTCGTCACCGGCGATATCGACCCGTACGTCGTCCACCGCACCCGCCGGTTCACCGCGGAGGCGGGCAGCGGACGCGTCACCGCCTTCCAGGGCGACGCCGCCCTCGGCGCACCGGACCGCCTCGTGCCTCGCGGCGGATTCGACGGGAGCGTGATCACGTACAACGTGTGGGACATCGCCCCGGCCTGGCGCGAGCAGCTGGCCGAGCGCGGACGCCTGGTCCTGCCGCTGGAGGTGGGTGGCTACCCCCGGGCCATCACGTTCCGGCGCGCCGGGGATGTCCTGCACGCGGAGCGGTTCACGCACTGCGGGTTCATCCGCGCCCAGGGCGAGCACGCACGTGCCGTCCCGGCCGTCGACCTTCTCGGCGGTGAGCTGCGGCTCCGGTTCGAGGACGGCGCCCCCGCCCCCACCGAGGGGCTGGAGGAGGCGCTGCGCGGGCCGCGGCACGAAGTCGCCACCGGGGTGAGGATGGGCAGCGGCTTCTACTTCGGCTCGCTCCAGCTCTACGCTGCCACGACGTTGCCCGGCTTCTGCCGCCTGTCCTCCCACCGGGAGGAGGGCACCGGCGTCACCCTGATCGCGGAGGACTGTGACGCCCCGTCCATCCTCGGCGACGCCTCACTGGCCTACCTGGTCCATGTCCAGACCCGGCACGGCGACAGCCCGGCCGACAAGGAATGGGAATGGACGGTCCACGCCTTCGGGGAACAGGGGCCGCAGCTCGCCGAGCAGCTGGCAGCCACGGTGCGGACCTGGGACCGTCACGTACGTGACGGCGAAGACCCGGACCTGACCATCCACCCGGCCGGCACACCCGATCGCCTGCTGCCCACCGGGGACACGGTGGACAGACCGTGCTCGCGCATGGTGTTCCAGTGGCCGGGCCGTGACGTGCTCCTCCAGGACGACGTTGAACCCGGCGGGACACCCGCCGCAGCCCTGGAGGGCACGTGACCGTCTGGCTCAACGGCCCTGTATGTGGCGGCAAGCGAACCCTCGACGCCAACCTGCGCGAAGCGATACCCGGCGCGCGGCCGTCGCCGCCCCGGAGGGTGTCTCCGGTGCAATGCGGACCGCGCTCGCAGCGAACGCTCCTCACTCGCATGACTACCAGGACCTGCCGCCCTGGCGGACCCTGCCACGGAGCTGGTCACCGGCCCGGCCCGGCACTCCAGCGGCCCGGCCATCATGCCCATGACCTCCTCAACCCCGCATACGCGGCCGAGATGTTCACCGCGCTGCGCCGGATCGGCACCGGTGTACACCGCCTCGCCCTGCGCACCACCAGCTGGCCCACCGCCCACCCCTTCGAAAGCCGGACCACCATCACATGACCAGCACCGTCACCACCCGGCCCTTGCGGCTGGGGACCCGGCCCAGCCCCATGGCCATGGAGCAGACCGGCCGGTTCGCCGGCCTCTTCCGCGACCGCTACCCCAAGACCCCTCTGGACATCGTCACGATCACGTCCGAGGGCGACCGGCACCGCGGGCCGCTCTCCCAGATCGGTGGGAAGGGCGCCTTCACCCGGTCCGCCGACGCCCGCCTTCTCGACGGCCGGATCGAGGCGGCCATTGCGTGCGCCAAGGACCTGCCCGGCCCGCACGACCGCGCCCCTGGCATCACCGTCGGTGCGGTCCTGCCCCGCGAGGACGCCCGCGATGTCCTCGTCCTGTCCGCCGTCCACTCGCCGGCCACACTCGCCGACCTTCCGCCCGGCACCAGGGTCGGCACCAGCGCACCCCGTCGGGCGGCCCTCCTGCGCGCCCTCTACCCCGAACTGGTGCCGGTTCCGATCAGAGGCAACGCCGACACGCGGCTGTCCGGCCTCGATACCGGAGCCCTCGGTGTGGACGCCATGATTGCCGCGCTGGCCGGCCTGCGCCGCCTGGGGCTTGCCGAGCGTGCCTCGCAGATCCTCGATCCGGCCCATTGGCTGCCCGCATCGGGGGCGGGAATCGTCGTCATCGAGCACCGCGCCGACGACCCGGTCACGGGGCATCTGCTGGCCCCTGTCACCCACGGTCCTACCCGCATCATCCTGGACGCCGAGCGCGCTGCCCTGGCCGCCTTGCGCGGCAACTGTCTGACCGCCGCGTCCGTCCACGCCATCCACGACCCAGTGACCGAAAGCGTGACCGTGCACGCCGTCGTTCTCGACCCGGCCGGCGGCACCCCGATCCGAACGACCACCTCGGGCCCCGCCACCCACGCAACCCGCACCGGGCGACACGCGGGCCGGCAACTCCTCGACGAGGGTGCAACCGCCCTCTTGAGCGGCCCGTCATGACAGGACACACAGTCCCGCGGGAGCGCCCGGCGGTGTTCGCGCCACCCCCGGATCCGGCCGAGCAGGAGCGGATGCGCCGGGCTCACACTGCCGCGGCCGCCGTGCTCAACGTCCCGGCTCACGGGCCCGAGACCTGGGGGTGGCAGGGACGCACGCTCAGCCGCCCTGCGGGAGAACGCTGGTTAAAGCACGCCTTCACCGTCACCTCCCCCTGGACCGCCACCGCCGAAAGACAAGAGCAGTGACCGGCCACCCCGAACTCGGAGTGGGTAATTCCCGCTCCAAGAACCCTCAGGGATGCGGCGCACCAGCGCTGAGCCCCCTCGGCAACCGCGTACCAAGCCGCTCATCAACACCTCGTCCCGCTGTCCAGCCCCTGGCAGCCTCACCGCATCCGGAGTGAAACGCTGTGCCGCAGCACCCGCACCTCCCTGTCGTCCAAGTCGTCCTTCTGACGATGAATGACAGGCCTGAACAAGAACGTGCCGCGCAGGCCACGCTGATGGCCCAGCAAGGCGTCGATCTGCGGATCTGCGTTGTCGGCAACGGCTGTGTCCCCGACATCGTGCCTGCTGGCGCCCTCACTGTGGCCCTGGAGACCAACATCGGCGTTCCCGGCGGCCGCAACGCCGGAGGCCGCGCCCTCAACGAGGCGAGCCGGCCGGACCAGGACAGCTACCTGTTCTTCCTGGACAACGACGCCGTCCTCCCCACGGACAATGTGCTCGCCCGCCTGATCCTCGAGGCGGACCAGCATCCCGAAGCCGCCTACGTCCAGCCGCGGTTGACTGGTCCCGACAATGTGACCACGCCGCGCCGCTGGGTGCCCCGACTGCGCGCCGGCGATCCGGGCAGGTCCGGAACCATCACCACGATGACCGAGGGCGTCGTCCTCGTCCGCCGGGACGTCTTCGACGCTCTCGGCGGGTGGGAAGCCAGCCTATTTCTGTACCACGAGGGGCTCGACCTGGCGTACCGATGCTGGGCGGCGGGCTGGACCGGCTGGCACGCAGCCGGCCTTCGTATGCACCACCCGGTGACCAGCCCCGCCCGCCAAGCGCTGTTCCACCGCCTCGCCGCCCGCAACAGGATCACCGTCGCCTACCGCAACCTGCCCCGCCCTCTCATCCCCCTCTACCTGGCGAACTGGACCGCCATCACCCTGGCCCGCTCACTGCGCCACGGCGGAACCCACGAATCGCTCCGCGGCATGCGGGAAGGATGGGCACTCCGGCACGCGCAAACCCGCCACCCCATGAGCTGGCACACGGTATGGCGGCTGACGGCCGCCGGCCGGCCGCCCATCATCTGAACCCCCGCCCGTGGTTCCAGCCACACCCTCAAACACCAATGCCACGCCCCACCAACGCAACAGACGGGAGCCAGGAAATGAATTCCCCCACGCACGACGACACAGCCGCGGTACCCGAGCAGCCAAAGATGTCCCAGGAGGAGTACGCCCGGTCACGGCACGCTGTCTGGTTGGGCACAGCCGCGCTCGTGACTGACGAGCTGGGGCGTGTCCTGCTGGTCAAGCCGACCTACCGCAGGCAATGGCTGCTGCCGGGTGGCGGTGCGGAGCCAGGAGAAGGCCCCGGGCAGGTCTTCCGTCGCGAAGTACACGAAGAGATCGGGCTGTTGAGGACGCCCGGGCGGGTGCTGGCCGTGAACTGGGTCGCCCCGGGACATCCGGACGTCGCTGCGGACCTGCCGTTCCCGGGCGAGGTGCGCTACGTGCTCGACGGCGGAACGCTGACCGAGCAGGGCATCGCGGCCCTCCGCCTGCCCGCAGACGAACTGCACGGATACGAGTTTCTCGACTCCCGGGCGGCAGCCGAGCGGATGATCCCCGTGGACGCACAGAGCATGCTGGCCGCGCTGCGCGCCCGCCTGTCCGGCACGACTGCCCATCTCGACGGCGGCCTGCACGTGGGGACGGTGCCACCGCTGGACCTGTACCAAGTACACACACGGCCCCAGAAGGGACGCGACTGGCCGTGGCACCCTGACCGAGTACCCAAACGGCTTCCAGTACCTCAGGCCTGGGGCTGGCTCTTTATGCCCGACGGCCGAGTTGTCCTGGTGATCGACCCCGCTGATCCGCTGGCCGTGCTGCCCGGCGGCACGGTCGAGGCCACAGACGTGTCCCCGGAAGCCGCCCTGGTACGCGAGGCCGCCGAAGAAGCACAACTGACCCTTTCTCTGGGAAGGATCGAGCGGCTGGGATGGGTCTACGGCGCGACCGGTGCAGTCTACGGCGGCATCGGCGAGTGCGCTCGGCTGCGACTGGCCGCGCCGATCACAGCAGTCGGCCCATCCACGACCGACCCCGCCAGCGGCCGCCGGTACGCCCGGCTCCTGGCCACCCCCGAGCAGGCCGCCGCGCTTCTCGGCTGGGGCGATCAGGGCTACCAACAGGCGGCCCAAGCCGCCCGCCTGGCCCACGAGCAATGGGGCATCTCGCCCGCAGCACCGTCCCCCATCACGGAAATCCCCGCCGAGGGAATCGGATGGTGAACAGCACCACGTTCGTGCCGTGCAACACCAGTTCGCCCACGCGAGAACGCTCAATACAGTCAGCTGACCAGACCGCCCTGCGGCCACGGTTGGCGCCCGCCCACCCCGACCACCGAAAGAGGTTGTGCCCGCCGTGACGTCGTTTCTCTGTCGCCCCCACGCCGCGCAACTCGATCTGCTCGAATCGCTGAGCCGGGCCGCGCTGAGCGAGCACTACGGACTCGACGGCGACGTCGTACAGATGGAAGTCCAGCGGTACGAGGACAACGCCGTCTGGCGCGTCACCCCGCCAGGCCGCACTTCCTACGTCGCCCGCCTGTCCGTACGCGACGGCCGGACCGCCCGCCAGCAGCGCAGCGAGATGCAATGGCTGGAAAGCCTGGCTGCCTCCCGCACGGTCGCCGTCCCCGAGCCCGTCACCACCGCTGGCAGCCGTTATGTGGTCCCCGTCGAAGTCCCCGGCCATGACGAACCGTCCACCCTCTCTCCTTCACTGGCTTCCTGGCACGGCAGAGCCTCCCTACCGTCTAGCCCGGCATGGCGCAGGGGATGGGCTGCGCGACTGCCTGTGCGCACCAGCACTCCGCGACGGTTCCGCTGCTGGATTTCGATCGGCCGGTCTGGGACTCGGAGACAATCCTGTTCAAGGGGCATGCCCTCACCGATCCCACCGCACAGAAGCAGTTGGGCACCAGCGGCACCGATGCGCTCCGCAGGGTAGCCGAGTTGGTCACACCGGTCCTCCAAGAAAGCGGCCAGGACGAACGCGGACGTATCCATGGCGACCTTCACCTCGAGAACCTGCTCGCGTTGCCTGGCGGCGGCGTCGGCGTCATCGACTTCGATGACTGCGGCGTGGGTCATTTCCTGATCGATATCGCCACCGCGCTCTCCTCCGTCCACCGGATCGCGCGGAAAGTACCAGGCGCTTACGAGGAGTTCGTGCGCGCATTCCTGGCCGGCTACGCCGAGGTGCGGCCCCTGCCGACTGGCCTCGTCCGGCTCTTGGAGCCCTACCTGCTGCTCCGCGATGCCTTCATCCTCAACTTCGTCACCGCCGCAGCACCGGTCAACGCCGTCGTCGCCTCATGGGAACCGGGACGCATCGCCGGCATCGTGGCGAGCATGCAGGCGTACGCGGAGGGGCACCCCTACCCGGGCACCCTCACCTAGTACTCCAGCCGGACTTCTTCATTAGCGCTGGTCAGCGGCTTGGGTGTGGGGAGTGTAGCGGGCTGGATCGGGGGTGGGGCGGTCTTTGCCG
>NZ_JBHVPX010000060.1:0-5283 GCF_042887155.1 Streptomyces sp. NPDC057963
CGTCGACGAGCGGGAAGGCGCGGTGCCCGTTGCGGGCACGCTGCGGCGCGGCGAAGGATCCCTGCACCGCATGGTCACCGCGGTCGCCCAGGCCTGTGTCCATGGCGTGGCCGTGGACTGGTCGACCGTGTTCCCGGACTCCGGCGCGCGGCGCGTCCAGCTCCCGACCTATGCCTTCCAGCATCAGCACTTCTGGCCGGAGAGCGCCGGCGGGGCGACCGACGTCGGCGCCGCCGGGCTCACGGCGGCGGAGCATCCGTTGCTGGGGGCGATGCTGTCGTTGCCGCAGAACGACGAGGTGGTCTTCACCAGCAGGCTGTCGGTGCGGACGCATCCGTGGCTGGCGGACCACGCCGTGCGCGATTCGGTGATCTTCCCCGGCACCGGGTACGTGGAGCTGGCGATCCGCGCGGGAGACAGCGTCGGCTGCGACCGGCTCGACGAGCTCGTCCTCGAGGCGCCGCTCGTGCTCCCCGCTTCAGGCGGCGCGCAGGTGCAGGTGGTGGCCGGGCCGGACGAGGCTGAACGGTGCAGCGTCGCGGTGTATGCGCGGGTGGACGGCGAGGAGACCTGGACTCGCCACGCGACCGGCATCGTGAGCGCGTCCGCCGCCGACGACCGGGCCGACGACGCGTTCGAACCTCTTACCCAGGCCTGGCCCGCTGCGGATGCGGCACCGCTGGAGACCGAGCAGTTCTACCAGCAGCTGGCCGAAGGCGGTTTCCTCCGCTACGGCCCGGTGTTCCAGGGGCTGCGCAAGGCCTGGCGGAGCGGGGACCGGATCCTCGCCGAGGTCGAGCTGCCGGAGTCCGTCCGCGCTTCGGCGGAGTCGTTCGGCATCCATCCGGCGCTGCTGGACGCGGCACTGCACACCACGGTCTTCGCCGGTCTCGACGCGGCCGAGCAGGGCGGGCTGCCGTTCAGCTTCACCGACGTGCGGCTGCGCGCCTCGGGTGCGTCGCGGCTGCGGGTCGTGCTCACCCGGACCGGCCCGGACCAGGTCGCCATCGCGGTCGCGGACAGCGCCGGCGCTCCCGTGCTGTCGATTGGGTCGCTGGCCGTGCGGGCGCTCGCGTCGGACAGCTTGACGGCCGGCTCCGGCGATGGGGCCGTGTTGCTGACGGAGTGGCTCGAGACCGGGCCCGGCGCAGCCGACCCGATGGGTGACTGGGTCACGGTCGCCCCCCGTGGCGCGGACCACCTTGACCTGAGCGCGGTCGGTACCGCGCTCGACGAGGGCAGGCCGGTGCCGGGAGCGGTCGTGCTGGCCGTGGCCGGCGGGGCGGACTCGGTGGTCCGGTCCACGCACGAGCTCACCGGCTGGGTGCTGCGGCAGCTGCAGTACTGGCTTGGTGAGGCGAGGTTCGCGTCGATCCCGCTGGTGGTGTCGACCCGGGGTGCGGTGGCCGTGCGCTCGGGCGAGCCGGTGACCGATCTGGCCGCGGCCGCGGTGTGGGGTCTCGTGCGGTCGGCGCAGTCGGAGAACCCGGACCGGATCGTGCTGCTCGACACCGACACCGACACCGACAAGGACACCGGCATCGGGATCGAGGCCGGTGTGCTGGGCGCGATCCTGGCGTCCGGCGAGCCGCAGTGGGCGGTGCGCGGCGGGCGGTTCCACACCGCACGGCTCGTCCGGGCCCGGCCGGTCGACGAACTGGCCGCACCGGGAGACGTGCCCTGGCGGTTGGACTCCACGGACAAGGGCATGCTCGAGAACTTGGTGCTCGTGCCGGCTCCCGAACTGGCCGATCCGCTTGCACACGGGCAGGTTCGCGTCCAGGTCCACGCGGCGGGCCTCAACTTCCGCGATGTGCTCAACGCGCTCGACATGGTCAGCGACGTGCGCGCGGCGGGCCCGCTGGGCAGCGAGGTCGCGGGTGTCGTCACGGAGGTCGGCCCCGGCGTGTCCGATCTGCGGCCTGGCGACCGGGTCATGGGCCTGGCGTTCGGCGCGTTCGGTCCGGTGGCGGTGACCGACCACCGGCTGCTGGCGAGGATCCCCGAGGGCTGGTCGTTCGCCACCGCGGCGTCGGTTCCTGTCGTGTTCCTGACCGCCTACTACGGGCTGCTGGATCTCGCCGGGCTGGAGCCCGGTGAGTCGGTGGTGATCCATGCCGGTGCCGGCGGTGTCGGGCTCGCGGCGATTCAGCTGGCACGCCACCGGGGCGCGGAGGTCTACGCCACGGCGAGTGAGGGCAAGTGGGGTGTCCTGCGGGAGTGGGGAGTCCCGGCCGAGCGGCTGGCGTCGTCCCGGGATCTCGACTTCCGTGAGCGTTTCCGGGCCCCCACCGCGGATCGGGGTGTGGACGTGGTCCTGAACTCGCTCGCGGGGGAGTTCGTGGACGCGTCGGTGGATCTGCTGGCTCCGGGCGGGCGGTTCCTGGAGATGGGCAAGATCGACATCCGGTCGCCGGAGGACTTCCGTGACCGGTCGTTGAGCTACCGGGCCTTCGACCTGATGGAGGCCGGCGCCGATCGGATCCAGGAGATGCTGCGGGAGCTGACGGCGCTGTTCGAAACCGGCGGGATCCGGCCGCTGCCGGTGGCGGCGTGGGATGTGCGCCGGGCACCGGAGGCGTTCCGGTTCATGAGCCAGGCCAGGCACGTCGGCAAGCTGGTGCTGACGGTCCCGCAGCCTTTGACGCCCGACGGTACCGTGCTGATCACCGGTGCCGGTGGTCTCGGTGGCGTGGTGGCGCGGCATCTGGTGGCCGAGCACAGGGTGCGGAACCTGGTGCTGGTCAGTCGGCGCGGCTCCGACGCGCCGGGCGCCGCGGAGCTGACCGCCGAGCTGGCGGGACAAGGGGCCCGGGTGGCGTTCGCGGCCTGCGATCTGACCGACCGGCGGGCGCTGGCCGCGGTGTTGGGCGCCGTCGGACCGGAGCATCCGCTGACCGCCGTCGTGCATACGGCGGGGATCCTGGAGGACGGGGTCATCGGCTCGCAGTCGCAGGAGCAGCTCGATCGGGTGCTGGCGCCGAAGGTCGACGCGGTCTGGAACCTGCACGAGCTGACCCGCGAGTACGACCTGTCCCGGTTCGTGGTGTTCTCGTCCCTGGCCGGACAGGTGGGGAACAGCGGGCAAAGTAACTACGCGGCGGGCAATGTGTTCCTCGACAGCCTGATGGCGCGCCGCCGTGCCGAGGGGCTGCCCGGGCAGTCGATGGCCTGGGGCGCCTGGACGAACGACGTCGGCCTGGTCGGGACCCTGTCCGACACGGATCTGCGCCGCATCGCCCGGTCGGCGATGCCGCCGCTGGGTGTGGAGCAGGGCATGAACCTGTTCGATCGGGCGTGGGACTCGGGCGCCGCGGTGCTGGGGCTGGCCCGGCTCAACGTCCGGGCGCTGCGCGCACAGCGGGATGTCGCGCCGCTGTGGCGGTCGCTGACCGGCAACGCGGCGCGGCGGTCCGCCGACAACACGCAGGGCGGCCGCGACGGCTTGGCGCGGCAGCTCACCGGGATGTCCACCGCGGACGGGCTGACGATCCTCGTCGAGCTGGTGCGCGATGCCGCGGCAGCGGTGCTCGGCCACGCGTCGAGCGCGCAGATCGACGCCGCGCAGCCGTTCGCCGAGCTGGGCTTCGACTCGCTGACCGCGGTCGAGCTGCGCAACCTGCTGCAGGCCAGGACCGGAGCGATCCTGCCCGCGAGCCTGGTGTTCGACTACCCGACCGTCACCCACATTGCGAAGCATCTGGCGGGCGCGTTCGACGACACCCGGCCGGCGGGCACGGCTCCGCTGCCGTCACCGGTCTCCGTCACCGACGACCCGATCGTCTTCGTCGGGATGGCGTGCCGCTTCCCCGGCGGCGTGGCGGATCCGGACGATCTCTGGCAGCTGGTCGCCGACGGAGCCGAGGGCATCACGCCGTTCCCCGCCGACCGCGGCTGGGACCTCGACGCGGCGCTCGGCGCCTCGGCGACGGGCGAAGGCGGCTTCCTGGCCGGCGTCGGCGAATTCGACGCGGCGTTCTTCCAGATCTCCCCGCGTGAGGCGCTGGCCACCGACCCCCAGCAGCGGCTGTTGCTCGAGACCTCCTGGGAGGCGCTGGAACGTGCCGCGATCGACCCGAACTCGCTGGCGGGCAGCCAGACCGGGGTGTTCGTCGGCGCGTATCACATGGGGTACAGCGAGCTGGTCGCCCGCGGCGGTGAACAGCTGCAGGGCCACCAGATCACCGGCGCCGCGACCAGCGTCATCTCGGGCCGGGTGGCCTATACGCTCGGGCTCGAAGGCCCTGCGGTGAGTGTGGATACGGCGTGTTCGTCGTCGTTGGTGGCGATGCATCTGGCGGCGCAGGCGCTGCGGTCGGGCGAGTGCTCGCTCGCCCTCGCCGGCGGCGTGTCCGTGATGGCGTCGGCTGACGCGTTCGCCTTGTTCACGATGCAGGGTGGTCTGGCTGCGGACGGCCGGTGCCGGTCGTTCTCGGATGATGCCGATGGGACTGGGTGGTCCGAGGGTGTCGGTGTGGTGGTGCTGGAGCGGTTGTCGGATGCTCGTCGGCACGGTCATGAGGTGCTGGCGGTGCTGCGGTCGAGTGCGGTGAATCAGGACGGTGCGTCGAACGGTTTGACGGCGCCGAATGGTCCGTCGCAGCAGCGCGTGATCCGCCAGGCGTTGGCTGCGGCCGGTCTGTCCGCTGCGGACGTCGATGTGGTCGAGGCGCACGGCACCGGGACGAGGCTCGGTGATCCGATCGAGGCGCAGGCGGTGCTGGCGACCTACGGTCAGGACCGGCCCGAGGGCCGGCCGTTGTGGCTCGGGTCGTTGAAGTCGAACATCGGGCACGCCCAGGCGGCGGCAGGCGTGGCGAGCGTGATCAAGATGGTGATGGCGTTGCGGCACGGCGTGCTGCCGAAGACGCTGCACGTGGCGGAGCCGTCGACGCAGGTCGACTGGTCCCAGGGCGAGGTGCGGCTGCTGACCGAGTCCGTCCCGTGGCCGGACACGGATCACCCGCGCCGGGCCGGGGTGTCCGCGTTCGGTGTCAGCGGCACCAACGCGCACATCATCCTCGAAACGCCCGCCGACGCCGACTCCGGACAGGGCGCCCCGCCCGCGGAGCCGTCCGGTGTCGGCGACTTCGCCGTGGACGCTGTGGTGCCGTTGGTGCTCTCGGGCAAGTCGGGTGAGGCGGTGCGGGCTCAGGCGGCTCGGTTGGTGGAGCACTGGGAGCGGTACTCGTCGGTGAGTGCGGTGGATGTGGGCTGGTCGTTGGTGAGTTCGCGGGCGGTGTTTGGTCACCGGTTGGTGGTGGCGGGAGGGGGTCGGGAGGA
>NZ_JBHVPX010000061.1:0-4890 GCF_042887155.1 Streptomyces sp. NPDC057963
ACGGGCCGCTCCGGGTTCCCTTCTCCTGGTCGAACGTCGTCCTGCACGCGACCGGGGCCACCAGTCTCCGCGTAACCCTCACCAAGAACACCGACGGCAGCATGTCGGTTCACATGGTGGACCCCGAGAACGCCCTGGTGGCCACGGTGGAGTCGCTGACAGTGCGACCGTTGCCCTCGGAGTACCTCGTTGACAGCGAGATAGCCAGCTCGCTCTACGAGCTCTCCTGGCCGACCCTCCACGCATCGACGTCCCGACCGACGACGGCGTTGCAGACAATGGTGCTCGACAGCGCTGCACTTCCCGACATCGCCGCGATCCCCGCCGATAGGACCACGCCCGAACTTGTCGTTCTCCCGGTGGTCGCCCGTATGCCCGGGGGCCCGGCACCGGCTGACCTCGTACTCGACGCCCTGCACACCTGGCTGGCCGATGACCGGTTCTCCGCATCACGCCTTGCCGTGCTGACCGCAGGCGCCGTGTCGGTCACGGCCTCCGACCGTGGGCCGGACCTCGATCTGGCGGCCGTGTGGGGGCTTGTTCGAGCGGCGCAGGTCGAACACCCCAACCGTTTCCTCCTGGTGGACGTGGAATCGACAGCAGGGCCGATCGCAGAAGCCGTACTGGCGAACATTCCCGCCGATGAACCTCAGCTCGCGGTGCGCAAGGGCAACGTCCATGCTCCGCGTCTCGTAAAGTCCGGCGCCCGGCGTGACGCGGACGGCCCTGCCCCCCGCTTCGACTCGTCCGGAACGGTCCTGCTCACGGGCGGTACCGGGGCGCTGGGGTCACTGCTTGCACGGCATTTGGTGGAGACGCACCACGTACGACACCTGCTCCTCGCTACGCGGCGGGGTCCCGACACGCCGGGGGCGGCCGAGCTGGTTGCCGAACTCACTGGTCTGGGAGCGGAGGTCGCTCTCAGGGCGTGTGATGTCGGGGACCGTACGGAACTCAACGCACTGCTCTCGTCGATCCCGGCCGAGTACCCGCTCACCGCGGTGATTCATACAGCGGGGGTACTGGACGACGCCACCATCGAGTCACTCACGCCGGACCGAATGAGCACAACCGCCCGTCCCAAAGCGGACGCGGCTCGTAACCTGCACGAACTGACCCGCGAACTTCCGGTTCCACTCCGTGCCTTCGTGCTGTTCTCGTCCGTCGCCGCGACCTTCGGCAGTCCGGGCCAGGGCAACTACGGCGCGGCGAACGCCGTGCTGGACGCCCTCGCGCAGCAGCGCCGATCCGAGGGACTGCCCGCGGTTTCGCTGGCGTGGGGGTTGTGGGAAACGTCGGACGGTATGGCCGGCGGGTTGTCGAACGGCGACCGCGCCAGGATGGCCCAGAGCGGTATGGGGGCACTGTCGCCGGAGGCCGGCCTAGCACTCTTCGACCTGGCGCTCGGACTTGACGACCCCTTCGCCGTCACTGCGCGACTTGACATGGCAGTGCTGCGTTCCAGGGCTGCCGACGGTTCGTTGCCGGCGATTCTGCGCGGCATCATTCCGGCGAGCCCGGGGAACGTCGCCGCACAAGCAACCTTGCCCACGCGCAGTCTCGACGGACTGAGTTCTCAGCAACTGGACGTGGCGGTAACTGAATTGGTGCGGACCGAAGTCGCCTCGGTCCTCGGTCACGCGAGGCCCGGCCTCATCGAAGCGGACCGTGGCCTGCTGGAAATGGGATTCGACTCGCTGACCGCCGTGGAACTCCGCAACCGGCTGTCGAAGGCAACCGGACTGCGCCTGACGACGACGCTCGTCTTCGACTACCCGACTCCTGCCGCGCTCGCCGACTACCTCATCGACGAGCTGAGTCGGGACGGCACCGGCCCTGCCTCTGTCCTCGCCGAGCTCGACCGCATCGAGAAGACCATCGCTGAGATCACGCTCGGCGAAGCGGATCGCGAACTGATCGCCGAACGGCTGCAGCAACTGACCCGTAGATGGAACGGCGACCGACACGACG
The DNA here is from genome assembly GCF_042887155.1 of Streptomyces sp. NPDC057963. Classification (NCBI taxonomy): domain Bacteria; kingdom Bacillati; phylum Actinomycetota; class Actinomycetes; order Kitasatosporales; family Streptomycetaceae; genus Streptomyces; species Streptomyces sp. NPDC057963. The sequence continues at coordinate 1,972 of NZ_JBHVPX010000061.1, forward strand.
ACAGCCGGACAGGGCGTCACGACGGAGTGGACGACCTGTTGTCGGCAACGGATGACGAACTGTTCCTGGCACTCGACACCGAACTCGGAATGACCGGCACGGAAGAGACCGGCCGAGCACCGCTGGCCGAAGGAGATGACGTCGCATGACGAACAACGAGGACAAGCTCCGCGACTATCTCAAGCGAGCAACGGCGGACCTGCGCCAGACCCGTCAGCGCCTGCGCGAGGCGGAGGCGGCGGCCGAGGGCAGGAACCTGGAACCCATCGCGGTCGTGGGAATGAGCTGCCGGTTCCCGGGCGGTGTGTCGTCACCGGAAGAGCTGTGGGACCTGCTGGAGCGGGGTCACGACGCCATCGGAGAGTTCCCCGACAACCGTGGCTGGGACCGTGACGCACTCTACGACGCCGATCCGGGCCAGGCAGGCCACACGTACACCACACAAGGCGGATTCCTCTACGAGGCGGACCGGTTCGACCCCGCGTTCTTCGGGTTGAGTCCGCGGGAGGCGTTGGCGACGGATCCGCAGCAGCGGTTGTTGCTGGAGACGGCGTGGGAGGCGGTGGAGCGGGCGGGTATTGATCCGGTGGCGTTGCGGGGGTCGGCGACGGGTGTGTTCGCCGGGATCATGTACAACGACTATGCCTCCCGTCTGGAGCCGATGCCGGAGGAGTTCGAAGGCTATCTGGGCACAGGCAGCGCGAGCAGTATTGCCTCGGGTCGTATTTCGTACACGTTCGGTTTTGAAGGTCCGGCGGTCACGATCGATACGGCGTGTTCGTCGTCGCTCGTCGCGGTGCATCTGGCGGCCCAGGCCCTGCGCAGCGGCGAATGCTCGCTCGCGCTGGCCGGCGGAGCGACGGTGATGGCCACGCCCCGTACCTTCATCGAGTTCAGTCGGCAGCGGGGCCTGTCTGCGGACGGCCGGTGCAAGGCGTTCTCGGCGGACGCTGACGGCACCGGCTGGAGCGAAGGCGTCGGACTGCTCTTGCTGGAGAAGCTGTCGGACGCTCAGACCAACGGCCATCGAGTGTTGGCCGTGGTACGGGGTTCAGCAGTCAACCAGGACGGAACGAGCAGCCAGCTCACCGCCCCGAACGGTCCGTCGCAGCAGCGGGTGATCCGCCGGGCCCTGGCCAATGCACGCTTGACGTCGGCCGATGTGGATGTCGTCGAGGCGCATGGGACGGGGACGCGCCTGGGTGATCCCATCGAGGCTCAGGCGTTGATGGCGACGTATGGGGTGGATCGTCCGGTTGGGCGTCCGTTGTGGTTGGGTTCGGTGAAGTCGAACATTGGTCATGCGCAGGCTGCGGCGGGTGTGGCGGGTGTGATCAAGATGGTGATGGCTTTGCAGCGTGGGGTGTTGCCGCGGACGTTGCATGCGGAGGTGCCGTCGTCGCATGTGGACTGGTCTGCGGGTGGGGTGTCGTTGCTGGCGGAGGCGCAGGAGTGGCCGCGCAACGGTACGCCGCGTCGTGCGGGTGTGTCGTCGTTCGGGATCAGTGGGACGAACGCGCATCTCATTGTCGAGGAGGGCCCGGAGACCGAGCCTCGCCAGGTGGCTGAGGTGTCGCCCGGGGGTGGTGTGTTGGTGCCGGTGGTGTTGTCGGCTCGGAGTGCGGGGGCGTTGCGGGACCAGGCGGCCCGGTTGCGGGGTCTGGTGGTGGCGGATGAGGGTCTGGGGTTGGGTGACCTGGCGTTCTCTCTCGTGTCGTCGCGTGCTTTGCATGATCACCGCGCTGTTGTGTCTGCGGGCAGCCGTGAGGAGTTGCTGGCTGGTTTGGAGGGGTTGGCTGAGGGGCGTGTGTCGGCGGGCACGGTTCAGGGTGTGGCGGGTGGGGGTGGTCTGGCGTTTGTGTTCTCGGGGCAGGGGGCTCAGTTCCCGGGTATGGGGCGGGAGTTGTATGAGCGGTTCCCGGTTTTTGCGGGGGTTGTGGATGAGGTGTGCGGGTTGGTGGATGCGGCCCGTGGTGGGGGTGGGGTGGGGTTGTTGGAGGTGATGTTCGGTGGTCCGGGTTCTGTAGGGGCGGAGGTGTTGGAGCGTACGGAGTTTGCGCAGCCGGCGTTGTTTGTGTTCGAGGTGGCATTGTTCCGGTTGTTGGAGTCGTGGGGTGTGGTTCCGGATTATGTGGCCGGTCATTCGTTGGGTGAGGTGAGTGCGGCGTGTGTGGCGGGTGTGTTCTCGTTGCGTGATGCGGTGTCGTTGGTGGTGGCTCGTGGGCGTTTGATGGAGGCTGCGCCGGCTGGTGGTGTGATGGTTGCTGTTCAGGCGGCGCGGGAGGAGGTTGTTCCGTTGTTGTCCGGGTTGGAGGACCGGGTGTCGATCGCCGCGGTCAATGGTCCTGGGTCTTTGGTGGTCGCGGGTGATGGTGAGGCTGTGGACGGGGTGGTTGGCCGGCTGGAGGGGCTGGGGCGTAGGACGAGGCGGTTGCGGGTGAGTCATGCGTTCCATTCGCCGCACATGGATGGGGTGTTGGAGGAGTTTGCCGGGGTTGTTGCCGGGGTGTCCTTCCGCGATCCGGTGATTCCTGTGGTGAGTGCGGGTGATGTGGGTTCGCGGGAGTACTGGGTGCGGCATGTGCGTGAGGCGGTGCGTTTCGACGTGGTGCTGGCCAGGCTGGAGGAGCTTGGTGTGGTGTCTGCGTTGGAGGTGGGGCCTGATGCGGCGTTGACTCCGCATGTGGCGGGCATGGCGGGTATGGCGGGTGCGGCGGTGATGCGTAGGGGACGCCCGCAGGTGGAGGGGTTGCTGAGGGCTCTTGCTCATGTCCACGTGCATGGTGCGGAGGTCGACTGGAGTGGTTTCATCCCCGCCCGGGGTGGGGTGGTGGATCTGCCGACCTACCCGTTCCAGCGGGAGCGTTTTTGGTTGGAGGGGTCGGGGGGTGTGGGTGATGTGGTGTCGGTGGGTTTGTT
>NZ_JBHVPX010000062.1:0-4607 GCF_042887155.1 Streptomyces sp. NPDC057963
TTCGCGATCTCCCACAGCCCGTCCGGAACAATCCAACTCCACGCATCCCGCCCCATGAACAGCTCAACGAGTGATCACCACACAGGACACGGTCTTAGTTGATGATTTCGGCGCGGTCATCCATGCGGATTGCAGCCAGCCGGTCTCGCCACACCTGGAGAGCTTCGGGTGTCTGTCGCGTCCAGTCGGTGACCTCACCAACGATCCGGAGCGGTTCCCTGCTGCGATACGAGCGGGTGGGGTTGCCGGGGAACTTCTTGTCGGTGACGTTGGGATCGTTCTCGAACTCCCCGGTCGGTTCGACGACGTACACTCGCGGGGCTCCGTCGCCTGCGGCGAGTTCGGCGGCGAGTCCCGCGCCGTCGCGCAACGCGGTGAAGTAGATGTGGTTCATCACGATTTCGGGCCGGTAATTGGAACGGAAACCGGCGGTGAGGTGATCTCCGACCCGCAGCTCGGCCTTTGTGCCGTGAAAGAACGGCCCCTCGTCCAATGCCTCGTCCATCGCCACAGGTTATCAACCCAGACTGTCGTGACGGCCAGCTATCCAGGACGGCTCGGACGCCGTGATCACACCAGCCACAGCAAGATCATTTAATCTTGGTCGGTAGTTACGGGACAACCCTTAGTGGTCGAGTTCGTAAGTCCTTCGGGGGTTGATCACGCCGCCAGCGAGACGGAGGATTCTTCTCGATGATCGGCGGTGTGCCGGTCGAGTCTGGCCAGCAGATCGTCCAGGTCGGAGGTGGTGAACTTCCACTGGAACGGCTGGGCTGTGGCGTTGTAGCGGTCTTCGAAAGCTCGGAGCCGATCCTCGACCTGGGCAAGGTCGGTGAAATCGTTGGGCGTGACCACCTTGCGCTGGACGACGGAGAAGTAGATCTCCACCTGGTTCAGCCACGAGGCGTGCACGGGGGTGTGGATCATCACCGCGTTCGGGAACGCCGCCGTGAGTCGGTCGGCGGCCTTCTGCCCGCGGTGGGAGGAGCCGTTGTCGACGATCCAGAACACTCGCTTGGCGCTCTTGTAGGGTTCCTGACTCATGACCTGGGTGACCAGGTTCATGAACGGGTCGATACCGGTGCGCGGCTCGGTGCGGCCGGACACCTTCGACTGGTGGACGTCATAGGCGGCAAGGTAGGCCAGGGCGCCCCCGCGTCCGTAGGTGTGGTTGACGCGCATGGCGCGGGCCTGGCCCGGGGCGAGGGTGGGGTGGCAGCGGCAGCGGGACTGGATGGAGGTCTTCTCGTCGGCGCTGATGACGTACTCGTCAGCGTCGAGCGGGGTGCCCTGCCAGGTGCGGGCGTACAGGTCCAGCACACGCTGGGCTTTGGCGCGGAAGTCGGGGTCGGTGATGAAGATCCAGGAGCGGTGCTGCCAGGGCTTGAGCGCGTCCTCGGCCAGCCAGCGGCGCACGGTGGACGCCGACACGAACGCGGCGATGCCCCGCTGGATGGCTTCATAGGCCAGTTCCGGGCATGACCAGCGCGACAGCGGCACTCCGCTCTCGGCGGGCAGCCAGCAGGCCAGTGCCTTGGCCTCGGCAACCTGCAGCGACGTGAACACCGGTGGGCGGCCGCAGCGTTGACGGTCTTTGAGCCCCGGCAAACCCTGTTCGGCGAACCGGCCACGCCAGCGGCGCACGGTGTCCAGGTGCAGCCCCGTCTCCTGGGCGATACGCACGTTGGAGCGTCCGCGCGCGGCGTGCAGCACCACCTGTGCACGCACCCGCAGCCGGTGCTCGGTCTTGTGGCCGTAGGCCATCGCCTTCAGCCGCGCGCGTTCGGCGGCACTCGGGGCTATCGGGCAGGCAGTGCGGAGGGGCATGGCGGGAGAGCCGATCGGCCGAAGTGGATCACTGGCAAGCCGCAGTTTCCCCGCCCGCGTTGGCAGTGGAGCCCAGGCATCGCGGCGGTCACCGGGCGTCCGAGCTTGGACTGACCAGTTCACTCCGTCACGGGCAGACATTCGGCGAGCAGGTCGACGACGTCGCGCCAGGCTCGCTGTGCGTGCCGTGGGTGGTAGCCGACGCCGGGGCGCACGGTGTGGTCGACCGACGGGTGGTGAAAGGCGTGAAGGGCGCCGCCGTAGACCGCCAGGCGCCAGTCGACGCCCGCGGCCTGCATCTCGGCGGTGAGCGCCTCCCGCTGCGCGGGGGGCATGATCGGGTCTTCCGACCCGACCCCGGCCCATACCGGGCAGCGAATGCGCGCCGCCTCGCCCGGTCGGCCCGTGATGAGCCCGTTGACTGTCGCGATCGCGCGCAGGTTGACGCCGTCGCGCCCGAGTTCCAGCCCGACGGCGCCTCCGGTGCCGTAGCCGACGGCGGCTATCCGATCGGGGTCGGTCCGCGGTTCGGTGCGCAACACGTCGAGCGCCGCGTGGCCGATGCCCCGCATCCGGTCGGGGTCGGCGAGCAGCGGCATGCAACGAGCCATCATCTCCTCGGGGTCTTCCAAGTAGCGTCCGCCGTGGAGGTCGAAGGCCAGCGCCACATATCCCAGCTCGGCGAGAGCATCGGCCCGTCGGCGCTCGACGTCGCTGAGCCCCGTGCCCTCTGGTCCGAGCAGCACCGCGGGCCGGCGGTCGATACCGGCCGGGAGCGCGAGGTGCCCGATCATCGTCAGACCGTCGGCCGGGTACTGGACCGTGCGCGTGGTAATCGTCGTCATGAGACCGGACCGTAGTGATCGTCGAGTCCGATCGGGCCGGGGTTCGCCGCTGGCAGAACAGCACGGGTGTCCCTCTGAAATGCGGCGGTGGCTCACAAGATCCGTCACAACTTCCGTTCCCACGGCAACACCTGCCCCGGCACCACGCACGACACAGGTTCCAGAGTCAACCCCCGAAGGATTTACAGAGCCGACCACTTAGTTACTGAGGTTGAACTCGTGATGTCGGGAGCTCTCACTCCCCTGACCAGGTAATCCTCACCCAGTGACCAACCAATCCTCATTGCTTGTCCAACACCAGCGCCCGGCCACCACTTCTCAACGCCCCATAGAAACATCCGAATCGACCCACCCCACAGCGCCCAAGGCCGGACACCGAACTGAGAACCATCCCGGACACGAAAGCGAGAAATCCCAGCGTGATCCGGTGATGGTCGCGGACTGGGTGCGATGTACCGCCTTCATGACAGTGAGCCACCTGTGAATGCACCGCTCCACGTCAGCCACCGAGACGCAAAGCACCACCTCGTGTCAGCAGCCAGCCGTCGCCATAAGCCAGAGACCTGCAAGAAGACGCCCACCTGATCAACCGTCACTGCCACCAGCTCACCGACATGAAACCGACACATCGCAGCTGAGGATGTGCGGGCTGCCTCGCAGCGCGTCGGCGAGGCGGGCGGCGTCGCGGTCGGCGTCGAGCAGCGGGCTTTTGTCGCGGTCGTGTGACTGAGCGCCCCAGCGCTGCGCTCAGTGAGGTCGTCCAGTGTCGGCGGGCCCTGTGTCTCAGTCGTGTGACCAAGGGGAGCCAGGTGGGTGAAGAGAGCTGCCGCTGGCTGGGATCAAGTGGCAGGACGGTGATCTATCTCGGGAGGGCGGACGGCGAAATACTCCATTTGCTCGGCGAAGGCCACAGCCAAGTGGAAGGCCCGTATGTCTGACCAGCCCACTTCACCGTCCCCAGCCATCGAGTTGATCGTGCCCACCATCACGCAGGACATCCAGCTGATGCTGGAGCTGCGTTCCGTATCTGCAAGGAGTTCACGATGAGCGATACCGACCTGATTGTGCCAATCAACGTCAACGCGCTGCTCGTCAACCGGGCGAACATCTCGAACGCACGGAGCTTCGAGGAGTCCGATGCGGGTGTGTACCTGCAGTGGCAGCTCCCCGAGGCCCTCACCCACGGGTATGACCACCCCGACAACGGGCAGATCGGCTTCCCTCTGGTACCCAACCGCTGGCTGGTGGTTCGCTACCACGGCCCGGCCAACGCACGCAAAGCCGCCGGCTGGATTGTTCACAGCGACTACCTGGAGCGCGACTACCCAGAGCGCGAAGGTCCGCAGTGGGGGGCGCGTGGCACCGCCCGGAGCCTCGCGTTGTACGACAGCCGGACCGGGCCCGCCGTAACGGGGAGGAGACTCGACATGAGGGTCGGCTCGTGGGTCAAACCGCAAGGCGCCGAGGAGGGACTGTTCCTCACCGCGGCCGGTCCCGGCCTGCCGACGTTCGCCGCCTACCAGCCCTACAACGAGAACGTCTTCTCCGTCCATGACTCCCTGGTGTACCGCAACGGGGATCCCGCCCTCCCCGACGGTAGACTCAGCTACCTGGTCACCGGCTGGTACAGCAACGACGGCGCCGACAACCTGTCCAAGTCCGCCGGCATCGGCGAATTGCTGCCTCCCGACCCGGCCGAGCTGCCCCCCGAGCCGGCCCGGCTCACCGGCATCCTCGACGCTCTCGGCCAGCAGCCGCCCGGCTCCGCCCAGACCCCACGCCCCCTGTACAGCGGCACCGCCCTCGGCGTGACCTGGCGACACGACACAGACAGCCGCCCCTAAGGCCGTGTCCTATGTGGTGAGTCGGAGGAGTCGTTTGTAGCAGCAGAGTGCGGCGGCGAGTCCGAGGAAGGCCAGGTAGTTGCGGGGATGG
>NZ_JBHVPX010000063.1:1776-4275 GCF_042887155.1 Streptomyces sp. NPDC057963
ACAGTCGTGACTGCGTGCCTTTTGAAGAATGAGCCTGCGAGTTTGCGGTGTGTTGCGAGGTTAACCCGTGTGGGGAAGCCGTAGCGAAAGCGAGTCCGAATAGGGCGGTTGAGTAGCACGCTCAAGACCCGAAGCGGAGTGATCTAGCCATGGGCAGGTTGAAGCGGAGGTAAGACTTCGTGGAGGACCGAACCCACCAGGGTTGAAAACCTGGGGGATGACCTGTGGTTAGGGGTGAAAGGCCAATCAAACTCCGTGATAGCTGGTTCTCCCCGAAATGCATTTAGGTGCAGCGTCGTGTGTTTCTTGCCGGAGGTAGAGCACTGGATAGGCGATGGGCCCTACCGGGTTACTGACCTTAGCCAAACTCCGAATGCCGGTAAGTGAGAGCGCGGCAGTGAGACTGTGGGGGATAAGCTCCATGGTCGAGAGGGAAACAGCCCAGAGCATCGACTAAGGCCCCTAAGCGTACGCTAAGTGGGAAAGGATGTGGAGTCGCAGAGACAACCAGGAGGTTGGCTTAGAAGCAGCCACCCTTGAAAGAGTGCGTAATAGCTCACTGGTCAAGTGATTCCGCGCCGACAATGTAGCGGGGCTCAAGCGTACCGCCGAAGTCGTGTCATTCACACATGAAGGGCCAACGCCTGTGTGGATGGGTAGGGGAGCGTCGTGTGCCGGGTGAAGCAGCCGCGGAAGCGAGTTGTGGACGGTTCACGAGTGAGAATGCAGGCATGAGTAGCGATACACACGTGAGAAACGTGTGCGCCGATTGACTAAGGGTTCCTGGGTCAAGCTGATCTGCCCAGGGTAAGTCGGGACCTAAGGCGAGGCCGACAGGCGTAGTCGATGGACAACCGGTTGATATTCCGGTACCCGCTTTGAAACGCCCAGTACTGAATCAGGCGATGCTAAGTCCGTGAAGCCGGCCCGATCTCTTCGGAGTTGAGGGTAGTGGTGGAGCCGATGAACCAGACTTGTAGTAGGTAAGCGATGGGGTGACGCAGGAAGGTAGTCCAGCCCGGGCGGTGGTAGTCCCGGGGTAAGGGTGTAGGCCGTGTGGTAGGTAAATCCGTCACACATTGAGGCTGAGACCTGATGCCGAGCCGATTGTGGTGAAGTGGATGATCCTATGCTGTCGAGAAAAGCCTCTAGCGAGTTTCATGGCGGCCCGTACCCTAAACCGACTCAGGTGGTCAGGTAGAGAATACCGAGGCGTTCGGGTGAACTATGGTTAAGGAACTCGGCAAAATGCCCCCGTAACTTCGGGAGAAGGGGGGCCATCACTGGTGATTGGATTTGCTCCATGAGCTGGGGGTGGCCGCAGAGACCAGCGAGAAGCGACTGTTTACTAAAAACACAGGTCCGTGCGAAGCCGTAAGGCGATGTATACGGACTGACGCCTGCCCGGTGCTGGAACGTTAAGGGGACCGGTTAGCCGACTTTCGGGTTGGCGAAGCTGAGAACTTAAGCGCCAGTAAACGGCGGTGGTAACTATAACCATCCTAAGGTAGCGAAATTCCTTGTCGGGTAAGTTCCGACCTGCACGAATGGCGTAACGACTTCTCGACTGTCTCAACCATAGGCCCGGTGAAATTGCACTACGAGTAAAGATGCTCGTTTCGCGCAGCAGGACGGAAAGACCCCGGGACCTTTACTATAGTTTGATATTGGTGTTCGGTTCGGCTTGTGTAGGATAGGTGGGAGACTTTGAAGCGGCCACGCCAGTGGTTGTGGAGTCGTCGTTGAAATACCACTCTGGTCGTGCTGGATGTCTAACCTGGGTCCGTGATCCGGATCAGGGACAGTGTCTGATGGGTAGTTTAACTGGGGCGGTTGCCTCCTAAAGAGTAACGGAGGCGCCCAAAGGTTCCCTCAGCCTGGTTGGCAATCAGGTGTTGAGTGTAAGTGCACAAGGGAGCTTGACTGTGAGACCGACGGGTCGAGCAGGGACGAAAGTCGGGACTAGTGATCCGGCAGTGGCTTGTGGAAGCGCTGTCGCTCAACGGATAAAAGGTACCCCGGGGATAACAGGCTGATCTTCCCCAAGAGTCCATATCGACGGGATGGTTTGGCACCTCGATGTCGGCTCGTCGCATCCTGGGGCTGGAGTCGGTCCCAAGGGTTGGGCTGTTCGCCCATTAAAGCGGTACGCGAGCTGGGTTTAGAACGTCGTGAGACAGTTCGGTCCCTATCCGCTGCGCGCGTAGGAATATTGAGAAGGGCTGTCCCTAGTACGAGAGGACCGGGACGGACGAACCTCTGGTGTGCCAGTTGTTCTGCCAAGGGCATGGCTGGTTGGCTACGTTCGGAAAGGATAACCGCTGAAAGCATCTAAGCGGGAAGCCTGCTTCGAGATGAGTATTCCCACCAACTTGATTGGTTAAGGCTCCCAGTAGACGACTGGGTTGATAGGCCAGATGTGGAAGCCTGGTAACGGGTGGAGCTGACTGGTACTAATAGGCCGAGGGCTTGTCCTCAGTTGCTCGCGTCCACTGTGTT
>NZ_JBHVPX010000065.1:0-3708 GCF_042887155.1 Streptomyces sp. NPDC057963
CGCGCCGCGTACGCACACGCCAGATCCGCAGTCAACGGCCCCATCGACCACCCATCCGCAGCAATATGATGCAACACCAACACCAACACCGACTCAGCACCGGTGTCGACGACGTGCACGCGCATCGGAAGATCGGCACCGAGATCGAACTTGTGCTCGCACTCCTGGGATATTCGTTCGTCGGCCAGTTGCGGCAGGCTCTGTGACCACTGCACAGTGACGGTGGCCTCTCCTGCCGGGAGGATGACCTGCAGTGCCTCGCCGTCCTGCTCGGGATACACCGTGCGCAGGGTTTCATGCCGGATCACCACATCGGATATGGCCTCCTGGAACGCCTCCCGGTCCAGCGCCCCGGAGACGTGGCTGACCAACGCGATGTTGTACGCGGCGCTCCCGCCGTCGACCTGGTGCAGGAACCACAGCCGACGTTGCGCCGGGGACAGCGGTACCTCGGCCGGCCGGGGATGCACCGTTGCCAGGGGAACCACGTCGGCCGCATCAGCCTGGCGCAGCCATCGCTCCAGTCCGGCCACGCTGGGATTCTCGAACACCGTGGGCAGAGTCAGCTCCGCCCCGAAGGTCACCCGCACCCGGTTGACCAAACGGGTGGCCAAGAGGGAGTGCCCCCCCAGCGTGAAGAAGTCGTCGTCGACGCCCACGTCGGGCACACCGAGCAGTTCGGTGAACAGCCCGCACAGCATCTCTTCGCGGGGAGTGCGCGCGTGCCGCGACGTGCTGCCGTAGTGCGGTGCGGGCAGAGCGCGACGATCGAGCTTGCCATTGGTGGTGAGAGGGAACGCGTCAAGCGTCACCAGCGCGGACGGCACCATGTACTCCGGCAACCGCCGGGCGAGGCACCGTCGTATCTCGGAGGGCTCGGCCGAGCCGGTGACGTAGCCGACCAGACGCCGTTCGCCCGGCTGGTCCTCGCGCACCAGGACCGCGGCGTGGCCGACCCCTGGGCATGCGAACAGCGCGGCCTCGACTTCACCGAGTTCGATCCGGAAGCCGCGGATCTTGACCTGGTCGTCGGCACGCCCGACGAACAACAGCCGACCGGACCTGTCCCAACGCACCACATCGCCCGAGCGGTACATGCGGGTGCCTGGGGGACCGAACGGATCGGCGACGAATCGGGACGCGGTCAGCCCGGCCTGGCTCACGTATCCCCGGGCCAGCCCGGCGCCCGCGATGTAGAGTTCCCCCGCAACCCCCGGAGGTACCAGCCGCAGTGCCTCGTCCAGCACGTAGACATCGGTGTTGGCAACGGGGCCACCGATGGTCACTTGTTGCCCGGCGGGCAGCGGACCGCCGGTCGCGCAGACCGTGGTCTCGGTGGGCCCGTAGGAGTTGACCAGGTTGTGGGTGGTTGCCCACTGGTCCACCAGCCATTGCGGGCAGGACTCGCTGGCCGTGATGACCACGGCCCCTTCAGGTACTGCGTGCGTCGGCAAAGCGGCGAGCATCGACGGCGTGACCAACACATGGGTGATGTCCGGAGCATCGCCCGGCCGGGCCGTGAGCAACGCTTCCGGCTTGCCGATCACCAGTGTGCCGCCGAGCAACAGCGCCATGACCAGCTCCCAGACGGAGCCGTCGAAGCTGATCGACGCCAATTGCAGCACGCGGTGCGCCGAGTCCGGTGCTACGAAGTCGCGGTGCCGGCGTACCAGTCGGGTTATTCCGGTGTGCGCAAGAGCGACCCCCTTGGGCTTTCCGGTCGATCCCGAGGTGTAGATGACGTAAGAGAGGTGGCTGTGCTGCAGCGGAGCCGCCCGGTCGGCCGGACGGATGTCGTCGGCGGAAAACCCCGAAAGGTCGAGGTCGCCGAGGAGCACGGTGGGCATGCCGACATCGCCCAAGGCATCCGCGGCGTCGACCAGTGCTATCCCAACGGCACTGTCCGCGAGTACGAATTGCTTGCGCTGCGATGGATACGCCGGGTCCACCGGCAGGTACGCGCCGCCGGCCTTCGCGATCGCGAGGAACGCCACCACCCAGTCGAGCGAGCGTCGGGTGGACACGGCAACCGGAACGTCCGGGCCGACGCCCTGACGGATCAAGTAGCGTGCGAGCTGATTGGCGCGTGCGTTCAGCTGGGCGTACGACGTGCCGACCCCGTCTGCTTCGACGGCCACCCGTTGCGCATCGGCCTTGACCTGGTCCTCGAACAGTTCGGGCAGGGTGCTCGGCACTACGTCGTCGGTCCGGTTCCAGTCCTTCAGCAAACGCCGCCGGTCCGCGGCGCTCAGCAGGTTGATCTCTCCGATTCGGAGTGATGAGTCGTGGGCGACCGCGCTCAGCAGACGCACCAGCCGGTCGCCCAGTTCGCTTACCGTGTCCTTGTCGAACAGGTCCGTCGCGTAGGTCAGCGTCAAGGTGATGCCGTGGGCTTCGTCCTCGGTCACGCCATGCTCGATCGCGCCGATGAGAAGGTCGAACTTTGCCGGAGACATCGGCACTCGACCGGTGGTCGTCTCGACCCCGGCGAGCCGCAGCCCCGGCGCCTCGTCCTCGACGCTGAAAGCGACTTGGAACAGCGGATGGCGAGACAGCGACCGGCTGAGGCGCAACTCCTCAACTATGCGGTCGAAGGGCACGGCTTGGTGCTCGAATGCCGAGAGGTCGGCTGCGCGGATCCGACCGAGCAGCTCGTCGAACCGGGGATCACCGGAAGTGTTGGTGCGCAGTACCAAGCTGTTCACGAAGAATCCGACGAGGTTGTCGAGAGCCGGATCGTAGCGGCCTGCCACCACCGTGCCGAGCGGGATGTCGGTGCCGGCGCCGAGCCTGGTCAGCACGGCGCTGAGAGCCGCGTGGACGACCATGAACATGGTGCTCTTGTGGTGACGGGCGAGGTCTCGCAGCCGGTGATGAGTCTCCGGCCCGACCCGCACAGTCACTTCGGCTCCGTTGTGGGAGGCCCGTGCCGGCCGCGCCCTGTCGTACGGCAGTGCCAGTTCTTCCGAAAGGCCCGCAAGCGCTTCCCGCCAGTACGCCAGGTCGTCGTCGTGCCGGTCTTCCTGCTGGAGGGACCAGAGGGCGTAGTCGGCGTACTGAACCGGTAGCGGGAGCCACTCGGGTTCCCGGCCGGCGGTCCTGGCGGAGTACGCGCGCTCCAGGTCGGCAACGAGTGAACCCATCGACAAGCCATCGGCCGCGATGTGGTGTACCACGAGAACAAATACCGCTTTGTCGACGCCAGTTCGCACCACATGCGCGTGCACAGGCAGTTCGGTGGCAATGTCGAACTCGTAGGCGCACTGCTCGGCCACTGCTTCGTCGATGCCTTCGAGCGCGCAGGACGACCAGCCGATCTCGACGCTCACGTCGGATCGAACCAACTGTGCCGGTTCGCCGTCGAGGTCGGTGAACACGGTACGGAGTGCCTCGTGTCGGCGTATCACATCGGAGAGGGCCATGCTCAGGGCATTGCTGTCGAGGGAACCGCGGACCTGTGTGACCAGTGGAATGTTCCAGACCGGGCTGGGACCGTCGAGCTCGTGCAGGAACCACAGTCGGCGCTGTGCCGGCGAGAGCGGTATCCGCTCAGGGCGGGGAACTGCGACCGTGACCCTCTCGGACGTGCCGACGCCGGCCGTTGCCAAATGATTGGCGAGGTCGGCGATGGTGGGGTGTTGGAAGAGGGTGTGGATGGTGGTGTGGGTGTTGAGGGTGGTGTTGATGCGGTTGGTGAGGCGTATGGCG
>NZ_JBHVPX010000066.1:0-3557 GCF_042887155.1 Streptomyces sp. NPDC057963
TCCGCAGGCACCTCCGACGTCGCATCCCCACCCTTGGCAACCAACTCCCACAGGCCATCCATCGACACCACACCACCAGGCAACCGACACCCCACACCCACCACCACAACCGGGTCGCCCACCACAACCGGGTCGCCCACCACGGCCACCGACGGCACGGCCTCGGCGGCGACTCGTTCCCGCAGCGCTTCCGCGCGGAGGTGCCGGGCGAGCCGTGTCGGCGTCGGGTGGTCAAACACCGCGGCGGCGGCCAACCTCACCCCGGCGGCCTGGTGCACCCGGTCCCGGAACTCCACCGCCCCCAGCGAGTCCATGCCCAGGTCCTTGAAGGAACTGTCCGGGACCACTGCGGAGGAGCCGGTGTGCCCGAGCACGGCCGCGGCGGTCTCCCGCACCAGCAACAGCACCAACTGCTCCTGCCTGGCGGGTGTCAGTCCGGCCAGCCGCGCGGCGAACCGGGCCGCGGCCGGGTCGTGGTCACCGTCGTCGGCGACCCGCCGCGCCGGTCGCACCAGCCCGCGGTACAACGGTGGGACCAGCCCGGATTTCGCCATCACTGCGGCGTCGAACGGCGAGAGCACCACGAGCGGACGATCGACCGTCAGCGCCGCGTCGAACAGCTCCAGCGCCTCGTCCGAGACCATCGGCCGGGCACCGGTCCGGCTCAGCCGCGCCCACGTGCGTTCGTCCAGGTGCCCGGTCACGCCGCTGGCCTGCGCCCAGGCACCCCACGCCAGCGCGGTCGCCACCAGGCCCCGGCTCCGGCGGTGCTGCGCCAGCGCGTCCAGGAAGGAGTTCGCGGCCGCGTAGGTGGCATGCCGTGGCGCGCCCAGCAGGCCCGAGGCCGACGAATACAGCACGAACGCCGCCAACGGCAGGTGCTCGGTCAGCTCGTGCAGGTGCCACGCCCCGGCCACCTTCGGCCCGAACACCGAGTCGACGTCCGCGGTGGTCTGGTCCTCGAACGACGCGTCCGCCACCACCCCGGCGGTGTGGATCACCGCCGTCAGCGGACGGGAGGACGGCACCCCCGCCACCAGCGCGGCCACCGACGCCCGATCCGCCATGTCGCACGCGACCACCTCGACCGCGGCGCCGAGACCCGTCAGCTCGGCCACCAGGTCGGCCGCACCGGGCGCGGCGGCGCCTCGGCGGCCGGCCAGCACCAGGTGCCGGACCCCATGCGCCACCACGAGGTGCCGGGCGACCAGCGCGCCCAGCACGCCGGTGCCGCCGGTGACCAGCACCGTACCCGCAGGGTCGAACACCACCCCGTCCGCGCTCCCGGCACGGGTGAGCCGTGGCAGGTACAGCGAACCGCCACGCCACGCCGACTGCGGTTCACCGGAAGCCAGCGCCAGCGCGACGGCCCGAGGCAGCGCGTGCTGGTCACCCACGTCGACCAGCACGATCCGCCCCGGGTGCTCGGTCTGCGCCGAACGCAGCAGTCCCCACACCGGGGCGTGGCGAAGGCCCGGCACGTCCTCGCCGGCGCCGGTCGCGACCGCCCCGCTGGTGCACACCACCAGCATGTCGTCGGGCCGCGCGTGCGCCAACCATTCCTGCACCCGCGCGAGCACCGACGCGGTTTCCGCGCCGACCTCTTCGGGGAAGCCTGCCCCTTGGCCGCCGTCCCGCACGATGAGGACCGGCGTGGCGCCTGCCTGGACGGCAACGCCAGCCTCGGCGATGTCCACCGGCACAACCGGGGTGAGATCGCCGTCCGGCCCCGCGTATTCCGTCCACTCCACCGTGAGCGGTACCTCGCCCTGGCGGCGGGTCACCGCGGCAAGCTCCGGTACCGCCACCTCGCGCAACGCCACCGAGTCGATCGCGGCCACCAGTCCGCCCGAGGCATCGGTCAGGGTCACGCGCACCTGGCCCTCACCCAGGCCGGTCAGGCGTACCCAGCCGACCGAGGCCCCGACGGCGTACAGCGACACCCCGGCCCACTCAGCGGGTACCAGCACGTTGTCCGGATCCGCCGGGGAATCGACGTACATCAGTGCCTGCGTCACCGCGTCGAGCAGAGCCGGATGCACCCCGAAACCTGCTGCCGGTGCGCCTTCGGGCAGCGCGACCTCGGCGAGGACGTCCGCGCCAAGCCGCCACACCGAACGCAGTCCCCGGAACAGCGGTCCGTGGCGGTAGCCGCGCTCGGACAGCTTGCGGTAGAAGCCCTCGTGCTGCACGGCGACCGCTCCCGCGGGCGGCCACTGGAGCGGCTGCGGCGCCGGCTCGGGGGTGGCGTCCCCGGCCAGCGTCCCGCTGCCGTGCAACAGCCACCGGGCCCCGGATTCCGCTTCGGCACGCGAGTGGATGGACACCGCCTGGGCGCCGGAACCGTCCGACGCGCCAACGAACACCTGCACCTGGAGCCCCTGGTGCGGTGGCACGATCACCGGCTCGGCGAGCCGCAGCTCGCGCACCACCGTCGCACCGACCTCGTCACCGGCCCGCAACGCAAGTTCCAGCAGACCGGCGGCAGGGAACACCACGGTGTCCGACACCATGTGGTCGGCCAGCCACGGCTGCGCCCCCACGGAAATCCTGCCGGTCAGCACCACGCCACCGGAAGCCGGTTGCGGTACCACCGCGCCGAGCACCGGGTGGCCGGTGGCGGTCAGCCCCAGCCCGCCCGCGCCGCGCTGTCCGGCCGCGTCGAGCCAGTACCGCTGCCGCTGGAAGGGGTAGGTCGGCAGGTCCACCCGCGTCGCGCCGGATCCTGCGAACCACCGCGCCCACTCCGGTGACGTACCCGCGACGTGCAACGACGCCGCGGACCGCAGGAACCTGGTCAGCCCGCCGTCTCCCCGCCGCAGCGTGCCGCCGACATGGACCACGGCCGACGGGTCCGCGCTGTCGAGCGTTTCCTCGACAGCGGGCGTCAGCACGGGATGCGGACCCACCTCGAGGAAGGTCCGGTACCCGTGCCGGAACGCCTCGCGGACGGCGGCTTCGAAGCGCACCGGTTCGCGGACGTTGCGGTACCAGTGCTCCCCGGTCAGTGCGCCGGTGTCGAGCACGTCTCCGGTGACCGTGGAGAAGAAGGCCACCTCCGCGGTCGGCCGCCCGGTGACCGCGAGCGCGGCATCCAGTTCTTCGCGCACCTCGTCGATCTGCTGCGCGTGCGAGGCGTAGCGGATCGCGACGCGGCGCGCGCGAACGCCGTCGGCCTCGCACCGCGCCCGCAACTCCTCGATCGCCGCCGAGTCGCCGGACACCACGGTCGACAAAGGGCTGTTGACCGCGCCGACTGCCAACCGGCCCTCCCAACCCGCCAGCAGCTCTCGTGTCTGTTCGACCGGCAACGCGACCGTGAGCATGCCCCCCGTACCGGAGAGCGCGCGCAACGCCCGGCCGCGGCGGACCATGAGCGCGCTGGCTTCGGGCAGGGACAGTGCGCCTGCGACGTGCGCGGCGACGATCTCGCCCTGCGAATGCCCGATCACCGCGGCGGGGCGCACTCCCACCGACTCCCACAGCCGCGTCAACGACACCATCACCGCGAACAGGACCGGCTGCACCACATCAAGACGATCCAGTTCGGGCGCACC
>NZ_JBHVPX010000067.1:0-2606 GCF_042887155.1 Streptomyces sp. NPDC057963
CGCTCCAACACCTCCGCCCCCACAGAACCCGAACCACCGAACATCACCTCCAACAACCCCACCCCACCCCCACCACGAGCCACATCCACCAACCCACACACCTCATCCACAACCCCCGCAAAAACCGGGAACCGCTCATACAACTCCCACCCCATACCCGGGAACTGAGCCCCCTGCCCCGAGAACACAAACGCCAGACCACCCCCACCCGCCACACCCTGAACCGTGTTGGACAGCGGATGACCACCCACGAACCCTTCCAGAGCGCCCAGCAGCTCCTCACGGTCGCCTGCCGACACCACCACACGGTGATCAAGCAAAGCACGCGACGACACAAGAGAGAACGCCAGATCACCCAACCCCAGCCCCTCATCCGAAGCCACACGGTTCCGCAACCGGGCCGCCTGATCCCGCAACGCCCCCGCACTCCGACCCGACAACACCACCGGCACCAACACACCATCCCCGGGCGACACCTCAGCCACCTGGCGAGGCTCGGTCTCCGGCCCCTCCTCGACAATGAGATGCGCGTTCGTCCCACTGATCCCGAACGACGACACACCCGCACGACGCGGCGTACCGTTGCGCGGCCACTCCTGCGCCTCCGCCAACAACGACACCCCACCCGCAGACCAGTCCACATGCGACGACGGCGCCTCCGCATGCAACGTCCGCGGCAACACCCCACGCTGCAAAGCCATCACCATCTTGATCACACCCGCCACACCCGCCGCAGCCTGCGCATGACCAATGTTCGACTTCACCGAACCCAACCACAACGGCTTGCCGGGCCGCCGTTCCTGTCCATAGGTGGCGATCAGTGCCTGGGCCTCGATGGGGTCACCCAACGACGTCCCCGTCCCATGCGCCTCGACGGCATCCACATCGGCAGGGGACAGCCGCGCGTTCGCCAACGCCTGACGGATCACCCGCTGCTGCGACGGACCGTTCGGCGCCGTCAGACCATTAGACGCACCATCCTGATTCACCGCCGAACCCCGAAGCACCGCCAGCACCCGATGACCATTGGCCCGAGCATCCGACAACTTCTCCAACAGCAACAACCCAGCACCCTCGGCAAACCCCGTGCCATCCGCACCATCCGAGAACGCCTTGCACCGCCCATCCGTGGACAGACCCCGCTGCCGTGCAAAGTCGATGAAGGTATTGGGCGTGGCCATCACCGTCGCTCCACCGGCCAGCGCGAGCGAACACTCGCCGTTGCGCAGGGCCTGGGCTGCCAGATGCACCGCGACGAGCGACGACGAACACGCCGTATCGATCGTGACCGCCGGACCCTCGAAACCGAACGTGTACGAGATACGACCCGACGCCACACTCGGCGCACTGCCATTACCGAGGAACCCCTCGTACTCCTGCGGAACATCACGCAACCGCGACGCATAATCGCTGTACATGATCCCCGCGAACACACCCGTCGCCGACCCCCGCAACGCCACCGGATCAATACCCGCCCGCTCCACCGCCTCCCACGCCGTCTCCAGCAACAACCGCTGCTGCGGATCCGTCGCCAACGCCTCCCGCGGACTCAACCCGAAGAACCCCGCATCGAACTCACCCGCCTCATGCAGAAAACTCCCGAACCGCGTATACGTCGTCCCCGCGTGATCCGGATCCGGGTGATACAACGACTCAAGATCCCACCCACGCCCCACAGGGAACCCACCCCTCGTCTCCCCGCCCCCCTCCAACAACTCCCACAACTCCTCAGGCGACGACACACCCCCCGGGAACCGACAACTCATCCCCACCACCGCCACCGGCTCATCCACCACCCCACCCCGCACCACCGCCACACCCTCGTCCCGACCCAACAACTCCCCACGCAAGAACTCCGCCAGAGCATCAGGCGTCGGGTGATCGAAGACGAGACCTGCCGGGAGACGGAGTCCGGTCTCCTCACCGAGTCGGTTGCGAAGCTCCAGCGAGGTGAGCGAGTCGAAACCCAGTTCCTTGAACGCACGGCTCGTATCGATGGAACGGGGACGGTCGATGGCGAGCACTCCGGCCACCGATTCACGCACGATGTCGAGCAGCGTGGTGAGCTGTTCGGCCTCCGTCAGCTTCTGCAGCTGCCGTTGCAGGGACGATCCCGTCACGGCTCCTGCCGAACTACCTGCCGTGCGGCGCACTCTGGTGCGGACCAGACTCCGGAGAACCGGTGGCAGTGCGTCCCGCTGGGCCAGCTTCCGGAGGGCGGCGGTATCCATGCGGGCCGGTACCAGGCACGTCGAGTCGCTGCGCAGGGCGGCGTCGAAGAGGGCGAGCGCCTCCGCACTCGTCATCGGAGCAATACCCGAACGCGCCAACCGCTCACGATCACCCCCACCCATACCACCCGTCATCCCACTCACATCACTCCACAACCCCCACGCCAACGACACCCCCGGCAAACCCAACGCACGACGACGATGAACCAAACCATCCACCCACGCATTCGCCGCCGCATAATTCGCCTGACCCACCGAACCCAACACACCAGCCAACGACGAAAACACCACAAACGCCCGCAACGACAACCCCAACGTCACCTCATGCAACCACTCACCACCCCACGCCTTCGGACGCAACACCCCCTCCACCTG
>NZ_JBHVPX010000068.1:0-2303 GCF_042887155.1 Streptomyces sp. NPDC057963
GCGGCTGCTTATGCGGCGCGTTGTGCGGGTGGGGTGCCGGTGTGGTCGCCGTTGCCGGTGCAGTATGCGGATTATGCGTTGTGGCAGCGTGAGGTCCTCGGAGCCGAGGACGATCGGGAGAGTGCTGTTTCGCAACAACTGGCGTACTGGACCGAGGCATTGGCGGATCTTCCGGAGGAGATCTCCCTTCCTGCCGACCGGCCCAGGACAGCTGCGGAGAGTGCGCAGCCCGGCCGCGTCATACGGTTCTCCCTCGACCCCGAGCTGCACCGGGCCATGACCGCACTCGCCCGAGTCCGAGGTGCCACCGTCTTCATGGTGCTCCAGGCCGGACTCGCCGCTCTGCTGAGCCGGCTGGGTGCGGGGAACGACATCCCGATCGGTGCTCCGATCGCGGGCCGTACCGACGACGCGCTGGACGACCTGATCGGGTTCTTCGTGAACACGCTGGTGCTGCGCACGGACACCAGTGGTGACCCCTCGTTCCAGGAGCTGCTCGGGCGGGTGCGTGCCACTGATCTGGCGGCGTACGAGCACCAGGATCTGCCGTTCGAGCGGCTGGTGGAGGTGCTCAATCCGGCGCGGTCGATGACCCGCCACCCGCTGTTCCAGGTCTGGCTGGCCCTGGACAACACCCCCGACGAGAAGCTGGACCTGCCCGGGTTGGGCATCGCGATCGAGCCGACCGCCGACGCCTTCTCGAAGTTCGACCTGCTCCTGAGCATGGGCGAGAGGCACGACGACGACGGCGCACCCGCCGGAGTCGAGGGCATGGCGCGGTACAACGCCGGCCTGTTCGACCACGCCACCGTGGAGTCGGCCCTGGAACGTCTGAAGCGGCTGCTGCGGGCCTCGGTCGCCGACCCCGGCAAGCCGATCAGCCAGGTGGACCTGCTCTCCGCCGAGGAGCGCAGCCGGATCCTCGGGGAATGGAACGACACGGACCGCCCGGCCCCGGCAGACCTGCTGCCCCGGATGTTCGAGGTACAGGCTGCCCGCACGCCCCGGGCACCCGCCGTGTCGGACGGTGACACCGTCCTGACGTACGCCGAACTGGAAATCCGCGCCAACCGGCTCGCGCACCACCTGATCGGCCTCGGAGCGGGCCCGGAGCAGGTCGTCGCGATCGCCCTGCCCCGCTCCCCGGAACTCATGGTGGCCCTGCTCGCGGTCGCGAAGACGGGGGCGGCCTACCTGCCTCTCGACACGGAGTACCCGGCCGAGCGGATCGCCCTCATGCAGGCCGACACCGCACCGCTGGTGCTGGTCACGACCAAGGACGCGCCGGTCGGGTCGGCCCATGGCCCGGCCGCCGTCACCCTGCTGATCGACGACCCCGACGTCGCCGCCGACGTGGCGCGGCGGCCGGCGAATCCCCCGTCGGACGCCGAGCGGCTGCGGCCCCTGCACCCGCGCAACGCCGCCTACGTGATCTACACCTCCGGGTCCACGGGTACGCCGAAGGGCGTCATGGTCGAGCACGGAGCGCTCGCCGACTACCTGACAGGCGCACGCTCCGGATATCCGAGCACCCGCGGCGCCGCCTTGCTGCACTCCTCCGTCTCGTTCGACATGACGGTCACGGCGCTCTACGTCCCGCTGATCTCCGGCGGGTGCGTGGTCATCGGATCCCTCCGGGACGCCGAAGCCGGGCGATCGGCGCAGACCGCGCCGTACACCTTCCTGAAGGCGACCCCCAGCCACCTGTCGCTGCTCATGGAGCTGCCGAAGGAGTACGCCCCGACGAGCGAACTCCTCCTGGCGGGCGAGCCCGTCAACGCTGCCGCCCTGGAGGACTGGCGCCGCCGTCATCCGGATGTCGCGGTGCGCAACGTCTACGGCCCCACCGAAACCACGGTCAGCGCCACCGAGTACCGCCTCGCCCCCGGGCAGGCGGTCGACGGGCACACCCTGCCCATCGGACGCCCCCTGGACAACACGCGGGTGTATGTGCTGGACGGTGGGTTGCGGCCGGTTCCGGTGGGGACGCCGGGGGAGTTGTTCCTCGCGGGTTCCGGGGTGGCTCGGGGGTATGTGGGCCGGCCTGGTCCGACGGCGGAGCGGTTCGTGGCGGATCCGTTCGGTGGTGGTGGTGGCCGGATGTACCGGACGGGTGATGTGGTGCGGTGGCGTGCGGACGGGAATCTGGAGTTCCTGGGCCGTGCCGACGACCAGGTGAAGGTGCGCGGCTATCGGATCGAGCCGGGTGAGATCGAGTCGGCGCTGCTGTCCTGCCCCGGTGTCGCGCAGGCGGCGGTCGTGGTCCGGGAGGACCGGCCCGGTGACCGGCGCATCGTCGGATA
>NZ_JBHVPX010000069.1:0-2226 GCF_042887155.1 Streptomyces sp. NPDC057963
CCTTCGCATGGCTCCACCAGTTCAAACGGCTCCGGATCCGCTACGAGATACGAGCCGATCTCCATCTGGGACTCCTCCAACTCGCCCGCAGCATCGTCTGCTTGAGACGACTCCGAACCTCATTCTGAAACGATCAATAAGTGACACAGCGGCTGAGAACCTACAGGCTCCTGACGACCACTCAAGGGGCCTGGGGACGCCTCTCGCTGACGATCACCCGCCCGGGCCTTTTTCATGGTTCGGGGCGGTCTGTGTTCGGCGCTCAGATTGCCGTACAGAGCCGGGGCGCCTTGGGGGATTGGTTGCCGGCTGGGTCCGTGCCGCTGACGCCGGTGACGTAACTGAGGTAACCGGGGACGAGCGGCAGGACGCACGGCGAGAAGAACGAGACGAGCCCGGCGAGTACGGCGACGGGCAGGGCGACGATCAGCGCCCCGTTCACGATGGTCAGGTTCTCGCCTTGGAGCGCGGCAAGGGTGTGCACGGAATCACTTCTCCGCGATCAGCGGGTCGATCATCTTGTGCAGCTTGTCGGCGTCGAGCGCGGCGAGGGAACGGGCGGCGATCTTCCCGTCCCGGTCCAGCACCACGGTCGACGGAATGGCCTGCGGACGCAGCGTGCCCTTGGGGAAGCGGAGCATGAGCTTGCCGGTCGGGTCGAAGAGGCTCGGGTAGGGGATCCCGTAGTCCTTCTCGAAGCTCAGCGCGGGGCCCTTCTGGGCGTCGCGCGTGTTGATCCCGACGAACTGGACGTTCTTATCCTTCGTCTCCTTCGCCACCCTCGCGAAGTACTGGGCCTCCAGACGGCAGGGCCCGCAGAGCGAGCCCCACATGTTCAGCACGACGACCTTGCCCTTGTAGTCGGCGACGTCGAGCTTCTCGCCTTCGAGGGTCTCGCCGTCGAGCTTCGGGGCGGCTTTGCGGTCGCCCTTGGCCACGGTGGAGATTCCGCCACTGCCCGTGACGAAGTTCGTGTTGCCACCGCCACCCGTCTTGTTGTCGTCGCCACCGCACGCGGTCAGCGTGAGTGCGAGTGCGACGACCGCTGCGGGGGCGGCGAGCAGGGTGAAGCGGCGTCGAGGTGCCCGGCCATAGCTCATGTGAAAAGTTTCGCATGGCGGTTTCGGCGATCTCGGGCACCCCCCTCGGTGCCCGTAAAGCCCGTTGCGATGTGCCGGGTTGGTGTCAGTGGATGGATGTCAGTGACGGTACGTCAGGTTGGTGTGTTCGTGCCGGTGGCGGTGGGCTCTGGGGACCGGGCCGCTGACGTGGGGTGGTATGTGCGGGGGTGTTGCTGTCGTGGGCCGGTACACCCCGCCCCGTGCCGCTGTCTCGGGAACGGTACTTCTGATCCTTCGGTGCCCGTGCGGCGGCACCAAGATGTGATGATCTGCGGGTTTTTGTCGGTGGTGGTTCGGCGTTGTGATGTCAGTGAGTGAGTAGTGGGTTCTTTGCCGTTCAGTGGGTTGTCGTGGGTGGCTCGACTGCTGTCATGGATGCCGATCTGGTGCTGACGTTTTTGGTGATGGTGCGGGTCAGTTGGTTGCCGGTCGGTATGGCGCGGGGTGTGTTGTCGCTGGTCGGGGCTGTGGTGGCAGGGGCTGGGTGCCGATGGTTGGGGATGGTGCGGCTGGTATCGCCTTCTACGCTGTGGGCTTCAGGTGGTGACGGAACGCAACGCCGCCCGCCGGATCGAGGACTGCCAGCTGCGATCTTCCGGTTTTGGGGCAGTGGTGGTGAGAGGCGGTCGGTGGTGGTGTGTTGTCTCTGGGCAGTGGCGGTTTCGGGGTGGGGTTCGCTGTCTTGGAAGGGAGAGATGGTGTGCGTGCCTGCTGTTACCGGGCGGTAGATGTGCGGGTCGGGCGCTGGCACGGAAGCGAGAGTTCTTAAGACCGTGTCCTATGTGGTGAGTCGGAGGAGTTGTTTGTAGCAGCAGTGGGTGGCGGCGAGTCCGAGGAAGGCCAGGTAGTTGCGGGGATGGTGTTCGTAGCGGTGGTTGAGTCTGCGGTAGCCGGTCAGCCACGACATGGTGCGTTCGATGACCCACCTTCGGCGTCCGAGCCGTTCGCTGGATTCGATTCCTTTGCGGGCGATGCGGACGCCGATACGCTTCCCACGGAGCCATCTACGTAGTTCAGGGATGTCGTAAGCCTTGTCGGCGTGGAGCTTGCGGGGTTTGAAGTTCCAGCCGCGGTGGGGGTCGTGTCTCGACTGGAGACCGGCCAC
>NZ_JBHVPX010000070.1:0-1623 GCF_042887155.1 Streptomyces sp. NPDC057963
AGCGGTGGTGGCTGATCCCGACCGGTCGTTGACCCGGCTGGAGATCCTTGAGCCCGCTGAACGCCACCAGCTCCTCACCACCTGGAACGACACGGACAGGCCGGCGGACTTCGAGGATGTCGTCGAACAGATCCGTGCGGTCGCGGGGCGGACCCCCGATGCGGTCGCGATCACCGATGACCACGACACCCTCACCTACCGGGAGCTGGTGACCCGGGCGGACGGAGTCGCGAGCCGGCTCCGCTCCCGAGGAGCCGGACCGGAGGCGCGGGTCGCGCTCCTGGCCGAGGGCGGCATCGAAGCGACCGTCGCCTTCCTCGGAGTGCTGGCCGCCGGAGCCACGTATGTGCCGCTCGACACCCGGTCACCGGCCGCACGCCTGTCGGAACTGCTGTCCGACGCCGGTGTCCGCTGGATCCTGGCCGGCCGTGGTCAAGCCACGCCGGCCGAGGAGATCGCCGCCGGCTCCGACGGGGCGGCCGAGGTCGTCCTGGTGGAGGACGCACGGGCGGGCGTGGCGGAACTGCTGCCCGCATCCCCGCCGCACGCGCAGGGCCTCGCCTACGTGATCTACACCTCCGGATCCACCGGCCGGCCCAAGGGCGCCATGGTGCGCCGTACGAGCATGCAGAACCACATCGCCGCCCAGATCGAGGACCTCGGCCTCACACAGGAGGACTCCCTCGTCCAGAACGCCTCGCTCACCTTCGACATCTCCATCTGGCAGATGCTCGCGCCCCTGGCCGTCGGCGGTCGCGTCCGCGCGGTCGGCCGTCGCACGGCCGCCGACCCCACCGCACTCTTCGGAATGGTCGACGACGAGGGCATTTCGGTGATCGAAGTCGTCCCCTCGCTGCTGCGGGCCGCGCTGGACCAGTGGGACGACGGGCTGCCCGTGCCCGCTCTGCGGAGCCTGCGCCATCTGATGGCGACCGGCGAGGAACTGCCGGCCGACCTGTGCCGACGCTGGTTCGAGCGCTACCCACACGTCCCGATCACCAATGCCTACGGTCCGGCCGAGTGCGCCGACGGCGTCGCGCACGCCGTGGTCACCGCCGACCCTCTCGCGGACGGGCGGCCCATTCCGATCGGATCGCCGGTCCGCAACACCCAGCTCCATGTGCTGGGCGAAGGGCTGGAGCTCGTGCCGGCCGGCGTCGAGGGGGACCTCTACGTGGGCGGTGCCGGCGTCGGCCGCGGATACCTCGGCGACCCGGCGAAGACGGCGACCGCCTTCGTGCCCGATCCGTTCTCAAGGATCCCCGGCAGCCGGATGTACCGCACGGGTGACCGCGCCCGCCGCCGCGCGGACGGCCGGCTCGAATTCCTCGGGCGGCAGGACCACCAGGTCAAGATCCGCGGGCGCCGCATCGAACTCGGAGAGATCCAGGCCTGCCTGCGCACCGCTTCCGGGGTGTCCGACGCGGTGGTTCTGCTCGTGCCGGCCCCCGAGGGGCAGCCGCAGCTCGTCGGCTACGTCGCGGGCACGGCCGACCCGCAGGCAGTGCGCGCCCACGCCATGGACCTGCTGCCGGAGTTCATGGTGCCGGCGGTGGTGGTGGTGCTGGATGTGTTGCCGTTGTCGGTGAATGGGAAGGTGGATCGTGCTGCTCTGCCGGTGCC
>NZ_JBHVPX010000071.1:0-572 GCF_042887155.1 Streptomyces sp. NPDC057963
ATGTAAAAATCCTTAGAAAGGAGGTGATCCAGCCGCACCTTCCGATACGGCTACCTTGTTACGACTTCACCCCAATCATCTGTCCCACCTTCGGCGGCTGGCTCCTAAAGGTTACCCCACCGACTTCGGGTGTTACAAACTCTCGTGGTGTGACGGGCGGTGTGTACAAGGCCCGGGAACGTATTCACCGCGGCATGCTGATCCGCGATTACTAGCGATTCCGGCTTCATGCAGGCGAGTTGCAGCCTGCAATCCGAACTGAGAACAGATTTGTGGGATTGGCTTAACCTCGCGGTCTTGCAGCCCTTTGTACTGTCCATTGTAGCACGTGTGTAGCCCAGGTCATAAGGGGCATGATGATTTGACGTCATCCCCACCTTCCTCCGGTTTGTCACCGGCAGTCACCTTAGAGTGCCCAACTGAATGCTGGCAACTAAGATCAAGGGTTGCGCTCGTTGCGGGACTTAACCCAACATCTCACGACACGAGCTGACGACAACCATGCACCACCTGTCACTCTGCCCCCGAAGGGGACGTCCTATCTCTAGGGTTGTCAGAGGATGTCAAGACCT
>NZ_JBHVPX010000071.1:581-1543 GCF_042887155.1 Streptomyces sp. NPDC057963
ACCATGCACCACCTGTCACCAATGTCCCCGAAGGGAAAACTCTATCTCTAGAGCGGTCATTGGGATGTCAAGACCTGGTAAGGTTCTTCGCGTTGCTTCGAATTAAACCACATGCTCCACCGCTTGTGCGGGCCCCCGTCAATTCCTTTGAGTTTCAGTCTTGCGACCGTACTCCCCAGGCGGAGTGCTTAATGCGTTAGCTGCAGCACTAAGGGGCGGAAACCCCCTAACACTTAGCACTCATCGTTTACGGCGTGGACTACCAGGGTATCTAATCCTGTTCGCTCCCCACGCTTTCGCGCCTCAGCGTCAGTTACAGACCAGAAAGTCGCCTTCGCCACTGGTGTTCCTCCACATCTCTACGCATTTCACCGCTACACGTGGAATTCCACTCTCCTCTTCTGCACTCAAGTTCCCCAGTTTCCAATGACCCTCCCCGGTTGAGCCGGGGGCTTTCACATCAGACTTAAGAAACCGCCTGCGCGCCCTTTACGCCCAATAATTCCGGACAACGCTTGCCACCTACGTATTACCGCGGCTGCTGGCACGTAGTTAGCCGTGGCTTTCTGGTTAGGTACCGTCAAGGTGCCGCCCTATTTGAACGGCACTTGTTCTTCCCTAACAACAGAGCTTTACGATCCGAAAACCTTCATCACTCACGCGGCGTTGCTCCGTCAGACTTTCGTCCATTGCGGAAGATTCCCTACTGCTGCCTCCCGTAGGAGTCTGGGCCGTGTCTCAGTCCCAGTGTGGCCGATCACCCTCTCAGGTCGGCTACGCATCGTTGCCTTGGTGAGCCGTTACCTCACCAACTAGCTAATGCGCCGCGGGTCCATCTGTAAGTGGTAGCCGAAGCCACCTTTTATGTCTGAACCATGCGGTTCAAACAAGCATCCGGTATTAGCCCCGGTTTCCCGGAGTTATCCCAGTCTTACAGGTAGGTTGCCCACGTGTTACTCACC
>NZ_JBHVPX010000072.1:0-1429 GCF_042887155.1 Streptomyces sp. NPDC057963
CCGCGGCAGCCTGCTCCTCGGCCTTGCGCTTCATCGGGTTACCACTCTTACGCTTGCCCTTGGCCTGCTTGACCTGCTTCTTCTGCCGACCCGGACCACCACCCATGCCCGGCATCCCCGGCACCCCCGGCATCCCACCACCCTGCGCCATCTTCGACATCATCTTGCGCGCGTCGAAGAACCGCTCCACCAGGTTCTTCACCACACTCACCTCAACACCCGAACCCTTGGCGATACGAGCCCGGCGCGAACCATTGATGATCGTCGGCTCCGCACGCTCCCCCGGAGTCATCGACTTGATGACCGCAGCGGCACGATCCACATCACGCTCGTCGATGTTGTTGATCTGATCCTTGATCTGCCCCATACCCGGCAGCATCCCCAGCAGCTTGGAAATGGACCCCATCTTCCTGACCTGCTCCATCTGGGACAGGAAATCGTCAAGCGTAAAATCCTTGCCCTTGCTCGACGCCAGCTTCGAGGCCATCTTGGCGGCCTCTTCCTGACTGAAGGTCTTCTCCGCCTGCTCGATCAGCGTGAGCAGATCACCCATGTCCAGAATGCGCGACGCCATCCGGTCGGGATGGAAGGCATCGAAATCCCCGAGCTTCTCACCATTCGACGCGAACATGACCTGCTTGCCCGTCACATGGGCAATCGACAGAGCCGCACCACCACGCGCATCACCATCGAGCTTGGAAAGCACCACACCGTCGAAACCGACACCGTCACGGAACGCCTCGGCCGTATTGACCGCATCCTGACCGATCATCGCGTCGACAACGAAAAGAATCTCATCCGGACCGACCGCATCCCGGATGTCCGCGGCCTGCCGCATCAGCTCCTGGTCGATACCAAGGCGGCCCGCAGTGTCGACGACCACCACGTCGAACTGCTTCGACCGGGCATACTCGACCGAGTCCTTGGCCACCTGGACCGGATCACCGACACCATTGCCCGGCTCCGGCGCATACACCGCAACACCAGCACGATCAGCGACCACACTCAGCTGATTGACAGCATTCGGACGCTGAAGATCACACGCCACCAGCAGCGGCGAGTGACCCTGACCCTTGAGCCACAGACCCAGCTTCCCCGCCAGAGTCGTCTTACCCGCACCCTGCAGACCCGCGAGCATGATCACCGTGGGCGCAGTCTTGGCAAACCGCAACCGCCGCGTCTCACCACCCAAAATACCCACGAGCTCGTCATTGACGATCTTGACGACCTGCTGCGCCGGATTCAGCGCCTGGGACACCTCCACCCCACGCGCCCGCTCCTTGACATTCGCAATGAAGGCACGCACGACCGGCAACGCGACATCCGCTTCCAGCAACGCGATACGGATCTCACGAGCCGTGGCATCGATGTCCGCCTCGGACAAGCGGCCCTTGCCCCGAAGATTCTTGAAAGTCGCGGCAAGGCGGTC
>NZ_JBHVPX010000073.1:0-1243 GCF_042887155.1 Streptomyces sp. NPDC057963
GAGTGAAGGGCGGCCTTTACCTGCGGGGTCTGCTGCTGGACGGGCGTCGGAAGTCGATGCAGCCGATGGCCGGGCGCCTGGGTGTGGACCATCAGCAGTTGCAGCAGTTCATGACGTCGTCGACCTGGCCGGTGGACACGGTTCGCATCAGGTTGGCCCGTCGGGCGGTGGCGGTGGTGCGGCCGCAGGTGTGGGTGGTGGACGACACCGGTTTCCCGAAAGACGGAACGTCCTCGCCCGGGGTGGCCAGGCAGTACTCCGGCACCCTGGGCAAGGTCGGGAACTGCCAGATAGGGGTCAGTGTCCATGCGGCGTCCGACACCGCGTCCTGCCCCCTGTCCTGGCGGCTGTTCCTGCCCGGCAGCTGGGACCAGCCGGAGGCTGCGGACCGGCGGGCCCGCTGCCGGATCCCCGAGGGCGAGCATCACCGGCCGAAGTGGCAGCTCGCGCTGGACATGCTCGACGAACTGGCCACGGTCGGCCTGCGGCCCGCGGTGCTGGTCGCGGACACCGGATACGGGGCGAACGCCGACTTCCGCCACGGCCTGGAAGACCGCGGTCTGGCCTACGCACTGCAGGTCAAGGGCGAGATGACCGCCCACACCGAGTCGGCCGTGCCGTATCAGCCGCCTTACGGCGGGCTCGGGCCGCGCCCGCTGCCCCGCTACCGCACCCGCCCGGTCAGCCTGCGCGAACATGTCGTGGCCGCAGGACGCGGCAGCGCGGTCGCGGTTACCTGGCGCAAGGGATCGAAGGCTGCCATGTCCGCCCGCTTCGTCTTTCTGCGTGTCCGCCTCGCCGGCCGCCGCCCGAAACCCGCCCCAGACGGAGTCATCGGTCCTCGATGGCTGATCGCCCAGTGGCCCGAAGGAGAGAACGAGCCGGTCAAGTACTGGATCTCCAACCTGCCGGCCGACATCCCGGCCCGGGACCTGGTCCGGCTCGCGAAGCTGCGGTGGCGCATCGAGCACGACTACCGCGAGCTGAAGACCACTCTCGGACTCGACCACTTCGAGGGCCGCTCGTTCACCGGCTGGCACCGCCACGTCACCCTCGTCACCGCCGCCCACCTCTTCCTGACCGAACAGAGGTCCTGCCCAAAAGTCCCTGCCAGGGCCTGACCCTCTACCAGGCCCTGGCCCTCCTCCAACACCTGTTAGCCACCTGGACCGGGACCTGCCCCACCTGCCGACAACCCACCCCATGGCAGACCTACGACACCACCTAACAAAGCCCTACTAGG
>NZ_JBHVPX010000074.1:0-1178 GCF_042887155.1 Streptomyces sp. NPDC057963
TCACCAGCACGTAGACGATGGCCGCAAACAGGGTCTCATCAGGCGTGTCCTGCGTCCCGCCGCCCTGCGGACGCACCTTCGACGGCGGGATCAACTGCTTCGCGATCTCCCACAGCCCGTCCGGAACAATCCAACTCCACGTATCCCGCCCCATGAACAGCTCAACGAGCGATCACCACATAGGACACGGTCTAACTGATCGTTTCAGAATGAGATCGGTGTGTTGGCTTGGCAGTTGGGTGTTGTGTCGGCAGGATCTGCCAGGTGTCTGCTGATCTCGTGCCCGATGACCTGTGGGAACGCATAGCCCCGCTGCTGCTCCTTGTCCGCCTCGGCGGCACCGGTATCCCGGGCGGCTGCCGGCCGATGACCGTGCTGCTCTGCGGGGCATCGTTTACGTGCTGCGCAAAAGTGTGAGCTGGCGCGACGTCCCCGCAGAGCTGGTCGGCTGCAGTGGGGTGACGGCCTGGCGGCGTCTGCGGGACTGGACCGAAGCCGGAGTCTGGCCCCGCCTGCACGAAGTCCTGCTGGCGGAACTGCGTAAAGAGGGTTTGCTGGAGTTGGACGACGCTGCGATCGACGGCTCGCACGTCAGGGCCCTCAAAGGGGGGCTCACACCGGACCTTCGCCGGTCGACCGGGCACGTCCCGGCAGTAAACACCACATCATCGTCGACCGGCACGGAACCCCGCTCGCCGTCGCGCTGACCAGCGGGAACCGCCACGACGTCACCCAGCTCATGCCACTGCTGGACGCCATACCGCACATCCGCGGCCTGCGAGGCCGGCCCCGCCACCGGCCCCAGCGACTTTTCGCCGACCGCGGCTACGACTTCGACAAGTACCGCCGCCTCGTCCGAGCTCGTGGGACCACACCGAAGGTCGCCCGTCGCGGCACCCCGCACGGCTCCGGCCTGGGCAAGACCCGCTGGGTCGTCGAGCGGACCTTCGCCTGGCTGCACCAGTTCAAACGCCTTCGGATCCGCTACGAGATACGCGCAGACCTCCATCTCGGTCTGCTCCAACTCGCCTGCAGCATCATCTGCTTGAGACGACTCCGAACCGCATTCTGAAACGATCAGTAACGAGCTGGTGCGTGATAGTGGGTGATGTGTTCTTGCTGGTGGGTGGCATGATCCGGATGTGGCGATCATGCTCAGTCGGACGGTTCTCGCGCAT